>CAZUDI010000017.1:53707-64333 GCA_964618975.1 uncultured Bacteriovoracaceae bacterium | reverse complement strand
CAGATGTGCCGCCTGATCCGCCCAGCGCAGCATTTCTGCCGTCCAATCCGCCCATGGGGGATGTTATACAGCATTTTTGAGGGATAACAAATTATTTTTGCAAGGTATTATACGGCAGCCCTTCCGCGGTCCGGCTGTGCCTCAGCCCAGCCGCAGGCCCC
This sequence comes from uncultured Bacteriovoracaceae bacterium, assembly GCA_964618975.1. Lineage (GTDB taxonomy): Bacteria > Desulfobacterota > Desulfomonilia > UBA1062 > UBA1062 > CAZUDI01. The sequence continues at coordinate 64,172 of CAZUDI010000017.1, read as the reverse complement.
TGAGGCGGTTGACGGCCGCGGCCGTCTCGAAGAGGCGCGGCAGGGCGCCGTCGTGCAGCCGGGGCGGGAGCACGCGCAGCAGACCCTCCTTTTCGATGCGGCCCATGATCGCGGTCAGCCCCTGAAGGAGGGGCACGCCCCGCGGGGCGTAGTCGCGGGCATAGACCTGCACCAGCCCGGCGATGGCGCGCGCCTGGGCTTCGTCTAAGAGCTGTTCCAGGGCCGTGATGTCGATCTCGGCCCTGCCGAGGATGATGCGGGCCCGCCCGCGGGCGCCGATTTTTGCGGCGCGCCGGTCGTCCGGGGCGGGGAAGCTTGCGGGGGTGGGCGCGCGCTCGGCGATGTCCCCGAAGTGCGCGCTGCCTTCGTGCACGCGCGCGCCGTCGATGCGCCGGGCGATGGCGCGCGCAGCTTCGGTGACGTCGGCCAGGTGGTAGTTGTCCATCATGAGCACGGTGTCGGCCACGTCGAAGTAGTCGCCCGAGCCGCCCATGACCAGGATGGTGGAGCACGCCAGATCGTCCCAGAGCTCGCGCACCTTGTCCACGAAGGGGGTGATGGGCTCCTTTGCCTTGGCCACCAGCGCCTGCATGCGCGCGTCGCGGATCATGAAGTTGGTGGCCGAGGTGTCCTCGTCGATCAGGAGCAGGCGGGAGCCCACCTCGAGGGCCTCCATGATGTTGGCGGCCTGCGAGGTGGAGCCCGAGGCGTTCTCGGTGCTGAAGGCGGTGGTCGCGAGCCCCCCCGGGAGGGTGGTGATGAAGGGGGAGATGTCCACCTGCGCCACGGCGCGGCCGTCCTCGGCGCGGATCTTGACCGCGTCGGCGCGTGTGACCACCAGCTCGCGGCCGTCGCCCGGGATGTGGTTGTACACCCCGCGCTCGAGCGCGCGCAAGAGGGTGCTCTTGCCGTGGAAGCCGCCCCCCACGATGAGGGTGACGCCAGACGGGACCCCGGTGCCGGTAACCTCCCCGTGGTGGAGGGTCGGCAGCGTCACGCTGAGGGACTCCGGGCTTAGAAAGGCCACGGCGCGGCCCTGCTCCAGGGGGCGCTCGTCGATGCCCGAGAGGCGCGGCAGCACGGCGCCGTCGGCCACGAAGGCGACCAGGCCTGCCTGCTCCAGGAGGCCGCGCAGGTGGTCCTGGTCCTCGTTGGCGTTGACGTGGGCCTCGAGCGCACGTACGTCCAGCCCGGCGGCGAAGAGGCCCGAGGCGATGCGCGGCAGCTCGTCGAAGAGCATGGCCTGGGCTTGGCGGGCCTGGATGGTGCGGCCCTGGGCCGGGAGCCCCAGGCCGAAGCGCACCTCCAGCATGCCCTGGTCGATAACGCAGGCGGTGCGCTCCAGGATCTCCTGGCCGGGGCGGTCGATGGCGATCAGGCCGCTTAAGCCGATTCCGCGCCGTCTTTGGGCGATCTCCCGGATGCGGCGCTCGAAGCTGCGGATGAGGAAGTCCGTCAGCGCCGTCTTCCGGCTGCGGTTGGCGGAGAGACCGGGGTCGAGGCCGGTGACGGTAATCGGCACGCTGATGCGCAGGCGCGAGGGGGCGGCGAAGGGGTCTGCCTGCACGTGGTCGATGTGCAGGCGGTAGGTGGGAAAGTCGTAGGCGCCGCTGAGGTCCTTGTAGGCCTTGTAGCCTTTGGCGTCGATGCGCTCCAGTGTGCGGGCGAGTCTGTGCATGCGGGGCATTCTATGGTATTACGCGTAAGGGTTGCAAGCCTCGATGCGGCCGGGGCCGCCCCTGTGACAGAAGCGCCGCCGGCGCGAAAACAGGAGAAAGCGCGCATGACCTACCGCCTGATCGACCATACGGCCGACCTGGGCCTCCAGGTGGAGGCCGCAACGCTTCCGGGGCTCTTTACGGAGGCCGCTTACGCCCTGCTGGCGGTCATGGGCGCCCGGGCCTCCGGCACCGGGGAGGTCCATGAGCTGGCCCTTGAGGGGCTCGACCCGGAAGACCTGCTCGTGCGCTGGCTGCAGGAAATCCTCTTCCTCGCGGTGGACCGGGGACTGCGTGTAGAGCGCATCATAATCGACGAACTGACGAAAGTCTCCCTCAAGGCGCGCGTTGTGGGGCGGGCCTGCGGCGGAGAGCTGCTCACGGAGATCAAGGCCGTCACCTACCACGACCTGGCCATCGAGCGCCGGGGAGAGCGCTACCGCGCCACCTTCATCTGCGACACCTGAAGCCGGGTGGTTGTGCGGGGGGGCCGCGGCGGCTATATGGAGGGTATGCAAGGGATAGGGACCACCCGCTTGGACGACTACCGCCTGATCATCGAGCAGCGCCCCCCCATGCGCACCCACGGGCTCGTGTATGCCAACCGGGCCATCGAAAGGCTGCTGGAGGAGGAGCAGGCCCTGCAGCAGGTGGCCAACGTGGCCTGCCTGCCCGGGATCGTGGGGCCCAGCATGGCCATGCCGGACATCCACTGGGGCTACGGTTTCCCCATCGGCGGCGTGGCCGCCTTTTCCACGCGCGACGGGGTGGTCTCACCCGGCGGGGTGGGCTACGACATCAACTGCGGCATCCGCTGTTTGCGCACCACGCTCACCAAGGCCGAGGTGGTCCCCCGGCTGGAGCGGCTGCTCGCCGCCCTCTTTGCCGGCATCCCCACCGGCATGGGGAAACCGCGAGTAGGCTTTGCCCTCAACAAGAAGCAGTTCGAGCAGGTGCTCAAGACCGGGGCGGCCTGGGTCGTCCGCCAGGGTCTGGCCCCGGCGGACGACCTCGAGGCCCACGAGGACGGCGGGGTATTTCAAGGTGCCGACCCCGGCGAGGTCTCGCCGCGGGCCTTCGAGCGCGGCCTGCCGCAGCTGGGCACCCTGGGGTCGGGCAACCACTTCATCGAGCTGGACTTCGTGGACAGGATCGAGGACCAGCCCGCGGCGAAGAGCTTCGGCCTCTTCGAGGGCCAGGTGCTGGTGCTCGTGCACACCGGATCGCGGGGCTTCGGGCACCAGGTCTGCGACGAGTATGTGCACCGCATGCTGGCGGTCTCCCAGGAGCACGGCATCGCGTTGCCCGACCGGCAGCTCGCCTGCGCCCCGGTGCAAAGCCCCGCGGGGCAGGCCTATTTGGGGGCCATGGCCTGCGCCGCCAACTTCGCCTTTGCCAACCGCGAGCTCATCACGGTGCAGATCCGCCACATCTTCGAGCAGGAGTTCGGGCGCGGCTTCGAGGCGCTGGGGATGGGGCTTCTGGTGGACTGCTGCCACAACATCGCCAGGCTCGAACGGGTTGACTGGCAGGGAAAGAGCTTATCGGTCTGTATCCACCGCAAGGGCGCCACGCGCTCTCTCCCGCCCGGCGATCGCCGGCTGCCGGGGCGCTACCGCGACACGGGCGGCCCCGTGCTGGTGCCCGGCGATATGGGGCGCTGTTCGTATATCCTGGCCGGGGGCGAGAAGGCCCCCGAGAGCTTCTTCAGCGCCTGTCACGGCGCCGGCAGGGTGCTCTCCCGGCGCCAGGCCACGCAACGGCTCAAGGGCCAGGACGTGCGGGAGATTCTGAAAAGGGACGCCATCCACGCCCTGGCGGCCTCCCCGCGCACCCTGGCCGAAGAGATGCCCCAGGCCTACAAGGATGTCACCGAGGTGGTTGCGACGGTGTCCGGGGCGGGCCTTGCCCGCCGTGTCGCCCGGCTGCGTCCGCTGGGCATCATCAAGGGCTGAAGGGCTTATTCCTCGGTGGGCGCTTCCTGTTCGGCCTCGGCCTCCTCGGCGGCCGAGGCGCCCCGGATGGGAACGGCATGCGCGAGGACCTTGTCCTTATCGGATTCATGCGCCAGGACAACGCCTTTGGGCAGGGTCAGGTCAGAGGCGTGCAGCACCTGGCCGGTAGCGGTGATCTGGCTGATGTCGATCACGAACTCATCCGGGATATCGGAGGGCAGGCACTTGACCGGGATGGACAGCGCCTCCTGGCTGATCGAGCCCTGTCCGGATTCCTCGAGCGACGAGACCCCCTTCATGACCAGGGGAATCTCCACGGTGATGGAGGCCTTCATGTTGATCTTGAGGAAGTCGATATGTATGATCTGGGGTTTGAGGTGGTGGGTCTGCACGTGATGGATGATCACGGGAATCGCCTTTCCGTCGAGCATCACATCCAGGACCGATGTGCCGCCGATCTGGCGGTAGACCTTTTCGAAGGCCTTGGCCTCCACCTGTACCGGCACCGATTCCTGGCCCAGGCCGAAGATCACGCCTGGTACCATCCCTTGGGAGCGCAACGGCCTTACCTTCTTCTTATACACGTCGCGTCTGCCGACTTCCAGGCTGACGGTTTCCTTCGCTTCCATGTTTCGTCCTCCGCTGAATATTCAGTATGCCGGGCTCATATCACATAATCCCCGGGGCGTATACCCCCTTTCTCACACCGCCCAAGGGGCTTGACCCGGCGCCCAACGGGGTGCCGGGTGGGTGAAGCCACAGGGGGACGGCCATAACGAGTTATCACCTGGCGGCCAGGGCCACACCTGGCAGAGCCCCACACCATTCCAGGCTTGACATCCTCAGGCGAGACGGATATCCTTCCCCTAAAGATACTGGTGGTTTCGGCTACCGGTATCCTTTTTTATTTTATCACCACCTGAGTAAGATGTGGAGACGCACATGAAACGCAATCCCATAACCCGGACAGGCTATGACAAGATCCTGAAAGAACTCGAGCACCTCAAGAAGACGGAGCGACCCAGCATCATCGCCGCCATCGAGGAGGCGCGCGGCCATGGCGACCTCTCCGAAAACGCGGAGTACATCTATGCCAAGGAACGCCAGAGCTTTGTCGAGACCCGCATTCAGGAACTTGAGACCAAGGTAGCCACGGCCGACATCATCGACACATCGAGGCTTCCCTCCGACCGCATCGTCTTCGGCTCCACGGTTGTGCTGTGCAATGTGGATACGGGCGAGGAGATCAGTTACAAGATCGTCGGCGTCGAAGAATCCGACGTGAACGCGGGCAAGATCTCGATCGAGTCGCCCATCGCCAAGGCCCTCATCGGGAAGCGGCTGGATGACGAGGTGGTGGTGCTGACCCCCAACGGCAAACGCGGGTTCGAGGTCCTGGATATCCTCTCGGAATAGGCCTTCAGTCCGGCAGGTCCCCGGGGACGATATACACGTGCGGCCGCGCGGCCACCGGATCCTGCTGCACGATGACCTGTGTGGCGTACACGGACTGGATGGTCTCGGCGGTGATGACCGCCTCCGGAGCGCCCGCGCCGCACACCCGCCCCTCCTTCATGAGCACGACATGCTCGCAGTACAGCCCGGTGAGATTGAGATCGTGCAGGATGACGACCACCGTCAGACGCTGATGCCTGCCGTAGGAACGGAGGCGGTCCAGGATCTTGACCTGATGGGCGATGTCCAGATGGGCGGTGGGCTCGTCCAGCAGCAGGACCGTTGGCTCCTGGGCCAGGGCCTGGGCGATGAAGACCCGCTGCATTTCCCCCCCCGAGAGTTCACCCAGGCGCGCCCTTCTCAAGGGGGACACCTCCAGCAGGTCCATGGCCTGCTCGCAGGCACGTCGGTCCCGGCGGCCCAGACCGGAGAAGCGCCCGGAATGGGGGTAGCGGCCCATGAGCACGAATTCCTCCACCGGGAAGGAGAAGGGCTGGGCCTGAAACTGGGGAACGCAGGCCATGCACCGGGCGAGCTCACGGGGCGTATAGCGCTGAAGCGGCCTTCCCAGGAGGGCGATCGTCCCGCTGGTGGGTGTCAGCACGCGCGAGAGGGTCTTCATGAGGGTGCTCTTGCCGGCGCCGTTGGGGCCGATGATCCCGAGGAAACACCCCGCTTCGATGCCGAAGGACACGTCCCTGAGCACGGGCCGGCCGTCGTAGCCCGCCTCCAGAGCGTGGATGTCGAGCGCCAGCATGCTACATCACCTCCCATGAGCGCGTCCGGATAAGAAGCACGAGGAAGAAGGTCCCGCCGAGAATGCCGGTGATCACCCCCACGGGGAGCTCCAGGGGGCGCAGCACAAGCTGGGCCAGGGCGTCCGAGAGCATCAATAGGCTTGCGCCTGCCAGCAGACACGCCGGGAGCAGGGCCCGGTGATTCGGCCCCAGCAGCCGGCGCATGAGATGGGGGACGAGAAGGCCCACAAAGCTGATCACCCCGGAGACAGACACGCAGGCGGCGGTGATCAGCGAGGCCGCCAGGAAGAAGAGGATCTTGGCCCGCCGGGGATCGAGACCGAGGTGCCGGGCCCTTTCGTCGCCCAGGGTCAGCACGTTCAGTTCGCGGCTGAAGCAGATAAGCCCGAGTAGCAGCGGGATGACGAGGGCCGCCAGGGCCTTCACGAAGGCGGGGTCCTGGGCACTCAGGGAGCCCATGAGCCAGAGGATGGAGGCGTGGACCTCCCGCGAGGAGGCCACGGCGAAGATGAACATGACCAGGGACGAAAAGAGAAAGCTCATGATGACGCCCGAAAGGATCAGCATGGCGTTGGTGAAATGCCGGGCGGCCGCCATGCCCATCACCAGCGCCATGCTGAGGCAGCACCCGGTAAAGCACAGGAGCACCATACCGGGACCCGCAATCCCGCAGACAATGGCGATGGTGGCCCCCAGCGCGCCCCCACCCGAGACCCCCAGGGTATAGGGTTCGGCCAGCGGATTGCGCAGGATGGCCTGGTAGATGGCGCCGCAGGCCGCCAGGGAGGCCCCCACCAGCATGGCCATCACCAGTCGGGGCAGGCGCAGGTCCCATACCAGGGTGTGAACGAGGCCCTCGTCGTGCGGATGTAAGAGCGCCTCGAGGACCTCGGACAGGGGCAGGGCGGTGCCGCCGGTCAGCAGCGACAGGGCCGTGCTGGCGAGGAAGACCAGGGTCAGGAAGAGAAAGACGGGAGCCTTTCTCATGGCATGTCCGGGTAGAGCAGGCCGGCCAGGGTTCTAAGCCCCTTCACGAAGGCCATAGGGGTGGGCTGGCAGACAAGGGACGCGGGGATGGTGTAGATGCGCCCGTTTCTGACGGCATCGATCCCGAGGTCCGCCGGCCACGCGCCCTGGGGCGCGGGGGGGGAGGCCTGCATGTCGGAGACGATGATGATCACCTCGGGATTTCTCACGAGGACCTGCTCCCGGTTGACCCGTGGGTAGCGCGCCGTGAGCGCGGCGAAGATGTTGATGCCGCCCGCAAGCCGGATGAATTCGGCGCTGAAGGTGTTGTGCCCGGCCGTGATCAGGGGCTCCGTGCCGAGCTGCCAGAATATGCGCAGGGGCTTATTCCGTCCGGTCCGGGCTTGGATAAGGGCGACCTCGTCACGGCACTGGAGAGCGATCCGCTGCGCCTCGGCCTCCAGTCCCAGCAGTTCCCCGAGCCGCAGAAAGCCTTGACAGATGGCATCGAAATCCACACAGGCCTCGAAGACCTCGACCCTCAGCCCGAGGGTGCGCAGGCGCTCCACATCCCGCCTGCGGTTGGCGTCCGTGCTTGCCAGGACGAGATCGGGCCTGAGAGAGAGGATTTTTTCCAGGTTGAGCCCCGTGAGGGTTCCGATGACCTCTATGTCCTGCGCCCTCTCCGGCCGGAAACTGGTCACTCCCACCAGGCTCTCCCGGGCCCCCAGGTCACAGATGGCGCTGGTGAGCGAGGGCGCCAGGGAGACGATGCGGGCGGGGGCGGCCTGGAGATTCGCTGCCATGAGCACCAGGGCGGCAAGGGCGAGCAGGCCCGCTCTGAGACGGGTCGTCGATTTGTCGGCTGCTCTTCCCATGCAGTATTTCCTAAAACACAGATCGGGCCTGCATGCAAGCGCATAGCCCGTGCGGGGGGCTGCCCGGGCCGGGAGATGACTGCCCCGGGATCGTGGGTGGATTCCGGGCGCAGAATTGGGTATGTAGTGGAGGTGAAGAGGCGGGCTGCCTGCCGGTGCTTGACAGGTCTCCGCCGTAGCGGCCATCAGGAGGTCAAGGTAATGAGTTTCGAGTATCTACAGAGGATTCCTAGCCCCCAGGAGATCATGGATGAGGCTCCCCTTCCCGACGAGCTCAAGCGACTCAAGCTGCAGCGCGACGCCGAGCTGAAGGCGATCCTCCAGGGAAAAAGCGACAGATTTTTCCTGGTGATCGGGCCCTGTTCGGCGGACAACGAGGATGCGGTGTGCGAGTATGTGGCCCGGCTGGCCGTCCTCCAGGAGGAGGTGCGCGAGCGGATTATGCTCGTCCCGAGGATCTACACCAATAAGCCCCGCACCACCGGAGAGGGCTACAAGGGCATGATGCACCAGCCCGATCCCACCAAGAAGCCCAACATCAGCGAGGGCATCAAGGCCATTCGAAGGATGCACCTGCGTGCCCTGCGCGAGTCCCATCTGCCGGCGGCGGACGAGATGCTCTACCCGGGGAACCTCCCCTATCTGGAGGACCTGCTGAGCTATGTGGCTGTGGGTGCCCGTTCGGTCGAAAACCAGCAGCACCGCCTTACCATCAGCGGCATGGAGGTGCCCGCCGGCATGAAGAACCCTACCGGTGGCGACCTGGCCGTGATGCTGAACGCGGTGCAGGCGGCCCAGCAGTCGCATGTATTCATCTACAACGGGTGGGAGGTGCGCACCTCGGGCAATCCCTTCGCGCATGCCATCCTGCGCGGGGCGGTGGATTCCTACGGCCGGCACCTGCCGAACTATCACTTCGAAAACCTCATGCAACTGGGCGAGGCGTATATGCAGCGGCCCCTGGCCAACCCGGTGATCGTGGTGGATACCAACCATTCCAATTCCGGCAAGCGTTTCAGGGAACAGCCGCGCATAGGCATGGAGGTCATGCAGAGCCGCCGGCTTTCCCCGCTCCTCAGGGACATGGTGCGGGGCCTGATGGTGGAGAGTTATCTGGTGGAGGGGGCCCAGGATATCCCTGCCCTCGAGTACGGCAAGTCCATCACCGACCCCTGCCTGGGCTGGAAGGACACCCGCGTGTTCGTCAAGACCCTGGCCGAAATGGTCTGAAAGGAGAGCCCCCGGAGGGCGGGCCTGATGCGGGATGGATGAATCCTCCGGAGAGCCGGGAGCATCCAAACTGACACAACCTCACGGAAATATTTTTGATCGTTATGAGTCAAATCCCATGCCGCTTGCGGCATAAAAGGGGTTTTCCCGGGTTTGCCCTGGGATGCATGCCCATGATTCCGATGCCGTTTCCACGGATGACCATTGCAATGAACAACTATGAAGGACAGACCATGCACAGGGAGGAAGCCATGAAAGAAGTCAAGAAGGAGCGGAGGGTCTACCCGAGATGTTCGGCGGGTGAACGGGTGAACTTCAAGATCTATAATGGTGAATCCCGGGCATCCCAGCTCAGTGATCTCAGCTGGTCGGGTATGTGCCTGAAGGAGGTGCCGCAGCTCGAGGGCCTGAGCTGGCTGCAGGCCCAGCGACTGAGACACAAGCCCGTAACCGTCACCTTTGAGGGGCAGGGCCTCGTGGCGCGGGGTACCATCGCACGGGTGAACAACAAGCAGCACCAACTCGGCTTGCGTATCAGCAGCACCTCGAACGACATGGAGTGGAAGCGGCACTGCCACACCTAAGTGACCGGTGGCCGGCCCCAAGGTGCGCACCGGGAGGCCTCTTCTCTGGCCTTTGATCTACGAATATGCTATCTTATCGATCAGGTGCACCCGGATGTGGTGCAGGAGCTTACGTGCTGCGTGCGCACCTTGAGGTCGCACGGCAGGCAGGCGTGTGATGAAGGAGGATTGCAAGATGGCCGAAGAGACCAGGAAGATGCCGGAAAAGCCCCTTTCCAAGATGACGGTCAAGGAACTCAGAGAGGTCGCCCTCGAGATCCCCCGGGACGAGAATGACCGGGCCGTCGCTGACATGCACAAGGAGGAGCTGCTGGCCTTCATCCGACAGGCCCGTGGTATCGTCGAGGAGAAGCCTTCGCCCAGGAAGAAGGCCGAACCCAAGGTCAAACGCTCCCCGGCCGAGCTCAAGCAGCTCATGGCCGAGCTTAAACGGGAGCGGGATTCCGCCCGGGAGGGCCAGAACAGGCCCCGAGCCGATCAGCTGCGGCGGCGCATCGGCCGGCTCAAGAAGCTCTCGCGCAAGGGGGTGGCGCCTTAAGGTCCGTCCGTCCCCTCAGGCGCCGGCGGCGGATTCGAGGTCTTTGCTCAGCTGGAGCAGCTGCTCTCTGGTCAGGCGCACGGCGGCGCTGCCGCCCCCGGGGTGGACCAGGCGCAGGATGAAATCGGTCCCGCACTTTTCCACGCCCCAGGGGGGCGTCTTGGACATGCGCAACATCGGGGAGATCCAGTCGTCGGCGGTGAATTCGGCGATTTGGATCAGCACGCCAAAGGCGTCACGGGGATGGATGAAGAGTTCCTTCCAGACCTCACCGTAATCGTTGAACCCGAAATAAGGAATGCCATATGCGTCCAGGCGTTCCCGCGCCTTGAGGATGTCCGGTGTCTGCAGGTTGATGTGGTGGACGCCGCCTTCGCGCTCGC
>CAZUDI010000017.1:0-53697 GCA_964618975.1 uncultured Bacteriovoracaceae bacterium | reverse complement strand
CGGGCATTGGCCGGAACTGACCCGTGGTCAGCTCGAACACACCCACGCAGAGGTAGAACAGTGTGAGACCAGCGCGCGCTCGCGCAGGAAGTTGTTAAGAAAGCTCTGCTCTCCGGTGGGGGTGAGGAGCTCGATCCGGCTCAGGTCGCCCAGGGAGAAGATCTGCCAGAGGTACTGCATGCCGGGGTCGTCGGCCCAGCTGCCCTTGACAGCGCCAAGCACCTGCATGAAGAAGGTGCTTGCCCGCTCGTAGTCGCGCACAGCAATGGACACGTGGTCGATGCGTGAGATCATACACCAGTCCTCCTTGAAAAGATCAGGGATTTCAAGGATACCTTTTTTGACCGTAATATCAAGACATACCTGTGAGATGCCCGCCCATTGTCCTTGGGGGTCGCCTCCGGCCCGGGACCTCCCGCGCGCTTGCGCGCGGGAGGTGGGTCTGCCATAGTGGGAGTCTGGGAGGTTCAGGCATGGCCATCGAGATCGAGAGCACCCTCGTCGTAAGCTCACATGACCCTCAAGGGGTCCTGGGACGTATAGCGTCTCTTAAGGCGTTTGGCGCATACCGCCTCGAGCCCGGGGCGCCGCTGCACCTGTATGACCGGTACTTCGACACCGCGGAGGGCGACCTGCACCGGCAGTCGGTGGCCTTAAGGCTGCGCAATACGGGTGAGGGATTCAGTGTGTGCCTGAAGGGCCGCGAACGTTTCGACCGGCAGGGTGCGGTGCACCGCCTGGAGATCGAGGAGCCTTGGACGCGGCAGGGCCTGGAGGTGCTCGCCGCCGGTCTCGCGCGCTGCGGGCTTGCAGGTACATACACGGGGGCCTTTGCGTCCGATCCGCGGCAGGTCCTTGAAGGCTTAAGGCTGCAGGTGATCCAGGAGCGGGGCACTCTGCGGCAGGTACGGCAGGTCTACCGGCAGGATTCAAGCGGAGCGGCCCTGGCCGAGATGGCACTGGACACCGTGAGCTACAGGCCCTTAGGGCGCGAGTTGCGGCACCATGAGGTGGAGATCGAAGGCCGGGCGGGCGGGGATTGTTCGGCGCTGCACGAACTCACCGGCCTGCTCCTAAAGGCCTTTGCCGGCGAGCTGCGGGCCTGGCCCCACAACAAGCTGGTCACGGGCCTGGCCCTGGAGGAGCTGCTCGGGGGTGGGTTGCTGCCCGGGCTCAGCGCGCAGACGGGGTGCATCGCGCCTGAGTGGTATGACCTGATCGCGGCCTGCTGTAAAGAGAGGCGGAGGCCGTGAAGCTCTTCCCGCATGAAAGGCCCCGCGGTTTCATACGGGCAAGGTGAAATCTCCGTCTCCTGCGATGATTGGCCCTGCGGATCGAGGGCCCCTGTGACGCCTCACCACGGCGGGCGTTTTCCTGAGAAAGCGGGGATACAGCCGCTACCTCCCTTGAAGAAGGACAGGTGGTGCCGCGTGCCGGGAGGGGAAGGCCGTCAGACATGCCCCGGTGTACCGGGCGGCCGTAAGCTGAACCGCGGCCGCCCGGGAGAGCAGGAGAGAGGTGGGTCAGCCCTCACGGGGGGTGTGACGGCGCTGGTCCTCGGGTAGGTCGAGCGCCAGCTGCCCCCCGGGGTTGAGGATGCCTTGGGGGTCGAAGTGGCGCTTGAGGGCCCGCAACACGGCCATCTGCTCGGGACCCAGGTGGGCGTCCAGCCAGGGGGCGATCATCTTGCCGATGCCGTGATGGTGGCTCAGCGAGCCGCCGGCACGCTGGATGGCGTCGATGATGCCGTTCTGGAAGCTCACGAAGTCCGCCACATCCGAGGTGCGGGTTAAAAAGATGAAATAGAGGTTGGTGCCCTGGGGATAGAAGTGTGAGCAGTGGGTCATGCACATGGTCTGCGGGCGGCTTTTGACGAAGGCGCGTACCTGCTCGTGGACGCGGATCAGGTTGTCCCAGGTGACGCCCGCCTCCAGGGTGTCGATCTGGATGCCCACGTCCTGCAGGTCCTCGCGCATGTAGGGTTCGGTGAAGCGCGTCTTCTCCCACTTCTTGCCGGCATAGCCACTGAGGTAGATGGCGCCGTGGTCTTTGGCGATCTGACGGATCTTGGCCTTCACCAGGCGGGCGTAGTCGATCTCACCCTTGACCGTGCCCAGGCACAGGCAGCGCTGCATGGGGGTGAAGCCCTTGCGGACAAGGTAGCGGTCGACAAAGGCGGGCATGCCGTAGAGCTTGAGGCCGCGATCGGTCTCCTCGGGGTCGGAGATGCGGTAGACGGCCGGGTAACCGAACTCGCCCTGCATGATCTCGCGACTGGCGTCCACCGCCTTTTCCCAGGTGGGGAACATGAAGCCGAAGTACTGGGTATGCTCGGGCCGGTGGCGGAAGATCTTCATGGTGACCTCCACCAGGATGCCGTAGGCGCCCTCCGAACCCTTCATGATGTCGTTGACCTTGGGGCCGGTGGCCGTTCCCGGGTAGTCCAGGGTCTTGAAGGTGCCTACGGGGGTCACGTATTCCTGGCTCAGCACGATATCGTAGGCGTCGCCATAATAGGTGGATTCCTGGCCCGAGCCCAATGTTACCACCCAGCCGCCCACGGTGGAGTATTCAAAGCTCTGCGGGAAATGGCCGCAGGTGTAGCGGTGGGTCGTGCCGAATCTTTGGGGGGCCTGGTTGAGGGCCTCTTCATAGGCCGGACCGAACATGCCGGCCTGAACCGTGGCGGTCTGGTTGCGCTCGTTGATGCTCAGCAGTTTGTTCATGTGGGTGCTTAAGACCAGGCTCACCCCGCCTCGAGCCGGCCGGCAGCCGAAGTTCACCGACGAGCCCGCCGCAAAGACCGTCAGGGGGATGGCTTCGGTGTGGCAGTATTCCACGATATGGCGCACGTCCTCCTTGTCGCGCGGGTGCACCACGGCGTCGGCCACCTCGCGATAGATGCCCTTCCTCAGCTCCATGAGCTCCTCGGTGGTCTTGCCATAGGAGTATTTCACCCGGCTGAAGTCGTCCGTGGCCACATTCTGGTCGCCAGCGATGGCGCGCAGGCGCTCCAGATGGCGATTCTCGAGGCCCGCCGGACGGTCGAGGCGCACCGGGGTGTGCCCCTCTTCCTGTTTGCGCCTGAGGTCGGCCTCGCTCATGCCGAAGGTCTGCTGCATCATGGTCACCCAGCCCTCGCTGGGGTGTTTGAATCCGTGCGGGTCGCCGTATTTGACGATGGAGCGGATCGTGCCCGGCTTTGGGGCGCTCTCGGTCCACTGCGGATGGGATTTTCTGCCTCTGAACATACACTCCTCCTTTTTATACGCGGTGCCGGGGGCCTCTCTGCCCGGCGCTCTGCGGCCTAGGCCGCGGGGACACTCAAGAGATCCACGGTTGCGGCCAGCTCGCGTTTTTTGCGGGCGCTGTCCCAGCCGAGCTCGCCGGCGGCGAGCTCGGCCACCGTGCGCAGGGTCTCCTCGCCGGGGTTGCCCAGGGTGGCGATACCGGTTCTCCGCAGGACGATGTCGCTCAGGCTGCGGGCCATCTCGTGGCGCATGGCATAGAGCGCCTCGGCCAGGATTTCGCCGTCGTGGCTCACGACCTGGGCCAGGTTCTGATCCGCGCGGGCGAGCGCGAGGATGCGCGCATACTCGGTGCCGTAATTACGCCCCAGATACTCCAGGGTGTTCGCTTCGAAATCCGGGTTGTCGTGCTTAAGGGTCTCGAGGAAGGCCCGCAGATCGCGGATTTCGCAGCCGGCCAGGTAGGTGCGGTCGGTGATCGTATGCCCCATGGGCACGTCTTCCAACTTGTTCCAGACGAGGTCCATGACCTTCTCGGCCAGGTTGCGGCTGGTGGTGTACTTGCCGCCTTCGACCGTGATGAGGCCGTCCAGCCCGTCGGCGGCATTGTCGTAGATCTCGTAGCGGCGCGAGGAGGTATAGGTCTCCTCGGTCTGGTCCTCCACCAGGGGCCTGAGCCCCCCGTAGACGTACTGGATGTCCTCGTAGCTGAGGTCGCCCGCGCCGTAGGAGGCGTTGACCTCGTCGATGAGCTCCAGGATGCTCTCTTTGGTGACACGATAGTCGTCCGGATCGCCGATGTATTCCTTGTCGGTGGTGCCGATGAGGGTGTGGCCGCGCCAGGGGATGAGAAAGAAGTGACGCCCCTTGGGCGTCATGGACCCCACCACCGAGCCTTCCTGGACCAGCCGGCGGCGGGTGATGAGATGGATCCCTTCGGAGCGGCGCAGCTGTTTGTCCTCGGCCTCGCCGCGGGCCAGGCCGAGGATGAGGTCGGCCCAGGGACCGCCGCAGTTGATGGTGATGCGGGAGGTGATCTCATGGGTGCGGTCGCTGAGCAGATCGCGGGCCCGGACCCCTTGGATGCGCCGCCCCTCGTCGAAGAGGAACGCCTCCACCCGGGCGTAGTTGGCCACCTGGGCCCCGTAACGCACGGCCGACTTGATGAAGGCCAGGGTCAGGCGCTCGGGGAAGACACTCGTGCAGTCGTGGAAGAGCGAGGCCCCGGTCAGCCCGGCCTCGCGTACGAGCGGCTGCATCCTGAGCACCTGCTGCGGGCCGAGGGTCTTGTGCGGCGGGATGGTCTTGCTGCAGTCCCAGACGCGGTTGCGGTCATACGAGAGCAGGTCGTAGAGGACGAGCCCGCACTTGACCACCCATTTGTTGTTCATCAGCGAGCCCCGGGAGTGGGTGAAGAGCATGGGCATGGGGGCCACGAAGTTGGGGGCGATGTTTTCCAGGATCGTGCGCTCCCGGAGCGACTCCCGCACGAGGTTGAACTCGAGGTTGGCCAGGTAGCGCACCCCGCCGTGGATCAGCTTGGAGGTAACCGCCGAGGTGGCCCAGGAAAAGTCCCGCTTTTCCAGCAGGGCCACCCTGAGGCCTCGGCTGGCCGCATCGTAGGCCAGGGCCGCCCCGGTGATGCCGCCGCCGATGATGAGCACATCGAAGGGTTTGCCGTCGTAGGTCTCGATAAATCTCTTCATGCCGGTTCTCCTTTCGGTGCGGATTGGTCGAGGTAGTCCCGGATGGCCTCCTCGGCATAGCCGAGGACCTCGGCCATGATCCGGCGGGCCTCCTCGGGACGGCGCTCGGCCAGGGCTTGGTAGATGTCGCGGTGGAAGGTTTCGGAGCGCTGGACGTTCCGGGGATCCTCGAAGTAGAGGAACCCGAATTCGCGCATGAACTTGTTGAAGAAATTGAGCAGGATCAGATAGAGGATGTTGCCGCTGGCCTTGGCGATGAGGTGATGCACCAGGATGTCGCGCTCCAGCATGCTCAGACCGGGAAGGCCGGATACGGCCTCCTTGAGCTCCTTGAGGTGCGCTTCGCTGCGGTGGAGGGCGGCGCGGGCGGCCATCTCGGGCACCACAATGCGCCGCACCTCCAGCATGCCCCCCAGGACCCCGGCGTCGAAGCCCTTGCCCCTCAGGAGCAGATAGCGCAGCAGGTCGAGATTGCCGCTCTCGAGAAAGTCGCGCACGTAGGCCCCGTCACCGTGGCGGATCTCGATCAGGTCGAGCCCCTCGAGCCTGGCCAGCGCGGCGCGCACCGTGGAGCGGTTCACATCCAGATCGTGCGCAAGGGCGCGCTCCGTGGGGAGCTTTTCCCCGGGCGCGATCCGGCCGTCGAGGATGTCGCGCATGAGGACCTCCTCGATCTCCTGATAGAGTCGGCTGCGATTCAAGGGCCTTTTGAGGCTGATTTTGGCGGTCATTGGGGCAACCTCCTGTTTGGTACGATGGTTCGGTGGTCCGACCAATAATTATTTACACCCGACTACCCCGCTTGTCAACCCCTTGTTGCCGGAAGAATCGAGGGAGTCTTTCAGGGCGTGAGTGGGCGTCGCGGGTATCCCGGTCTGTTTCGGTGGTTCTGTTACACGATCGTGCAATTGAAGTGCCTGCGGAATCCGGCCCCGATGAAGGTCATGCGCCAGGGAAGGTTTAATGGGGACGTCCTCTTATCGTTTGCAGAGGCAAGGAGGGGCTTGGGCTTGCCCTGGGGTTCATCCCCATCATTCAAGGCCAGACCGCTCGGTTTTTCGGAGAGAAAGGCAGGTGACTGCCCAGAAAAATCGGGACGGCATACGAGGAGCCAGGGGCCGGGTCCTCGACGGCTCCCGGGGTGTGACTGGAATATTCCTTGACAAGCCCAAGGGCCTCTCCGTATGTTTTCCCCAAACACGGCATCCGGAGTGCATGCGATGAGAAAATGTGTTTGTGGAATGGCCCTTGCCTTGGTTTTGCTCGTGCCCCTTGCCGCGTCCGCCCAGGACCGGCCCGGGCTCCGAATGGGCATCCTGCCGGTGATCGACACCCTGCCTTTGATCGTGGCCCAGGAGAAGGGGCTCTTTGCCGAAGAGGGACTCGATCTCGAGCTCATCAGCTTCACCAGCGCCCTCGAACGCGATGCCGCTCTCACCAGCGGACGCATCGACGGCTTCTTCGCCGATCTGGTCATCACGCTGCTGCTCAACGCCCAGGGCCAGGACCTGAAGGTCTTGACGGAGGCCTACCACACCTGTGAGCAGCAGCCCATGTTCGCTGTGCTCTCGGCCCCAAATTCGTCGATCCGCACCCTCGCCGAGATCGGGGACACCCCGGTGGCCGTCTCGAGCGCCAGCATCATCGAGTATTTCCTCGACGCCATCCTGGCCCGGGGAGGGCTCGCTCCGGCCTCAGTCCGGCGGCTCGAGGTCAAGGCCATCCCCATCCGACTGCAGATGCTCATGCAGGGCACCATCGAACTGGCGCTCCTGCCCGATCCGCTGGCGACCAAGGCCGTCACCGGCGGGGCGCACGTGGTCGCCGACGACCGCGGCCTGGACACCACGGCCACCATCCTGGCCGTCAAGGGGTCTTTCCTCAAGCAGCATCCCGGAGCCTATGCGCGCTTCCTGAAGGCCTACCGAAGGAGCGTGGCCCTGATCAACGCGCATCCGGAAGACTACCTGAATCTGCTGGCCGAGAGGACCCGCTTCCCCCGGGAACTAAAGGCGACCTACCGCCTGCCGCCCTTCCCTGCGCCGGGGCCGCCTGCGCCGGCGGCCGTGGTGGCGGTGGAGACCTGGCTCTATGATAAGGGGCTCGTGCCCTCTACCGGGACCTACGCGCGCCTGATAGGGAAGGAATAAACACGTCATCGTGATCCGGGTCGATGGACTGACCAAAACCTTTGAGGCGGGAGAGCTCACGGTCCTCGAAGATGTGAGCTTTACGGTGGACAGGGGCGCCTCCCTGGCCGTGATCGGGCCCTCGGGCTGCGGCAAGACCACCCTGCTCTACCTGCTGGCAGGCCTCAGCCAGCCCAGTGCGGGCGTGATCACCATCGGGGGCCGCCGTGCGAGCGCTTCCGGGGGCAGTGCGGTGAACACCGCTTTCATCCTGCAGGACTACGGTCTGTTACCCTGGAAGACGGTCTGGCAGAATGTCTGCCTGGGGATGAAGATCCGCCGCCTGGCAGCGGAAGAGCGCGAGGCGCGGGCGGCGGCCCTGCTCGCCCAGCTGGGGCTGACCCATCACCGCGATACCTTTCCGGCCCGCCTGAGCGGCGGGGAAAAGCAGCGCGTGGCCATTGCCCGGGCCCTGGCCACCCGGCCCGAGATCCTGCTCATGGACGAGCCCTTCTCGGCGCTCGACACTCTCACCCGCGAGCGCCTGCAGGCGCTCCTGATGGGGCTCTGGCGTGCCCACGGGCTCACCCTGATCATCGTCACGCACAGCATCGAGGAGGCCGTCTTCTTGGGTGGCACCATCATGGTGATGGATTGCCATCCGGGCCGCATCAAGGCCCTGATCGACAATCCCGGGGCCGGGGAGAGCACCTTCCGCGAAAGGGACGCGTATTTCCACCGCTGCCGGGAAGTGCGCCGGCAGGTGGAGCAAGCATGGATATGAACCCCAGGGCAAGCGGATTACCATGCATGCCGCCGTGAGCGTCAAGGGGATGCCACCCGTAGCGGATCATGGGGATGATACTCCAGGGCAGGCACTTAACCCTGCTCGTCGCTGCAAGCGGCGGGGAATTAGGTCCATAGCGATTAAAGGGGGAAGATGAAGCGCACAAGTCTCATGGCCTACCTCCTGACGGCCGCGGTGGTGCTGGTCATCTGGAAGCTCGCCAGCCTCGGGATGGACTCGCCCGTGCTGCCCCCGCCGGAGGAGGCGCTGAAGGCCTTCCTCATAGCCGCCCGCGGGCGGGCCTTCTGGGGGGACTTCCTCATCAGCGCCTACCGGGTGGGGGTGAGCATCGTGCTGGCCTGGGTGCTGGCCTTTCCGGCCGGCGTGCTCATGGGCTTCAGCCCCCGGCTCGATCTGAGCCTGGCGCCTTTGGTTTTCATGACCTATCCCATCCCCAAGATGGTGCTCCTGCCGGTGATCCTGCTGCTCTGCGGTCTGGGGGACCTCTCCAAGATTGTCCTCATCACACTGATCCTCTTCTTCCAGATCCTTTTGGCCGTGCGCGACGGGGTGCGGGCCATCGACGACAAGTATTTCGATTCCCTGCGCTCCATGGGGGGCACGAACAGGGACATCCTGAGAGAGGTGGTGCTGCCGGCGGCCCTGCCGCACAGCTTCACCGCGCTCAGGATCTCGGCCGGCACCTCGATCTCGGTGCTGTTCTTCGCCGAGTCCTTCGCCACCACCTCGGGACTGGGATACCTGATCATGGATGCCTGGGGACGGGGCGCCTATACGGATATCTTCACGGGCATTATCGGTATGAGCCTGCTGGGGGTGATCCTCTACGAGTTCTTCCGGGTGCTCGAGCGCCGGGTCTGCCCGTGGCGCGAGCTCCCCGGCGAGATGCCCCCGGAGTCTTCCCCGGTGTTCGGCACGCTCAAGACCTATTTAAGCATGATCAAGTTCAGCCACACGGTCTTCGCCCTGCCTTTCGCCTTTGCGAGCGGGGTGCTGGTCTGGCGCAGCACCCCGCTGACGCCCGCGACGGTCTTCTGGATCGTCCTGGCCATGGTGGGGGCCCGTTCGGCGGCCATGGGCTTCAACCGCCTGGCCGATGCCGCCCTCGACGCGCGCAATCCGCGCACGGCCCTGCGTGAGCTTCCCGCCGGCACCATCTCGCGCAGCCAGGCGATCCTCTTCGTGGGACTCTCGACTGCCCTGTTCGTCTTCGCCGCCGCCCTGCTCTCGCCTATGTGCTTCTGGCTCGCCTTTCCGGTTCTGGCGTTGCTTTTGGCCTATTCGTACACCAAACGTTTCACCTGGATGTCCCACCTGGTGCTCGGGCTGGCCATCGGTCTCGTGCCCCTGGCGGTCTGGATCGCGGTGGCGGGGGCCTTTTCGGGGCGCATCCTCATGCTGTGTCTGGCCCTTTTGACCTATATCGCGGGCTTCGATATCCTGTACGCCTGCCAGGATATCGAGTTCGACCGCCAGGCGGGCCTGTATTCCATCCCGGCCCGTTTCGGGGTCAAGAAGGCGCTGGCCATCTCGAGCTGGCTGCATGTCATCAGCCTCGCCTGCCTGCTGAGCCTCTTCTGGTTCTTTGCGTTGCACCCGGTCTACCTGGTGGGAGTGATGGTCATCGCGGCGCTCTTCTTCCTCGAACACCGCCTGGTACACCCCGAAGACCTGAGCCGGGTCAACCTCGCCTTCTTCCATGTCAACAGCGTGGTCTCGGTCATGGTGTTTATGGCCGTGCTCCTGGGCGAGCTGGGTCGGGGGTGGTGAGGGTGCGCCTCGGGGACATCTCAACCGTCGCCTGCGACGCCGCAGGCTCTCCCGCGACAGGTGCGCGGGCAGAGGGGGAATCAGGATGATGATAACGGACGGAGTCAATAAAAAGCGCATCATTGTGGGAGTTACGGGGGCCTCGGGGGCCTGCTACGCCCTGCGGCTGATCGAGGTGCTGCTCCAGGGCGGGCACGAGGTCACCCTCATCGCCAGTGCCATGGGGGCCCGGATCGTTATGCACGAAACCGGGGAGGAACTCGTGGCCCTGGTCGAAAAGGGGGCTTCTGCCGGCCCGGGGCGCCTGGTGTGGCAGGACAACGACGACCTCTTCGCCGGGCCGGCCAGCGGTTCGTACCGGCATGACGGCATGGTGATCGTGCCCTGCTCCATGAAGACTTTAGCCGCCGTGGCTTCCGGCAGCGCCGGGACGCTGCTGGAGCGCGCGGCCGACGTCACGCTCAAGGAGCGCCGGGGCCTGGTGCTCGTCCCGCGCGAGACGCCCCTGAGCCGCATCCACCTGAGGAACCTGCTCGCGGTCAGCGAGGCCGGGGCGGTGGTCCTGCCGGCGGCCCCGGGCTTCTATCACCGCCCCGAGTCGCTTGCGGACCTGGTCGATTTCGTGGTGGCGCGCGTGCTGGATCAGCTTTCCATCGACCACGACCTGATTGCGCGCTGGGGGGAAGGATGAGGAGGAGCTACCGTAACTTAGGGGAATTCATCGCCGTGCTCGAGCGGACCGGCCAGCTGCGGCGCATCGCGGCACCGGTTTCGCCCGTGCTCGAGATCACCGAGATCACCGACCGCGAGTGCAAGCGCCCGGGCGGCGGTCAGGCCCTGCTCTTCGAGCGGGTGGAGGGCTCTGACTTCCCCGTGCTCATGAATGCCTTCGGCAGCCACCAAAGGCTCGCCCTGGCCCTGGGGTGCCGGCACATGGACGAGCTGGCCGCACGGCTGGGGGACCTCCTCAACCAGGCGCCCCCCAGTTCGTTGTCCGAGAAGCTCGCCTTTCTGCCGAGGACCCTGGCCTGCTCGCGCTACCTGCCCCGGCAGGTATCCAGGCGGAAAGCCCCCTGCCAGGAGGTCGTCCTCACCGGCGATCAGGTCGACCTCGGGCGTCTGCCGGTGCTGACGTGCTGGCCCCAGGACGGCGGGCCCTTCGTCACGCTGCCGGTGGTCTTCAGCCGCAGTCTGGATGATGGCCGGCGCAACGTGGGCATGTACCGCATGCAGGTCTATGACCGCAACACCACGGGCATGCACTGGCACATCCACAAGGATGCCGCCCACCAGTTCCACGCCTACCGCAAGGCCGGGGAGCGCATGCCGGTGGCGGTGGCCGTCGGCACCGATCCGGCCGTCACCTACGCCGCCACCGCGCCCCTGCCGCGCGGGATCGACGAGCTGCTGCTGGCGGGCTTCATCCGGGAGCGGGGCGTGGAGCTCGTGCCCGGCGTCAGCGTGGACCTCGCCGTGCCGGCCGAGGCCGAGTTCATCATCGAGGGCTACATCGACCCGCACGAACGGCGCCGGGAGGGGCCCTTCGGCGACCACACGGGCTACTACTCCCTGGAGGATGACTACCCGGTGCTGCACGTCACGGCGCTCACCCACCGCCGCCGCCCGGTCTATGCCGCCACCGTGGTGGGCCGCCCCCCCATGGAGGACTGCTACCTGGCCTATGCCACGGAGCGGCTCTTCCTGCCGCTGCTGAAGACCGTCCTGCCCGAGATCAGGGACTACTGGATGCCCTGGGAGGGGGTCTTCCACAATATCGTGGTCGTGGCCATCGACAAGGAATACCCGGCGCAGGCCCAGCGCGTCATGCACGCCCTGTGGGGCTCGGGGCAGATGAGCTTCGCCAAGGCCCTCGTCCTGGTGGACGATGCGCGGCTCCTGAACGACGGGGAGGCCCTCATGGCCCACCTCCTGGATACCCTCGACCTGCAGGCCGACCTCAGCCTCGCCACGGGGGTGCTGGATGTGCTCGACCACTCCGCGCCCCAGGCGCTGTACGGGGCCAAGATCGGGATCGATGCCACCGTTCGCCTGGCCGGTGAGCCGCCGCGGCGCAGGGTTGCTGAGGCTGGGCGGGAACTTATAGGGCTGCAGGAGCGTCTCAGGGCTCTGGATCCCGGCTTCCTGCGCATAAGGACCGCGCTGACTTACTGCGCGCGGCCACTCATACTGGTGGCCGTGGACAAGGGGTCGCGGGCCTCGCGCGAGCTCACCGATCGGCTCGCCGGGCTTGGGCTCGGCGGGGTGGTGGTGCTCTTTGACGGACACATCGATCTCGAAGACGCTGGGCTGCTGCTCTGGAAGGTCTTCAATAACGTCGATCCGGCACGGGATATCCTCATCAAGGAGGGCTCCCTCATCATCGATGCCACGCGCAAGGGGCCTGCCGACGCCCATGCGCGACCCTGGCCCGAGGACATCGTCATGAGCCCCTTTATCCGCCGGCGCGTGGATGGGCGCCTGGTCGAGCTGGGTCTCGCCGGGGGATAGGGCGCTCACGGAGTGGCTGCTGAATGACAGGCCACACCGAGATGGCGGGTTTGCTTCAGGCCCCCTGATAGCGGTTCTTCTTGCGGTACAGGGTGGAAAGGTCCAGTCCGGAGATGCGGCAGGCCTGTTTCAGATCGTTGTGGCTGGCGCCGAGCAGTCTTTCCAGGTAGATCTGCTCGAAGGCCTTCTTGGCGGCCTCGTAGTTGGCCGGCAGGTCCTGCAGGGTGCCTTGGGCCTGCGGGGCCACGTATTCGTCCGGCAGGTGCTCGAGACCGATCAGGGAGCCATTGGCGCAGACCATCAGCCGCTCGACGAGGTTTTCCAGTTCACGCACGTTGCCCTCCCAGGCCAGGCGCGTGAGGTGGCCCACGAGCTCGGGGCTGAAACGCTTCGCCGTAAGCTTGTTACGGGAGCAGGCCTTGTGCAGGAAATGCTCGAGCAGTACCGGGATGTCCTCGGGGCGCTCCCTCAAGGACGGCACCGTGATCCGCACTACGTTGATGCGATAGAAGAGGTCCTTGCGGAAGGCCCCCTCCTGGACCAGCCGGGCCAGATCGCGGTTGGTGGCCGATATGAGCCGGAAGTCCACCCGAATCACGCGGGTGCCGCCCACGCGCATGAACTCGCCCTCCTGGAGGACCCTCAGGAGCTTGATCTGGAAGGAGGGCTCGGTCTCGCCGATCTCGTCCAGGAAGATCGTCCCGCCATGGGCGGCCTCGAAGTAACCGGGGGTGGTCTTGGCGGCGCCGGTGAAGGCCCCCTTCTCGTAACCGAAGAGGCTCGGTTCGAGCAGGGACCGGGAAAGGGCCCCGCAGTTGACGGCCAGGAAGGGGCCCGCGCTGCGGGGGCTTGCGCGATGGATGTGGCGCGCCACGAGTTCCTTGCCCGTGCCCGATTCGCCCTGGACGAGCACCGGGCTTTCCAGGGCTGCGGCGCGCGTCGCCAGCTCGACGACCGCCTGCATGCCCTTGCTGGTGTACACCATACCGCTGCCATCCTGATGGGTGAGCACCTCGGCCCTGAGCCGCCGGTTTTCCTGCAGGAGGCGCCGGCGCTGCAGGCAGTTCTCGATGTCGATCCTGATCTTGTCGATGGCCCCGAAGGGCTTGGCGAAAAAATCGTTGGCCCCCTGCCGCATGGCCGCGATCACGGAATCCATATCCCCGAAGGCCGAGATCATGATCACCATGGTCTCGCTGTCGCGTGAGCGGATCTCACGCAGGACCTCCAGCCCGCTCAGGTGCGGCATGCGGATATCCAGCAGGATGAGATCGAACTCCTGGGACTCCCAGGCCGCCAGGGCCTGCCGCCCGTCGCGGGCCAGGGTGAGGGAGTACTCGGTGAGGATCCCCCTGAAGAACGCCAGTACATACTCTTCATCGTCCGCGATCAGGATGCGTATACCCATAGATCCCCTTCAGTAGCTCGTCGCCGGCAGGTGGATGCTCACCCTGGTCCCTTGGCCCACCTCGCTGTCCACCTCGATGCGCCCCCCGTGATCCTTGACGATCCAGAAGGCCAGACTCAGGCCGAGGCCTGTGCCCTTGCCGCCCGCCTTGGTCGTGAAGAAGGGTTCGAAGATGCGCGCGAGGTTCTCGCGGGAGATACCGCTGCCTTTGTCCGCGATGGTCACCTCCACTTCCCGGCTGAGGCCGCCCATGAAGGAGCAGGTGATACATACCGGGCCCTCCCCCTGGGAGGCCTGGGCGCTGTTCCACAGGATATTCATGAAGGCCTGCTGGAGCAGGACCGGATCACCGTGGATCAGCGGTACCTCGAACAGCTCGCGCTTAAAGGTGATGTCGCGAAAGAGGGCATGGTGCGCCAGGAGATCGAGGCCGGAGTTGAGCACGTCCCTTATATCGATGAGCACGTGCAGGTTCTTCTCGCTGCGACGCGAGAATTTCAGCAGGCGCGAGACCACCTCCCGGCAGGTCTCGCCGGCCTCCTTGATCATGCGCAGGTGCTCGATGGTCTGCGTGTCGCTGTCTTTCTGTGCGCGCAGCAGCATGTCGGTAATGTTCACCACCCCCACCAGGGGATTATTGAGCTGGTGGGCGAGCGAACCCATGAGCTCGCCTAAGAAGCCCATTTTTTGTGACTGGATGAGGTTCTGCCGCAGGCGGTCGGTCTCCTCCATGTCCTTGCTGATGAGCAGGGTGGCCACATTCCTGGCGGTCATGGTATCCTTGATCTTGGTGGAATAGAGTTCGATGGGGAACAGGGTCTTGTCGCGCCGCATGATATGGAAGGTGCCGTACCACAGCCCGGGTGCCAGGACGGCCTCGTGCAGGCTTTCCTGCTCGTCGGCCGGGAAGAAGCGGTCGACCGGGGTGTTGTAAACCTGCTCGGCCGGGTATCCGAGCAACTGCTGCGCGGTGCGGTTGAAGCTCAGGATGCGGCGATCCTTGTCGACCGAGATGACCATGTTGGGCGAGGCATCCAGCAGGGAGGCCAGGTACTCCTTCGACTGCCGGAGCTCCTCGGCCGTCTTCTCGGCCGTGCGCTTTTCACGATAGAGGTCCTCCTCGACCGCACAGAAGATGGCATAGCCCCGGTCATTTCCCAGGGTGCGCGCTTGCAGCCGGAAGGTCATGTCCTTGTCGTAGTACATCGGGTAGTAGTGGTCCAGCAGGATCGAAACGCTCGAGGTCCGGCCCTCCAGCATGGCCAGGGTGGCATCGTAGACCGCGGTGTTCTCATAGGTGCGCGGGAAGACCTCCATGGCGTACCTCCCGATCACCTTTTCGCGCGCGATGCGGGAGTTCTCCTCCTGCATGCGGTTGAAGCGGATGACCCGGGTGTCCTTGTCCACCAGGATCATGCCGATGGGAGACTCTTCGATGACCGTTTCCAGGTAGGTGTTGATGTCCTGCAGGCGCTCGCGCTCCTGCATCATAGAACGGGCATCCTTGAGGCCGTGCAGGATCAAGCCCCCCTGTTCGGGCAGGAAGGCCGCCGAGAGCAGGACCCCCACCGGGCCGTGACGGCCCCGCAGCTTGATCGTCGTCCCGGGCACATACCGCAGGTGGGAGCACACCCCGGCGAACAGGTCCTCCTTCTGGGCCCGCTCCACAAAGAGCCGCTCCATGTTCGAACCCAGGACCTCGTCGTCCGTAAGTTGCAGCAGCTCGCGGGCGGAGGCATTCCACCACAGAATCCTGCCGGCATGGTCGGTGAGGATGAGGGGGTCGAGCCGGTCCAGGATCTCGGGCTCGATCCCATAGGGCAGGACGAAATGCTCGCTGAAGATCAGCGCCAGGAGATCACCTGCCGGGTGCACCTCGACGCGCATGCTGCGGCCGTTGATGGGCACCCCTTCCAGAGAGGCTTGCGCCTCCGGCGTCTGGACCGCGAGATAGGCCTTCAGCACCGGAACGTGCTCGAAGAGGTGCTCTCCGGCCCTTGGCGGCCCCTGGACGGAGATTGTATCCGCGCCTTCGGGCGCGGATACAATCTCCAGGAATCGGTCGGTGATTATGGTTATCGTATCTGCATATGCCATGTCCATTCCATGTCAAACGCTCATCATTGTAGCATATCCCTCGCCCGTATGTAAGTATGTTCAAGCCTTAGGTGATGTGCTTGAGCGTATCGCGGGGGGAAAGAAGGCGCTGCCACCTGCGATGAGCGACCATCCAAAGGCGGCCACATAAGCGTATTGACAGGCCCCTCCCGAGCATGCAATATATTTCGACACATTACACACGGAGACATGCATGGACCTGCAGGAGATGAAGGGCAATTCAAAGATTTATATCATCGGCATCGCCGTTGTCTTGGGCGTCATCTTCATCCTGCAGAACTTCGAGCAGACCTCCTTCCAGTTCCTCATCTGGACCATCATGAGTGGTCCCAAATGGATTGTCGTCACCCTGGTCTTCCTGGTTGGTCTGGCCTTCGGCTACCTGCTAGGCAAGAAAAGGAAGGACTGACAGAGCTCCCTTTCGCTGCGGGGCGGGCCTCACCCGAGCTCGGCGTCCAGCCAGAATGTAGCGGAATCAGTGGCTTGGTGTAGCATGGACCTGATCTGCCTGCCTTACCCGCCGGTCCAGGTCCCAGCCAAGGCGCGGGCGGGAATTTGTGCATGTGACGCTCACACAGGCCGTCTGCATCCTGCATGCAGGCTTTTTGCTGGGCCTCAGTATTTCTTGCATTCCTTGAGCTCGGGCATGGCCGTGGTTTCCTCCACGGGGATCAGCTTTGCCTGCCCTCCGGCCCAGCTGCTGCCGAAACGCAGGTAGCGGGCCTCGCTCCCCGCGAGGTGCACGGTGGCATCGAAGGCCGCGCCCTGTATCAGCAGCACGTCCTCCTTGACGTCCACCCGGTGCGGCCCGGCAGGCACCAGCAAGGCATGGTACGATCCGTTGACCAGCTTGCCCACCTCCACCCCGTCCAGGAGTATCGTATACATCTTGGCCCCGCCCACGATGTTATAGGGCCGATAGACATAGATAACCCCCCCGTCCTGGGGCAGGTCCGCAACCGGGGAAAAAGGCTGCCCCGTTAGCGAGGCGCAGCCCGCCCCGAGCAGGACCCCAAGACCGGCCAGCCAGAGAACACCCATTCTCATAAAGCGCATATGTCATCTCCTTCTGGGAAGTTACTAAGCATAGAGTAAGCCAATCCGACCTTCTTATCAAGCGCCATGCACGCGGAAGGGAAAATCCTTCCGGGATTAGAGAGCAGGGCCAGCCCCGGCCCTGCCGCCCCTGCAGGAGGTGATGAGAGTCATTGACATCACCGTCTTGTACCCTTAAGATTCTAAACTGTGCCAGATAAGGAGGCGCTATGGAAGAGCGCAAGAAGAGCTATACCTTTATCGACAAGCGCGGGAGGGACAATCCTGCCCAGGGGGAGAAGACAACCGCGGAGCCCAAGGGCCGACCCGAGGGCTCGCAGGCCCAGGCGGGACAGCCCATCGACTTCCCGGTGCTCGTCATGAGCTTCGCCAGCGCCGCCATGATCAGTATGGGACTGGCCCCCGATCCCCAGACAGGACAGATGGTTAAGAACCTGGAGGTCGCCCGCCAGAACATCAACATCCTGGAGCTGTTGCAGGAAAAGACGCGGGGCAACCTTAACCCCCAGGAGGAAACCATGCTCGCCGAGGTGCTCTATGAGCTGAGACTGGGCTTCGTCGAGGTGAGCAAAGGGGCCCGGGGATGACCAAAGGCGTATCCGTGCGCGTGGTCGTGCTCGTGGCGCTGTGTTCCGCCCTGATCGGGATGCTCGTGACCACCTCCCTGAGCCTGTCGCCCGCAGGCAATGCCGGACAGTTTTGGATCGAGGGCCAGAGGGGTACGGCCACCCAGGCGGCCATACCCTCTCTGAGCGGGCTCTCGCGGGAGGTCAGCCGGACGGTGGTGAACATTTCCACCACCAAGGTGATCAGTCGCCGCGACCTGTACCGGGAATTCTTCGGCCCCCGCGACGACAGCACCGACCCCTACGAGAACTTTCTGCGGAAGTATTTCGATGACAACATCCCCGAGAACGACATGCGGCAGAAGAGCCTCGGCTCCGGCTTCATCATCTCGCCCGACGGATATATCCTCACCAACAACCACGTCATTTCAGAGGCGGATGAGATCATTGTGGCGCTTTCGGATAACGAGGAATATGTGGCCGAGGTGGTAGGCCGGGACGACAAGACCGATATCGCCCTGATCAAGATCGACCCCGTGGGTCAGGACCTGCCCGTAGCCGTGCTGGGGGATTCCGAGGACATCGACACCGGTGACTGGGTGATCGCCATCGGCAACCCCTTCGGTCTCGGGCACACCCTCACCCAGGGCATCGTCAGCGCCAAGGCGCGCATCATCGGCGCCGGTCCCTACGACAACTTCATCCAGACCGACGCCGCCATCAATCCCGGCAACTCGGGCGGGCCCCTGATCGACATGCAGGGACAGGTGGTGGGGATCAATACCGCCATCGTGGCCGCGGGGCACGGGATCGGCTTCGCCGTGCCCATCAATATGGTCAAGGGCATCCTGGCGGAGCTCCGCTCCGCTGGCGAGGTGACCCGGGGATGGCTGGGGGTGGCGATCCAGGGCGTGACGGCCGAGATCGCCCGCGCCGTGGAACTGCCCCAGGCGCGTGGCGCCATGGTCACCCTGGTATACCCGGGCGACCCCGCCGAACGCGCAGGGGTACTATCAGGGGACATCCTTCTCAAGGTGAATGACCAGGAGATCGCGGACCCCCATGGCCTGACCCGCCTGGTGGGTAGCCTGAAGCCCGGTTCCGGGGTGGTCGTCGTGGTGTGGAGGGCCGGGGTGGAGCTCCAGCTCAAGGCTACCCTGAAGAAGCGTGAGGACGAACACCGGGCGACACTCGGAAAGGAACGCCCGTCACCGGTCGAGGAACACGACCGATTGGGGCTTACCCTCACGGAGCTCACACCCGAGGTGGCTAGAAGGCTGGGTCTGGAGGGCACGCGGGGCGTTTTGGTGATCGAGGTGGATACCGCGGGCCCTGCCGCCGGGGGCCTGAAGGCAGGCGATGTTGTCATCGAGGTCAACCGGATCGCGGTCGCGGGGGTCAAGCACTACCTCTCCCTGGTGGGCGCACTGAAGAAGGGACAGACGGTCCTCTTTCTGGTCCTGCGCCAGGCAGCCCCTCTGTATGTGGCCATCGATATCGAGTGAAGATCCGCGCACCTGCCAAGATCAATCTGTACCTTAAGGTCCTCGGCCAGAGGGAGGACGGCTATCACGACCTGCACACCGTCATGCTTCCTCTGAACCTGTGTGATGAGCTGCACCTTGAGCCGCGTTTATCGGGGATAACGGTGCAGGCCGCGGGGTGCGCCTTTCCTGTCGAGGAGAACCTTGTGCATCGGGCCGCGCGTCTTTTTCTGTCCGCCACAGGCATCAGCGACGGGGTTGCGATTGAACTGACCAAGCGCATTCCCATCGGGGGCGGGCTGGGGGGGGGCAGTAGTGACGCCGCCAGCGTCTTTATGGGTCTGAACACCCTTTTCCAGGCCGGACTCTCGACGGAGGAACTCTCCGGGCTAGCTGCACGGTTGGGGGCGGACTGCCCCTTCTTCCTCCATGGACGTCCGCTGCTCATGGGCGGCCGCGGTGATGAGCCCCTTAAAGAGCTCGAGCTCAAGGACCGGGCTTATCTGCTCGTGATCCCCCCCTTCGGGATGTCCACGGCGTCAGTTTTTGCAAAATATAAGAACCCATTGACTCAGGGGCCTGATTTCTTTAAAATAAGTAATATACAATATAATAAGTTCGCACCTGAGAGGATGTTATGGAATGATCTCGAGACCGTAGCCTTTGAGATGAGGCCGGAACTCACACTTATCAAACAGGAAGTGAAGTCCGTCGATGCGCTGGGGGTGCTGATGTCGGGAAGCGGATCGACTATATTTGGTGTGTTTTATAATGAGGAGCATCTACTTGATGCAATGCGTCGCCTCAGGCGGCATGCGGGGTATAGCTACATACCCACAACAAGATTGACGGGGGAAGATTATGGAGATCACAGAAGTAAAGGTGTTCCCGGTCAAGGATAACGACAAGCTGAAGGCCTATGCCTCGATCGTGTTCGACGATTGTTTTGTCGTGCGTGACCTCAGAATCATCAGTGGCACCACGGGATTGTTTGTGGCTATGCCTTCCCGCAAGCGGAAGGATGGAACCTTTCGTGACACGGCGCACCCTCTCAATATGGAGACGCGCGATAAGATTGAAAAAACCATATTGGAGATGTACGAACAAAAGGTTGCCAACGAGTTCTAATTTTACTATAGTCTCCGCCTGGCAAGACGTATCCAGGAAAAAGCGTTGGGATGTCGTCTAACGGCAGGACACGAGATTTTGGATCTCGTTATGGTGGTTCGAATCCACCCGTCCCAGCCATCAACCAGTCGAGGGGGAGCATGCATATGGATTCGTGCATTCGGGTATTTAGCGGCAATTCCAACCGGGCCTTGGCGCAAAGTATCTGTGATATTCTTTCGTTGGAACTTGGAAGGGGTCTGGTACAGCGGTTTTCCGACGGCGAGTCCTCGGTGGAGGTCCTCGAGAGTATCCGCGGCAAGGATATCTTCATCGTCCAGTCCACGTGCACGCCGACCAATGAAAATCTCATGGAACTGCTCGTGATGCTGGATGCCATGAAGCGGGCCTCGGCCTACCGCATCACGGCCGTGATCCCCTATTTCGGCTATGCCCGGCAGGACCGCAAGGCCGCCCCGCGGACCCCCATCACGGCCAAGCTCGTGGCCAACCTTCTGGCGGTGGCCGGGGCGGACCGTGTCCTGACCATGGACCTCCATGCCGGTCAGATCCAGGGCTTCTTCGATATCCCCGTGGACAACCTCTATGCCAAACCGGTCATGCTGGAATATATCCGGGAGCATTTTCTCAACGACCTGGTGATCGTATCGCCGGATGCCGGGGGTGTGGAGCGAGCCCGGGCCTTTGCCAAACCGCTCAAGGCGGGTCTGGCCATCATTGACAAGCGCCGGGAACGGGCCAACGAATCCGATGTCATGCACATCATCGGAGAGGTGAACCACAAGACCTGCCTCATCGTGGATGATATGGTCGATACCGCCGGCACCCTCACCAATGGTGCCCAGGCCCTGATGGACAAAGGCGCCAAGAAGGTGGTCGCCTGTTGCGCCCACCCCGTGCTCTCGGGGCCGGCCATCGGACGCATTACCCAGGCCCCTATCGATGAATTGATCGTGACCGACACCATTCCGCTACGCGAGGACGCCCGGCAGTGCAGCAAGATCACGGTGCTCAGCGTGGCCCCGCTGCTGGCGGAGGCCATCAAGCGTATCTACGAGAATGGTTCGGTGAGCGCGCTGTTCATGTAACCCAGGCCCCTATCCCCAGCGCTGACCTTCCCCGCCGTCTGCGGCTGGCGGGGGTCCAAGGGGTGCCATGCCCGTTATGAACCGAGGGGCGCCGCCCTGGAGGTGGCGCCCCTCGGTTGTGCCTCATTCCGGCCAGAGATCCCCGAAACCTGCCGATTGCATCCCGGGTGCGTCTAGATTACGGCAAAGGGGTAGAAGGCCTCCATGGCCTTGCGTTTGATAGACATGTTCTCGTCAACCTTCGGGCAGGCGGCCGCGGCCTCGATTCGGTCAAGGGCCTTCAGGGTGGCCTCGTATCCGGCCTGCTTGCAGGCGGTGGCTTTGCTGAACTCGAAGAATTTATAGCTCTTGATGTCGGGCGAAATGACGACGTCGGCCAGGCTTTTCTCGACGATGTTGAGACGGTGCCCGCGAATATCCGTGGCAAGGTTGATGGCCTGGATGCCGGTCTTGAAGGCCGTCTGCTTGACCGTCGGTTCGGTGTCCACGGCGATGATCTTGCGTGCGCCGAGCATATGGGCCGCGATGACCGGAACCACGCTGATGATGCCGCCGTCCATGAGCATGCGGCCCCCGTGAAGGACGGGTTTGCACAGCCCGGGGAAGGCGCTGGACGCATACAGGAAGGTCGGCAGTTCCCCCTTGGTGACGGCCACCGCCTCGGCGGTCCTGTAGTCCGTGGTCAGGGCGGCAAAGGGGATAGCCGTGTCTTCGATCAGGAAGCGGTTCGAGAACAGCACGCCTTCGCCGAGGATGTTGTTATAGTACCTCTTCACCAGATCCTCCGAGAGGATCCCCTGACGCCAGAAGGCATGCAGGACCCCACACGCGAAGCTCATCACGGAGACGCCCCTGGCGAGGAGGTTCCCGCCGCGGCGCTGCAGGGAACGCTCCATCTTCCTGAGCATGGCGTTGTTGGCGAAGCGCTCGGCAAACCCCTCCACCAGCGATGGGTCACGGATATAGGCGTACACGGCACCGAAGACCGAACCGATGCTGCTGCCCACAATGAGATCCGGTTCGATGCCGTGTTCGTGCAGCGCCTTGAACACGCCCACATGGGCCATGCACCGTACGCCCCCCCCTCCGAGAACCAAAGCAGTCTGGTAATCTTTCACGGCATCCCTCCCCGGGGCCTATATGATGGCGCGGCTGGCGCGCGGCTGGTACTCATCGTGAGCGGTTTCGAAGTCCTTTTCGGTCTGCATGTGTAGCTCTGCGTTGTCCTGGTATTCTGCATGGGCCTGCCGGGCCTCCTCGAGCAGGACCTCTGTGTACGCGGCATCCTGCTTCAGGATGTTCTCCGTCGTATCGAGGAAGGTCTCACGGTTGAGCCGGTAGCCCAGGCGGTCGAGGCCCTCGGGATAGGAGCGCCGGCGTTGGAGCAAGTCCTGGATCTGCTTCTGGTATTTGTCGCGCCAGACCGGGTCCACCACCCGGGCCGCTTCCTGGGCGTAGGCGTCGATGGCGGCGCGGATCGCGGGATCCTCGATCAGCTCGCGTGCGCCCTCGGCCGTGGGGCGTGCATTGTGGCGGGCGCAGGCATTGCGCAGGACCTCGGGATTGTCGATGATCATGCAGGGACGGAGCAGGTTGTCCGTGTGGGGCTGGTGCTGGCGGATGGCGGTGAAGAAGGGCGACTTGAGGGCCTCGAGCAGGGAGTGCTGGTGAATGTTATGGGTGGCGAAATGCGCAAAGATGCAGGGTTCAACGTCGCCGCGATGATTGATATGCAGGTAGCGGCGCCCGCCGGCGATGCAGCCGTGTACGGCCGGGGCGTCGGCCCAGAAGTCCATGATGAACAGCGGGTGCTGCTCGCGATATTCCTTGATGTACTCGCCATAGGTGACCCGCTGCTGCGGGGTGGGCATGAGGGAGAGGTCCGGGTTTTTGACCACGGGCATGAAGAGGAAGTTCCAGGCGAACATGACCCCGCGGGCCTCCCAGGTCTTGTAAAAGGCCTCGCTGGTCATGAGGTGGTGATTGCGCGAGGTCAGGACGAGCGACATGCCGAACATGAGGGCGCGTCGGTTGAGCATATCGATGGACTCGATCACCCGGTCATAGACCCCCTCGCCGCGCATGTAGTCCACCTCGTCCCGGTCCCCGTTGACGCTGAAGACCACGATCACGTTCTTGAGCTCGGCGATACGCTCGGCGATGGCTTCCGTGATGAGGGTGCCGTTGGTGAAGACCTGGAACAGGCAGTCATCGTGCTTGGAGGCCATGGCGGCGATATCGTCGAAGCGCACGAAGGGTTCGCCGCCCAGGATGGTGTAGAGGTGGGTGCCGAGCGCCTTGCCCTGGGTGACGATGCTGTCGAAGGTTTCAAGGGGCATGTCGCCGTCGCGTTTGTAATTCTCCGCATAACACCCCTTGCACTGCAGGTTGCAGCGCATGGTGGGACTGATGAGGATGGAGTAGGGGGCCGTGAAGCCATAGAGGGCCTCAAGCCGTTTGCTCATGTCGATCCATTTCAGGGAGCAGTTGCCGAAAAGAAGTTTGACGACGTTGGCCGCCTGAGCCTGGTCCTTGTGCATGAGGTTAATGAACCACTGGCGTGATCCCGGGTTGGCCTCGATCCAGCCGATGAACTTCTCGAAGGGCTCGGCGTTGCCGAAAAATTTCCCCAGGTGAGCCAGGGTTCTGATCATCTTGTCAAAGTTCTTTTCCGGAGACTTCTGCACGTAGCGCACGATGCGCTCGGTGCTGAGATTGACGGCGAGCTGTTTGGATCCTCCCTTAATTCGATCACTCATTTTCATTGGGTGTCCTCCTCTAAAGATTCAAAGCAACGCATGATGAGCAAAAAGTATGCCCGGTTTTTGCCCGTCAAAAAAGATTCTAATGGCTTGTTTTGATGCATTATATTAATTTCGGTAATTCAAGCATGACGCGGCTGTACCATTATTGTGAAATAATTTTCTTCCCGGTGTGGAAATGAATTTCTTTTGAGTCCCCCTGGTCGCGCGGGGGCACCTTTCCCGCCGCTGGCACTTTCGAAAGGGTCCCGGTCTGTCGCTGGGGCGTACCCCTCTGTGATGGTCCCGTTTCCGGGCGTGGCAGCGGTGTAAGGGGCAGATCAGGGGCGATCGGGAACGACCGGTGAGGTCACGGCAGCTGATTCATGATGCCCCAACCCATTATGAGCATGGTCTTTTCCATGATCTGGGAGGGGGTGAAATCCCTGAGGGTCTCGGTGCGCCCATAGGTCCCGGCCTGGTAGATCTTGTATCCCATGTAGGCGGCGATGCGGCTGTCGCATTCCTTGAAGATGTCGGCCTCCACGGCCGACTTGACCATGTCCTCCAGGAGTCCGACCACAAAGGTTTCGACCTCCAGGATGTATTTCTCGTAGAGGTAGGGTGCAAGCCCCAGATCGTTGCCGCGCAGGAGGTGCAGGAGGAAGTCGTCCTTCTCGTAGAAGTCGATGGCATTGGCCCAGAGTTTGGTGATGCGGCTGATGGCGTTGGGTTCGTGCTCCAGGTTGCGGGTGATGGTGCTTTTCAGCAGCGCGATCTCCCTTTCGATGACCCCGGTGATGATGGCATCCTTGGAGTCGAAATGCTGGTATAGGAGGGGCTTGCCCATCCGGGCATAGCGCGCGATGCTGCTCATGGTGGTACCCTTGATGCCCTCGCTGAGAAGGAGCGCTTTGGCGCTGTCGAGAATGTGATCCCTGCGGTTATCTCCCTGGATCATGATATCTTATTATAAAAATTGAAATGTGATGTCAAGTCATTGCCGGTGTCAAATTGACACGCTCCGGCTTCCGTGTTACTCCTTGACGTTGGTGAGCACCACCTTGAGGAGGACACAGCATGTATTGGGATAAAGATGCAGAGTGCATGTCCAGGGACGCATTGGAGGAACTGCAGCTCGTGCGGCTCAGGGACACCTTGGAGAGGGCATCTAAGGCCCCCTTCTATCGCCAGCAGGGTCTGGCCGACTACGTCATCAGAGATCTTGCCGACATCCGCAAGCTTCCCGTTACCACCAAGCAGGATCTCCGCGATGCCTATCCCTATGGAATGGTGAGCACCTCCCTGGACGACGTGATCCGCCTGCACTCCTCGTCCGGAACCACCGGTGTTCCCACCGTGGTCTATCATTCGGCGCATGACATTGACAGGTGGACCGAGCTTGTGACACGCTGCATGTATATGATTGGGGTGCGCCGCTCGGATGTCTTCCAGAATATGATCGGCTACGGCCTGTTCACCGGGGGGCTGGGCCTCCACTACGGCGCCGAACGGTTGGGTTGCCTGACCATCCCCACCGGGCCGGGCAACACCAAGCGTCAGCTCAAGTTCATGAAGGAGTTCGACGTCAGTACCATCCATGTGATTCCGAGCTATGCCCTGCATCTCGCGGATACCCTCGATGCCATGGGCGTAGACCCGCGGAAGGAGTTTCCGCACCTCAGGCGGGCGATCGTGGGTGCCGAGCCGCATTCCGAGGAAACACGCAGAAAGATCGATGCCTTCTACGGGATCGAGGCCTACAACTCCTACGGGCTTTCCGAGATGAACGGCCCCGGCGTGGCCTTTGAATGCCAGGTGCGTCAGGGCATGCACCTGTGGGAGGATGCCTACCTCATCGAGATCGTCAATCCCGCCACCCTGGAGCCGGTTGCACCGGGCGAAGAGGGGGAGTTGCTCCTGACGACCCTGACGCGCGAGGCCATGCCCATTATCCGATATCGCACCAAGGACCTCACCGCCCTCATCCCCGGAGAATGCGCCTGCGGCCGGACCCACCGGCGTATCCGCAGGATCACGGGGCGCTCCGACGACATGCTGATCCTCAAAGGGGTCAATATCTTTCCGATCCAGGTGGAGCAGGTGCTCATCGGCATCGAGGGTGTGGGCCGCAATTACCAGATCATCCTCGAGTCGCGCGGCCACAACGATCACATGATCGTCAGGGTGGAACTGGACCCGAACCTGTTCTCAGGCGACCTAACGCTGCTCGAGCGACTGAGAAAGAGGATCACCCTGGAGCTCAGGGACGAGCTTCTCATCACGCCCGAGGTGGACCTGTGCGAGCCAGGCAGCATTCCCGTGGCTCAGGGCAAGGCGGTGCGGGTCATCGACAACCGCGAGATTTGAGGAGGATATAATGGCACACCAGCTCTCACTCTTTGTGGAGAACAAACCCGGCAAGCTCAACGCGATCATGGAGGCCATCATTGGTAAAAATATCGATATCAAGGCCTTCACCATCGCCAGCGCGGACAAGTTCGGCATCATTAAGCTGCTCGTTAATGAGCCCAATAAGGCCCGCGAACTCCTCAAGGGCCTGGGCTTTGCCGTGGCGCTGGCGGATGTGATGGTGATCGAGATCGTCGACATGCCCGCAGGGATGCAGCAGCTGACGAGTCTGTTTTCCCGGGAGGGGATCAATATCGACAGTGCCTACGCATTCACCCTGCAAGAGGGGACAAAGACGCTCTTTATCATTGAAACCAAGGAAGCCGCCCGTATTACGGAGCTGCTTGCTGAAGGGGGCTATAAGGTCCTGAGTGATGCCCGGATATATTCTCTCTGAGGTCCGCTACTGCGGGGATTGATTCTCCTTGTTCTTGTTCTCGATGTCGGCCTGCGGGGTCTTCTCCTCCGGCTCGGTGACCGCCGATTTGAAGTTCTTGATGCCCTTTCCCAAGGCCCCGCCGACCTCCGGGATCTTGCCGGCCCCGAATATGATGAGCACGATCACCAGGATGATAATGAGTTCAGTCATTCCTAATCCGC
Source organism: uncultured Bacteriovoracaceae bacterium (assembly GCA_964618975.1). Classification (GTDB taxonomy): domain Bacteria; phylum Desulfobacterota; class Desulfomonilia; order UBA1062; family UBA1062; genus CAZUDI01. The sequence goes on along the minus strand of CAZUDI010000017.1, from coordinate 26,927 downwards.
CGATCATGGTTGTCCTCCTTGGTTTTCGCTTTAGCACAGATGTATCGCCGAGGCAACTGGCGAAAGCGCGAGGGTGTGCGGTGCGCCGTTTCAGGGGTGGTTTGCGGGAAATTGGGAAGAGTTGTGTCTCTGATTGAAGGAAACAGCATGTTTTTTAAGGAGAGAGGGGATGGAGACGTTTGACCGGCTCATCGGGATCATGGAGAGGCTCCGGGCTCCGGGCGGCTGCCCCTGGGATGCCCAGCAGGACCATCACAGCCTGGCGCGTCATGCCGTGGAGGAGGCCTACGAGCTGGTGGATGCCATCGAAAGTGACGATGCGGCGCATATCCGGGAGGAGCTCGGGGATGTGCTGTTGCAGGTGGTGTTTCACAGCCTTATCGCCCGGGATGGGGGCACCTTCACGCTGACCGAGGTCATCGATGGGCTGTGCGAGAAGCTGATCCACCGGCACCCCCATGTCTTCGGCGAGCTGCAGGTGGCAGACGCCGGCGAGGTGGTCCGGAACTGGGAGCTCCTGAAGCGTCAGGAGCCGGGCAAAGGCGAACGATCCTCCCTGCTGGATGGCATCCCACAAGGTCTGCCAGCGCTCCTTATGGCAAGAAAGCTGCAGGGGGCCGCCGCGCGGGTGGGTTTCGACTGGCCGGACATCTCTGGCGTGTTCGACAAGCTCAAGGAGGAGACCGAAGAGCTGACCCGGGCCGTGGAGGCCCGCGCGACGGAGCAGATCGCGGAGGAGATCGGCGACCTGCTTTTTTGTGTGGTCAACCTGGCACGGTTCCTTCAGGTCGATCCCGAGCTGGCGCTGCGCCGCACGAACCGCAAGTTCCGCGAGCGCTTCGGCGTGATCGAGCAAGAGGCCCTCCGCCAGGGGGTCTCCCTGGAAGAGATGGGGCTGGAGGAGATGGACCGTATCTGGGAGCAGACCAAGAAAGAAGGCGACTGACGCAAGCAAGACACGGCCGCCACAGGGCGGCGGCGCGCTCCTTACCGCATGCCTTGCCGCGCAGGGGTGGGTGCCTTGACGGTGTCGGGGGTGGTCGTTATAACAGAAATGATGGGGTAGAAAAGGGCCTGTTATGGTAGATGTTTAATGGCCGGAGGGTCAAATTCCCCGCCGCTTGCGGCGGAAAGCAGGGTCCAGGGCTTGCCCTGGGGTTCATCCCCATGATTTTTCTGTTAGGGGAGGGTGGCCATGAAACGAGCGGTTCTGTGGATCCTTTGTCTTATCCTGATGGCGGCGTGCTCCTCGTCGGATACGGGCATCCTTTCCTCAGGGGGAGATGCTGCAAAGGGCAAATCCTCGAACGATGAGCACTTCGCGGGGGAGTTGGAGGAGTTCGCCTGTGACGGGGAGCGCATATACTTGGCCCGCTGCGGTGCGGGCTGGCTGGAGCAGGCCTGCGGGCTGTATATCCTGCACCTCAAGGGCACGCCCTATGAGATGGGCCTCCAGCACGGCACACTGCTTAGGGAGCAGATCCTCGAGAACCTCGCCTCGGTGACCGCCGAGCTCCTCGGTGGTGCGGGCATGGACGATAGCACACGGGCGATCCTCAACGAGCTGGGGCCGGTCCTGCTGGGGATCGTGGGCGAGATTATGGAGCCCTTCATCCCGGGTTATTTCCGCGAGGAGCTCCAGGGCATCTGTGAGGCCGCCGGGGTGCCCTACCTGAAGATTATCGGACTGCATACCTTTCTCGATACCACGGATTACCTGGCGAGCCTCTCCATGCGCCTGGAGAAACTCAGCCAGGATTTTGACGACCAGCTCACCCTGGGTGAGATCCCGGGGTTATCCGACGAGCTCGGCGACGTACCCGCCGCACTGCGGTTTTTTCTGCTCGGGCAGACTTCGCGGACGATCAAGGCCCTGGGATCGATTTCCCCCGGCGGCTGCACCATCTTCGGCGCCTGGGGGGATGCCAGCGAGCAGGGACGCACGGTCTTTGCCCGGGTGCTCGACTTCCCCTGGATGCCCACCCTGATGCAGAATTCGGTGCTGACCCTCTATGAGCCGGCCACCGAGGGCAGCCGCCCCTTCGCCTCCCTGGGGTGGGCCGGCTACATCGGCGGACTGACCGGCATGAATGCCTCCGGGCTAACCTTCGGGGAAACCACCCTGACGGGACGCTCGGCCACGATCCTCGGGGTGCCGTTCTTCCTGCTGTGTCGCCAGGTGTTGCAGTTCAGCGCCGACGTGGTTGAGGCGCTCGACCTCGTCGAGGGCTCGCCGCGCACCACCGGCTACAGCATGCTCATCATGGACCCGGCCTCGGGCGGGGTGGTGGTGGAGGAGTCAGGAGGCCTGCTGTGGGGCGAGCTTCTGTGCGGCAACCCGGGCGGGCCCTTTTTCACCCGCACCCACAATACCCCGCCTGATTGGCTCGATCCGGTCTTTGCCCCCTATGTCATCGGGCAGGTGGAGCAGACCCTTGTCACCGCCAACTGTGCCATCACCGACTACCGGCTGCTTTCCTGGCCGGTCAATGCCCGCTATGCCCGCATCATGCAGCGCTTTGCGGATAACAAGTCCCAATTCGGCTATGCCATGAACCCCGGGCTGGCGCGCGTAATGGTGACCGACCGCTGTGGCCTGGACGGCACCCTCGGCGGTGAGGGACATACCTTCCGCCGTGACGGCGACCCCCTGACGCACGGCACCCTCCAGGATGCGGTTTTCGTGGCCGAGGACCTGGATCTCTGGATCGACGCCGATCACAGCGAGGTACATGCATCGCCTTTATGGGTGCACCTCAATCTCGCGGAGGAATTCGGCTCGGACGCCTTCCGGCGTCCGTGAGGACCGCCCCGCCACCTGCGGCGGCGAGGAAGGGCTCTGTCCCTGGGGTGCATCCCTATTGATCCCACGATGGCCTCCTCCGCGAGGGGCGTTCCTTCTCACGGGGTTAAAAGGGGCCAGGAAGGAGACCCGATGCATATCGTCCATGTGACGGTGCAGGTGAAACCCACAATGGCGGAGGCCTTTGTGGAGGCGACCCTCGCGAATGCCAAGAACAGCCTGCAGGAGCCGGGCGTCGCCCGGTTCGATATCCTGCGGCAGCAGGATGATCCTGCCCGGTTTGTGCTTGTCGAGGTCTATCGCACGGCCCACGACGCGGCGCTCCACAAGGAAACCGCCCACTACCTCGCCTGGCGCGAGCGGGTGGCTCCTCTGATGGAGGCGCCCCGGAGCAGTACGTGGTTCGTGAACGTCTTTCCCGTCGATGCGGCCTGGTAAGGCTGCCCCCGGCCCTAGTCCCACCTGCCGAAATGCTTCCAGAAGAGCGCCTGCATGGCCTGATCCCATCCGATGGAATCCTTGGCCATCTTCACCAGGGGGGTCAGGCGCTCCCTGTCGTGGGCGGTGAGCATGCCGAGACCTTTCACCCCCTGGTGGGCCAGGGAGAGGAGCAGGTCATAATCACCCTCCTTGATGGCCCGGATGAGGAGCAGGTGGGGGGGGCCCCGGAGCACGGGGGAGGTCGACTGTTCGAAGAGAAGGCCAGATGATTCGGTGTGCTCCACCCGTTCAGATCCGTCCCCGGATTCCTCGGGTTCGAGGCTGGTCCCGGATTCTTCCCGGGGAGGCCTGTCGGGAGCGCGGGGAGGAAAATACAGGGGAAAGAGCATCCTGAAGAGGTGCATGTCGGTGCGGTCCGTTATGAGGGTGCAGGCCAGGGCCTGGAAGAGGTTCTCGCGTTCCAGACCCACGCAGCTCACCGCCTGCAGGGCCGCCTCGATCTGCGAATACGACACGGGGATGTGGTGCCTTCTCAACTCCCGGCCGAGTCCCAGGATCTTTTCTGTCAGCATGCCGTGATATTACCACAAAGGGCCTGCCGGTGTCGTGTATGTTGGAGGGCACCCGCTCTTGCGATGGCCTGCCCGGGGATGTATCCCCTTGATTCCCCCTATCGCTTGCGGCGACAAGGGGAGACAGGGCTTGCCTTGAATTTCAACCCTATGCCGGGTTCTGCTGCCCGGCATCCCGTTGAGAACAGGCGATCTTTCACATCCTCCGCCGCAGGGGATGATCGCCCCGGAAGGCCGCCCGTTCACGCAAGGGTCTCGGAGGTCGAACCCCCTTGTCCGCAAGCGTTCACATATGTGGCATGGTGCAAATAATTGACATTTTTATATAGATAGATAACAATATGATCACTGTGTAATCTAGGCCGGGCCCTCCTGGGAGCAGGCGGGAAGAGCTCGGGCATTGCTTGACTGAAAATAAAGGAGGCCCGCATGGAACGTGTCGATGAGCATTCCCGCTCCCGTATCACCCCGGGGGTGGCGCTGAGTGAACGCGACGCCAAGCAGCTGCTGCAGGCATACGGCATACCGGTCGTACCCGAGAGGGTGGTCCTCTCGGCCGAGGAAGCCCTGGGCGCGGCCCGGGAGACGGGCCTGCCCGTGGTCCTGAAGGGACACGGGGCGCGTCTGGCGCATAAAACCGAACAGGGGCTCGTGCACCTCAACCTGGCGGACGAAGCCGCCGTGCTTGGAGCCGCTGAGGCCATCCTGGGGCAGAGCTCCTCGGGGGTGGAAGGGATTCTCGTGCAGCCGCAGCTTAAAGGCCGGCGGGAACTCGTGGCCGGTCTCTTCCGCGACGAGCAGTTCGGGCCGGTGATCATGTTCGGACTGGGGGGGATCTTCACCGAGGCCCTGGCCGACATGACGCTGCGCCTGGCGCCTCTGGGCGAGGAGGACGCCCAGGCGATGCTCTGCGAGATCAGGGCCCAGGCCCTTCTGGGCGCCTTCCGGGGCGAGGCCCCGGCGGAGAGGGAGACCCTGGTGAGAACGCTTCGGGCCCTGTCACGTATCGCCACGGAACACCCGGAGATCGCCGAGATCGACATCAATCCGCTGATCGTGAGCCCGGACGGCACGGTTTGCGCGGTGGACGCGCTGGTGATTACCGCCCCGGCCGGAGGGCCGGCGACCTTCCCGCCCCCGGTCGATCCCGAGGACATCTACGCCCTGTATCACCCGCGTTCGATCGCCTTCATCGGGGCCTCGCCGCGCATCGGCAAGTGGGGGCACATGCTGCTCACCCACACGATCAGCGGCGGCTATGAGGGCGAGATCTATCTGGTGAACGCCAAGGGGGAGCCCATCGCCGGCCGGCAGGTCTACCGCAGTGTCACCGAGGTCCCGGGCCGGGTGGATCTGGGCATCGTCACCGTGCCGGCATCATCCGTCATGGACCTCATTCCCCAGTTCCAGCAGAAGGGCATCCGCAACATGCTGCTGATCACCTCGGGTTTCGCCGAGACCGGGGCGAAGGGTCAGGCCCTCGAGCGGGAGCTCGTGGAAAAGGCGCGCGCGGCGGGGATCCTTGTGCTGGGGCCCAACACCATGGGCATCTGTAATCCCCATATCCGCTTCTTCTGTACGGGATCACCGGTGGCACCCGCGCCGGGATCCACCGCAGTGGTGGCGCAGTCCGGCAACATGGGGGTGCAGCTTTTGGCCTTTGCCGAGGCGCAGGGCATCGGCATCCGCGGATTCTGTGGCTCGGGCAACGAGGCCATGGTCACCGTGGAGGACTTTCTGGAGGGCTTCGCCCGTGACGAGACCACGCGCATCGTCATGCTCTACGTGGAGAGTGTCAAGAACGGCCCGCGTTTCTTCACCTCGGCCCGCCGCCTGGGCCGCAAGAAACCCATCGTGCTGCTCAAGGGCGGGCAGAGCGAGGTGGGGGGGCGTGCCGCTGCCAGCCATACCGGGGCCCTCTCGTCCAATGCCAAGGTCTTCGACGCCCTGTGCAAACAGGCCGGCATCGTCAAGGTGGAGCACCCCATGGACCTGCTCGACCTCGCCGCGGCCTTTTCCTCCCTGCCCCTGCCCCGGGGTAACCGTGTGGGGATCATGACCCTGGGCGGCGGCTGGGGCGTGATCACCGCCGATCTGTGTGCCCGGTACGGGCTCGCTGTGCCCGAGCTTCCGCCCCCGATCGTGGCCCGACTGGACGAGATCCTGCCCCCCTACTGGAGCCGCGCCAACCCGATCGACATCGTGGGCGAGCCCGACAACACCCTCATGACCCGCTCGCTCGAGGAGCTCATGCAGTGGGACGGCTGCGATGCGGTCATCAACCTGGGGGTATTGGGACGCCGCATCTTCCTGGGCCGCATGGCGGACGCGGTGGAAAGGTCCGACCCCACCTATTCGCCGGAGCTCCTCAAAAATGTCAGGCGGTACCTGGTGGACTTCGAGGAGGAATACATCCGGCTTATCGCCGAGCTGATGGAGCGCTACAACAAGCCGGTCTACGGGGTGTGCCTGCTCACGGACGAGACGAACCGCATGGTCTATCCCGTAGCAGACTGCTCCTGGAAGAGCGTGTTCTACCCCTCGCCCGAGCGGGCCGTGAATGCCTGTGCCAAGATGTACGAGTACGGGCGCTTCCTGGGGCGCACGTAAAGGTGGTAGCTGATCCGTTCCTGGATAATGATGATCAGAAATGCTCCCTGACGTCCTTCACGGGCGGCCTTTTCTCAGACGGCTGTCCTTCAGGAACGTCATTTGCTGGCGGCCTCATTCAGGGGCGGCATCGGGGGTAACGGGGGGAGGACAACTCTCCCGGCCTCGGCTTCCCGTACGCGGCTAGAGCCGGATGCTCATGGCCCCGCGCAGGTTGTCGAGAAATCCGGGGACCGTGGCATGCACATGGTCGCCGATACGGCGCAGGCGCTCGAGCCCGTCCTCATCCAGGGGGCCGAGCGTCAGCGTCGCGAGGTCCTCCCGCAGCTGGGCGGGGCTGTTGGGTCCGCACACGGCCACGTGCACCCCGGGGTGCGAGAGCACGAAGCGGTAGCAGTCGACCGCCGAGGGTGCCGTCTCCCCGGGCGGCATGCTGCGGGGGTTGATAAGCCCGCCCCAGCGGGTGTTGGTGAAGGACACCACCCCGGGGCCGCCTGCCGTCATCAGAAAGGGGAAGACCTCCCGCTCGGCGCCTCGGTGGGCCGCGTTGTAGCGTACATGCATGATGTCGAAGAGCCCCTCGCGCGCAAAGACCGGGAAAATTTCCCGGTGGTGGGCCGAGACCGCCAGGAAGCGGAAATACCCCCGCTCTCTGAGCTCGAAGGCCATCTCCAGCAGGCGCTGGGAAGGTCGGTGATTGCGCCAGCCGAGCAGCAGCACGTCGAAACGGTCCAGGGCGAGTTCCCGGAGGCTTCTTAGCACCACGCCCGGCAGCTGTCCGGCCAGGGGGGTGTTGCACTGGACCACGATCACCATGTCGTCGCGGTGGGTCCGGGCGAGGTGCCTAAGCCCCTGCCCCATCTTGCGGGTGCGCAGGGCGCCCCAGTAGAAGTAGTTGACCCCGTGCTCAAAGGCCTCTTCCACCATGGCGGCGGTCGTGCCGTAGCTCGATCCCAGTCCGAGCCGGCCCACGCAAAGCCCGGTGCGCCCGAGGGACACCCTTTTAAAGCCCATATCACCCCCCTGGAGAGAAGATGCTCACAGTATACGGCGCAACCGCGGGCGATTCAAGGGAGGCCTTCGAGGGAGGGGTCCTCGAGGGCCTCCCGGATTTTGCGTGAGAGCTCGGTCATGGAGAAGGGCTTCTGGATATAGCCCCGGCAGCCCTGGGCCATGATCTGGCGCGCCTCGTCCGTGAGGCTGTAGCCGCTCGCGAGGAGCACCCTAACCTTGGGGTCGAGCCCCTTCAGGGCCGTGAAGGTCTGAGCGCCGCTCATGCCGGGCATGATCATATCGAGGATCACCAGATCGATTTCACCCCGGCGAAGCCTGTAGATTTCGAGGGCCTCCTGGCCGCCGAGGGCGGAATAGACCTTGTACCCCAGGGACTGGAGCGCCTCCCGGTTCACCGTGAGGATGGTTTCCTCGTCGTCCACCAGGAGGATGGTCTCCTCGCCCCGGATCAGGGCCTGCTCCGGGTGTCGCTCCCGGGTGATCGCCTTGGAGGAGGCGGGCAGGTAGATGGTGAAGGTGCTGCCGTGGCCCTCCTCGCTGTAGACATTGACGAGGCCGCCGTGGGCCTTGATGGTGCCGTAGACGGAGGCCAGCCCGAGTCCGGTGCCGCGGCCCTTTTCCCGGGTGGTAAAGAAGGGCTCGAAGATGCGTTCCCTGGTCCTGGCGTCCATCCCGACCCCGGTATCGGTGACGGCAAACTTCACAAAGGGCCCGGGGTCGATGTGATGGGGTCTGGTGTAGTGTTCATCCAGGGTGACGTTCAGGGTTTCGATGGAAAGCTCGCCGCCTCCGGGCATGGCGTGCCAGGCATTCACGAAGAGGTTCAGGATGACCTGTTCCATCTGGTTCTGGTCGACCTCCACCGTCCAGAGGGTCGCCTCGAAATGCGTATGGATGATCACGTCCTTCTTGGTGCGCCCGAAGACGGCGATGGACTTCTCGATCAAGGCGTTGAGGTCGGTGGGGCGCACCTCGTACTGCCCCCCCCGGGCAAAGCCGAGCAGCTGTTTGGTGAGACCGGCCCCGCTCTTGACCAGTTCCTCGATACTCATGAGTTTCTCGTGATGGGGGTGTGCGGCGTCGGCATCCAGGAGTATCAGGGAGGTGTATCCCTGGATGCCCATGAGCAGGTTGTTGAAGTCGTGGGCGATACCGCCGGCCAGGGTGCCGATGGCCTCCATGGTCTGGGCGTGGAGGAGCTGGGTTTCCAGGCGCTTGCGCTGGGTCACGTCCCGGACGATGCCGCGGAATCCCGGCGGGTCCTCCAGGGGAGAGACCGAGGCCTCCGCAAAGACCCTCTCCCCCGCAGGCGTCAGGAAGACCCAGTCGTAGAGCTTGGTGATGAGCCCGGTGCGGGAGATGTGCCCGAGATCTTCGCTGAACCTGACGGCCGTGGAGGGGTCCATGAAATCCTGGAGACGCTGTCCCATCATGGACCGGCCCTCATTGGCGAGGATGCGCCCCAGCGAGGGATTGCAGAAGGTGAGGGCGCCCTGGGTGTCGACCTCGAAATAGCCATCCTCGATGCGGGTGAGGATGGTGCGGTATTTTTCCTCGCTTTCGCTCAGGGCCCTCTCGGCCTCCTTGCGCTCGGTGACGTCGCGGACCACCACGAGGATGCTCTCCTTTCCCCCGATGGAGGCCGAACGCATGTTGACCTCGATCCAGAAGGGGGCCCCGTCCCTGCGGCGGGTGATCCACTCGAAGAGCTGGGGGCCGTCCTGCCGGGCCCGCATGATCCACCCCATGGCCTCATCCCGGGAATAGGGGGGCTCGCCCACACCCAGATCCTCCAGGGTCAGGGCCATCGCCTCCTCCCGCGTGTATCCGAACATCTCGCACATCTTCGCGTTCACATCCAGGATGGCCCCCGTCTCGGGATCGTGCAGGAAGAGGGCATCGTTCAGGGAGTTGAAGATCATGCGGAAGCGCTCCTCGCTTTCCGCGAGGGCCTCAAGGGCCTCGCGCTGGCGGGTGACGTCGGTGATGACCCCGGTGATGCCCCGGACCTGCTCCCCCTCCAGGAGGGGCCGGCAGGAGACGTGCACATGCAGCACGCTGCCCTGGTCGGGGAAGATGCGAAACTCCGCCGCGGCGGGCTGACCCGCAAGGGCCTGCGCAAAGGTGGCCTCGAGGGCCGGCAGATCGTCCGGGTGGAGATACGTCCCGAAGGACAGACCGGTGAGTTCGGAGGCGCGGCGGGCGGAGAAGCGTTCGATGGTGGGGCTGATATAGGTGAGGATCCCCCGGGTGTCCACCGCGAAGATGACGTCGTTGAGGTTTTCCACCAGGGTACGGTAGCGCTCCTCCCGGTGGAGCAGTTCCTCATAGAGCGTGCCGACCTGGTGGGACATCTCGTTGAAGGAGCGCGCCAGTTCCCCGATCTCGTCGTCCGTGTGCACCTCCACCTGGTAGCGCAGGTCACCCCCGGCGATGGCCGCAGCGCCCTCGGTCAGCTCCCGGATGGGCCGCACAAGGCGGTGCAGCAACAGGAGGCTCACACTCCCCGTGATCGCCACCCCGCTGAGCATGAGGAGGAAGAGATAGCCCTGCATCTGCCTGACGGTCGCGTAGGCCTCCTGTGAGGGCAGCTCCGCCACTACCGCCCAGGTCGTCCCCGGGATGGGGGCGGCGGCGCCGAGGACGGGCTGGCCGTTGAGGCCGTGGTACTCGGACGACAGGGGCAGGCGTCCGCCGAGGAAGGCCCTCACCGGGGGGAGCTCGCGCAGGTTCTCGCCGTAGCGCACCAGCAGCTCGGAGGGGACCTGGTAGGCCAGAAAGCGGCCCTGGCCGTCCACCAGGTAGGCATAGCCGCTGCGGCCGATCTCCATCGCAGCGATCTCGGCCCACAGGCGCGAGACATTGGCCTCGGCGATGATCACGCCCAGGATGTTGCCGGGCCAGTCCCGGAAGGGCAGCCCCACCCGCACCGAAAGCAGGCCGCTGTCGGGTGAGATATACACCGGGCTGACATAGGTCCTCCCGCCGGTGGCGGCAATGAAGGCCTCGCTCTCAACCTGGAAGGCGAGCTCGGCGACGAGATAGGTGTGGAATTGGGAGAGGTGGATGACCTCGCGGCCTTCCTGGTCCACGAGCCACAGCTGGGTGAAGGTGGCGGTGCGTTTGAGCAGGAGATTCCCGAGGGCCGGTCGCATGTCGGCGAGGTTGTGTGGTGAGGTGGAGGAAGGGAGATCCAGGAGTTCCAGGTCTTCGATCACGCGCAGGACAAAGGCGGAGATGACCTGCGCGATCCATGAGGCGCGCTGTTCCTGGATGAGGAGGGTGTTGACGCGCTGGGTCCGGAAGGCGACCTGGATGAGGATGAGCCCGACGATGATGAGGGAGACCATAACCAGGAAGATGGTGGTGCTGGTCAGATTGGCGGCCAAGCCCTTGTACCAGGGAACGCGCTTGCCCGTCATCGGTGTCCCCCTGTCTGCCAGCGCGGCCTGGCCGTGGCGAATTCCTGCGGCCAGACGGGAAGATACTGGCCGTCCTGAATCTGCAGCACGAAGAGCTGGGCGTAGGGATTCTGGCCATCCGGGCCGAAACACAGCCGTTCCGCAGGCAGGATCATGTGCTCCCCGCGGGGCAGGTCGGTCCGCCCCAGGGCCCTTCTCAGCAGCCCGGGGTCCAGGCTGGCGCAGCGTTCGAGGGCGTCCTTGAGCACCCAGACGGCCTGATAGGCGTAGGCGCTCTCGCCGGTGAGGTCTCTTCCGAAGCGGTTCTGGAAGCGGTGGTTCACGTCCCTGCCACCCGGGTAATACTTGGAGTATTCGGAGAGGGTGAACATGCCCTCCGCCGCAGGCCCGAGGGCCTCCACATAGGAAGGAGACGCTACCCCTCCGGCGGCGTCGATCACCGGGAGGCGCGCCCCGAGCGCGACGAGGGCGCGGCGGATGAGGATGCTGTCGTTGAGATAGGTGACCGTGAGCAGGGCCTCGGGGCGTGATTCCAGGACCTGGCGTACCTCGTCTTCGAGATCCTTCTCCTCGCTGGCGGCATAACTCACCTCACGGCTCAGCGCGAGGCCGTGCTCGCGCAGGGCCCTTTTCTGGGCCAGGGCGGTGATGGTCCCGAAGTCGGTATTTTCATACAGCAGGCCCACGCGTTTGACCGCATACCCGGTAAGCGGGAGGAGCTCCTTCAGGAAGAGGACCTGGTCGCGGCCGTAGAACTGGGCCTTGGGGCAGATGCGGAAGGTATACTGGTAACCGCGCTCGGTGATCACGTCGGCCACCCCCATGTTGACCAGAAAGGGGATGGTATGCTGCTCGGCCACCTGCGTGGCGCGCCGGGTCACGCTGCTCTGGTAGGCCCCGATGATGGCGACGACACGCTCTTCGACGATCAGGCGCCGGGTCTCGCGCTCCCCGGTTTCCTCCTGGCCGCGTGTGTCGCCCAGGATCGGCACGAGATCCTTCCCGCCCAGGGAGAGGACCCCGCCCTGGGCATTGATTTCCTCGATGGCCAGCAGGGCCCCCTGCTGGTTGGCCCCCCCCACATCGCTTAAGTCGCCGCTCAAGGGAAAGAGGAGCCCCACCCGGACAGGGCCCTCCTGGCGGGGCCTGTCACGGGTCTCCTCACACCCCCAGGGCAGGCAGAGGAAGAGGAGCAGGAGGAGCGCATTGATCGTGGGCCAACCCTTCATCGTGTTTCCCTGTCGTTGACCGGCGCCGCGATCCCTCTCCGGTACCTGGCGGCCGGCCTTCTGGCACCGCCTTCCTTAAGTAACCTGAGCTGTGCCCCTCGCATGCCTGAGGTCCGGCCGGATTCCCGGCGCACAGGGCACCGGCATTTTGCCGTCCGGCAGGGCACTCAGTTCCCGAAGCGGGCGCCCTGCATGATCCTGTCATAGGTTCCGTCGGCCTTGATGCGCTCCAGTCCCCGGTTGAAGGCATTCCTCAGACCCTCCGATTCCGGTTTCTGCTTGGGGAAGATGATGAAGACCTGGTGGATGGCTATCGGGGGTTCGATCCATTCCACGCTGCCCGAAATCTGGGGCAGGGAGGTTTCCATCAGATACTGCGCCACGGCCAGGTCGACGACGGCCAGGTCGACCTCGCCTGCGGCGAGCTGTTTGAGACACGCCTCTTCATCGGCCAGGGGGACCTTCTTGAGAGAGGTGGCCGCATCGAAGGCGGGGGAGATGACGTACCCCTGGGGACAGCCGATGGAGTAGGGTTTGAGGTCCTCGAGGGTCTCGTAGGTGAGGGGGGATCCTTTGGGTTTGAAGATGACCACCAGACTGTTGGTATAGAAATCGGAGTAGAAGAAAGACTTTTCGCGGTCCTTGGAATAATAGGCGTTGAAGACGGCGTCATAGGTGCCTGCCTCGGTTTGGCCTACCGCCTCGCTCCAGGGGAGCAGCCTTATCTCGGTGTTGTAGCCGGCCTGGGCGAAGGCCGCCTCCAGAATCTCGACGGTAAACCCCTTGTTCTTCAGGGACGCACCCACGTAGGGGGGCCATTCGTTCGTCACCAGGACCTTTTCGGCGGCCAGGGCCGGCATCCCCACGAGCAGCAGTACCAGCAGGATTCCTCTGATTTTCATGGTCCTGTCTCCTTTTCCTTGTGATATTTCCCCCCCGCATTTTCATTGCATCCCTGTGCGCAGGGGGTATGACCCCGATGGGGTGAGAGGGGGGCCGGGGCCCCCTGGAGGCGGAGCCGGTGCCTGATGGACTATGATAAGGGGGGCGGGCAGGGAATCAAGCGGGGAGAGTCCCCGGGCGTCTACTCCTGGCTGGCGCTGAGCCGCAGAAAGAACCTGCCAGAGAGGCGCTACACCCTTAGCAGGCTTAACCGGTACACGTTCTCCACGCTAGATGCGTTCTTGTCCGGGGTTTTTGGCACAGAAGTGCTCCATGACAGAGTGTAATATGCTACACACAATCCGTATATGTTACAATATGGTATACAGAGATGAAACGGTTATCACACGGGAATCAGGAGGCTTGTGAACTGCATATCTCAAGGTGCCGGGAATGTCACAGGTCTTGATTGTAGGGAGTCAGATGGGTGACGCCCAGGGCTTTCACCTTGCGTGTCGGCCGCAGGGGGAGCCCGGCCCCGCCCTGGGGATCATATCCCAGCGGAACTCTCAACCGCACCCTCTGGGTGTCGAAGATTCCGGGGCGGTTCAGGACGCGCCCCGTTCCCTTTCAGCCAGCCCTCTCAGGCCCTGAGACGGCCGACGGCCTGAATGATCTCGTCGGCGGCGAGGTCGATCTCCGCGGCGGTGGTCATGCGGCCGGTGGAAAGGCGCAGGGTGCCCCTGCCCCACTCCGGGCCCAGGCCCAGGGCCCGGAGCACGGGGGAGATCTCTAGGCTGCTGTCGTGGCAGGCCGCCCCGGCCGAGGCCGCCACCGTAAGGCCGATCTCCTCCAGGAGGCGCCCGGCATCGAGTCCTAAGAAGGAGATGCTCAGCGTGTTGGGCAGGCGCTGCTCGGGATGGCCGTTGATGCGCAGCGGGAGGGGGGCCTTCTGCAGGTGCTGCTCCAGCCGGTCACGCATTTTTCGCAGGTGGTCCCGGGTCCTGGACATCTCACGCTGGGCGATGGCGCAGGCCTCTCCCAGGCCCACGATCTGGGAGACGTTCTCGGTGCCGGCGCGCATGCCCCTTTCCTGTCCGGCGCCGTACATGAAGCGTGCAGGCATGACACCCTCGCGGATGAAGAGCGCGCCGATGCCCTTGGGGGCATAGAGCTTATGGCCGGCGAGGCTCAGGAGGTCGACGCCGAGTTCGTTGACGTCGCAGGGGATCTTGCCCGGTGACTGGGCCGCGTCGCTGTGGAACAGAATACCCTGCGCCTTGGCGATCGCGGCGATCTGGGCCAGGGGTTCGATGGTACCCACCTCGTTGTTGGCGTGCATGACGGAGATCAGGATGGTGTCGGGCCGGAGGGCCTTACTCAGCGAGACTGGATCGAGAAGACCGCAGGTGTCCACTGGCAGATAGGTGACCTCAAAGCCGGTTTTCTCCAGGAAGGCGCACACCGCGAGGATGGCCGGGTGTTCGATCTGGGTGGTGACGAGGTGGCGCCCGCGGGTCTCGAGCGCGCGAGCCGTGCCGAGGAGGGCGTAGTTGTTGGCTTCGGTGCCCCCGCTGGTGAACACGATCTCCCCCGGGCGGCAACCGAGGAGCCCGGCCACTTGGGCGCGGGCCTTTGCGATCGCCTGCCGGGGGGCGATGCCGTAGAAGTGGCTGCTCGAGGGGTTGCCGAAATGCTCCTCGAGAAAGGGGCGCATGGCAGAGCGCACCCCCTCCTCGAGGGGGGTGGTGGCGTTATAGTCCAGGTACACCGGTCTGAGCGTCATAAGGGCCTCCCTAAATCGGACCTGCCCCGGACGGCCCCGGGGTTCTTGCCCACGATTTGTTCTTGGGTAACACACTTGAAGGCTGATGCTCAAATCATTCCGGAACTAGGCCCTCCTCTCCGCAGATATGTTTCCTGCTGGGGCTCGGATGCCTGGGGTCACCTGGTGCGGCATCAACGGGGGCGTTTTTCATGGATGCCGCCCCCCTTTGAATCCGACCGGCGGGTCTTTGAGAACCCTTCCGGTGAGGTTTTTGTCTAAATCATAATCTGAAAAATGGGGGGAAAGATGCAGAGAAGCCTACGAAAGGGGGTGCTGGTCATGTTGATGACGCTTGTGGCGTCCACGGGAGCCCCGTCTCAGGATCGCCTGCAGAGGGCTACCTTTGCCGGGGGCTGTTTCTGGTGCATGGAGACGGCCTTCGAGCAGTTGGAAGGGGTTCAAACTGTGGTGGCAGGCTATACCGGCGGAGATAAGGAGTCCCCGAGCTATGAGGAGGTCTCGTCCGGCATGACCGGCCACAGGGAGGCGGTGCAGGTCACCTTTGACCCGACGGCCATCGGCTATGAGAGACTCCTCGAGGTATTCTGGCGGCAGATCGATCCCATGGATGAGGGCGGCCAGTTCGTTGACCGTGGCAGTCAGTATCTAAGCGCCATTTTCTACCACAGCCCTCAGCAGCGCCAACTGGCCGAGCAGTCCAAGACACGGCTGGAGGTCTCGGGGCAGTATGACGGGCCCATCGTCACGGCCATCCTCCCGGCCGGACCCTTCTATGTGGCCGAGGAGTACCACCAGGACTATCACCGCAAGCACCCTCTGCGCTACGAGCTCTATCGCCGCAACTCCGGTAGGGACGCGGTTCTCAAGCGCAGCAGCGCAAGGAAGGTTCGCCCGGAGGGGTTCGTGCGGCCTTCGGATGCACAACTGCGCCGGAGGCTCACGCCCCTGCAGTACCTGGTCACCCGGGAAAACGGGACGGAGAAGGCCTTCGACAACGGGTACTGGGATAACAAGAAGGCGGGTATCTACGTGGACATCATCTCCGGAGAACCCCTGTTCAGCTCGCAGGACAAGTATGATTCGGGAAGCGGGTGGCCCAGCTTCACCCGGCCGCTCGAGCCCCATAATATCATCGAGCGCCTGGATCGGGGTCACTTCATGCGGCGCACCGAGGTACGCAGCCGGCAGGCGGACTCGCACCTTGGCCATGTCTTCGATGACGGACCACCGCCCACCGGACGGCGCTATTGCCTGAATTCGGCGGCCCTGAGGTTCATTCCCCGGGAGGATCTCGAAAAAGAGGGCTATGGCGAGTACCAGAGGCTGTTTGATTGACGAGGGCCTTGCGGCCCGGAAATCCTGGGTATGAACTTCAGGGCAAACCCTGGACCCTGCTTTCCGCCGCACGCGGCGGGGAAGTCGACCCTCCGGCCAACAAACCCCAGCCGCAAGGTGCGGTTTGTTGGGTGGGGAAGGCCTGGGGGAAAGGGGTGGCGGTAGGCGGAATAAGGCCGATGGATTACTTCTCAAGCAATATCAATAACCTTCCGATAAGATTTCATTAGTTATTATG
This sequence comes from uncultured Bacteriovoracaceae bacterium, assembly GCA_964618975.1. Lineage (GTDB taxonomy): Bacteria > Desulfobacterota > Desulfomonilia > UBA1062 > UBA1062 > CAZUDI01. The sequence goes on along the minus strand of CAZUDI010000017.1, from coordinate 10,592 downwards.
CCATGCCGGTTGAGCCCTTGCGCTGCCGGTATGGTACGGGAATCAGGCCGGGTGACCACCAAGGAGGACTGACGGATGGGGCCGCATTCCCGGTGGAGGAATGGATGTACAATATTTTGCTGGTCGATGATTCCAATGTGGTCAAGGCCGTGCTGTACAAACTGCTGTCGCGCTCCTCCCTGCCGATCAGACAGATCTATGATGCCGACAATGGGGCACAGGCCCTGGAGGTCCTCGATACCCATGAGATGGATCTGGTGGTGGCCGATATCAATATGCCGGTCATGGATGGGGTGGAACTGGTGGAACGTATCCGGGACGACTCACGGCTGTGCCACATCCCGATTGTCATGATCTCGACCGAGGGCAGCCAGACGCGTATCGCCAGGCTCAAGGAACTGGGGATCAACGCCTATGTGCGCAAACCCTTTTCCCCTGAGGAGATCGCTGCGGTCTTCTGCGAGGTGCTGGGGGTCTCCCATGCCTAACGATCCGGGCGAGTGTCTGTATCGGGCCACGACCCACGTGCTTGCCTCCATGGTCTCCCTGTCGCTCAAGCCGCTGAAGAGAGAGGCTTTTCCAGGTATGGAACCCAGGGCCCTGCAGGTGCAGATCCGGTACAAGGGGGAGCGCAGCGGAGAGCTAGGGCTCGTTCTGGAGCGGGGTCTCGCCAAGCGCATTGCCGCCGGCATGCTCGGTTTGCAGCACGTGAACGATATCCTCGACGACATGATCGACGACGCGGCCCGTGAGCTCATCAACGTCATCTGTGGACATTTTCTCACCCTCATGTACGGGGATCAGCCCGTGGTGGAGATGTCGGTACCGTCCATCGCCGGCATCGACGGCACGGCCTGTCGTGACCTTCTGGGCGATCCCGGTTTTGATACCTTCATGGTGGAAGATTCATCCCCGGTGCTGATAGGTGTGGAGATTCACAGCGCTCAGGCGGAGACTTGAGCCCGAGTTGTGTGTGGTGGTCATGTCGGGGTCAAGCGCGCCTGCGGTACCTGATCTGAGATCCGATCATCACGACCGGCACCCCCGAGAATAGCAGTTCCTGCGAGCCTTGCCTTTGTCAGGGGTAAGTCAGGCCCCCCTGCCGAACACTTGAGTGATCGTGCTGTTGCATGGGATAAACCCACGCCGTCAAAGAGCCCTCCCTCTGTCAGAAGACCCCGCCGGGGGGGCGATTTGACATTTCCGGTGTACTGTAGTAAATGTGTCGAGTATTATGATGTATCTGCACGTGTTCTGACAAAAAATAATCATCCAAACCGCCTTGATGTTTCAGGGTTTCTCTGTGGAATCACACCTGAGCTGAATGGATTACAGGGTGCATCCATGCCACGGAAGTGATCCGGAAGGCACACCCCTGTCTTCGCCGTGCATCGAGGCGCGGGATGAACAAGGGAGAGCGTTACTATGGAAAATAATCCTGGAGATCCGGTTTGTTATCGGGAGCCGGTTGTGCAAGATGCCCCCTCGATCTACCAGTTGGTGAAGGACTGCCCGCCGCTGGACCTGAACTCCCGCTACCACTACCTGCTCCTGGCGCAGCAGTTTCATGCCACGAGTATCGTTGCCCAATGCCGGGATGAGCTGGTGGGCTATATCTCTGCCTATATCCATCCCCAAAAGGCGCACACGCTCTTTGTGTGGCAGGTGGCGGTAAGCCCTGTGATGCGCGGCAGAAGGGTGGCCCTCTCCATGCTATTGGGTCTACTGGCCAGACCTGCCCTCGCGGGGCTGTCCCAGCTCGAGACTACGGTGACCCCTTCGAATACGGCCTCGCAGAGGCTGTTTCGCTCCCTGGCCGAGCGCCTGCAGACCCGGTGTGAGGAGAACGAGTATTTCCCCCGGGAACTGTTCGGGAACGAAGGGCATGAGGCCGAGCGGCTCTTTTGCATCGGCCCTTTCACCGGGGCAGATAAGGTCTATGAACAGGAAAGGAGAAGCATATGAGGATATTTGAGAGTCTGGAGTCAGAAGTACGCGGATATGTACGGCATTTCCCCACCATCTTTCAGCGGGCCAAAGGCTGCTATCTGTACGATGAACAGGAGCGGGAGTATATCGATTTCTTTGCCGGCGCCGGCACCCTGAACTACGGCCACAACAATGACATGGTCTCGCAGGCCCTGATCGAATACCTAAAGGCCGACGGTATCGTGCACGGACTGGATATGGCCACTACGGCCAAAAAGAGATTCCTCGAAAAATTCGAGGCCACCATCCTGGATCCCCGGCATATGGAGTACAAGATCCAGTTTTCCGGGCCCACCGGGACCAATGCCGTGGAGACGGCCCTGAAGCTGGCCCGGATGGTCAAGGGGCGTTCGAATGTCGTGGCCTTCACCAATGCCTTTCATGGCCTGACCATGGGATCCATGGCCGTCACCGGCAACGCCTTCTACCGGGACGAGGCCTTCATCAACCGCTCCAACGTCACCTTCATGCCCTTCGACGGCTACTTCGGTCGCGATACGGACACCGCGACCTACTTCCGCAAATTCCTCGATGACAACAGCAGCGGGGTGGATCTCCCCGCCGCCGTGATCTTGGAGACGGTACAGGCCGAGGGTGGGGTAAACGTGGCGAGCAAGGAATGGCTGCAATCCATCGAGAAAATATGCAGGGATTTCGATATCTTACTTATCGTCGACGATATTCAGGTGGGCAACGGCCGGACGGGCAGGTTCTTCAGCTTCGAGGAGGCGGGGCTCAACCCGGATATCGTCACCCTCTCGAAGTCCATCGGCGGCGGACTGCCGCTCTCCCTGGTGCTGATCCGCCCCGAACTCGATCAGTGGAAGCCCGGGGAACATACCGGCACCTTCCGGGGGAACAATCTCGCCTTTGTGGCCTCCACGGAACTGTTGAGCTTCTGGGAGAACGATTCCCTGACGGAAGCGGTCTACTCCAAGGAGAAGGTGCTCAGGGGAGAGCTTGAGGGCCTGGTGGCCAAATACCCCGAGCTCAACGCCCTCGTACGCGGCCGGGGGCTTATCTGTGGTTTGAAGATACCCGTGAGGGGCCTGAGCGCCGAGGTCTCGGCCCAGGCCTTCGAACGGGGCCTCATCATCGAACTGGCCGGCACCCAGGACGACGTGCTGAAGTTCCTGCCGCCACTGACGATCGAGGAAGAGCTCCTGGTCAAGGGCGTCGGCATCATCGACGAGTCCATCCAGGCAGCCCTTGAGAGGCGTCAGGCGATGATGAAGGGGGAGTATGCCTCATGATCGTGCGCCGACTCGACGAGATTATCGGCACCCCGATGGATGTAAAGGCCCCCAACGGCAACTGGGTCAGCCGGCGCTTCCTGCTGCAGCGTGACAACATGGGCTTTTCCCTGCACCACACGACCATCTTCGCGGGGACCGAGACCCACATCTGGTACAAGCACCATCTCGAGGCCGTTTACTGCATCCAGGGACGGGGTGAGGTGCAGACCCTCAGCGACGGGAAGGTGCACCCCATCGAACCGGAGGCACTCTATGCCCTGGACAGGCATGATGAGCACTACCTCAGGGCCTTCGAGGACATGCATCTGATCTGTGTCTTCTCCCCCGCTCTCAGGGGTGATGAGGTCCACCGGGACGATGGGTCCTACGCCCCCCCGGCCGCCAGCTGAGACGGTCCTAATTTCTCGACTCACCCCCTCCGGCGGGCTTGAGAACGAATTCAGCCGTGATATTAGACCGGTAGGTGAGTTCGCCAAAGGAGGGGGGGGCTTCTTCGGGAGTGGAGAGGGCCGTGCCACTGACCATGCCCTCGTACGCGGCTTCCTTAAGCTGCCGGCCGCGAGGCGCTAGAGCGATCACGTCGCCCTCGTGGAAGGACTTGGGTGTGAGGGTGATGCGCAGGGTGCGCTCGTAAAGGCCCTGCTTGCGTATGAGTTCGGCACAGGCCTGGGCGAGGGCCTGCTGTTTGAGTTCCTCGGTCCGAGTGTGTTCAAAGGCCAGGCCCTCGTATTCCACCTCGCGGTGTGTATCGATCAGGCGGGCGACCTCCTGGAATTCCCGCTCGCCATCCACGCTCACCATGAGGATGTGCACCACACGATAGCTGCTCGGCTTCTTGTCCAGGAGGCGATAGTTGGGGGTTGATGAAAACTTGGAGCCGATGATGCGCTCATCGGGGATGCCCGCCTGGGTGAGGGCCCGCCGCAGGGTAGCTCGCAGGTCCTGATTGGCCTTGAGGGCCTGGCTGAGAGAAGCGTCCTGCGAGAGCACGCGCAGCGTTACCACGGCCCGGTCGGCCTGGACCTTGATCTCGGCGCTGCCCGCCAAGGTCACGTTCTGCGGGATGTCGGCCAGATAGCGCGACAGCTCGGAGGGCCTCCCCGTGAGCTCGGGTTCGGCCTGGACCTGCGGCGCGATCAGGACAAGGGCCAGTACGTACCAAAAGACCTTACGCATGATTTCACCTCCCCGGTAATCTTTCGCTGAAGCTGCACACGTTCATGCTTATGGAAGCTATAGCATGCGACAGGGGAAAAAACGATACCGTACTTGTGGGAGGGGCCTCGTTGCGCGACCGACCACCACCTTTTAGCGGCCCTGTATTGACATTGAATGGCGGCCGCCTATTGATATACGGGTCATATCCATAATTCTACCATATGCTGATCATTAGATTGTGATCGTTCACTCAATCGTTCTGGGCCGCCTTCCCCACCGCTGGCGGCAAAAAGGGGGGGGGCGTGACACCCATGATTTACACTGCAGGGATAGGCATACAGGGGCGTATAAGCAAATCTACCAGGACGAGAAGGGCTTGGCGCGGGAGAGATAAAGGTGATGGGCGCCCATTCAGGATGGCGCGGGGATGTCTGAGGGGTAGGCAGAAGATGGCCAATCATGGGAATGATCCCCAGGGCCCCTTGATACCGCAAGGAGTAAGGGATTTCGACCCATGACAAAAAATCGCTGAAAGGAGGGAGAGTGCATGACGAGAACACGGAAAGGCTTCTGTATGGTTGCGGTGTGCCTCGTGGGGGTGCTCCTTGCGGGAGGTATCTGGTGGGAGTATGAGGGGCAAATCAATATCAATACCTCGGATGCCCAGACGATCTATCTGCTACCCGGGATTGATATGGAAATGGCCCAGAACATTGTTGCCTTCAGGGAGGTCAACGGGCCATTATCGAACCACGAGGAATTGCTGAAGGTCAAGGGCATGAATGCAGATATTCTCGAGGGAGTGCTGCCGTATGTCAAATTCGAGGGCGAGACACAGCTTATCTACAAGCAATAGCCTTGAGGTCGGCAACTGTCTGCAGGCAGGCCCTTTGGGCCTGCCTTTTTTTCGGTGAGAGGCCTTCCTGCCCTCAGGGCTCACGCGCAGGATGCGTCCAGAGCAGTGTATCGGGCAGGACCGTAAGACGCGATTCTGCCAGGCGTATCGACACCCTGGCCCGCTGGCTGCTTGAGGCACGGCATGCAGTGGTTTTCACCGGTGCGGGCATCAGCATCGAATCCGGTCAGCCCGACTGCCGTGGTCCGGACGGGATGTGGACCCGCTGCAACAGGGGCCTGCCGCCTCAGGAAAGTTGCAGGAATTGGCTGGAGGTGGAACCGAACCGCGGCTGATGACGAGATCGGCGCTACCGGTGGCAAGGGGCAGCGGGGCGGCTTCCTGCTTGACAGGGCCAGTCATGTACTATAGCCCAATGAGCATAACAAACGCATCAGGGGCCAGGAATCCCGCAGAAGGTAAGCTTGCGGAAGGCGCGCCGGTCTTCACAGCGGGAAAACGACATCAGGTAAGGGGATAGGCGCATGGAGAAGATAACGGATGCGTTGCGGCTGTGGCGTCAGCTTGTGGAAAGGCATGTCGAGCACTACCCGGCTCACGGGGACGACGAGGACCGGGATGTGTGGGTCGAGAGGGCGCGCTGGTTTCACCAGATGGTGCTGAAGCGCTGGCAGCAGAGGGATTCCAGCCGCGATTTCGTGATCTCGCAGCTCAAACAACATCCCGGCTCCACCGTACTGGATATCGGCGCCGGCACCGGCGCCTGGTCGTGCCTCATGGCCGGACATGCCCGCTCGGTGACGGCAGTGGAACCCTCGGAGGGCATGCTCACGGTCATGCAGGAAAATCTCGCGCAGCAGGGCATCGACAATGTGGCGATCGTGCAGGACACCTGGCCGGAGGCCGAGGTGGAGCCGCATGACTTCTCGCTCTGCGCGCATGCCCTCTACGGGTGCGCGGACCTCGAGCGCTTTATGAGGCGTATGCAGGACCGCACGCGGCGGATGTGTTTCCTCCTGTTGCGGGTGCCTATCCCTGACGGCCTCATGACCGAGGCGGCTATGCATCTGTGGGGCCAGCCCTATGACAGCCCCAATTTTCAGGTGGCCTACAACGCCATGATGCAGATGGGGATTTACGCCAATGTGCTCATGGAAGACATCGGATTGTGGAGGCCCTGGACAAGCGCCTCCCTGGACGAGGCCCTTAACAAGATCAAGGGCAAATTCGGTCTTACAGGCCCGAGCGAACACGATGCCTTCCTGACGGACCTGCTCCGGCGGCGTCTTGTCTGTGAGGAGGGCATATACGTGTGGCCGCGCGGGGTGCGCTCGGCCCTGATCTACTGGGAGGTCTGAGGCCCCCGGCCTGAGCGTGCCGGGCCACCCGGGGGCTGCCGACGCTCCCGCCTTCGGGGGCCAGGAGGCACAGGGAGGGTTCCCTCCCGCGGCCAGACGCAACCAGAGGGGCTGAAGGTTCAGGAGGGACGGAACGCGCGGGGAAGCCGCCCGCGGCGGATCGTGCGCCCCCCGGAGATGGGTCCAGGAGATCGCTTCGGGGAGAGGATCTCTGCCCCCGGTGGCGCCCGGGAGGGTCCTGGGATTCATCACTGATTCAGGCACGCATCACGACGGTGAGACGATGGAGGGTGATATCGTGGAGAGAACTGAAGACCACAGCGGGGAAGCGCCCCGCAGAAGGCCCGTGCGTCCCCTGGGGATGGCACTGCTGCTGGTCCTGACCTTGGTGATCCTGGGGGCGGGGATAGGTGCCGTCGGGGATTCCACCCATGATCCGGCGCTGGAAGATCTGGAGGCCCGGCTGAAGGCCTTGGTGCCGAGCCCGGACTATCCCGATGACCGTTTCGCCTTGGTCACATTGCAGGAGGCCCTGGAGGCCCTCAAGGGCGGAACGGGTGGTGGCATCGGCGCCTGCCTGGTGGACGAGCGTACGCAGGTGGTGGTGGAGACGGGCCGCAACCGGCAGTTCGATCCATGTTTCCGCAGCGATATGCATGCGGAGATGGACCTCTTGAACCGTTATGAGGGGCGCGTTAAGGCCAAGGGCGGCCGGGACTCGGGTTGCGACCCCCGCCGCAAGGACGGGCTCGTGCTTTACAGCTCACTGGAGCCGTGCCCCATGTGTCTGACCCGCATCATCAATGCCGGCATCCGCAAGCTGTACTATGTGGCACCCGACCCCGTCGGCGGCATGGTGCACAGGCTGGAAGACCTGCCGCCCTTCTGGCGCGAACAGGCCCGCGGCCGGGACTTTGCCCCCGCCCGATGTTCCCCGGCGCTGCGCGAGTTTGCCACGGAGCTGTTTCGTTTCTCCATGCGCAATTACGGCCCGTTAGGCCCCGCGGAAGAATGAGGGCGGCGGCGCAGGACTGAATGCGGCCTGCCGGGGGGCAACGGGTGATTAGGATGCCCCCCGGCAGGTTCCTTCTGCGCGGCTGCCCCAGGCGTCCGCAGCGCGCTTGAAGCCTTAATTCGCCACGGCCCCCTGTGGGGCAAAGATGCCCATGGACGAGCCCTTGTCCACCAGATAGCTGGACGACACCGTGTCGCCCCTGAATTCCAGGACGAGATCCTTCTGGATGGTCTTGCCAAAGAGCAGGACGAAGAAGCCGCCCTTGTTGACATAGCCCCAGTATTCCATGCTGCCGGCCTTGGCCACGGAGTCGGGGACGCCCAGCATCTTGAGGGTATTGGCCTTGCTCTGGCCGTTGAGGCCGGACGGGACCGAGACGTCGGAGTAGGTGACGTTGGCCTTGCCGAATTTGCCGAAGGCGCACCCCGAAACCGCGAGCCCCGCACATAGCAGAGCCACGCATAGCGCCATGAATATCCGTCTCGTGTTCATGTGTCCTCCTGTTTCGCTTCGGCGGTTCCTGTTGCAGAACCGTCAGTTCGCCACTGCCATCGGGGCCATCATGATCCCGATGGCCGAGCCCTTATCCACCAGAAAGGCGTTCGTGGCCTTCTCGCCCGAGAATGCCACCACCAGATCCTGCGCGCTGTTCATGCCGAAGGCGACGTAAAAGCTGAAATACCAGCCGCCGAGGTTGTGATAGCCCCAGTATTCGGTGGCCCCTTCGTTGACCACGACATCCGGATCGCCCAGAGAGCGCATGATGTCGGTCTTGTCCTGCCCCACGAGACCTGAAGGCACGGAGATGTCGAAGGGCGTCACCTCGGCCTGGCCGTATTTGGCGATCGCGCACCCCAGACACGAAAGGCATGTAAACAGCCAGACGGTGCCGATCAGAATGAGCCTTGCACTTCTTTTTTTCACACCTTTTGACCTCCTTTCGCATAACGACGAAAAGGAAGTGTCACTCCCTTGCTTAGAAACATCGCGCCCGGAGACGAGCGCGGCTGTCCTTGGGGGAGCTATCTTCCCCGGGACGGCTTCCCGGGATATGCCGGCGTGTAGCCGGTTTTTATCCGGGAAGGGTCATACTCTGGGCCACCAGGGCGTGGGATCCTTGTTCCTCCGGTATGCGGTTGCACACTGAAATCCCATAGCGCTTCCTCCTCCCATAGCTGTTTCTCCGTGTCCGGACGATGCCTTACAGGTATGCCCTGCCATGAGTCCCGTTGGGCAGGGGGCTGGGTGGGGATCAGCGATGGTGTCTTCTACGGTCGGTGCGGTAGCCCGTTATCACAGGTGCAGTGAGTGACACGGTGCCTCCCTGAATAGGCGATTACAGAGCCTTTGTCAAAGGGGAAAAGGACGGCAGGTGGACGGATGAGGCTGAAGCCTGGAGCAGGATGCCTGTGGTTCAAGGTGTTTTTTCCCGGTGGCTGCCGGATCGCAGGTGACATGTTTGACGTATCTAATCGATTCTGCTAGAAAAGGTCCCATTGTCTCCTGGAAACAAACCACAGACGACCGGGTTGGTCATGGCCACCCGTCTCGAGGCGCAGCCCCTGATAGATTTGTTCGGGCTGCAGCCGGTTTGCGCGCGGCCCGTGCGTGCCTTTGCCCGAAAGGGTGTGATGCTGGTGATTGGCGGCATCGGCAAGGCCAACGCCGCCCTGGGAACGGCCTGGCTCATTGAGCGCTACCGGCCCGATCTGATCTTTAACCTTGGGGCGGCCGGCGCGGTTGACAGGGCCTGCATCCTGGGGAGCATCTGGGAGATTGCCCGCATCTTCGAGCCCGATCGACCCGATCTGGTGACCGGCCTTCCCCTCGAGCACGCCCTGCAGCCCATTACCGGCCTGCCCACCGCCATCCTGGCCACACAGGACCGTCCCGTAATTACGGATGCTGAACGCGAGGCTTTGTCTGCCAAGGTTCAGCTGGTGGACATGGAGGGCGCGGCCGTCGTGCAGGTCAGTCGACGTTACGGCTGCGGGTGTGTGCTGGTCAAGTTTGTCAGTGACACGGGTCAAGACCAGGATATCAGATTCAATATTGAAAACCTGCGGGATGATTTCTGCGCCTCTGTCGCACGCGTAATCACCCGGCCATATCCGCTTGAGCCTGAACCTGTCGGCCCCTGAGATCGGGCTGGCGCAAAAGCGTTCCAAGCGAACCTGCTCCGCACCCGGGAGACTCGCCGCGGGCACAGCTCTCTAGGGATACGAGTTTTTCCTTGACCGGCAGGCGCGGACCCATATAATTTGTTGACATTACGATCGAGAGAGGAGCTTGGTCTCCGCCAGGATCGGGAAGTGTTATGTGATGAGCATGCCCCGTGTCTGATGGCCTGTCCGACACAGGGACCTGAAGTCCCCATGTATTTGAATGACGAGGAGGGATCGATGTCACGATCCAGGGTCATGGTCGCCGGTGCTGGCAGTGTGGGGGCGCTCAGTGCCGCCGTTATGGCCGCGAGGCGACTGGGTGAGATCTCCCTTTATGACAGTGTCCATAGCCTCGCCCGCGGCAAGGCCATGGACATCAATCATGCCTCGGCCTGTCTGTCCCTCCCTACCGCCGTTGTTGCCCTTGATGATATCGTCGCTGTCGATGTCGTCGTGATCACGGCCGGACAGGCACGGCAGGCCGGCATGTCCCGTCTGGACCTGCTCCAGAGAAACCTGGAGGTCATGCATACCCTGGGGGGGCGGATCATGTCTGTCTGCCCGCAGGCGCTGGTTCTGGTAGTGACCAATCCGGTGGATGTCCTTACCTGGTACCTGAAGCATACCTGGCCCGAGATGCGGGTCTTCGGCCTTGGCTGTACCCTCGACAGCGTGCGCTTTCGATACTTCATCGCCGAGGCCCTGGGTGGCACGGCGGTCAGCGCCCAGGGGATCGTGATCGGAGCCCACAACGAGTACATGCTGCCCCTCGTGCGACATGCCACCTACAATGGG
>CAZUDI010000016.1:0-65110 GCA_964618975.1 uncultured Bacteriovoracaceae bacterium | reverse complement strand
CTCGAGGTCCTCCGGGTACTCCCCCCGCTGACCGGGGAAGAAGGTCTGGTCCTCATAGACGAGCCGGTGCCCGCGGGCCTGCTCGATGAGCCAGGGCCGGAAATCGGGGTGGGCGATGGCGATCAGCTCCATGGCTCGCTCGCGGATATTCTTGCCGTGGAGCGAGGCAATGCCGTATTCGGTGACCACATAGTGGATGTCACCACGGTTGAGCGTCACACCGGCACCCTGCGGCAGGAAGGGCACGATCCTGGAGGCCTTCCCCCCCTCGGCCGTGGACGGCAGTGTCAGGATGGTCTTGCCCCCCTGGCACAGGGGTACGGCCCGCATGAAATCACTGTGCCCGCCGATGCCGCTGTAGAAGGTCCTACCGATGGATTCCGCCGTGGCCTGTCCGGTCAGGTCGATAGCCAGGGCCGAATTGATGGCCACCATATGGTCTTGCCGGGCAATGACCAGGGGATGGTTAGTGTAGTCGATGGACCTCAGGAGGATATCCGGGTTGTGGTGCAGGTGCTCATAGGTCCTGCGGATGCCCATACAGAAGGAGGCCACGGTCTTGCCGCGGTCGAGGGTCTTGCGCGTGTTGTCCACGGCGCCGCACATGATTAGGTCCACCAGGCCGTCGGTGAGCAGTTCCGTGTGGATCCCCAGATGCAGCTTGGTTTCCAGGTGGCTGAGGATGGCGTTGGGAAGGCTGCCATAACCCACCTGAATGGTGCTCCCATCCTCCACCAGATGCGAGACGTAGTGCCCTATGCGAGAGGCGGTCTCGTCGTAGACGGCAGGGGTGAACTCGAGCAGCGCTTCCGGACAGGTGAGGGCGAAATCGACGCTGTCACGGTGGATCATGGCGTCGCCCTCGACCCAGGGCATGTGGGGGTTGAGCTGGGCGATCACGATTCGGGCCGCTTCCAGCGCTGCGCGTGAGATATCGACTCCGATGCCGAGGCTCAGGTATCCCGCGGCGTTTGGCTCTGTGGTCTGGATCAGGGCCACGTCGAGGGGGATCAGCCGCTGGCGGAACAGGCGCGGAATCTGGGATATCAGCACCGGCGTGTAGTCCGCCAGGGCCTCATTGACCAGCGTGCGCGTGCCGTCTCCGATGAAGAACGAGTTGTGGCGGTAATAAGGACAGTGCCCGATCGGGGAACAGGGATCGATCCCCAGCGACCAGACATTGAATATCTCCGAGTCATAGATCTGACGGGGATGCTCGCGGGCATAGGCGTCAAAGGCTTTGATAAGATACTGCGGGGCGGCGCACCCCGAATGGATGAAGACCCGGTCGCCGCGGTGGATGGAGGTAAAGAGCCGCTCTAAAGCACCTGCTTCATCGATACGGATCGCCTGCATGCCTTTCCCCGTGCCGGTGGCCGGCCGTATAGGCCTCACCTGAAGGATCCGGAAGATGTGCTATTCTACCACGAACCTCTTTGACTGGCTACCGTAGCTCACCCCGGGTATGGCCTGCCGACGGACGGCCATATCCGCCTCCTCGCGTCCGGACATGGGGCGGCGCCTCAGAGATGATCCGGGCACAGCCCGGCGAGTCCCGGGCTGGCCGTGATCATACCGTTGCGGTCGATATGGATCCATTCCAGCCCGGCGCGGGCCAGTTCCTTGCCCAGCAGCTTCGGACCACCCACGAAGAGGGCCGTGGCCCAGGCATCGGCCTCTTCACAGGTCTTCGCGATCACGGTGGCGCTCATGCAGCCCTGCGCCGGCCATCCGGTGGCCGGATCAAGGATGTGGCTGTAACGCGTATGTTCGTCTTCGAAAAAGCGTTCGTAGTCGCCGGAGGTGGCGATGGCCCGTCCTGTGAGGGGCAGGACGACAAAGGTGCCTTCGGCGCGGGGATGCCGGATGCCGATGCGGAAGGTGCGCTCTCCGCAGACGCGGATGTCACCGCCGGCATTGACGAGGGCCGTGCTCAACCCGGAGCGTTGAAGGGCCTCGATGGCCCTGTCCACCGCGTAGCCCTTGGCAATGCCGCCGAGGTCGAGTTCCAGTCCGGCAGGGCCCGTAACGCTGGCACCGTCGGGGCCCAGGCACAGGGTATCCTCGCTCCTCCGGCCCTTGAAGTCCGCGAATACCTCTGGCGGGGGCACACGGTAGGCGTGGTTGCCACTGAATCCCCAGGCCTCTAGCAGGGGCCCGAGGGTGATCGCGAAGGTGCCCAGGGAGGCGCGGTGGATGGCCAGAGAACGCCCGACCAGGCCGTAGAATTCACGGTTTTCCACCCTGTGGGTGCGATTGAAGCGGTCCACGAGCGAGTCCTGGTGTCCGAAGGCACGCTCAATGCGCCGCATTTCATCCACGGCGCATTGGATGGCCGGATCGACCACCTCCCTCTCGCCATAGGCCTGGATTTCCACGAGGGTATCCATGAGGAAGAGCGTCACGGAGTGACGCTCAGGGGAACGACCGCTCAGGAGATACAGGGCGAGCCCCAGGAGGAGCAAGCATGCGACGAGCGGGATGACCCTTTTCATGGATGTCGGCACCTCATGTAACCAGGTAAGCGCCGGGCGCCCCTTGCGCCCGGCGATCATGACTCGGATGGGGTCTCACCTGTTCCTTTGATTTGATTAAGCGCTGCGTTTGAGGACCGCGGCCCCTCTGAAGACAGCGCCCTCGCCAAGCTCCTCCTCGATGCGCATGAGCTGGTTGTACTTGGCCAGGCGTTCGCTGCGGGAGGTGGAGCCCGTCTTGATCTGCCCTGTGGCGAAGCCCACCGCGAGGTCGGCCAGCCAGGGGTCCTCGGTCTCACCCGAGCGGTGCGAGATCACGGTGCTGAAGCCGGCGTGGCGGGCCATCTCGATGGTTTGCATGGTCTCGGTGACCGAGCCGATCTGGTTGACCTTGATGAGGATGGAGTTGGCGGCCGCCTCCTTGATGCCCCTGGCCAGGAAGGTGGAGTTGGTCACGAACAGATCGTCGCCCACGATCTGGATCCTGCCGCCCAGACGCTTCATGAGGAGCTTCCACCCCTCCCAGTCGTTTTCGTCAAGGCCGTCCTCGATGGAGACGATGGGATATTTTCCGATGAGGTCCTCGTAGAAGTCGACCATCTGCTTGGCGGTCTTTTGGGGTTTCTTCTCGGCGGCCAGGACGTACTTGCCGCCCTCGGCAAACGAGCTTGCCGCCGCATCGATGGCGATGGCCACATCCTTGCCCGGTTTGTAGCCAGCCTTCTGGATGGCCGCCACGATCAGCTCGAAGGGCTCTTCATTGGACTTGAGGTTGGGGGCGAACCCGCCCTCGTCGCCCACGCCGGTGGCGTAGCCCTTTTCCATGAGGATGTCCCGGAGGGCGTGGAAGGTCTCGGCGCCGTAGCGCAGGGCCTCCCTGAAGCTGGGGGCGCCCACGGGCATGATCATGAATTCCTGCAGGTCAACGTTGTTGTCGGCATGCTTGCCGCCGTTGATGATGTTGAACATGGGGACGGGGAGCTCACGCGCCAGAACGCCTCCCAGATAACGGTAGAGGGGCAGACCCAGGAACGTGGACGCGGCCCGGGCGGCGGCCAGCGATACCCCGGTGGTGGCGTTGGCGCCGAGCTTGGATTTGTTGGGGGTGCCGTCGATCTCCAGCAGCAGCTGGTCGAGGCCCACCTGATCGAGCACGTCCATGCCCACGATGCGGGGGGCGATGATCGTGTTGACATTGTCCACGGCCTTCAGGGTGCCCTTGCCCCGGTAGCGCTTCTTCTGGGCGGTATCCCTGAGCTCCACGGCCTCATGCTGGCCGGTGGAGGCCCCCGAGGGCACGGAGGCGCGGCCCATATCACCGCTGGAAAGCCAGATGTCCACCTCGACGGTGGGATTGCCCCTCGAGTCGAGAATCTCTCTTGCCTGTACTTCGACTATCTCACTCATCTCTCCCTCCTGAATTGAACTGTGATCAGAGCGCGATCACGATGCAGGGCAGGCCGGCAGCGGTGAATCCGTGGGAGGCCTGGTACGCCTTGTCGGGCGAGGCGAATCTGCCGAGCCTCACCCGGAAGAGGCATTGCCCGTGAGCACGGTTCTTTTCTATCTTGGGGGAATACCCTCTGTCCTTCAGATCCTGTGCCATGCGGTGTGCGTTCTCCTCCCGGGTAAAGGCCCCGAACTGCAGGGCGTAGGCGGCCACCGGCGTTCCCCGGGGTATCTGTAGCACCTCAACCCTCACCCTGGCAAGCCCCTCTTCTACCATATGCAGCCGGTGCGCCGCGCCGTAGGAAAGGTCGATGATGCGCTTGCCCACGAAGGGTCCACGGTCGTTGATGGGCAGCACCACGGAGCGGCCATTGCCGAGATGGGTCACCCTGACCGTACAACCCAGTGGCAGGGTCTTGTGCGCGGCGGAGATCCCGTACATGTTGTAGGTCTCGCCGGAGGCTGTCTGGCGGCCGTGAAACGGCTCTCCGTACCAGGAGGCGGTACCCGTCTCTACCGGCACGCCCTCTCGCAGGGAGGGGGTGTGGGAGCAGGCCCACAGGCCGAGAAGGCACAGGATGCTCATCACCAGGGAGAAGGGCCTAATCTTCAAGGTAGGCCTCGATCTCGCTGGTGAGCTCGCCCAGGGCCTCCTCATTGATGATCAGATTTTTGTCATCCATGAAGCCTTTGGCCTTGAGCGTGTCGATGGCCCCGCTGTAATTGGGAAGACACAGCGCCTCCAGACGCTTGATTTCGCCCTTCTTGTACATGCGGGAGGCATAGCGGTTGATGGCCTTGAGGAGGTCCTTCTTGTTGCCCTTCTTGATGCGCGTGATGGTGTTGGCCACCACGAGGTAGGATTCCAGGTAGTTCTCGATGAGCCCGGCATACATCAGGGCGATCTCACGGTGATTGCGGTCGAGGTAGTAGGTGTGGTTGGAGTGCAGGACAATGCGGGAATGCTCCAGGAACTCCAGGGCCTGCTCAAAGCCCTGGGCGTCGAGGATGAACTCCTTCTCCATGAGCTTGGCGAGGTTGCGGACCTCTTCCAGGAAGAATTTTTTGGCAATCCCCTGGGGGTATCGCAGCAGGACGTTGGCGATCAGCGAGGCCGGCACGAAACAGTTCAGGATGTTGTTTTTGTAGTATTCCAGGTGGATACGATTGTCCGGTTCCACCACCAGCAGGTTGGGGTCGTCCGGACCTTCCCCCTCGTCGAGCATGACCAGGTTTTTGTCGAGCAATTGCTTGAGGGCCTCGTCGAAGGCCTTCGACTCGTCTTGCAGCGAGGATGCCAGGTTGTAACCCATGACGCGCAGGTAGTTCACGTACTGGTGGAAGATGCTGCGCGCGGTGCCCTCCTCGCGGGCCGCGGTACGGCTTATGAGGACGCAGGATAGGATGGACAGCGGGGTGGCCACGGTCTGGGCATAGATGGCATTGATGATCTCCTGCGCAAAGTCATTGTAGAGATCCTGCCTCTGGGCGGGGTCCTTCTCGGAGAACGACCCCTTGCCCTTCATGTAGTGGTTGAGGGAGATGGGGTCGGAAAAGCGGATGTAGACCTTGCCGTAGCGGTTCTTGAGGACCTTGCGTGCCCTGAACAACTGCCAGAAGCTTTCTTTTTCCTTGGGAGCCCCCTTCATCTCGCGTACATAGGAGCCCTCCTCCACCACCATATCATAGCCCATGTAGACGGGAACGAAGATGACATCGCGGCTGGCTCCGGACTCCCAGCCCTGCAGGATCATGGATAAGAGCCCCTTCTTGGGGAGCATGAGCTTGCCGGAGCGGCTGCGGGTGCCCTCGATGAAGAATTCCAGGGGGATGCGCTCGCCGAGGATGGTGCGGATATAGGCGGCAAAGGTCTGGGAATAGAGCTGGTCGTCCTTGAAGGTTCGACGCATGAAGAAGGCCCCGCTCCGGCGCAGGATGTATCCCATGGGAAAGAAGGAAAGGTTGATTCCCGCCCCGACCAGGGGCACGCTCATCCACTGGTGGGCGAGGGTGTAGGACAAGAGCAGGTAGTCGATGTGGCTCTTGTGACAGGGGACGAAGACCAGCGATCCCTGTTTGGCGACCTCCTTGACCTTCCTGACCCCCTCCTCATCCACGTCGAGTCCCTCGAAGATGTTGTTGAAGATCCAGGTGAGGGTCCTATCGAAGATATTCAGGATGGTGGGCTGCAGATCCGCGGCGATCTGGTCGAGGTACTTGTTGGCCTTGAGTTCCAGTTTTTCGCGGGTGATGTTGTTCTCGGCGGCATGGGACTCGAGGAACGAGGTAAAGAGGGCGTCGCGCATGGTCTTCCTTATTATAAAGTCGCGGTCCCTGATCGGTGCTCCCGAGAGGTTGTTGCTGAGCGAGGCCAGCCGCTGCGCGAGCTCGTTGCGGACCTCTTGTGTGGTCTCCTCGATGAACCGGTTGTTGCTGCGCGAACTCCTGATGAGCTCTTTGAGATTTATGGGTTCGCCCTGCTCGATGAAGCCAGGCTCGTCGTTGCGTGCCAGAAAATAGATCTTCTTGAGGAACCTGAGCTGGGCGTGTTCCTCGTGGGCTGAGTCCTTGATCTTGATGGGCATGTACTCATAGATGAGCCGCTGCGGGATGATGTAGATGGGGGTCTCGGTTTCCCTCTGCACCTTCAGCAGCTCCAGGAGCGGGTCGAATTTCCCGTTCTGTGATGCGTCCTCGAGAAAGATCAGGGAGGCGTTGTGCGGGTTCTGCATGAATTCAAGGTAGGCCCCGTCTTCAAAGGGCGATTTGCGTGAAAAGAGCCCCTTGAGAGAACTCAGCGGCTGGAACAGGTAGAGCTTCTGATGG
Organism: uncultured Bacteriovoracaceae bacterium; assembly: GCA_964618975.1. Lineage (GTDB taxonomy): Bacteria > Desulfobacterota > Desulfomonilia > UBA1062 > UBA1062 > CAZUDI01. The sequence continues at coordinate 58,361 of CAZUDI010000016.1, read as the reverse complement.
AAGACCAGCTTGGGCGTGGGGAGTCCATATTCATTGAGCCGGTAGTTCATCAGCATGGCGTCGAAGGCGCTCTTGTTCGCATGCACGTAGACGAGGTGCCCCTTGGCCCCCAGGGAGGAGATCGATTCCTTGTAGAGCTGGGGGATGTTCAGGTGCGAAAACAGGCCACGGAAGATCGGGCGCAGGAAGGGTCCATATATACCCTCCAGGCGGTATTTTTTGATGGTCGGCTTGTCTTTCATGGGACGCAATTATAGATCAATATTCAATCTTTTGAAACCACAAACTTGCATATTCCACAGGGGGGACCATCGAGGCCCCATCAGGCAATTTGTGGAACAAATCGAGCCTTTAGCAGCCAAACATCACCCTTAGAGGGGCCTTCCCCGAGGTCTGTGGGCCGGCAATTGTACCATGAGAGGCCAAGGCCTCTCATACGGTGTCCAGATGGGAGAGGATGGCCTCGATATCGCGGGAATTCAATCCCGGGATGGCGGCCAGGTCGTCCGCGTTGAGGGAGGCATACCCGTCGAGGTGCGCGGTATGCGCAAGAATGGCGGCGGCCTTCTTGGGCCCGATGCCGGGGATGGCCTCGAGGGGTGATGTGGCGATCTGGTGCGATCTGAGAGCGCGATGATAGCTAACGGCGAACCGGTGGGCCTCGTCCCTGAGGGACTGCAGCGTCTTCAGGGCAAGGCTGCGCGGGGGCAGAAGGATACTGTCCTTGCGGCCCGGGAGGAAGAAGCGGTCCTGGCGCTGTCCGCGGCGCTTGGCCATGGCGATCACCGGGAGCTTGTCCATATTCAGGGCGGCGAGCACCTTGAGACAGACATTGAGCTGCCCCTTGCCGCCATCCAGCACGATCAGGTCGGGCCGGGATTCGTCCCCCTGCAGGCGCCGCCTAAGGACCTCCTCCATCATGGCGAAGTCATCCTGGCCTTCCACATCCCTGATCCTGTAGTGACGATACAGGGATTTTTCCGGGGAGGCATCGATGAACACCGCGCGGGACGCCACCGGGTGGGCACCTTGCAAGGTCGAGATATCGTAACACTCCATGCGGTAGGGGATCGCGGGGAGATGGAAGGCCAGGGCCAGTTCGTCCAGGACCGAGACCCCCTGGCCATGCTGGAAGCTCACGGCACCCTGCCGGGCCATGTCGAGCCACTGTCGGGGCCGACCACGGGCGGCGCGTCGGATCTGCACACGCGCACCGCGCATCTCCGAGAGCACCTGTGCGAGGGTGGCATGGTCCGGGGGCAGGGGGTCGGTATAGATCAGGGGGGGCACCTGCCGCTGGCCGAGGTAGAACTGCAGGATGCATTGGGTGGTGAAGTCCTCCTGCAGATCGGCCTGAACACTGAAGGTATGGCTGTCGACGATGGACCCTGCGCATATGCGCAGGGCGCATATGCGGCCGAGTGAACGCTTCAGGTAAGTCCCGAAGACGTCGATATCTGCCCGTGACATTCCCACAATCACCTGCGGCAGGAGCGTCGTGCGGATGGCGGCGATCTGGTCCCGGACGAGTGCCGCCTGTTCGAATTCCTGGGCATGGGCATGGCGCTGCATGCGTGCCTCGAGCCGGGCTACGAGTTCGGAGTCTTTCCCGCCCAGAAAGGCCATGAGATCGCCAAGCATCTGTTCGTATTCGCTCCGGATATCACGGCGTACGCACGGCGCCAGGCACAGGCCGATGGAGTGGTAGAGGCAGGGACGCACCCGGTTGTTGAACTCGGCGTTCTTGCAGCGGCGCAAGGGAAAGATGCGACCGATGGCCGAGAGGGTCTTCCTGGTCGCCTGCGCCGAGGAGTAGGGGCCGAAATAGGTGGCGCCGTCTTGGACGAAGCGCCGGGTGATGGAGATGGCAGGCCATTCCTCCTGGGTGGTGACCCGGATGCGGACATAGGACTTGTCGTCCTTGAGGTCGATATTGTAGCGGGGCCTGTGCGCCTTGATCAGCTGGTTCTCGAGCAGCAGGGCCTCCTTCTCGTTGGACGTGGGCAGGCATTCGATGGCGGCGGTGTTGCGGCGGATATGCTGCGCATAGGGCCGCTCGTCCGAGCCCAGATAGGAGCGCACCCGGGAGCGCAGGTTAAGGGCCTTGCCCACGTAGATGATGCCCCCCTGGGCGTCCTGCAGGAGGTAGACTCCCGGAGAGCGAGGAAGGGCTTCGATCATCTTTTGCGTGAGTCCCATGCCGGGATCATACCACGGACCGGGCCTGCCGGTCACGCCCCGATGAGGGCGGCCAAGCGCCTTGATGGTCGGCGAGAAATCCACCCGCACGGGATACCCCGGGTTGATTATTTGCGGGGCGGGTGATATACGGGGCGGCACCGGTGGGAAATAAACCCGAAAAATGCGCACCAAGCGGCGCTGCGGCACGCAAAGTCCGCTTGACAGCCATCGGGAGTAGGTATATAAAAACACGGGATGAATGAGGATTCATTTTTTGGGTGGATGGATGAGTATCATCTACGGCTTGGGGAATCCGGGCTCCCGCTACCAGGCTACGCGTCACAATATCGGATACCTGGTGATTGACCGCCTGTCCTCCCGGTGGAAGGTGAAGCTGAATGGAAAGGCCTCCGGTCTGGTATACGGCCGGGCGAAGATAGAAGGTATGGACGTGATACTGGCAAAACCTCTGACCTATATGAATCTCAGCGGCGAACCTTTAGGGGTTCATGGGGTAGAGGCCCGCGATCTGGTCGTGATCTACGATGACCTGGATCTCCCCTGGGGGACAATCAGGGTGCGTCCGCACGGTTCATCCGGCGGACACCGGGGGCTTGCATCCATCATCGATGCCCTCGGGAGCGAGGCGTTCGTCCGCGTGCGCTGTGGCATCGGTCGGCCACTTCAGGGTGTGGCGCCACGGGAGTATGTGCTGGAGGACTTCACAACGGAGGAACAGGCGCGTCTGGGGGAGGTCCTGGAGAGGGCCTCGGCCGCGGTGGAGGCCTGTATACTGAGCGGGGTGGAAAAGGCAATGAACGCCTTCAATAGGCGCGACGGCTACATTTCACATATCTGAAGGGAGGTTTGGCATTCATGGAACAGTGGGCAAATTGGGCGTGGCTATTGGGAATCATAGGGTTTTTCATCGCCTTTCTGATGTATCAGAACCTGAAGAAGAAGGATGCGGGCGATGAGAAGATGCAGGATCTGGCCAATCAGATCCATGCCGGGGCAATGGTTTTCCTGAAGCGTGAATACAGCATCCTGGCGGTATTCATCATCGTGGTCTTCCTGCTGCTCTGGTGGGGTCTTGGTGGGCAGACGGCCGTGGCCTATGTGGCGGGAGCCCTCTGTTCCATCCTGGCGGGCTTCACCGGGATGAGTTCGGCTACCCGGGCGAATGTCCGTACGACGCAGGCCGCCGCCACCAAGGGGCTCGAGGCCGCCTTGAACGTCTCCTATTTCGGCGGCGGTGCGGTCATGGGGATCGCAGTGGCCTCCCTGGGGCTGCTCGGCCTGGGGATATCCTATTACTTCCTGTGCAATGATTTCTCCAGCATCCAGTACCTGAGCGGGTTCGGCATGGGGGCCTCTTCGGTGGCGCTGTTCGCCCGTGTCGGCGGCGGCATCTACACCAAGACCGCCGACGTCGGGGCCGACCTGGTGGGCAAGGTCGAGGCCGGTATCCCCGAGGACGACCCGCGCAACCCGGGCGTCATCGCCGATAACGTGGGCGACAACGTGGGTGACATCGCCGGTATGGGGGCGGACATCTTCGAGTCCTACGTGAACTCGATCATCGCCACCATCGCTATCGCGGCCACCATGAGTCTGGGCACCCTGGGCTGGTCCGGCTCGGCACAGTCCTATGTGGCCCTGCCGCTGATGATCGCCATGGTCGGTTTCGTATGCTCCCTCGTCGGTGTCTGGTCGGTCAAGCTGCTCGGCAAGGCAGGACCGGCGCAGGCGCTTAGGTATTCGAGCATCATCGCGGGCATTTTCTTCCTGATCCTCTCCTATGTGCTGATCAAGTACATGGGTGTCAGGATGGGGTGCTTCTGGGCCATCTTCTGGGGTCTGGTGTCCGGGACGCTCATCGGTCTGGTGACCGAATACTACTGCTCGGGTAAGCCTATCCGCAATATCGCCGAGGCCTCGCAGACCGGCCCGGCCACGAACATCATCACCGGCCTGGCCGTGGGCATGGAATCCACCGCCATCCCGCTGCTGCTCATCGTGGTTGCCATCGGCTTCGCCGCCGCCAGCGCCGGCCTCTACGGCATCGGCCTGGCCGCGGTGGGTATGCTGGCTACCGTGGGTGCGACCATGAGTGTCGATGCCTACGGCCCGGTGGCCGACAACGCGGGCGGTATCTCCGAGATGTCCGGCAAGGGTCCCGAGGTGCGCAAGATCACGGACCAGCTCGACTCGCTGGGCAACACCACGGCGGCCATCGGCAAGGGCTTCGCCATCGGCTCGGCGGCACTGACCGCCCTGGCACTCTTCTCGGCCTATGGACAGGCCGTGGGGCTCGACAGCATCAACATCATCTCCCCCAAGGTGGTTATGGGGCTGTTCATCGGCGGCGTGATCCCATTCCTGGTAGCGGCCATGACCATGACCTCGGTGGGCAAGGCCGCCTTCAAGATGGTGGAGGAGATCCGGCGCCAGTTCCGCGAGATCCCCGGCATCATGGAGGGCACCGGCAAGCCTGACCCCGAGAAGTGCGTTGACATCGCCACCACGGCGGCCCTCAAAGAGATGATCCTGCCCGGGATGGTGGCGGTGCTGGCACCGATCCTGGTGGGCTTCATCCTCGGCCCCGAGGCCCTGGGAGGCATGCTGGGCGGCTCGGTGGTCACCGGCGCGCTTCTGGCGCTCTTCATGGCCAACAGCGGTGGGGCCTGGGACAACGCCAAGAAGTTCATCGAGGAAGGCAACTTCGGTGGCAAGCATAGCCCGGCGCATGCCGCGGCGGTCATCGGCGACACGGTGGGCGACCCGTTCAAGGACACCTCCGGTCCGTCCATGAACATCCTCATCAAGCTCATGAGCGTCATCGCGCTGGTGGTAGCACCCCTGCTGGTATAAGCTAGCTGATCCAACGAACGGGGAGGGAGGACCTGCCTCCCTCCCCGTAATCCTTTCTCTCTCACGGCCTGTTTCACGGCACCACCTCAAACCCGGTTGATAATTCGCGGTGATGGCACAGGAGTATGTCCGCACCAGAGGTACAGGTCTGTCGTAGGGGATGATACTCTCAGGGGGGGGCTTGTAGACACACGGGGTGCGTAATGATTACGGGTGTCGGCCGGGGCAAAGGCGCCCGGTCAGAGCGAGTGATTGGCTGTGCAATGAGCTGCTAGTGAGGGCGCGATCATGGGTTTGAACCCCAGGGCTAGCCCTGGTCCCTTTTTTGACGCCGAAAGTAGTCAGGGAATGCGACCTTCAGGCCATTAAAGTGAATCGTGTTTGGGGCGATAGGGAAGATTAAGGAACGTATCTTTCCGCCAATGGGGGGAGAGTTGATGAAGAAAGAGGAGCGCTACGCCACCATTCTGGAGACCCTTTACCGCTCAACATCGATTACGGGCCGTGAGGCCCACGAGTTCCTGCTGGGTGGTCTGCTGCCCGGTGACGTCAGGTATGCAGCCATTATGGAAGAGCCCTGCCCGTCCAGAGAGGAGCAGGAAGCGCTGATTGAGGAACCTGGGAGACCTGAGGATCATCATGGGGCTGCAGGCCATCCTCATGAGGTTCAGGACCACCAAGAGAGAGGCCTTCTTCGTCCTGCGCCTGATCGCCGGTATGCTGGAGAAGGCCGACGAAGGCAAGCGGCTGCTCAAGCATGTCGCCGGCCTGGTCCAGTCCCAGCTTAAGGACCTGAATGGAGGCGAAGCGACGGCTGGCGGTTGAGGCATCGACCCCTCTCCGTCCCGCCCTGATCCTCAAGGGAAGGGGGCGCTCCGGGGCGCCCCCGCATGGCGTAGCTGGACGGATCAGGCATTGGGCTGGGACGGAAGGTCCGAGGATTTATCCCCCTCCGGCTTGCTCGATTCCCTGATCGACACTAGATGTCGTTTCCGGTCGGTTCCGTAGTGGGTGTAGGAGTATTCCAGGGACTCGAGCATGTTTCGGGCAAAGGTCGGATTCTGCTGGGACCAGGCCTTGATCTTCTCCAGGAATCCGAGACGGTTGAGCTTGTACTCAATACGGTCAATACCTTCCCCATAGGCGCAACGGCGCCGATACATCTCATCGATCTTGTGCCGGTAGCGTTCGTTCCAGATGGGATCCACCACGCGGGCGGTCTGGGCGGCATATTCATCGATGGCCTGCATGATGGCGGGGTCCCCGATGAGTTGTGCGGCGCCGGCATCGGTGGGCCTGGCGTGGCAACGGGCGCAGGCCTCCCGGAGTACGGAAGGGTTGTCAATGATCATGCACGGACGCAGCATGTTGTCCGTGTGAGGCTGGTTCATGCGGATGAAGGTGAAGAAGGGTGATTGCATGGCCTCGATCAGGGTGGTGTCCTGGATGTTATGGGTGGAGAAGTGGGCGAAGATGCAGGGCTCGATATCCCCCTTGTTGTTGATGTGCAAGAAGCGCCTGCCGCCCGAGATGCAGCCGTGAACCGCAGGGGCATCTGCCCAGAAGTCCATGATATACATGGGCTCTTCTTCACGATAGCGCTTGATGAATTCGCCGAAACCCACCCGCTGCTCCGGGGTGGGCATGAGGCTCAGGTCGGGCTGGGGGCCTACCGGCATGAACAGGAAGTTCCATCCGAAGACTACGCCCTGTTTCTCCCAGAACTTGAGGAATTCCCGTGACATGAGTGTCTCGTAGTTGCGGGAGGTGAGCACGAGCGAGATGCCGTAGAGGAGCTTGCGTGCCTTGAGGCGCTCCACGCCCTGCAGCACCTTGTCGTACACCCCGTCACCGCGCATGTAATCGGTGTCCTCGCGGGTGCCGTTGATGCTGAAGACCACTACGATATTCTTGAGATTCAGAAGGCGCTCGGCCACATCTTCCGTGATGAGCGTGCCGTTAGTGAAGATCTGGAACAGACAGTCCTTGTGAGTGAGCGCCATGGTCTCGAGATCGTCGAAGCGGATGAAGGGTTCCCCGCCCAGGATGGTATAGAAGTAGACCCCGAGCTCCTTGCCCTCGGTGATGATCTTTTCGATGGTGGCAAGATCCATGTCGTCCTTCATCGTATAATCGGCGGCGTAGCAGCCCCTGCACTTCAGATTGCAGCGCATGGTGGGGCTGATGATGATGTTGTAAGGCGGGCAGAAGCCATACCTGTCTTCGATGGCCTCAGCCTTTTCGATCCAGGCCAGCGAGCAGTTGCCGAGGAAGTTCTTGACGAAGATCCGCACCTGTTCCGGATCGCAGGAGAGCAGGTTGATGAACCATTGCCGTGTGCCCTCGTGGGTCCTGATCCAGTCCATAAAGGCCTTGAACTGCCCCTGGTTTTTGAACATGGCATCTATCATGGCCAGTCTCTTCATGGCGGTGTCGAAATTCTTCTGCGGGTCTTTCTGCATGTATTTCACGATGTAGTCGGCGCCGGTCACAATGGCCGTTTGTTTGGATTTGATCTTCAGGTTGTTGATTATGCCCATGGTTAATCCTCCTTCTTGGTTTCAACTATCCCCCTAATCCAAAGCGGTGAGGTTGGCAAGCATAATTTGTGCACTGCATAAAAGAGGGGGGTTCCCCGACAAGGAAACGCTTTTGAACCTTCACCATTGCGGTGTTCTATGATATGGGATCTCACAATGTATGAAAAGATCCCCTTTATCCATAGAGAATGTGCCTACAATATCATCCTCGAAGACGACATCGCCTTCGAGGCCCTGCACCACATCATCGACGAACTTATCGCCCGGGGATCCTTCGGGGTTTCCGAGGGCTATGCCGATCTGTACAACATCCGCTACGCGGGAACCACCTATACCGTAGCCATAGACGGCCGGGACGTGATGATCGTGGTCCGGTAAGGAAGAGGTCGTGTGCGAGATTCACCTGTGCCAGCCGCAAGGCAACAAATCCTGTGCCGCATGCTGCGGGATCTATAACTATGTCGATAATTCCAGGGATGCGCTTGAGGCTCGTCTGAGGCGTCGCACGCAGCTCTTTGGCGCCGTCAGGGCAGGCTCCCTGACGATCGACCAGTACCGGGAGGCCATCCGGCGTCGCGAGGATCAAAAACGCATCTACACGACCATCTATACCTGCGAGTTCGTCGGGTTCGTGGATGAGGCCCGCCGTCGGGTCGGCTGCATGCTCCATCCCATCCCCAATGGCGGCCTGGATCAGCGTGACATCAGCTTCTACGGGCGCGAGATCTGCGAGGGACATTTTTGTCCGAGCTATCAGAAGCTCACCCCGGATGAAGCCCGCATTGTCATCGATACCATCGATGACTGGTACCTCTACGGGTGCGTGATCACGGACATCGACTTCGTCAAGACCTTCCTCAAGCTGGTTCAGGACCGTCTGGGCGAGACGGTCAATCCGCTACGGCTGCGGCGCGCCCGGGCGGCGCAGGAGATCCTTAGCACCTATTTCGAGCTCAAGGTGAACTGGCCCTATCGCGATAAGGGCCGGCCGCGTTTCGGTAAATACTACTTCGTGGGCGAGGATTACGACATCGACCGCATCGACTACGCGCGTCTGGGTGCGGACATTTCCGCGTATGACGCGATCTTCCTGAGCCTCTCCTCGCATTTCAGCACGCCGGCGGAGCTGGCGTCGGCCGAGGCGCGGCTGGAAGGCCTGATAGACGGATTCTGCCATGCATACCACAACCCTGATTGATCGTATAATTGAGCTGGCCCTGGTGGAGGACGGCGAGGACATTACCTCCAAGGCCGTCTTCAGCGAGACGGACACCCTAGAGGCGGTCATGATCGCCAAGGCACCGGGCGTCATCGCCGGGTGTGCGGTGGCGCGCCGGGTATTCTCCACGGTGAACCCCTCCACCAGCTGCCGTTTCGAGGTCGAAGATGGCGCCTGCATCACGCCGGGGACCCGCCTGGCCCTCATTGAGGGCCAGGCCTGCAGCGTGCTCAAGGCGGAGCGCGTGGCGCTGAATTTCCTGCAGCGTATGTCGGGGATCGCCAGCGCCACGGCCGCGTATGTACAGCGGGTGGCGGGTACACCGGCCAGAATTCTCGACACGCGCAAGACCGCACCCGGGATGCGTGTCCTCGACAAGCTGGCCGTGTCCATCGGCGGCGGGGTCAATCATCGCATGGGGTTGTGGGACATGGTCATGATAAAGGACAACCATATCGATGCCGCTGGATCGATACCGGCGGCGGTCACACGGACACGGCTGGCCTGTCCGGGGGTTCCCATCGAGGTGGAGGCGCGCACGCTCGGGGAGGTGGAGATCATTATGGGCCTGAATGTCGATCGGATCATGCTCGATAATTTCAGCCTCCAGGATATGCGCCGGGCGGTTGAACTGGTGGCCTCACGGGTGCCTCTCGAAGCCTCGGGAGGCGTCAATCTGGAACGGGTCAGGGATATCGCGCTGACCGGAGTGGATTATATCTCGGTGGGCGAACTCACCCATTCGGTGCGGGCGCTCGACATTTCGATGATCATCAAGGAAAGGTCATGACACCTGAAGAAGCCAGAGACGTCATCAGAGACAGGAAGAGGGAGCTTGGCGAGCGGCTGATCATCCTGGGGCACCACTACCAGGCGGATGCCATCATCGAACAGTCCGACTATATCGGGGACTCCCTGGAGCTCGCCCGCAAGGTCGCGGCCCTGGACCGGGCGCAGTACATTGTCTTCTGCGGGGTTTTATTCATGGCCGAGACGGCGGCCATCCTGGCACCCGACAAAATGGTCTTCATCCCCGACCGGGGGGCCGGCTGCCCCCTGGCCGATATGGCGCCCGTGGCAGCGGTGGAAGAGGCCTGGAAGGCGCTGTCCGGCCTCAACCGGCATATCCTGCCGGTGACCTACGTGAACTCGAGTGCGCACACCAAGGCCTTCTGCGGGCGCAACGGCGGCACGGTGTGCACCTCGGGCAACGCGCGCAAGGTCTTTGAGTGGGCCCTTGAGCGCGGAGAGGCGCTTTTTTTCATGCCGGACAAGAATCTGGGGCGCAACACCGCGCGCGCATTGGGCCTGAGCGATAAAGAGGTGGTACTGTGGAATCCCCGCGGGGACGTCCTGCCCACCGCCGCGCTGCAGAGGGCCAGGGTGATTGTCTGGGACGGGTGGTGCCCGGTGCACTGGCCTGCCTTTAGCGTCGAGGCGATCCAGAAAATCAGGCAGAAACACCCCGCAATCAAGGTCATTGTGCACCCCGAAGCGGACCCACAGGCCGTGGAGGCCAGCGATACCGCCGGGTCGACGGCCCAGATCATCGACTTTGTCAGGGGCTGCCAGCTGGGGGAGGCGGTGGCCGTGGGGACGGAATTCAACATGGTGCACCGCCTGGCCCAGAGTTACCATTCCCTCGTGCAGGTAGTGCCGCTGGCCAAGGTGCTCTGTGAGGACATGGGATGCATTACTCTCGAAAAGCTCGCCGGATGTCTGGGGCAGCTGGATGAGAGCCATGCCGTCAAGGTACCCGAAGACATCAGCCGGGATGCACTCACGGCGCTGATGCGTATGTTGGAGATCGATTGATGGTCGCCAAGCCTCGAGAGACCGAGTGTCTGGTGATCGGGACCGGCGTCGCCGGGGCGACGTGCGCCTATATCGCTGCCCGGGCCGGGATTAAGGTGACGCTGATCACCAAACGCTCCGATCCCGTCATGACCAATACCAATCGCGCCCAGGGCGGCATCGTCTATCGCGGTAAAGACGACAGCGTCGAGTTGCTCACGCAGGACATCCTGCGGGCGGGCAGGGGGATCAACCACTTGGCGGCCGTGAATTTCCTGGCCAGCCACGGTCCTGAGGTGGTCAGGGAGGTGCTCATCGACGATCTCCACGTGCATTTCACCCATATCAACGGCCCGGACCAGGATCTCTTCGACCTGACTCGCGAGGCCGCCCATTCGGTCAACCGGATCCTATATTCCACCGATCGTACCGGGGAGGCGATCGAGGGTGCCCTGGTGGCGGCCCTCATGCAGAACCCCAATGTGGAGATCATCACCGGGGCCACGGCTGTGGATCTCGTCACCGTGCAGCACCATTCCGCCGATATCCAGGCGCGCTACCAGTTGGAGGACCGCTGTCTGGGGGCCTATGTCTTCATGAACGACACCCGTGAGGTGGAGACCGTCCTCAGCCAGTACACCGTGCTGGCCACCGGCGGCCTGGGGGACATCTATCTGCACTCCACCAACGAAAAGGGCACGGTGGGTGACGGCATCGTCATGGCGCGCCGGGCGGGCGCGCGCGTTATGAATATGGAGTTCATGCAGTTCCATCCCACGGCACTCTTCATCCCTGGAGCCAGGCGCTTTCTCATCTCGGAGGCGGTGCGCGGCGAAGGCGCCCGGCTCAAGAATCTGCGCGGTGAATACTTCATGGAGCGCTATAACCCCGAGTTCAAGGACCTCGCCCCGCGCGATGAGGTGAGTGTGGCGATCTGGATGGAGATGATCGAACATCAGGAGGACCACGCACTGCTCGAGATCGCCGGGAATATGCGGGAGGATATCGTGGAGCGTTTCCCGAATATCTATGCCACCTGTCTGGATGCGGGCATCGATATTACCCGGGAGCCTGCGCCGGTGGTGCCCGCGGCGCACTATTTCTGTGGCGGTGTGCACGTGAACACCCAGGGAAGGAGTACGCTCAAGGGACTGTATGCCGTAGGCGAGGTCTCCTGTACCGGGCTGCACGGTGCCAACCGCCTGGCATCCACCTCCTTGCTCGAGGGCCTCACCTGGGGCTACTTCAGCGGAAAGGACATCGCGGCGCGTATCCATTCCGGCGAGACCATGCGCTCCAAGGAGATGCGTTCGGTGAGGGACTGGATTCCCACGGGGAACGTAGAGAACGAGGACCCCGCGTTGATCGCCCAGGACTGGATGTCCATCAAGAACACCATGTGGAACTACGTGGGCATCGTGCGCACGCGCTCGCGCCTGAAGCGCGCCATTCACGACATGCGGCATATGTATCTGCGGATCGAGGAATTCTACAAGGAAACCCCCGTATCCAAGGACATCATCAGTCTCTTCCACGGGAACCAGGCCGCCATGCTGGTGGCGGAGGCGGCCTTGAGGAACCCTCGCTCCATCGGTTGCCATATGATCACCTCCCAGGAAGGTGCCTCGGATTCCTATCGTTCGATTCGGCACGATTTCTCCGGATGAGTTGGCACCGCAAGGATACAACGCGACCAGGCCTGGACCTCTGATCCGGCGTTCCCTGTCCTAAGGCGTTCCAGAGGCCGCGATCCCTCAGGAAGGGAGGCCTGCCTGTATGGTGCTGGCACCCTAGTATGGCCTGCCCCCCCTTGCCTTCCGGGGGGCGCAGGGCAAGCTGTTCGACTGCTCGGTTAATATCATCCGTAAAACAAACAAGATATGAGAAGGTGGGTCTTGGCACGACATTCGCAAAGATACCGGAAAGCAACCAGCCGACAGAGGAGGAGGCCATGCGATCCACCCCTGAGAACAGATGTAGCGTGTGTGGAAGGGACGAGGCGGTAGATGTGTGTGAGGGCTGCGGCGTCCCTCTGTGCCGGAAGTGTCGCCAGATGGAAATCTGGGGCTGCGGTTCCGAGGACCTCACGGTCAAGCATTTCTGCCCCGCCTGCAAGGAAAATCCCGATATCAATCCCTGGGGGGCCCATGAAAACGTTTTCGGACTGGACGAGGTCACCGATCTGGTCAATGGGGGATCGCCCCCGGAGCCGCCGGCCTTCCGCATGAAGATCAGGCTCTCTTCTGGGGGGTAAGGGCGCTAACTTATGGTGCCCTTGCCATGCGGAAGACCCGCAGAATATGGTGACAGCACCATAAAGGACGGGCAGGTAGGTATAAGAGTAATAATAACGAGAAGATATAAAACATCAAATCCTGGCACGCAATTGGCAATAGAGAAGGTAATTAATGGATGAGGTATCATTCAGTTGCGGGAGGAAGGAACATGGCCTGTGCCGGGCGGATCATGCGGATGCCGGCGATCCTATTCAAGCCGTTGGCGATGCGAACACGCATCCACTGGGGAAAGATAAATCCCCTTTCAGGCTTTCACTGGATCCGGTCGTCCGTGGAACAGGCCCTGCAGGAGGCCATAAAAGATAATAAAGACCAAAGATCCTAAGTTGAGAACCTCCATTTCTTAATGCCAGAAGAGGGGACCACCCCACCTATATGGGTTCCCAAACCTCTTTCTTCTGGCATTTTTTTTATTTTCGGCCCGAGGGGGGTGTCGGGGGGGATGTGCGCCGGCAGGCCTTAAGGGAAATCCCTTGACAATCCGTGCCAGTTTCATTAATAGCTCAACAACCTTTGAGACGATGATAGGGGTTCATTATGTATGCAGTGATTAGAACCGGTGGAAAACAGTACAGGGTGGAGGAAGGTGATACCATCCAGATAGAAAAGATCGCTGGCGAAAAGGGCGATGAGATCCTCTTCGACGAGGTCCTTTTCATCGGCGGCGACGAATACCGAATGGGCACCCCGATCGTGGCGGGCGCCGCTGTTACGGGACGAGTGGTGAGACAGATGCGCGGGAAGAAGATTGTCGTGTTCAAGATGAAACGCCGCAAGGGGTTCCATAAGAAGCAGGGACACCGGCAGAATCTTACCGAGATCTCCATCACCCGGATCGCCACCGACAAGGAGGTCTGAGCATGGCGCACAAGAAATCGGGCGGCACGTCACGCAACGGAAGGGATACGGCAGGCAAACGTCTGGGCGTCAAACGCTTTGACGGCCAGGAGGTCAAGGCCGGGAGCATCCTCGTGCGGCAGCGGGGCACCAAGATCCACCCCGGGGAGAATGTCGGATGCGGCCGGGACTACACCCTGTTCGCCCTGACAGATGGGGTAGTTAAGTTTGTGACCCTCCATAATAACCGCAGGCAGGTAAAGATCATTCCCAGCGCCGCTTGATGGACTTTATCGATGAGTCCAGGATTTTCCTGAAGGCGGGCGACGGCGGCAACGGGTGCTGTTCGTTCAGGCGGGAGAAATACATCCCTCGCGGTGGACCGGACGGCGGTGACGGCGGCAAGGGGGGTGATATCTTCATCCAGGCCTCGAGCAGGGTGCACACCCTGCTCGACCAACGTTATCATCCGCATTACAAATCCCAGCGGGGCCAGCATGGGCAGGGGAAAGACCGCACCGGTCGCGGCGGTGAGGACTGTATCATCACCGTGCCTGTTGGCACCGTGATCAAGGACCGTCAGACAGGGGTCATCATCGCCGACCTCGTGGAGGATCGACAGCGTGTGCTCGTGGCCCGCGGTGGGCGCGGCGGCCGCGGCAATGCGCGCTTCGTCAGTTCCACCAACCGCGCCCCGCGGCTCTGCGAGCCCGGGGAGGCGGGCGAAGAGCTCGATCTCATGCTGGAACTCAAGCTGCTGGCGGATATTGCGCTGGTAGGCTTCCCCAATGCCGGAAAATCGACACTGATCTCCAAGATTTCGCACGCACGCCCCAAGGTGGCGGACTATCCCTTCACCACCCTGAGTCCCCATCTGGGGTTGGTGAGGTGGAAGGGGAGTGATTTCGTGGTGGCCGACATCCCCGGCATCATCGAGGGGGCGCACGCGGGACACGGCCTTGGTCTGCGTTTCCTGCGGCATATCGAACGCACCCGCATGCTCGTCTATGTGATCGACATGTCGCCCTCAAGCGAGCTCAGCGCTGCGGAGGAACTTGGAGTGCTCACGCTCGAGCTGAGCTCCTACTCGAGTGAGTTGGCCCAGAGGGATCGCTTGGTGGTGCTGAATAAGTGCGACCTGCCCTCGGCCCGCGAGCGGGCGCAGGAAGCGGTTGCCTTTCTCAGGGACACGGGGTATCGTTGTCATCTGATCTCGGCGCTTACTGGGGAAGGGATTGATGGAATGCTTGATGATCTGATCAAGGGATTACATGCAGGAGTTTGACCGCAACAATCTGTGCGCCTGCCGGCGCGTTCTGGTAAAGATCGGGTCCCGTGTGCTCAAGCGTGGGGACGGACTCAATTACCGTGTGATCGAGCGGCTTTGCGATGAACTCTGCCTGCTTAAGGACAGCGGGCGGGAGTTTGCGCTGGTCTCCTCAGGCGCCATTGCCGCGGGCAGTGCCATTGTGCGCTGTCCCCCGCGCCCCGGGGCACTATCCCGCAAGCAGGCTCTGGCGGCCATCGGGCAGGGCCGCCTCATCCACACCTATACCGAGGCCTTCCAGCGCTACGGCCACATTGCGGCGCAGGTGCTGATTACGCGCGAGGATCTGGATGACCGCCTGCGCTACCTCAACATCCGCAACACCTTTCTGACTTTGCTGGAGATGGAGGTCATCCCCATTGTCAATGAGAACGATACGGTTTCGGTGGACGAGATCCAGTTCTCGGATAACGACATGCTCTCGGCCATGATCATCCCCCTGGTGGAGGCCCAGGCCATGATCATCCTGACCGATACCGAGGGGGTCTACGTGGACGATCCCCGCAAGAATCCCGAGGCCGAGCGCATCGCTTGCATCCGGGACCTGAAGCTCAAGGAAGTGCGCGAGGTGAGCGAGAACGCCGGCGAGCTGGGGCGGGGCGGGATGCGTTCCAAGCTGAAGGCCGCCTACCACGCCGCACGCCTGGGTGTACCCACGGTGATCGCCTCGGCCTATACCCCGGGGGTATTGAACGCCATCCTCGGTGGTGCGGATGTGGGCACGCTCGTAACCCCGAAAAAGACCGGCCGCCTCAGCCAGAAGGACCACTGGATCAGCCTGGTGAGTCGTCCCAAGGGGTCGGTGAAGGTGGATGACGGGGCCGCCTCCATGATCCTCACCAAGGGCAAGAGCCTGCTGCCCTGTGGCGTGCTGGCCGTGGAGGGTGCCTTCAAGGCGGGTGATCCGGTGCAGATCGTGGATGAAAGAGGTGAGGTGCTGGCCGTGGGGCTCAGCAATTTCACCCGGGACGAGGTGTACATGATCCGGGGTGCCAACAGCCGCACCATAGCCACCCTGCTGGGAAAGGAGTGTGACGAAGAGGTCGTGCACCGCAATAACATGATCGTGAAGAAGGAGTTGCCATAATGGTGAGGAAGATTGCCGCCAGCGCCCGGCAGGCCTCTCGCGCGCTGATCGATGTCAGGGGCGCGGCCAAGACCGAATTGCTTGAGGACATGGGCCGCGCGCTGAGGGAAAATGCCGCCTTTCTTCAAGGTGCGAATGCCCGGGACCTTGAGCAGGCCCGCATCAACGGCCTGAGCGCTGCCCTGATCGACCGGCTCACCCTGAGCGACGCCGTGATCGATTCCATGGCGCGGGCCCTGGAGGAAATCGCCCAGCTCCCCGATCCGGTGGGGGAGATCACCTCCATGACCAGGCGCCCCAACGGGCTCATGGTGGGACGCATGCGCATCCCCATGGGGGTGGTGGCCATGATCTACGAGTCGCGCCCCAACGTGACCTCGGATGCCGTGGGTCTGTGTCTGAAGTCCGGCAATGCCGTCGTACTCCGGGGCGGCTCGGAGGCCTTTCACTCCAACTCGGCCATCGTGGAGGTGTTGAAGAGGTCCCTCGAGGGATCGCCCATCGACCCCGATGTCATTGGTTTTATCCCGGTGACCGACCGCGAGGCAATCAACGAGATGCTCTCCCTGGAGGATCTCATCGACGTGGTCATCCCCCGTGGCGGGGAAGGGCTCATCCGTACCGTGGTGGCCCACTCCAAGATCCCGGTGCTCAAGCACTACAAGGGGGTGTGTCATATCTATGTGGACCGGGACGCGGACCTTCAGAAGGCCTACCCGATCTGCCTGAACGCCAAGGTCCAGCGTCCCGGGGTATGCAACGCCATGGAGACCCTGCTGGTGGACGCCCCCCTGGCCGAGTCCTTCCTGCCGGAGATGATCCGGCAGTTTCAGACCCATGGTGTGGAGATCAGGGGCTGCGAGAGAACCTGCGCGATCGTGCCCGGGATTGCACCCGCCCGTGAGGAAGACTGGTACGAGGAATTCCTCGACCTTATCCTGGCGGTGCGTGTGGTGGACGGACTGCAGCCGGCTATCGACCACATTGAGACCTATGGTTCCGACCATACCGAGGCCATCATTACGGAAAACTACACCCGGGCCATGGATTTCCTGCGGCGGGTGGACTCGTCTACCGTGCTCGTCAATGCCAGCACGCGCTTCTCCGACGGCGGGGAGTTCGGGCTCGGGGCCGAGGTAGGCATCAGCACCTCCAAGGTCCATGCCTACGGACCCATGGGGGTTGAAGGGCTTACCATCGAAAAGTTCATCTGTTTCGGAGACGGCCAGATTCGGCAATGAGGATCGGAATCTTCGGGGGCACCTTCAATCCCATCCACACCGGCCACCTCCGGGTGGCCGAAGAGGTGCGCGAGGCGCTCGGGCTGGAGCGAATCCTGTTTGTGCCCTCTTCCTTGCCCCCGCACAAGGAACTGGATTTCGGCGTCAGCGGTAAGAGGCGTCTCGGGCTCGTGGAGCGGGCCGTGGCGGGGAACCCGGCCTTCGACGTGCTGACCTTCGAGGTGGAGCAGCCCGGGCCCTCCTACACGGTGCGTACCCTCGAACACGTGCGCGCTAACTACAAGACGGTGCCTTACTTCATCCTGGGGCAGGATGCCTTCAATGAGTTCGCCTCGTGGTACGATGTGGAAGGCCTGCTCGAGTCGGCACACTTCGTGGTCATGTCGCGTCCGGGGGCACGGCGTCCCGATCTGGACGAGATCCTGGGGACGCGGGCGCGGGCCTTCAGCCCCACAAAAAGGGGTTTCCGCAGCCAGCGCGGGCGGGAGATCCTGCTGGTGGATGTGACCCCGCTCGACATCTCATCCTCACGCATCCGCGATCTCGTGCGCGCCGGACGCTCCATCCGCTATCTCGTCCCGCCGGCGGTGGAGGCCTATATCAGGGATGAGGGGCTATATCGGTCATAGGGGGGAAGTCTCAAGACGGGATCATGGGTATGAACCCAGGGCAAGCCCTTGACGCTACAAGTAGTAAGGGATTTCGACCCATAGCGATTATAGGATAGAAAAGGAAGAAGAGGATCTATCGTTGAAAAAGCCCCTGTGGGAGCAAGTCGTGAAGGCCCTGGAGGACAAGAAGGCCCGGGACATGGTCGTGCTGGATGTGCGTGGCAGCTGTAGCTTTGCGGAATTTATCGTGATCTGCAGCGGTATGTCGGATCGACAGATTCGGGCCATGGCCGAGCACGTGATCGATGAGGTGGGCAAGCCCTTCGGAAAGGAGGGGCTGGACCTCGGCCGCTGGGTGCTGCTCGATTACATGGATCTGGTGATTCATATCTTCCAGGAGGACCTTAGAGCCTACTACGATCTCGAGGGCATGTGGCTGAAGGCCAAACGGCTGGTGGGATGAGGCTGGTCTTCTGCTTTGCCGGACGGACCTTCAAGGGTCCTCTGGCAGAACTCGTCGCCGATTATGCGACACGCATCGGGCGCATGCTGCCCTGTGAGATCATCGAGCCCAAAAGGCTCAGGCTGCAGAGACGCGAGGGGCTGCATATCGTGCTTTCCCCCGGGGGACGGGAGATGAACTCGGAGGACTTTGCCGCCTTCATCGAGGAACACCTGGGCCACGCAACGCGCCACCTGTTCTTCTATGTGGGACCCCCGGAAGGCTTCGAGACGGATATGGAACGGAGCGCCGACCTGACACTGGCCCTGTCGCGCATGACCATGAATCACCAGTTGATCCGCGTGGTGCTCCTGGAGCAGGTCTATCGGGCCTTGACCATCATAAGGCACGAGCCCTATCATAAATAGGTGGATCATGGCTACGGGCGGCGACTCTGTGGCGCAAAGGGGCCTGAGACAGTTGGTGGGGGCAGGTTGGGCGTGGACTGGAAGGTCATTGAGGGACTCATCGCCACCGGCGAGGGCAGTGAGGTCGAGTTCAAGGTCCGCCCCCCCGGGCACTTCAAACTGGCACGACTCATCAGTGCCTTCGCCAATACGCGCGGTGGAACGATAATTTTCGGGGTCGAAGATGACGGCACGCTTTTCGGCGTGGAGGCCCCGCATGAGGTGGAGTTGGCCCTGCAGCGTGCCCTGGAACTCATTCAGCCGCCCCCCTGCCTGAGGGTACGCACCCTGGAGGCCAACGGTGTCCGCGTGGTCATTTGCGAGGTCACCCGGGGCAGGGACAAACCCTACCGGGTGGAATCACCCCAGGGGCCAGCCAGGACGTATGTGCGCGCCGGCAGTGCCGTGCATCCCCTCTCCGGCCGGGAGGCGCGTCTGGTAGCCGATGAGGACCTCCTCAGGGGGCGTATGGAGCTCGACGAGCTCCATACGGCGCTGCTGAAGGAGATCGCCTCCCCGGGCGGGGTGACACTGGAGCAGCTTGCTCACCGGCACAACCTCTCGCAACGTCGGGTGGCCCGAATGGTGAGTCGGCTCGTGCATACGGGCCGGGTCGTGAGGGTGGGCAGCGGCCGGGGCGCCCGGTATGTCGTGCGCTGATGCGTCCGGCGGCCCCGTTCAGGGACGGGCGGGTGTGGCGATGAATCCCGTCAGGGCATCCAGGGCTACCCGGATGGCACCCCACTCGGCACGCTCCTTGACCGCGGGTACGATCTCCTCACTGTGCGACCGTGCGGCCAGCACGGCGCAGACACAGCCAGTGGAAAAGCCATAGATCCCCCCCATGGTGAAGAGGGTGCCGGCCTCCATTTCGTAGGCCAGCACGTTCAGCGCGCGGTATTCCGCGGTGCGTCCCACAAGCGAGCGCAGGAGGTGCGGGGAGCCTTCTAGGCGCTCCTGGCCTTCGTAGAAGGTGTCCATCGAGGCCACGCATCCGAGGTGCCAGTCAAGGTCAAGCTCCCGGGCCGCCCGGGCCAGGGCCACGGTGAGAAAGGGGTCGGCGGCGGCGGGAAAGCCGGGCGGTGCCAGATCCAGGGCCGCTCCCTGGCGGCAGACGGCACTGGATGCGATCACCACGCTGCCGGGGAGCACCCGCTCCTGGATCGATCCGCAGCTGCCCACGCGGATGATCGTACGCACACCGAGCCGGAAGAGTTCGGTGACCACGATACTCAGGGATGGTGCCCCCATACCGCTCGTAGCGCTGAGGAAGGTCTGCCCGGTGGACAGCTGGCACAGGTAGCTGTCAAGGCCGCGGTTTTCAGAGAGCATCCGCACGAGCCGAACGCCTTCGGTCGCGCGGGCGATGCGCTGCGCCCGCCGGGGATCGCCGCACAGGAGGGCCGTCTGCGGCCTCTCGTCCGTGAGGTCCGACGGACCGAATCCGAGGTGATACAACCTGTTTTCGCCCATGGTCTCCTGTCTCCCCCCCCCAGGGAGCCCCCTTTTTAATGGCCTGAGGGCCGAATTTCCCGCTGATTGCAGCGGAAAGTTGGGTCCCAAGGCTTGCCCTGGGGTTCATACCCAAGATGATGGGGCTGTGACCCAATCGTGTCGGCGCGGCCAAGGGGACTATCTGTGCCGGACCAACATACCACGGCGCGCCCAATCAGACCAGTCCCCTCAGGTCTGGACCCTGTCAAAGAGAAGGGCCCATGTGACATCCCCGGGGGCAGGTGCGGCTTCAGCCCGAGGCCTGGCAGATGAACGCTTCCTCGTGTTCACGGAGATCGTCGAGCCAGCCTGCGCCTGGAGAAAGGCGGCGGCTGAAGAGGCGTCCGAGGTCGGCGGGGTGTTTGGCCTGGTGATATTTGAAGAAGATCCGCTCGCCCTGGATGGCGACGATCTCGATCTTGCCGCTGCGGTGTGACATCATGTACTTGAAGCGTTTGCTGTGTCCGTTGAGGAGGCGCTTTGATTCTTCCACCACCCGGTAGCCCCGGGAAAAGGGGATCTGGAAGTGATGCACCACCCGTTTGACAGGGCGGCACTGGAAGACATAGTAGGGGGCAACGCCGATGCGGACGAGTTCGTTCTGCAGCCTTCCCAGCGTTCGGGGGTGGTCGTTGACCCCATTGAGGAGCACGGTCTGGTTGTTGACGAGAACGCCGGCGTCCAAGAGCACCGTTACGGCCTCGATGGCCTCGGGTGTGATTTCGTTGGGGTGGTTGAACTGTGTGACTATGTAAATCCGACGCTCGGGCCGGGAGTGTTCGCCCAGGAGCCTCAGCAGACTGTCGTCCTCGATGATTCGTTGGGGCAGGGAAACCGGCATGCGGGTACCGAAGCGGATGAAGGCCAGATGGTCGATGGGTGCGAGCATCTCGAGGAATTGCCCGATCATACCGGTGGGCAGGACGAAGGGATCACCCCCGGTAATGAGGACGTTGTTGATGACCGGATGCTGCCTGACATACCGGGCGGCCGTATCGAAGCGTTCGAGCAGTTCGGCGTTCGGCAGGCCCACCAAGCGTTTGCGGAAGCAGTGGCGACAGTACATGGCGCAGCGGTTGGTCGAGAGGATCAGGGCGGTCTGGGGATATTTGTGCTGGAGTCCGGGCATCTTGGTGTTTTCGCCCTCGCCGCTTGTATCATAGGATCCCAGGAGGTTCAGTTCCTCAATGTTGGGGACGGACATCCTTCGCAGGGGATCGTGGGGGTCATCGGGATTGATCAGGGACAGGTAATAAGGAGGAATACACATGGGGTGCGTCTGAATGACCTCCTCAAGCTGTGGTTCCTCATCCCTGTTTATGGGGATGAATGCCTTTAACTGCTCGATTGTGGTGATACTCTGATCGATCTGTTCCTGCCACGTCATAGTGACTCCCCTCTGGTGAGAGAACATATTCCGAGCGCTACGGCCCGGATTCGCTGTTCAGCGAAATGCCCGCCCCAAGCAGGCCTCAAGGCCGGCACTCCATGACTCACCTCGATTTATGCATCGCAAAAACATTGAATGCCATAGACGCATAACCAAACTATATACCATTTTTTTAGCATAATTGCAAGGATTGCCTGACAACCCGCATGTGCTTGTGGGGCACCGCGGTTGAGGAACCGTCACCCTGCGAGGGGGAGCCCCCTTGTCCAGGATCCTGTGGCCTTAAAAGGTGCCCCTGGGGGGCACAAGGGATGGGTAATCAGGCAAAAACGATCTTGACAAGTTAGTAATGTCAATTTATATTAACAACGTTATCACTAGTTACCAAATGTAATCTGGGGTGAAGCATATGCGGCCACGGATACCGCAAGCGCATATGCCGGGGTGGGGGTGAGCGACACATGCCTGGCAGCGGGGTGTCCCCTGTTCAGGTTTGAATACGAATAATCAATCATGCCAAGGAGGTACACATGTCAAGTCTGATTGTTGATGAGAGGGACCAGCGGTTTGTGATGTTCGAGATGCTCGAGGCGGACAAGCTCTGTGACTACCCCATCTACCAGGATTTCTCCAAGGATATGTTCGAGATGATCGTCACCGAGGCCCAGAAGCTGGCCGAGGAGGAGATCTTCCCCACCCTGGAGGAGTCGGACAAGGTAGGCTGCCGGCTGGAGAACGGGCAGGTCTATGTGCCCGAATGCTTCAAGCGTCCCTACAAGCTGTTTTGCGAGGGCGGCTGGAACGCCATGATCTTTCCGCCCGAGGCGGGCGGTCAGGGTCTGCCGGGGATCATACGCACCGCCTCCCACGACTGGTTCGCGCATAACTTTTCCTTCCTTTCCTACCCGGGGCTGGCCGAGGGCGCGGCGCACCTGATCCTGGCCTATGGCACCGAGGAGCAGAAGGAGAAGTATCTCACCCGTATGGTCACCGGTGAGTACGGTGGCACCATGTGTCTGACCGAGCCCGGAGCGGGCACGGATGTCGGCAACCTGAGCACCCGGGCCATCCGTCAGCCGGACGGCACCTTCCGCATCAAGGGCACCAAGATGTTCATCACCTCGGGTGACAGCGATCTGGTGGAGAATGTCATCCACCCCGTGCTGGCACGCATTGAGGGCGACCCGGCGGGCACGGGCGGCATCTCCATTTTCATCGTGCCCAAGTACATCCCCAACGGTGACGGCTCCTTGGGTAAGCGCAACGATTTCGAGATCGCCGGCATCGAGGAGAAGCTGGGCATCCATGGCAGCTCCACCTGCCTGATCAACTTCGGCGACAACGATGCCTGCTACGCCGAGCTGCTGGGCAACGAGCGCGAGGGCATGAAGGTCATGTTCATGATGATGAACGAGGCCCGCATCGGTGTGGGGCTGCAGGGACTCACCAGCGCCTCCATCGCCTACCTGCACGCCCTGAATTATGCCAAGGAGCGCCTGCAGGGTTCTTCCATGAAGGATTTCAAGAACCCCGAGGCCCCCAGGGTGCCCATCATCAAGCACCCCGACGTGCGCCGCATGCTGCTGTGGATGAAGTCCAGCGTGGATTCTCTCAGGGCCCTGATGTATTACTCGTCCTACGCCGTGGACCGCGAGTTGGTGGCCACTGACGAGGCCGAAAAGGACAAGTGGAAGGGCCTGCTCGAGCTCCTGACCCCCATCTGCAAGGCCTACTGCTCGGATGTCGCCTTCCGCGTGTGCGAGACGGCGGTCCAGGTGTACGGCGGCTATGGCTTCTGCGCCGAGTACCCGGTGCAGCAGTTCCTGCGCGACGAGAAGATTGCCTCGATCTACGAGGGTGCCAACGGCATCCAGGCCCTTGACCTCATTGGCAGGAAACTCCCCATGAAGAAGGGTACCTACTTTATGGCCCTCTTGGGGGAGATGAATAACACCATCGCCAAGTACCGCGAGAACGAACAGCTCAAGGGTATCGCGTCCGAGGTGCAGGCGGCCGTCAATACGCTGGCCGAGATGGCCATGTTCTTTGCCGGCTGTGGCAAGGAAGGCAAGTTCATGGTTCCCATCGCGCATGCCTACCCCTTCCTGATGATGATGGGCAAGGTGGTCTCGGCCTGGTTCCTGCTCTGGCAGGCCGGCATCGCCTCGGAAAAGCTGGCGGCGCTCTTGAAAGACAAGGGTGTGGATGCCGCTGACGTGAAGCAGTATCGCGCCTTCCTGCGGGAGAACAAGGATGCCGCCTTCTATGCCGGCAAACTCGCGAGTGTCAAGTTCTTCAGCAGCAATGTCCTGCCCGAGGTGGATGCGGCGGCCAAGGCCATCAAGAGCGAGGATCTCTCCGTAATCGAGATCATGGAAGAGAGCTTTGCCTCCTGAGGTATCGCCGTCTGGCCGGAGAGGGTGGCTTTCTCCGGTAGCTTATATGTCTGAATAGGGAAGGAGGCACCCGCACTGGGCGTTGGAGCGCTCAATGCGGGTGCCGACC
This sequence comes from uncultured Bacteriovoracaceae bacterium, assembly GCA_964618975.1. Taxonomy (GTDB): domain Bacteria; phylum Desulfobacterota; class Desulfomonilia; order UBA1062; family UBA1062; genus CAZUDI01. Next base: position 34,055 of record CAZUDI010000016.1, on the reverse strand, counting down.
ATGCAAGGAGGTGCCTTTCTGGTGCCGGTCGCTGGGCGATGCCGCTTCATGCTGAAGGATAAGGTGTTGTGCGACTGGAGCCTGCCTTTAATCGCCTGAGGGTCGAATTCCCCGCTGCTTGCAGCGTACAGCAGGGTCAAGGGCTTGCCCTGGGGTTCATGCCTATGAACTTACTACAAGAAACACAAGGGAACGGGCTGCTGTGCCGGCATGGCAGTCAGACGGGAGTTTCATCGAAGGGGAAGGTGCTCCGTAACCAGTTGCGTGCCCCGGGCCAGGCGACGCGTCGGTTTAAGGGGGCTGGGGGTCGCCAAGAGGGGCCCTGCCATTTAACATACTATTAATGATGCCGGGAGTATGCCATGGTGTCAGGGTATGCTGCCGTTGTATTTATTAAAGAGAGCGGAATAAGGAGGGTGTATGGCAGCTTTACAGTTGGGTAATAAGTCAATTCCGGTCATGTTTCGCGAAAAGGTGGGTGCCAGGGGATCTTCCGCCATGTGTGCCTATCGCAACGATTCTGGGGCGTTTGTCGACATATCCTGGCTGGAAATGGATGCAATGTCAAGGGCATTGGCGAAATACCTGCTTTCGCGCGGCATTCAGAAGGGTGATAAGGTGGCAATTTTCTCGGCCAACCGTTATGAGTGGTGGGTGAGCGACCTGAGCATCCTCTCGGCCGGCGGCATCAATGTCCCGGTCTACCCGACCAATACCGCCAAGGAGACCCAATACATCCTCGAAGATTCGGATGCCCGGATCTGCTTTGTGGGCACCAAGGTGCAAATGGATAAGGTCCTCGAGATCAGGGATTCCCTGCCCATGCTGGAAGAGATCATCATCCTCGACGGACTCGCTGAGGCCCCCCCGAAGGTCACATCCTTCAAGGATGCCATGGAAGAGGGAAAGGCGTTTGATGACCAGGGCGAGCTCGATCGGCGGGTGGAGGACCTTGATCCCGATGCCGTGGCCACGATCATCTACACCTCCGGAACAACCGGCAACCCCAAGGGGGTCATGATCAGCCACAACAATATGACCACCAATGCCGAACAGTGGAAGGCTCTCAGCCCGGGGGTGCTCGAAAGTCAGCCGCACATCGCGCTTTCCTTCCTGCCCCTGGCGCATGTCTTTGAACGGACGATCACCTACTACGGGGCCTGTATCTCGGCCGGCGCCAAGGTGTACTTCGCCAAGGACATCTCGACCGTCTTGAGCGATATGGTCGAGGTGCGGCCTACCATCTTCGCCAGCGTGCCGCGGGTCTTCGAGAAGCTGCATGCCGGCATTTTGTCCAAGGTCTCTGAGGCCTCACCCCTGAAGCAGACCCTTTTCAACTGGGCCATGGGGGTGGCCCGGCGCAATCTGCCGTACATGTGCAACGGAAGAGCGCGTTCCGGCCTCTTTGCCCTCGAGTATGCCCTGGCGGACAAACTGATCATCTCCAAGCTCCTGGCGGCCCTGGGGCTCGACCGGGTTGTTATCGGCGGATCGGGTGGCGGACCGCTTTCGGCCGCCGATGCAGAGTTCTTTATCGGTATGGGGATGATGGTGCTGGAGGGGTTCGGCATGACGGAGACCTCGCCCCTGGCACTGGCCAATGTGCCCGGCCATATCCGTCCGGGGACCGTCGGCAAACCTCTGGTGGCGACCGAATGCAAGATCGGCGAGGATGGCGAACTCCTGATCAAGGGTCCGCAGGTGATGCTGGGCTATTACAAGAATGAAGCGGCGACCAAAGAGACCTTCACCGACGACGGTTTCCTGAAAACCGGCGATATCGCCCAGATCGACCATGAGGGTAATTTCAGGATTACCGGCCGTATCAAGGACCTCATCATCACCTCAGGCGGCAAGAACATCTCCCCCCAGAATATCGAGAATTGCCTGCAAGCGTCGAGTTATATCGAGCAGGTCGCCATCATCGGCGACAACCGCAAATTCCTCACGGCCTTGATAGTCCCGGCCTTCGCGGAGTTGGAGAACTGGGCCAAGCTCAATGGCATCGCTTACGCATCGCGTGCGGACCTGATCAAGAACGAAAAGGTGCGGCAGCTCATCGAGAAGGAGATCGACCTGAACACCCAGGATTTCGCACGCGTGGAGCGCATCAAACGCTTTGCGCTCATGGAGGCGGAATGGTCCCAGGAGACCGGGGAACTGACCCCCACCCTCAAGGTCAAGCGCCGGGTGATCAACACCAAATACGCCCAGGTAATCGAGGACCTCTACAAGGACTGAGCCGCCTGACTTAAATGGCGAGTCGCAGCAAGCACATTGCAGGGTGGGCAACCGGTGGCAGGCCGCACCGGGAGCCCACCTCCCTCGGCAGACTGGCTGCCAGTGGCAAGCGGAGGTCTCGTTTTTTGCGATAAAGCCCCCAGAGAATGGCGGGACAGACCCCTGTCAAGACTCAAACCCTTGTTACACGCATACTTTCAGCCCCATTTTAATCCAGTGGATGTGTTTTTTTATCAGGAAAGGAAAAAAATCTTGACATGATAATTGCGTTAAGGTAGGTTAACAACGTTACCAAAAAGTAATGAAGTAAATAGTTATTGCATAACATAACATTGAATAAACTAATCATAGGAGGAATGATACATGGATACATCCTATCTTTCACTGGAAGGCAAGGTGGCACTGGTAACCGGCGGAAGCCGTGGTATCGGCAAGGCCATAGCACTGGCACTGGCGGACGCAGGGGCCGACGTGGTGGTGGCCAGCCGCAAACTGCCCGATCTGGAGAAGGTGGCCGAGGAGATCCGGGCCATGGGCCGCAAGGCGCTGGCCGTGGCCGCCCATAACCGTGAGGTTGAAGACATCCAGAAGCTGGTGGATACGGTCATGGCGGAGTTCGGACGTATCGACATCCTGGTGAACAATGCCGCCACCAATCCCGGCATGGGCCTGCTCGTGGACATGAGCGAGAAGATGTACGACCAGATCATGAACACCAACCTCAAGGGCTACACCATGCTGAGCATGCTCGTGGGCAAGGTCATGAAGGAGCAGGGATCCGGTAACATCGTCAACATCTCATCCGTGGGCGGCGTCTTCCCGGACATCGGGCTTGCCCTGTACTGCGTCTCCAAGGCCGGTATCGGCATGCTGACGCGTGCCATGGCCAAGGAACTGGGCGAGTACGGCATCCGCGTGAACTGCCTGGCGCCGGGTGTGGTGCAGACCAAGTTCTCCCAGGCCCTGTGGACCAACGATGACCTCATGAAGCAGGAGATGGGGCACACCCCGCTGAGAAGGATCTCGCAGCCCGAGGAGATGGGGCGCATCGTGCTTTTCCTGGCCTCCGAGGCCTCGTCCTATATGACGGGTCAGATTCTGGTGGCCGACGGCGGCGGGTCGCTTTAGCGGACGACCGGGGTGTCGGGAGAAGGTCAAGCGAGATAAACGCAGCAAACAAAGCAGATAACAAACCGAGGGAGGTTACACTATGGCGAAAAAATACGATGTTCTGGTGATAGGGTCCGGTGTGGCCGGTCTGGGTGCGGCGAGCATCCTGGCCAAGGATTTCAACCAGAAGGTCATGGTGCTGGAGAAGGCCCCCTTCATCGGCGGCCGGCTGGCATCATTTGTGGGAAAGGGTGACAAGGTCTATATCGACGGGGTGGAGCTGGATGCCAACGGCTTCAAACGCGCGCTGGCCATGGTCGGTGCCTGGGTGCCGAAGTGTACGCCGGACCTGGAGACCTGCTTCAAGGAAGGTATCTTCGATGGCACGACCCTCGACACGGGCCACGGTCTCTTCTGGGGCAACAAGGGCAAGATCCGCTGCCTGATGGACTACCTGGGCAAGCCGGTGGAAATGCCCTGCAATGTCGGATTCGCCTTCGTGGATTACAAGAAGGGCAACAAGGCCTACCAGGTCGGCAAGGGCGAGGCCTATCCGTGGATGAGCCCGGAGGGCTTCAAGTCGACCATGCGGGCCCTGCGCGACATGGGCACCATGACCATGGACGATATCGGCCAGACCAGGCATATGTCCTTCGAGGAATGGCTGCAGGCCAGGAACGTGAACAAGGAAGCCTACGATTACATCAAGGTTCTGGCGGCCTCCCAGACGGGCCAGGCGGATCTCAGGGTCACCCCCGCCCCCGACGTCCTGGTGCACATGGCCGCGGCCGGCCCCATCAAGATGAACCTGGTGGAAGGCTCCTGTGCCTCGGTCCCCAATCCCGGAACCATATCCTTTGCCCTGCTGATGGAGCAGGTGCTCAAGGCGAACGGCGGCAAGGTGCTGCGGAATGCCCCGGTGGTCGATGTCATCATCGAAAACGGCGTGGCCAAGGGGGTTACCTATCAGACCAACAGCGGGTTCAAGACGGTCTATGCGGACAAGGTCATCTGCAACATCCCTTCCAGGCAGATGCTGAACCTGATCCATCCCCGCTATTTCCCGCAGGAGATCGTGGAGCGTATCCAGCAGCAGTTCTGGGGTGCCGGCATGATCACGGGCTTCGGCAACATGAATTCGAATGTGTGGGCGGACAAGGGCATCGATGAGCGCAGCTTCATCTACATGCCCGATGTCATCGGCATGGAAGAAGGCTACAGCGGCTGCATCGACATGGTGCTGTGGAACCTGGCCAATGTGAACGAGGGCTACAACTCCAGCCCCGAGCTGACCTCTGAGAAGGGCAGCGCCCCGGCCGGCAAGCACGGCTGGATCTTCTCGACCGCCATGACGCATGAAGAGATGCGCAATCCCCACAAGGTTGCCCGTGTGGTGGAGTGGAACGAGAAATGGTGGAAGCGGACCTTCGGCTCTGCCAAGTGGAAGTCCGAGATGGATTTCATGCTGTGGATGTGCACCGACCACGCCTTTGCCTGGATCCAGCCCATCGGCACCGACCGGGTGGATGTGAAGTCTCCGTGGGTCGAGGGGCTCTACTTCACCGGCGACCAGTACGGCGAGCGTCTGCTGGGCTGCGGCGTGGATGCGGCGGCCCTTGGGGCGACCCTGACCGTGGACGCCATGATGGGCTCCGACACCGAGAACAAGGTCTTCCCGTTCTACCACCGGGCCATGCCTCCCATGGTGAAGTCCTGGTAGCGGCTGGCATAAACCAGACTTGAAGGCAGAAAAAGTGAGGCCGGGGGGACCCCCGGGACGGGAGGCTCCCCCGCCCCCGCATAAAAAAATCAAGAAAGAGGTAACGCTATGGGTTTGATGACACCTGAAGAATACAAGGCAAGCCTGAACGACGGTCGCGTCGTCTACTACAAGGGCCGCAAAGTTGAAGACGTCGGCAGCGATCCCGATTTCAAGTGCTGTGTGGAGACCGTGGCCGTGGACTACGAGATGGCCGAGGACCCGCAGTACAAAGACCTGGCCGTGGTCTACGACGAGGAACTCGGCGAGGATATCAGCCGCTACTACTATATTCCACGCAATGGTGAGGATCTGCTCAAACACCTCGATCTCATCATCAAGGCCACCGAAATCGGCGAGGGCTATATCCCCTTGGCACACGATATCGGGGCCGACGCCATGAACGCCATCTCCATTACCGCCCGCAGCATGGGCGAGGCCGGCAAGGTCTACCTCGAGCGCATCGAGAACTACCGCAAATACCTGAAACAGACCGACAAGTGCGTGGTGGCAGGTGTCACCGACGTCAAGGGGGACCGGCATCTGCGGCCCTCCGATCCGGCGCAGGCGCACCCGGACTTCAACCTGCGCATCGTGGAGAAGCGTGACGACGGCATCGTGCTCAGAGGCGCCAAGGTGCACATCACGGGTGCAGCCTACTGTCACGAATTCTTCGCTATCCCCTGCCGCGCCCTGGGCGGTCCCGAGGAGAGCGATTATGCCGTGGCCGTGGCCGTGCCGGCCAACGCCAAGGGCATCCGCCAGATCGTACGGCCCTTCCACGGCAACATCTCCGACCTGGAATTCCCGCTGGCACGCGATACGCGCCGCATGCACACCGACTCGCTGATCATCTTCGACGACGTTTTCGTGCCCTGGGACCGCGTGTTCCTGTGCGGCGAGTGGAAGTATGCCGCCACCACGGTCTATAACTTCGCCCTCATGCACCGCCGCACCGGCTGCGCCTACCGCATCCCCATGAGCGAGCAGATGCTGGGTCTGGCCGTGGCCATCGCCGAGTACAACGGGGTGGCCAACGCCCCGCACGTGCGTGAAAAGATCACCGAGATCGTCATCTATCTGGAGACGCTCAACGCCCTGTCGCGCTCGGCCTGTCTGGACTTCGTGGACCACGCCGGTTTCCCGGTGCCCAATCCGGTGACGACCAATATCGCCAAGTACCACTTCGCCCACAATTACCATAAGGTGATCGAGATCATCCAGGACCTCGCCGGCGGCCTGCTGGTGACGGCGCCCACCTATCAGGACTGGCTCAACCCCGAGACCCGGGGTGACATCGAGAAGTACCTGGTGGCCAACCCCAAGGTATCCACCGAGAACCGGCTGCGTATGTTTGACATCATCCGGCGGCTGACCTCGGGCGACACCGAGACCATCTGCCTGCACGGTGAAGGCTCGCCCTATGCCGAGCGCATGACCATCCTCATGGAGGCCAAGAAGATCATGGCCAGGTGCAAGAAGTTGGTGGAGGAGCAGGCGGGTATCAAGGCCTAAAATGTGAGCCTGGGGCCCGCGGGGCCCCAGGCGGCTTCATCTAGGAGAGCGGGCCGCTACGGCAAGGAGCTCTCAAGGAGGAATGCAATGATAGGAATCACTTCATACGGGGCCTACGTGCCCCGGTTGCGGCTCAACCGCAAGGCCATCGCCAAGGCCATGGCCTGGTACAATCCGTCCATCCTCGGGGCGTCCAAGGGGGAGAAGGCGGTGGCCAACTGGGACGAGGATGCCCTCACCATGGCCGTGGCCGCGGCCTATGACTGCGTCAAGGGCCAGGACAAGCAGGTCATCGACGGCGTATATCTCGCTTCCACCTCACTGCCATTCGCCGACAGGCTCAATGCCGACATCCTGGCCACGGCCCTGAACACGAAAGAAAACGGCACGATGTGTGCCGATTTCACCGGCAGCACCAAGGCGGCCACCACGGCGACGCTCTCTGCCCTGGATGCGCTGGCCGCCGGCAAGAAGCAATCCGTGCTGGTGGCGGCATCCGACCTGCGCAAGACCAAGATGGCCACGAATTTCGAGATGTTCTTAGGCGACGGCGGAGCGGCCCTGCTCTTGGGAAACAAAGACGTGATCGCCGAGTACAAGGACGGCTACAGCCTCAACTGCGACTTCGTCGATCACTACAAGGGCCACGACAAGGAGATCGACTACACCTGGGAGGAGCGCTGGGTCAGGGACGAGGGCTATGCCAAGATCATCCCCCAGGCGATCGCGAACTATCTGGCGCGCACCGGCGAGAAGATCGGCGACTTCAACAAGGTGGTCTATCCGTGCTACTTCGGGGCCACGCACAAGTCCATCGCCAAGCGCATCGGGGCCGAGCCCGAGCGCGTGCAGGACAACCTGCACGAGGTCATGGGTGATACGGGCTGCGCCCACCCTATCCTGATGCTGATTGCGGCCATTGAGACGGCCCAGCCGGGCGACAAGCTGCTGCTGGCCAGCTTCGGCCAGGGCTGTGACGTGCTGAGCTTCGAGGTGACCGAGAACATCCGCGCCTTCACGGGACCCCTGGGGCTCAAGGGGATGCTGGCCGCACGGGTGGAGCTCGACAACTACCTGAAGTTCATCAAGTTCAGGGATCAGCTCGTGGCCGATCTGGGGATCCGCGGGGAGGTGAACCGCAACACCTCGCTCACCACCCTGTGGCGCAACCGTCAGCAGCTCATCGGGCTCAAGGGGAAGCGCTGCACCAAGTGCAACACGCCCCAGTTCACCTTCACCCCGATATGTGTCAATCCGGAGTGCAATGCCACAGGCTCCATGGAAGAGTACGAGTTTGCCGGCCGGAATGCACGTGTCCTCATGTACACCGGCGACATGCTGGCCCCGTCGGCGGACCCGCCGGCCATCTACGGCATCGTCGACTTCGAAGGCGGTGGACGGCTGCTGGTGGATTTCACGGACTGCACCCTTGAGGACGTGCGCGTGGGACTGCCGGTGCAGCTTTCCTTCAGGCGCAGATACAAGGACAACGAACGCGGCTTCAGCGGCTACTTCTGGAAGGCGATGCCGGCCGTAAAGGTTGAGGGGGTGTGAGATGGCCACGGGAATAAGGGACAAGGTAGCAATCATCGGCATGGGGTGCAGCAAGTTCGGCGAGCGCTGGGACATGGGCTCGGAGGACCTCATGGTCGAGGCCTACACGGAATGCATCGCGGATGCGGGGATCGAGACCAAGGACATCCAGGCGGCCTGGTTCGGCTCCTGCCTGGACGAGGTCAACGTGGGCAAGAGCGCCCTGCCGCCCTCCATTGCGCTCAGGCTCAAGAACATCTCGGTGACCAGAACCGAGAATTACTGTGCCAGCGGCACCGAGGCCTTCCGGGGCGCGGTCTATGCCGTGGCTTCGGGCGCCTATGACATCGCCCTGGCCATCGGCGTGGAGAAGCTCAAGGATATCGGCTACGGGGGTCTGCCCGAATTCAGCTCGGGCATGGGGATAACCAACGGCTTCTGGTTCCCCAACATGACCGCTCCGGGCTGCTTCGCCATGCTGGGCAGTGCCTACAGCGCCCGGTACGGCGTCGATATGGCCGACCTCAAGCGTGCCATGGCGCACATCTCGGCCAAGAGTCACGCCAATGGCGCCTTGAATCCCAAGGCGCATCTGCAAAAGCCCGTGACCGAGGAGGTGATCCTCAACGCCCCCCTGGTGGCCTATCCCCTGGGGCTCTTCGACTGCTGCGGGGTGAGCGAAGGCTCGGCCTGCGCCATCGTGACCACCCCCGAGATCGCCAAGAGTATGGGCAAGCAGGATTATGTCACGGTCAAGGCCTTGCAGCTCTCGCTGTCCAACGGCGAGGAGATGAGCTACACAGCCTGGGACGGATCGAACTTCGTCACCACGGCCAAGGCCAGTGCCGCGGCCTACAAGGAGGCCGGCATCAAGGATCCCCGCAGCGAGATCAGTATGATGGAGGTGCACGACTGCTTCTCCATCACCGAGCTCGTGACCATGGAGGACCTGTACATCTCCGAACGGGGCCAGGCCCCCAAGGACATCATGGACGGATTCTACGACCTCAAGGGCGGCGGTGTACCCTGTCAGGTGGACGGCGGGCTGAAGTGTTTCGGGCACCCCATCGGGGCCTCGGGCATCCGTATGCTCTACGAGATGTACCTGCAGCTGCACGGCCGGGCCGACAAGCGCCAGCTCAAGGATCCTAAGTTCGGTCTCACGCACAATCTGGGCGGATTCCCCTTCATGAACATCTGCTCGGTGGCCATCATCGGCCGACATGACGCCTGATGGGGGACAAAGGAGGACGACATGAGTAAATTCAAGGGCAAGGTGGCCATCGTCGGGATCGGTGAGGTGCCCACCGGGCGCTATCCCGAAACCGCGGCCATCTACCATGCCATCGAATCGGCCAAGCGGGCGATTCGCGATGCGGGCATCAACAAGGACGATATCGATTTCTGCATGCCCACGGCCGCGCTCTACAGCCCGGCCTTCAACACCGAGCTCGTGACCTGCCGGGTGGTGGAGGAGCTGGGGCTCAAGAACTGCAGGAAGAATTGCCAGGTCTTCGCCGGCGGGTCGTCCAGCAGCTGCGGGCTGCAGATGGCGGCCAGCATGATCGAGGCCGGCGCCGCCAAGAACATCCTCTTCGTGCATGCCGATCGTCTGGGAACGGGGGTCTCCATGCAGGGCGGTATCGACCTCTTTTCCACGGCCGGCATCTCGGGCGAGTGGGAAGTGCCCTTCGGGCAGCACTATTCAGCCATCGCGGCCCTGGCCACCACGCGCTACAAGTACGAGACCGGCACCACCGACGAGCAGCTGGCGAGCGTCTGCGTGTCCAACCGCAAGTGGGCCGAGCTCAATGAGCACGCCTTTTTCCGCAAACCGTTGACCATCGAGGAGGTCATGGCCTCCAAGATGCTTTCCACGCCCCTGAGGGCCAAGATGTCCAACATGCTTTTCGACGGCGGCTCGGCCTTTGTCATCACCTCGGCCGAGCGGGCGCGGGATATCACCGACCGACCGGTCTACCTGCTCGGAGAGGGCGGTAAGGTGACGCACTTCGTCTACTCCCAGGAGAAGGACGTGAGCCGCTTCGGATGGAAGGAGGCCGGGAAGATGGCCTTCGAAGAGGCGGGCATCACCCCGGCCGATATCGATGTGGCCGAGATCTATGACTCCTACCCCATCTACCAGATGATCGGGTTCGAGGAGCTGGGATTCTGCGAGCGGGGAGAGGCGGGCGAGATCTTCATGCGCGGCGACACCTGGCCCGGGGGTCGGATCCCTACCACCACCAACGGCGGCATGCTCTCCCAGGGGCATATCGGTGCGGGCGGTGCCGTGGCGCTCATGGTGGAGGCCTGCCGGCAGCTCATGGGCAAGGCCGGAGAGCGCCAGGTGCAAGGTGCCCGTTTCGCGGTCGAGACGGCCACGGGCGGCACCTACATGGATTCTCAGGTGACGATTTTCGGCACCGAGATTCCCTGAGAAGGAGGGCAAAGAGATGGAAAAGAAACCCAAACCGGTTCCGGTGGTCAATCCCTGGGCACGCCCCTTCTGGGAGGCCTGCCGGGAAGGTAAACTGATCTATCAGCGGTGCAAGGATTGCGGCACGAACATCTTCTACCCGCGGATCGCCTGTACGAACTGCTTTTCCGACAACATTGAGTGGGTGGAATCGAAGGGTCGGGGTACGGTCTATACCTATACCGTGGTCGAGAGCAATCCGCCCTCGGCCTTCATCGAGGACCTGCCGTTCGTTATCGCCATCGTGAAACTCGAGGAGGAAGGCGTGCAGATGCTCACGAACATCGTGGGTTGCGACCCCCAAGAGGTAAGATGCGACATGCCGGTGGAGGTCGTGTTCGAGAAGCTCGACGACGAGTTCACTCTTCCGAAGTTCAAGCCGTTGCCGAACTGAGTTGTTGACAACCGGTACAGGGGCCTGCCTTTTGGCCGTACCCTCCTATCAGGGCCCCTGTACCTCATTATTCCGCAAGGAGGAAGCAAGATGCCCGACAAGTACTGGGAAGATTTCGATATCGGTTTCACCGTCAGGACCCCGTCCATCACGGTGACCGAGACCCATGTGGTGAACTGGGCCGGTCTCACCATGGACTTCTACCCCCTGCACATGGATGCCGAGTTCTGCAAGGGCACGCCCTTCAAGGAGCGTATCGCCCATGGGCCGCTGATCTTCGGCATGGCCGTGGGAATGGCCGGACTGGCCCGGATCGAGGGCGGCTCGATCATCGCCTGGATGGGGGTCGACCAGATGCGCATGAAGGCCCCGGTGAAGTTTGGTGACACCATCACGGTGCACATCGAGACGGTGCAGAAGAAGGAGACCAGCAAACCCAACCAGGGCATGCAGATCTGGCGCTACCACGTGAAGAACCAGAACGACGTGGAGGTGATGGTCTTCGACATGAATTTCCTCATGCACCGCAGGCCTTCTTAGAGGAAGGGTAAAGGAGAGCTATCGTGGATCTAAATTTCACCCAGGAGCAACAGGCGCTGCGGCAGACCATGCGGGAGTTCGTGGAAAAGGAGATCCCGCGCGAGTATGCCCGGGAGTTCGACCGTCAGGATCAGTTCCCCTTCGAGCTCATCAAGAAACTGGCCGCCTACGACCTGGCGCGCATCAATATCGAGCCGCAATACGGGGGCAAAGGCGGCACTATCCTCGAGCTCATGATCATCTTCGAGGAAATCGCCAAAAGGCTGCCCACCCTGTGCTGGTCCTTCGGGAACATCCTGCTCTACGGCAACGAGATCATCGGGGTCAACGGCAGCCAGGCCCAGAAGGAGATGTTCCTGCCCAAGCTGGGACGGGGCGAGATCATGTTCAGCTTCGCCATCACCGAGCCCAATGCCGGCTCGGATGCCGCCAGCATCAAGACCCGGGCGGTCCTGGAGGACGGCGCCTACGTAATCAACGGCAACAAGATGTTCATCACCGGCGCGGGGGTGACCACCTACACCGTGACCTTCGCCCGTACGGCCGAGAGCAAGTACAACGGCATCACCTCGTTCATTGTGGACACCTCCCTGCCGGGATACAGCGCCAGGGCGGTGGAAAAGATCGGGCACCACGGCTCGAATACCTGCGAGGTGAACTACGAGAACGTGCGCGTTTCCCCTGACTTCATCCTGGGGGGGGCGGAGTGTGTCAACAAGGGCTGGTGGCAGGAGATGAAGCTGCTCAATCAGGAGCGTCTGGTGCTATCGTCCTGCGCCCTGGGGATCGCCACGGCGGCCTTCGAGGACGCCCTGGCCTATGTCCAGGCCAAGTTAAAGCGGGGCGCCGGACTGCGCGACCCGCAGATCATCCAGAGCACCCTGGCGGACATGGCGGCCTCGGTGGAGGCCATCCGTAACCTGATCTATGCAACGGCCTGGAAGGAGTCGCAGGGGCTCGAGCCGGTGCGGGAGACCTCCATCTCCAAGTATTTCTCGGCCGAGACCGCCCGTAAGGTGGTGCTGCAGGGGCTGGACCTGCTGGGGGAGGACTCTGCGCTCATGCAGAACGACATGCAGCGCTATCTGCGCGATATCCTGATTTATTCCATCGGGGGCGGCACCTCGCAGATCCAGAAGAATATCATAGCCAAGACCCTGGGGGTCTGAGTCCGGATGGCTTGGAGGCTCAGGATCAGCGAGACAGCGAACGAACATACCGGAGCCCGTGGCCAAGGCGCAGACCGCCTGTCAGGGTATTCCGAACAGACCTATCCATAAGGAGGAGTGAACATGACTCAGGTACTTACCTGTGAGATAAGCGACAAGATCGCCCTGGTGACCTTCGATGTCAAAGGCGATGCCGTGAACACCTGGACCGAAGAGGCGGTACGCGATTTCGAGGAGGTCCTCAAACTCCTGGAGGACCGTCAGTCCGAGCTCAAGGGGGCCATCTTCGTCTCGGGCAAGAAGGGCAACTTTCATGCCGGCGCCAATCTGAACGTGCTGGAAGGGGCCGATCCCGAGGCCTTCAGGGACCGCTGCCGTTTCTTCAACGCCCTCTTCGTGCGCCTGGAGAACCTCTCCATTCCCACCATCGCCGCCATTGATGGCCAGTGCATGGGCGGGGGCTACGAGTTCGCCCTGGCCATGACGGCGCGCATCGCCACGGATTCGCGCAAGACCCTGGTGGGTCTGCCCGAGTGCAACGTGGGGGTTATCCCGGGCGGCGGCGGCACTCAGCGGCTGCCGCGGCTGATCGGGTACGACGCCATCGGGATGATCCTCCAGGGTCAGGTGTTGCCCGCCCAGGCGGCGCTTGCGGCCGGGCTTGTGGATAGGGTGGTGGCCGAGGCCGATGACATCAAGGCCCAGGCGATCATTTTCCTGGACGAGATCAGCGCCGGGAAGGCCCAGCTCAAGCGTGAGAAGCAGGACTTCAGCGCCATCGACGATGTGGTTGAACTGGCGCGCAAAGGCGTCCTCAAGGCCACCAAGGGCCGCGAGATCCCCGGCCCCCTGCTGGCGCTCAAGGCCATGCAGCAGGGCCTCAAGACTGACCTCGTCTCCGGCCTGGAGATCGAGACCGGCTGTTTCATCGAGGTGCTCAAGACCCCGGAAAGCAAGGGCATGATCAACACCTTCTTCCTCAAGACCCTCTCCGATAAGCCTCAGGCCATGATTCCCCGGAACGTCACGCCCAAGGACCTCAACAAGTTCGCCGTCCTGGGGCTGGGAACCATGGGGCGCGGCATCGTCATCGATATCCTGCGCCGCACCGGAAAACCGGTGGTGGTCAAGGACCTGGCTGCGGCCATCGAGCCGGGGCTTAACTTCGTGCGCAAGATTCTGCAGGGCATGGCGGACAAGGGCCGCCTCAAGGCGGATGTGGACGAACTCATGCGCCTGGTGATCCCGGTCACGGAGTTCACGGACGAGTTCAAGGACGTGGACTGCGTCATCGAGGCGGTATTCGAGGATCCCGCCCTCAAGGACGAGGTCTACACCGATCTCTGCCAGGTACTCGGCCCGGATGCCATCATCGCCAGCAACACGAGCAGCCTGCCGGTCAATCGCCTCTCGGCCAAGGTCGTAAACCCCGAGCGCTTCGCCGGGGCGCACTTCTTCTCGCCGGTCTGGAAGATGCAGCTGCTCGAGATCATCCGCGGACAGGCCACGAGCGATGCGACCGTCTTCAGTCTGCTGGCCTTGTGCGCCAAGCTCAAGAAGCGCCCCGTGGTGTGCCGGGACAACCCGGGTTTTGTGGTCAATGCCATGCTGTTCCCCTATTTTCGCAAGTCATTCGAGCTCCTGGAAGAGGGCGTGCCCATCGAGCAGATCGACAAGGCCATGATGCGCTTCGGCCTGCCCGTCGGCCCCATCCGTCTCACGGACGAGGTCGGCATCGATACCTCCTATCTGGTGCTCACCAAGTCCCTGGGGCAGGTCCCGCCGGCGGCCCTGGAGAATGTCTACCAGGCCGGAAGATACGGCCGCAACAAGAACGGCAAGGGGTTCTACGGCGCGGATGGCCAGGTGGACCCCGAGGTCCTGCCGCTGATCAACCCCCAGGGCAATTCCAAGACCTACACCGAGGAAGAGCTGCAGTCCATGCTCTTCGTGCCCTTTGTGGAGGTCGGCAAGGAACTGCTGGACAAGGGGATCGTGGAAAACCCGCGTTCTATCGACATCGGTGCCATCTGGGGCGTGGGCTTCCCGCCGGACAAGGGTGGTCCCATGAAATGGGCGGACCTGACCGGGTTGAGCCAGAAGCTCTTTTCGAAGAAATTCTATTGAGCACGGTCCGGTTCCCGAACGGGCAGAGGGGAGCATGAACAAGAGGTGATCGGATTAAGCCACCCTCATCTGAGGTCCCCTGAGAGGGGAGCTCAGATGAGGGGGTGGTCGATAAACATTCTGATGAGAAAGGGAGGAGACAGAAATGATCGGTCATAACGTGGGTGACTTGTACGACCGGTGTGTTACCTTTTATCGGCAGAGAACGGCGATTCGCTTTGGGGATTTGAGTTACACCTTTGCCGAGATGCAGGAGAAGGCCTACCGTCTGGCGAATGCCCTGGGCTCTCTGGGTCTGAAGAAGGACGACAAGATCTCCTTCCTCATGTCCAATTGCCCCGAGTACATCTTCTGCGAATATGCCATCGCCAAGATCGGGGCCGTGCGGGTACCGCTGGCGGTGCTGCTGACCTCGAACGACCACATCTACATGATGAACCGCGCCGAGTGCACCACGCTCATTTACCACGAGAAGATGGTGGGGCGGGTCAAGGAAATGATGCCCAAGCTCGAAACGGTCAAGAACTTCATCTGTGTGGCCGCCTCGCCTGAGAACGTCATGGAAGGTCACCACCACCTGCAGAGCCTCATGGCCGACTACGCCCCGGAAGTCCCGCAGGTGGAGATCGGGCCCGAGGACCTGTGCGGGATCTACTTCACCGGCGGCACCACCGGGCTGCCCAAGGGGGTCATGCTCTCGCATCGCGCCTGGATTGGCACCTTTCTGACCGAATTGCTCGAGTTCCGCATGGAGTACGACGAGGTCTTCGCCTTTGCCACCCCCCTGACGCATGCCGGCGGCTGCCTCATGATCCCCGTGCTCATCCGCGGTGGCACCTGCCTCATCATGGACCACTTCGACCCGGTGCAACTCTTCGAGCTTACCCAGAAATATAGGATCACCTCGGCCTTCTTGGTGCCCACCATGCTGTATGTCCTGATCGACCATCCGGAGCGCACTAAATACGACCTGAGCTCCTGGCGCAACATCATCTACGGCGCGGCCGCCATCGCCCCGGAAAGGCTCAAGCAGGCCATCGAGACCTTCGGCCCGGTTTTCACCCAGCTCTACGGCCAGACCGAGGCGCCCATGGCCATGTGCGTACTGCCCAAGGAGGCCCATGTGATCGCCGATCCGGCGCGCGAACGCGAGGTCTTCAGCTCCTGCGGCCGGCCCTGTTTCCCGGCGCAGATCCGCCTGGTGGACGACGAGGGACAGGATGTCGTCCCGGGTGAGGCGGGCGAGATTATCGTGAAGCACATCAACATGATGGACGGCTACCTCAAGGACCCCGACACCACGGCTGAGACCATCCGCGATGGCTGGCTGCATACCGGCGATATGGCGCGCATGGATGAAGAGGGCTACCTCTATATTGTGGACCGCTGCAAGGATATGATCATCTCCGGCGGTTTCAACATCTATCCGCGGGAGATCGAGGACGTGCTGCACGAGCACCCGGCGGTCAAGAACGCCGCCGTCATCGGCGTGCCGCACCCCAAGTGGGGCGAGGAGGTCAAGGCCATCGTGGTGCTCTACGAAGGCAAGAGCGCCAACGAGGAGGAACTCGTCAAGTTCGTCAAGGAGCGCAAAGGCTCGCTGGTGGCGCCCAAGACCGTCGAGTTCTGGGACGATATCCCTCTGACCAACCTCGGCAAGGTGGACAAGAAGAAGATGCGCGCCCCGTTCTGGGAAGGCAAGGAACGCAGGGTTTAGGGGGCGCGCGCCCGCTGCCTGCGCTGAGAAGGGGATAAGGATATGGATTTCGCACTCACGGACGTACAGGGTTCCATCAGGGAAACTATCAGGAAATTCGTAATCAAGGAATGCGAGCGGGAGGCGATCAAGAAGCAGGACGAGGAGGGGCTTTTCCCGGAAGGGCTCTTTAACACCATTTGCGAACTGGGTTTCTGCGGTCTGACCGTGCCCGAGGAATTCGGCGGTATGGGGCCCGACACCCTGGCGGCGGCCATCGTGGCCGAGGAACTCGCCACGATCTACCCCTCTTTGTCGGGGGCCTTCATCGCCGCCGCCTTCTGGGGCGGGCGGCTGATCGAGCAGCTTGCCAGCCCCGAGCAGAAGGCGGCCTTGCTCCCCGGGTGTGTCGAGGGCCGGACCCTGGTCAGCCTGGCGCTGAGAGAACCCGACGATGCCTATGGGACCACGGCCGGGAGCACCCGTGCACGGGAAACCGGGGACGGCTTTGTGCTTGATGGATGCAAGGCCTTTGTGCCTCTGGCGGAGCGGGCCGCCTATCTCGTGGTACCGGCCCGCACCACAGAGGGTGAGGAAGGCCTGACCCTGTTTCTCGTGCCGTCCCAGGCCGAGGGGCTTACCATAAAGGCGGCGGAGAAGGTGGGCTTCGATAGCCTCAGCCTGTGTGAGGTGAACCTTACCGGGGTGAGCATCAGTCACGGTGATGTGCTCGGGGGAAAAGCCTGGATCAACCGCGCCGCAGAGCAGATGGATAAGGTCAACGAGACCGCCTACCTGGGGATGGCGGTCCTGGCCAGCGGCATGGCCCGCGGGGCCTTTGAGTATGCCCTGCGCTATGCCCAGGAGCGCGAACAGTTCGGGCGGCCTATCGCGAGCTTCGGCGGGGTCAAGCTGCTGCTTGCAGATGCCGGGCTCGATATCCACGCGGCGCGCCTCATGACCTATCAGGCCTGCTGGAAGGCGGATGTATCCAGGGAATGTCTGCGCGAGGCGCGCCTGGCACGCATCACGGCGGCCAGGACCGCCAAGCTCGCCGCCGTGAACTGTACGCAGATTCTCGGCGGATACGGCTATGCCAGCGAGTATGATGCCCAGCGCTATATGCGCGACGCCCTTGTACTGATGGGCGGAATCGAGAGTCCCGAGGTGCTCAAGGATGCAGTGGACTCTCTGCCCGATATAGGGTAAGGATCTCGCAAGGCGGCACCTGCCTTGGGGGGCAGGTGCCGCGCCAACCGGTGGGGCTGGAATGCAACTATTGAAAAATGCCTCAGGCTTGACTATGGTATGAACGCACTTATGGATTGAGGACCGACTGTGAAAGGATATCAGGTATGAATTCCGAAGGAAGAGACCCTTCTGTGAGCGAGCCGACCGACTTTTCCGCGCTGAAGGAGCAGGAGCGAGAGAACCGCAAGAACCTCATCATCAACGCAGCCGAGAGGGTCTTCACAAATAAGCCGTTCGACCAGGTCACCATGCGCAACATTGCCAAGGAGGCGGGGATCACACCCACCGCCATCTATCGTTATTTCACCGACAAACAGAGCCTGTACGCCGAGGCCTATGTCCGCAGCAACAACCGCCTGCTCAAGAAGCTCACCGAGATCATCGACAGCAGCAGCGCCCTGTGCTTCGAGGAGATGGCCATGAAGGTGATCGACCACTTCGTCACCGAGGAACAGAACCTGAAGATGCGCGCCCATTTCATGATCGACGATTCGCTCAGCGATGAGCTTTCGATCAAGCTGAGCGAGAACACACGCTTCTTCACCGACCGCATCGAGGAACATCTCAAACGCTTCACCGACGATCCTGACACCCGGCTGCTGGCGCTGACCTTTTTTGCCTCGCTCAACGGCGTCCTGCTCACCTATCGCAAGATTCCGGGCAAGACCGATGAGGAGATCACCAAGAACATGAAGAAGTCCGGGGCGGTGATCGCCCAGATTTTCAAGGACCGCATCCTGACCGGAAAGTGACAGTCTTCGTCCCCTGAACGCAGGGGTGATGTCTCAGCGACGGCCGGGGCATAAAACAGGACAGGGCCCGATTCGTGGGCCTCGTGTCGGGAGGCGAAGGCGGCCCGGGGGCAGGCCGGAAAGGCCGGGGGCGTGCAGCGCTGGCACCATCGAAGGCGCCCCCTCTCGGGGCGCATGAAGGCAGGGAGAGCCGGGATGGATTTCAGGGTTGATCTGGAAGGCAAGGTCGCTATCGTCACCGGTGCCGGGCGGGGCATAGGACGATCGCTGGCGGGTGCCCTTGTGAATGCGGGCGCCCGGATCCTGGCTGTGGACCAGGACGAAAGCTGCCAGGAAGATCCCCCGAGCGCTGCCTGGCACGCCTGGTGCACGGATGTGAGCGACGAGGGGGCGGTGGCGGCCATGGTGGAGCACTGCGTGCAGGCCTTGGGCCCCCCCCAGATCCTCATGAACGTTGCCGGTATCACCAACCCTCAGGCCGTGAGTGCCATGAGCGGCGATGAGTGGCGTTTGAGCATCAGAAACAATCTCGACCAGGTCTTTTACTGCTGCCGGCAGGTGCTGCCCCACATGCAGGCCTCAGGCGGCGGCAGCATCGTCAACTTCTCCTCCGTCAACGCGCATACCGGCGGCGAGACCACGGCCCACTACGCGGCGGCCAAGGCCGGTATCGAGGGCTTCAGCCGCAGTCTGGCCCGGGAGGTCGGACCCCAGGGTGTGCGGGTGAACGTCATCGCCCCGGGCATGATCGAGACCCGCATGCTGGCCCACATGCCGGCCTCCCAGAAGGAAAAGCTGGTGCGGCGTATTCCGCTCAGGCGCGTCGGGAGGGCGGAAGACATTGTGGGCCTGGCGCTGCTGCTCGTATCCGAAACCGGGGCCTATATCACGGGACAGACGATCCACATCAACGGCGGCATGTTCATGTCGTAACCGTCAGGGGGGCGTTTGACGCCGGGGCCTACTGCGCCCGGGGAGGCGGATGGATCGCGCCGGGGTGCACCCTGCCGCGGACCAGGGAGAAAAAGATCCCCGCCCCGCTCAGCAGCGCAAACAGCCAGCAGGCAAGCATGAGGCTCTGCATGAAGGCCGGTGCGTTGGCGGGTGTGATGGGCTCCCGGCCGATGCAGAGCGCGAACACCAACATCACAACCCCCATGCTGAACATCTGCCCGCACATGCGCATAGTCGCCAGGATGCTCGAGGCCACCCCATAGGATTTCTGCTGCACCGAACTCATGACCGCATTGGTGTTGGGTGAGGAGAAGAGGGCATAACCCGCACCCAGGAGGATGAGGATGAAGACCAGCATCGGCAGGGGGCTGTCCTGTCTCAGCGCGGTGAGCCAGAACAGCCCGCCGGCGGTCACCCCCATACCGCCACTCGCGAGAAGTCGCGGCTCGATGCGGTCGGAAAGGTGACCGGTTACCGGGGTCAGTAAGGCCATGACCACCGGCTGGGCCATGAGAATCAGGCCCGCAGCCTGCGCCGAGAGCCCCCTGATGTACTGCAGGTAGAGGCTCAGGAGAAAGACCACGGCAAAGGTGGCACTGTAGTGGATCATGGCGGTGAGGTTGGAGAACACGAAGAGGCGGTTGCCCATGAAAAGCCGCACGTCGAAGACCGGGTGTGCGACGCGGTTCTCCCACAGGATGAAGACCATAAGTCCCCCCAGCCCGAGTACCACCAGGGACAGCCCCTGCCTCTCGGGCAGGAGCGAGAGCCCGTACATGAGGCTCAGAAGCGACAGGGCATAGATGCCCGATCCGAGGACGTCGAAGCGCTCGCCCCTCGAGTCGGCCCATTCACCCCGGATATGGCGCAGGGTGAGTACCAAGAGCACGCCTCCCAGGGCGGCCCCGCTCCAGAAGATGCTGCGCCACCCCAGATGATCCGTGAGCAGCCCCCCCAGCACGGGCCCGAGGGTCAGACCCAGATAGACCGTCCCGATGTTGATCCCCAGGGCGAAACCCCGCCGCTGTGCGGGCCAGACCGAGGTGAGGATGGCCATGGCGGTGCCGAAGATCATGGCGCACCCGATGCCCTGCACGCCCCGCAGGGCCAGCAGCCAGGACGGTTGCGTGCTGAAGGCCAGCGCCAGGGAGGTCAGGGAGAAGATACTCAGACCCAGCAGGAAGATGCGCTTCCTCCCCCGGATGTCGGCCAGCCGGCCCATGGGCAGCAGGAACATGGCCGTGGGAAGCAGGTAGGCGCTGGCCACCCAGTTGAGGAGGACGGCGTCCATGAGGAACTCGCGGCCGATGGCCGGCAGGGCGATGTTGACGGACGAGGCCATGAAGGCGGTCATGAAGGAGGACAGACTGACGACGGCCAGGACCAACCTCTCTGTGCTGCGGGCTTTCATCATGGAAGGCCATACTAGCACGTATCCGGACCGGGGCGTCAAGCGTCTTGGCAGGGTGGGGCCCGTTATTCTTGAAGGCAGGCGCCTGAAAGGGCTGAGGCCGAGCTTCTGATGCCTTTGCCCCAGGGTGGCTCAGGCCTCAAGCCGTGAGAGGCCCGGAAGGCATGTGGCGACCTTGTACGGGTTGGAGACCGCAAGCTTGGGAGGCAGCCCGAAGGCTGCCTCCCGGATGAAGAAGAGGTTCAGGTTTGCGGTCCGGGTGCTACCAGGATTTTTCCTGGGAGACGTTGCGGGCGCAGATCCGGCCGAAGACCAGACAGTCGGGGATGGCACAGCTCCCGAGTCGGCTGGCGCCATGCGGTCCACCGACCACCTCGCCGGCGGCATAGAGCCCCGGGATTGCCTCCTGGGTTTCCATGTCGATGACCTGGCCCTTGGTGTTGATCATGACTCCGCCCATGGTGTGGTGGGTCTTGGGCACACCTTCCATGACATAGAAGGGGCCCTTCTCGATAGGCTTGATGAATTTGTCGATGGGTTTGCCGAACTGTTTGTCCTGCCCGGCCTTCACGTAGTCGTTATATTCCTTGATTTGGGCCTTGAAGGGCGCCAGCGGAACGCCAAAGTGCTGGGCCACGGCCTCGATGCTGTCGAATTTCAGCACGACCTTCCTTTCCAGGCATTTCTGCAGGGTCTGGGCGGCCAGCACACCCTCGTCGCTGTCGGCAATCGTGAAGGGATAATTCGGCTTCTTCGGGTCGCCGATCACCTTGAACATGGCATCGGCACGGGTTTTCCTGTCGGCCAGTTCATTGACAAAGCGTTTGCCGGTCTTCTTGTCGATCATGATCCCGAACCGGAATCCCGCCGCGATCTGGTAGGAAGAACCGACGCCGAAGCCCTTCTCATTGGGGGACGCCCAGGGACCCGACTGGATCCAGCTCAGGTGAATCGGTGCGGCGCCGAGTTTGAAGAGACCCTCGAGCACCTCTCCGGTTGCTCCGGGCTGATTCGTGCTGTCAAGCTGATCGGTCGGCTTGGCCAGGGATGGCTCCTGGATGCCCCGCAGGAAGGGGTCCTGGCTGAAGCCGCCGGTCGCGACCACGATGCCCTTCCTGGCCTTGTAAAACTTCTTAGCTCCGCTTCGGTTGTTCCTGTCGCCATCGGTCGACTTGTAGTCGAAGGCATAATTCTCGAGCACCGCGACACCGAGCACCCGGCTATTGGGCATTGTCTCTGACTCGGCCCTCACGAAACCGATAACCTTGGTCTTTTTCTGGAGTTTCCCACCCAGTTTGCCCGTGAAGTAGTCGGTGAGCGGTTTGACGATACCGGAGCCGGAGGAGTTGGTGGTGAGCAGGGTCCGGGGTACGGAATGCCCTCCCAGGTGTTCGAGCTTCGGATTCCACTGCACGCCGCGCTCGGCCGTCCACTCCGGAAGGTCCGAGCCTTCCATGGCGACCATCTTGATGAGTTCGACGTGGTTGAGGCCCCTCCCGGCCTTGAGGAGGTCGCTCACATAGAGGTCCACCGAATCCTTGACCCCTTCCTTCTCCTGTAGCTTTGAATTCACCGAGGCGAGCAGGCCACCGTTGATGGTGGAATTGCCGCCGTTCACCGGCATTTTCTCCAGGATGATGACATCCTCTCCAGCCTCCTTGGCGGTAACCGCCGCGGCCAGGCCCGCAAAGCCGCTGCCAATGACGATGATGTCATATTCCTTGTCCCATTTTGGCGGTACCGGGTAGGTCCGGGCCTGGCCCTTTCCAGGCATGAGGGCCATGGCCATGCCACCGACGGCGACGGCGCCTGCTGCGCTTCCCTTTTTCAGAAACTCGCGTCTGGTAGTGGCCTTCTCCATGATTCCTGAACCTGTCTGCGATGATGTCCGGTCTTTTTTCATAAACCTGTCCTCCCCTTGTTTGATTTTATCGTTGAGGTCCCCATTGCTTGCCGGACCCTGCTGCCCTGTGATGTGGTGTTCGGTTCTTGATAACATGAGGCCCTGCGCCTATGCCTAAGGGGGGCGGGACATGCAGCCTTCTGTGGCACCCGGTGCATACGAGATGGTCGTGCCACCAATGCCGGGGCCTGCCATTGCCACAGGTTGGCTTCTGAAGGGACGTGTAAACGCCGCCGAGCGACGTGGGCCGCATGTGAGTTCCCGTGGCAGGGTCTTGCCCCTGCAAGTTCTCTCGGTTGTCGGGGATTCTGGCCATTTCAATTAAAACATACCAGCCTATCAAAGGGGATTGTAGGGGATGGATTGGGGTATTATCGGGTAGTGCTATATACCCGAAAGGGTCGGATCATGGGTCCGACGGGTCTCCTGGTGGATGAGGGCGGTGGGATAAGACGTGAGCGCTAGTCTGGGCGCGAGGGTTCCTGTGCGGCATTGTGGCCGGCAATGCGGCCGAAGACGAGGCAGTCGGTGATGGCGTTGCTGCCGAGACGGCTGGCCCCGTGGATGCCGCCGGTGATCTCTCCGGCCGCATAGAAGCCCCGGATGGGCCGGTGGGTCTCGATGTCGAGCACCTGGGCCCGTGTATTGATCTGGATGCCCCCCATGCAGTGGTGAACCTTGGAGATCAGCCGGATGGAATAGAAGGGGGGGGTCTCGATGGGGCAGAGATCGGCGGGCAGGGGTTTGCCGAACGCCTCATCCTGGCCTCTCTTCACGGAGGCATTGTAGCCTCGGATGGTCTCGAGCAGATCGGGGATCGGGACCAGATTGGCCTGGGCCAGCTCCTCGAGGGAGTTGTACTGCATGACGACCCCGCGCTTGAGGCACTTGCTCAGGGTCGATGCGTACCGCACGCCCTCCCGGTCCACAATGGCCAGCGATTCCCTGCCCATGTTCAGCATGGCATCCACGAGCAGCTTGCGGTCCGAGAGCTCATTGACGAACCTGCGGCCGGTCTTGACATCGATGAGCACCCCATAGGGAAACCCTGCCAGCATCGAGAACATGGATCCGACCCCGAAGCCTTCTTCGTCACGGGAGGCCCAGGGGCCGAGCTGGATCAGAGAGAGCTGCAGGGGGGTGGCCCCGGCCCGGATGGCGGCCACGAGACCCTCGGCCGTCGCGCCGGGGTGGTTGGTGCTCTCGATATCCTCGGTCAGCAGGGGATTCTGGATTCTGCGGAAGTCTTTGTCCTGGCTGAAACCGCCCGTCGCGAGCACGACGGCCTTTCTGGCACGGATCCTTCGTGTTTCTCCGCTCAGCGTATGCGGAAACAGGTATCCCTCGCGGACCTCGATTCCCTGAACCGCCCCCTGATCATCGGTGATCACGCGAGTGAGAAGGGTTTTGAGCTGGATGGGTATTCCCATCTTTCTGCAGTTCATCAGCATGGGTCTGACGATGCCCGAACCGGAGGTGTTGGTGGTGTTGTATGTCCGCGGCACCGAATGCCCCCCCAGGTGGCTCAGGGACGGTTTGTACTGGACCCCGAGCTTTTCTATGGACCAGAGCAGGGTTTCGGTGGACTTGTCGGTTACAATGCGTGCCAGTTCGGGATCATTGTAGCCGAGGCCCGCCCTGAGCATGTCGTCCAGCATCAGGTCCGGTGAGTCGAGGATCCCCTTTTCGCCTTGGAGCGGTGAGCCTGCCGCCGCCACAAGCCCCCCGCTGATCACGGAGTTGCCTCCCGGGACCGGCATCTTTTCCACTACAACAAGGGAGGAACATGAGGAGCGCGCCTCCAGTGCCGCGGCCAGTCCGGCGAATCCGGAACCAATGATCACGATATCATATTCTCTGTCCCACATAGGTTACTCCTGAGCCCGTACCGTTCCCGCCGCTTGAAGATCCTCTTCAATAACCTGGCAATCAGCGGTGGTCCCCGTAATGAGCGCGTCGTCCCGTATACACCTTAGTCGACCGCCTTTCAACTTATCTAGACTGATTTCTCCGTGTCGGCCATGATCTGGGGAATCAAACTTCATCGGTATCCATTCCGAGAGGTGCGCATCGTTTTCTGGCGTCCTGTCGATGGGTGTCTTCGCAAACCCGGGTTGCCAGGTACGCGTGGAGATTCAGTTTTTTTCCGTTCAGGTTCAGCTTTTTGCGGATGTTCTTTCGATGGGTCTGGACCGTCTCAAAGGCCAGATTCATGATGTCACCGATCTCCTTGCTCGAAAATCCACCCTGGATGAGACGACACACCTCGATCTCCGTCCGGCTGAGTTTCAGCAGCCCTGCATCCAGTTCGGTCTCGAACCCCGATGTCAGTGCAATGAGCTGATCGCCGAGAAGACTTAAGAAGCTGTTGCGCACCGCAGGTTGGGCCTCTTTGCGGAGCTTGTCGATCATGGGCAGGATGGCGGTCTTGATCCGGGATGAAATCTTGTATTCATAATCCCGTCGATCGCTTTCGATGCTCCTGAGGACGTTTTTGAGGGTCATATTCATCGCTTCTGTCTGGCGTTTTTCTTCCCGGAGGCTGTTTTCAAGGGCCTTTTCTTCGGTGGTGTCCAGGACAACGATATTCCAGAAACGATGTCCCTCATAATCGATCCGGGTGACGGTCGTTCTGGTGGGGAAGGTCCGGCCGTCCACATACACCCCGGTCAGTTCGGTGCTGAGCCTCTGACCTTCAATCATCCGGTCGATGCAGTTCCTGAGGATCGAGCCCCCCGCCTCGTCCGTCAGGCTCATGATGTCCGTTCCGACCAGGTTCTGCGGCGACAGCCCGAAGATCTCGCATGCCTGCTGGTTGGCATTGACGATCTCCCGCTCTTCATCCACCACGAGAATCCCTTCCCCTACGGACTGGAAGACGGCGCTGCGCATCTTGTCCGAGCGGAAGGGGTCCCGTTCCCGACCCGGAGCGGCATTGCCCGGGGGCGGCTCCCTCAGCACGATCAGGGACCCGCCGGTTGCGGGTTCGCTCACATTCAGGGGCAGGGCCATGACCTCGAAGACGAAACGGGCATCTTCCCTGGTCAGGACGATCTCCCGCAGGGGGGAGGCGGCGCACTCTTCGAAGACCTCCGCCAGACTGGCCGCCTCGATCCCGAGCAGCTCCCCACAGAATCTTCCGAGGAGCACCTCGCCGAGGAAGAAGGCGGCGGCCGGAAGATCGGCGTCGATGATGCGGCCCTCGGCGTCGGTTTTCAGGACAAGTCGTGAATACATGCTGCTCCCTGCGGCCTGTGATCTGGGCGTGTGGTTGTCTTCGATTCCATGGCGCCCGGACTCGAATGAACATACATCCTGAGGGGTTTGCGGTATGGTTTGTCGCCCATCGAAGGCAGCATAGCCTATTTTTGCTCGCATTGTATAGGTGGGATTTCTCCTGGGTGACCTCGGGGAGATTCTCCCCCCGGGGCCACGACTGACACCTGGACCCCGCCACCGGTTTTTCCGCACCCTGGCCGAGACGGCAGAGAAGGGGCCCCGCTTGTCTGCCGACGGCGGCAGGCGACCCCGGGCCAGGGGGGCGTTTCATGCGCAAATTGACGATTATGGCACGCCCTGCTATAATCGCCTGCGTTATCTGATGTTCAATGACATGATTTCTGGTGAAAATAGTGCATAATGGCAAGGGTGTCACCCGCCAGGCCATGCTTGGCCCCTGTCTCACAGGGGGGATGTCTGCCGGGCCGCCAGGCCCATGAAGGGGGGAAGTGTGGGCAACATCATCAACCGCGACACGATCGGCGATATGGCCCGCAGGGCCGCAACCAAGTTCGGCGACAAGACCGCCATCATCTTTCGGGACATCACGCTCTCCTATTATGAGCTCGAACGCGAGGCCCGGCGTTTCGCGCACCTCATGGCCGGCTACGGCATCCGGAAGGGGGACCGGGTGGCGGTCTACGCCTACAACTCGCATTACTACCCCATCAGCATGCTGGGGCTGGCCAAGATCGGCGCCATTCAGGTCCCGATCAACTATATGCTCAATGCCGAAGAGATCGGCTATATCACCAAGCATTCCGGCTCGAAGATCTTCATCGTCGAAGACGGCCTCTATCCGGTCATCGCCTCTGCGCGGGAGCGTTTCACCGGGGTTGAGCGGTGGGGCTGCATCCCCCTCGGGGAGGCCGGGGTGCCCGAGGGGTTTTTCGACCTGACCGAAGAGATGCGGGAGATGCCCCTGGACGAGCCGCAGGTGGAGGTCAGCGCCGAAGACATCGTGCAGATCCCCTACACCAGCGGCACGGAATCGAAACCCAAGGGCGCCATGCTTTCGCACCGGGCGCTGATGTCACAGTACCACAGCTGTATTTTCGACGGCCAGTACGAGACCGAGGATGTGAGCCTGCATGCCCTGCCCCTGTTTCACTGTGCCCAGCTCCACTGCTTCCTGATGCCCTACCTCTATATCGGCGCCACCAACGTCATCATGCACCGGGCGGACCCCCTGGAGATGATCAGGGCCATCGAAAGACACCAGATCACCCATATGTTCGCCCCGCCCACCGTGTGGATCGGCATCCTCAATCACCCGGAATTCAGGAACCATAACCACGCCAGCCTGAAGAAGGCGGCCTACGGGGCCAGCATCATGCCGGTGGAGGTCATCAAACAGCTTTCCGTAACCTTTCATGGGTTGAGACTCTGGAATTACTACGGACAGACCGAGATGGGGCCGGTCGCGACCATCCTAAAGCCCGCCGATCAGCTCCTCAAACCCGGGTCGGCCGGCAAGCCCGTCCTGAACGTCGAGACCCGGCTGATGGACGATCAGGGCGCCTTCGTCCCCACGGGTGAGGTGGGGGAGATCGTGCACCGCTCCGGCCATGTCATGACCGGGTATCTGGACGACGAGGAAAAGACGCGTGAGGCCTTCGCCTTTGGCTGGTTCCACAGCGGCGACCTCGGGAGGTTCGACCAGGACGGCTATCTGTACGT
This sequence comes from uncultured Bacteriovoracaceae bacterium, assembly GCA_964618975.1. Classification (GTDB taxonomy): domain Bacteria; phylum Desulfobacterota; class Desulfomonilia; order UBA1062; family UBA1062; genus CAZUDI01. The sequence continues at coordinate 6,262 of CAZUDI010000016.1, read as the reverse complement.
GGTGGACCGCAAGAAGGATATGATCAAGACCGGGGGAGAGAACGTGGCCTCGCGCGAGGTCGAGGAGGTTCTCTACGGACATCCGGGCATCGAAGAGCTCGCTGTCATCGGGCTGCCCGACCCGAAATGGATCGAGATCGTGGTGGCCGTGGTCGTCTTGCGCAAGGGTGCCGTCCTCACCGAAAAGGAGCTGATCGCCTACTGCAGGGAACGTCTGGCAGGCTTCAAGTGCCCCAAGAGGGTCATCATCACCGACGTGCTTCCCAAGAACCCCTCGGGCAAGATCCTCAAGCGCAAGCTCAAGGAGGTTTACGCCCAGGCCCTGGCGCGGGAGGGGTGAGCCGTCTGTCCCTCCCGCCGCGGGCGGCGCCAGGGAGGGGCCGGGACCTGCCCCGGGGGGCCCTATCCCGGTGTATGGATATTAATATGATCAGTCGGGGTTGAATTCCCTAGCCCCTGGCGGTGCCCGGACGAACCCCCGGGGAATGCATGCCCCTGATGATTCTTATGACAGGAGGGAAGCCATGTATACCGAAGCGACAATCCAGGCCCTCGACGGACTGCGCGATCTGACCATGATCGAGTGGTATGTCATCCCGCTGCTGGCGCTCGTGCTCTATGTCTACATGAACGAGGTCCAGAAGGCCCGCGCAAGCGGCGACTGGAACGCCATCTATGCCGGGCTGACCATCTTCGGCATGGACTTCATCAACGAGACCTGGAACGGGTGGGTGCTCCATTACACCCAGCACGCGGCCTTCTGGACCACGCCGGGACCCACCGCGCTGCGCACCATGGTGGGCTGGAACATCGAGATCATGTTCATGTTCGCCATCAGCGGCGTCATCTTCTACAACACCCTGCCTGCCGACCGCCACGCAAAGGTCCTGGGGTTGCCCAACCGCTGGTTCTGGGCCATCGGGTACGCGGTCTTCTGTGTCTTCGTGGAGTGCCTGCTCAACCTGGGCGGACACCTCGTCTGGGAGTATCCCTTCTGGAACCTCTCGTTCGGCGGGGTGTGGCTCATCTTCCTTTTCGGCTACTTCCACTTCTACGTGGCCGCCCTTATGGTCATCGGTCTGACACGGCACCGCAGCAGGATCATCGCCGTCAGTATCCTCTGGCTCATTCCCCTGGTGGCCAATCTGGTCGGTCTGGGCCTGCTGGGGTGGCGGTACTGAGCGCGTCATGATGCCGGGGTGAGCCCCGCGGCGGTCGGTGAGAGCTCCAGGGAGCACGCTTGCAAGCGCGGATGCCGCCCTGCCGGAGGTGCGCGGCCGTTTGTCCTGTTTTGAATCGCTACGGGTCTCATTCACCGCTGCTTACAGCGGCACAGGGGGGCCTTGGGCTCGCCCCGGGGTTCATACCCCTGATTCCCCCGCGCCCCGGCGGGCGCCCCGAACCTGGGCCCGGAGCCCTCCCGGATCCTCGCCCACGTGCAGCGAGACCGTGCCTCAAAGGGGCAGGGGAGGGGAATGATAAAAAATATGTTATAAATAACATAAAATATGATATGAAGGGACATACGGGGGGAGGTCGCGACAGGCTATCGCAACCACATGAGGGGGATGACAGCATGAAGATATGGCATCATTACCGCATGTACGTGGCCGGAGCCCTGATCCTGTGCGCCGTGGCCCTCTGGGGAACGGGCCTTGATTCCCCGGCCGGGGCGGGTGAACCGGTGACGGCCGTCAGAGACCAGCTGGGGCGCTGGGTAACACTCCCACAGCCCCTGGAGCGCATTGCGACCCTGCACCACTTCGGGGGGCGCATCGTCTTTGCCCTTGGCCAGGAGGACAAGCTGGTGCAGCAGGGGCTCTACGGCAGGGATGCCGCGGCCATGGCCGCGGTGGACCCCGTTTTTGCGGCCCTGCCCAGTCCCACGGAGGGCAACGATCTGAGTGTGGAGGAACTGGTGGTACTGGGTGCCCAGCTGGTGTTCGTCTATGCCTCCTTTGAGCGCTCGGCCATCGATGCCCTGGAACGGGTGGGGATCAGCGTGATAGCGCTCAAAGGGGAGACCATGCAGGAGAGCTTTGAGGCCGTCAGGCTCGTAGGAGAAGTCCTCGACTGCCAGGAACAGGCCGAGAGCTACATCGAGGACTGCCGGGACCTGCTGGACCTGGTCCAGGCGCGCGTCGCGGATATCCCGCCCGAGAGGCGCCCCCGCGTGCTGTTTTCCGGTCCCAAGAGCGTTTATACCGCCGCCACGGGCGAGATGCTCCAGAATGAGATCCTTGAGCTGGCCGGGGGGAGGAATGTGGCGGAGCATCTCAAGGGCTTCTGGTGCGATGTCTCTCCCGAGCAGGTGGCGCTATGGAATCCGGATGTGATCTTTCTGGGATCGAGCTGGAATCGCTATCAGAAGGGCGAGGTCTTCGACAATTCCCAGTTCGGCATGGTGAAGGCGGTCCGCGAGGGAGAGGTCCATGCCTTTCCCTCGAACATCGGTTGGTGGGATTTCCCGGCCCCCCACTGCGTGCTGGGGGTGGTCTGGTCTGCCAAGACGCTCTATCCGGAGAGGTTCCGTGACGTGAAGCTCACTGCCATTGCCGATGGGTTTTACACCCGGCACCTGGGACACTCCTTCAGCGCCCTGGGCGGCAGGCTGGAGCAGGAATAGAGGGATGTAGAGAAACACAGGGGCTCACCCTCGTTCGCGGTGCTTCAGGAAGAGGGCCTCCTGCCTGGCGGCAGGGGGAAGAGGGGATGCCCTCTCGGTTTCATCTTTGCGGGCGAGCCCCCGTGAAGGATAAGAGGAAATCTGCCTCACCATTCCAGGGTGGGTTGCGTAGCGACGCTCAGGTGCATCCTGACTTCCTCGAGCCTCTTCTCATCCATCCCCTTGACCTTCAGCAGGTCGTCGACAGCGGAAAACGGGCCGTTAGCGTCCCTGTACGACACGATGTTCTGCGCCAGGTCCATGTCGATCCCGGGCACCTCATTGAGTTCTTCGATCGTGGCCGTGTTGATGTTCAGCTGGGTCTTGGCTTCATAGCCGTATCCCAGTGAGGCGATCCCCAGAATGAAGGCTGCCAGAAAGAAAAGCCCCATGACCTTCAAATCGATCCTTTGCATAAGTTCCTCCTTGAATTTTTCCTTTGCGTTGCCTTAAGCACCCTGCCACCCAAGACCGGCATACGCCCAAGCCGCATTTGTGTCATCCTCGCCGGTCCGCCTCTACGCCATGCAGGCCCGGGAGCGCGGTCCCTCCCCCGCTCTTCCCCTCCGGGGGGCGCTGTGCGTTTAACCCCGAGCCAGCCTCCTCTCACAAGCATGCAAGCATGCGAGTATGCATCGCCCGCATAAAGGGTCGTGAAACAGTCATGGGTATGCACCCCAGGGCAGGTTCTCAACCACATTTGCCCCCCAAGCAGTCGGGAATTCGACCCAGGGCGATAAAGGGCATGTCACGCAGTCCAACTGAAGGCTAAATAGTACCTCCGTCGCGCGACAAGTCAATACTCTTCCGCCACGGAACCCTGACCGGGGTGCTGCAGACGTCGCCTGTGTGCCCCGGGGGGCGTTCGACGGCAGGCGGGGGGGGGACACCGGGCTACGGGCTATGGCGGAAAATATCGCTCTGAAGGCGATGACTTGCCTTAAGGCGCCGATGGATTATCATGTATAGCAGAGGGTATGGGTAGGCCCTCATGTTCGGGAAAAGACCCGCAACCTCGCCACCTCGAGATCCCGCACCCAGAAACTAAAAAGGGGGGATCGATGTCGGAGCCGTTCCAGGTTATGGACTGCGCCCTGATCGCCATCGCCACGGGCGAGCAGGCCCAGAATCTGCGTGAGCTCAGGGACCGCCTGGTGACCACCGCACCGAGCTGCATCTACTACCACTTCTGGGGGGGGCTCCTGCGGCCGCGCTTCGACGACCCCGAGTTTCAGAACGATTTCGCGGCCTGGTCCTCACACGCCCTGCACGACACGCGCCTGGCCGAGCGCCTGGCCATCATCGATCCCACGGTCTATCCCGAGATCGAAGACCTCCGGCGCGAGGTGATCGAGGTGGTCGAGGAGCGGCTGGAAGAGAGCGAGATGGTCCCCTGGGCCCGTAGCGGGCACCAGTTCCACTTCATCCGCTCCCAGATCGTGATCTTCGACACCACCCTGGAGATCGCCTCCCCGCGCGAGCTCCCCGAGGTGATCCCCCACCTGAGCCTGGGCAGCGTTTTCTACCATTTCATCGACGCCAGGCGCCGCACCCCTTCAGGGACCAACGATTTCAGCCAGTGGCTGATGGGGTGGGGCGCGTCCTATGCCCCCATCGTCCAGGCCCTCACGGAGATCGACCCTTACTTCGTCACCCTCTCCGAGCTCCGGGAGGAGCTCAAGACAGCGGTGCGCGACATTTCTCTCATGGAGGCGAGCGCATGAGCGTGCTCATCGATGACTATGCCCCCATCGTGGGCCCGGAGGTGATCGATCAGCTGCGCCAGCTGAGCAAGCCCCTTCAGGGGGCCAGCGTCGTGCACCTCAATTCCACCCGCGAGGGGGGCGGGGTGGCCGAGATCCTGGCGCGGCTGGTGCCGCTGACGGACGAGCTCGGGCTCACGGTGCGCTGGGAGACCATCACAGGGGCCGCGGGATTCTATCAGTGCACCAAGATGATGCACAACGCCCTCCAGGGCAACCGTATCGAGATACCCTCCTCGCTGCTGGAGGGCTTCGAGGCCACCAACCGCGAGACCGCGCAGCGGCTGCAGGAGGTGCTGAAAGATGCCGATTTTGTGTTTGTGCACGACCCGCAGCCCGCGGCGGTGGTGTCATTCATGGACCAGCGCAAGGGGCGCTGGGTCTGGCGCTGTCACATCGATGTCAGCCACCCCTATCGCACCGTCTGGAAATATCTGCGCGGACATGTCCTCAAGTACGATGCCAGCATCTGGTCGCTGGCCACCTTCACCCAGCTGCTGCCCCAGCCGCTCTACCTCATTCCCCCCAGCATCGACCCCCTGAGCGCGAAGAACATCCCCCTGGAGGCCGCCGAGCTCGATAGGGTTTATACCCGCTGGAATCTGGACCCCTCCCGCCCGATCGTGGCCCAGATCTCGCGCTTCGACCGCTTCAAGGACCCCCTGGGCGTTATCCGGGCCTACCGTCTGGTGCGGGGGGTCATCCCCCTGCAGCTGGTCCTGGCCGGGGGCGGGGCCACGGACGACCCCGAGGGGCAGGAGGTGCTCGACGAGGTGCAGCTGAACGCCCGGGACGACCCCGACATCCATGTCCTGCTTCTACCCCCGGATGCCCATCGCGAGATCAACGCCCTGCAGCGCATCGCCGACATCGTCATCCAGAAGTCCACCCGCGAGGGCTTCGGGCTGACGGTCACCGAGGCCATGTGGAAGGGCAAGCCCGTCATCGGGGGCGACGCGGGGGGCATCCGGCTGCAGGTCATCAACCACCACACCGGTTTTCTCGTCACCACCCCCGAGGGCGCGGCGCTCCGGATCCGCTACCTCCTCAAGCGGCGCGAGCTCCTGGAGGAGATGGGCTACAAGGCCCAGCAGTTCGTGCGCGACCACTTCCTCATCACCCGCCACCTGCGGGAGTACCTGACCCTCATGACGGCGCTCAGGTCCGGCAATCAGGAGAGGATCGAGGCCCGATGATCTCACCCGCCCTGCACCTCAGGGAAGGAGAAGACCCCGCACCGCTCTGGCAGCGGGTCCGCCGGGCCCCGCACCGCCTGCTGGGGCTGGACTACGACGGCACCCTGGCCGAGTTCCACCCCGACCCCGCCCAGGCCGTGCCCCTGGCCGGCATCCCAGAGCTGCTCGTGCGCCTGAGCCGGTCCGGGCATACCACGGTGGCCATCCTTTCGGGGCGGCCGGTCAGCGAGATCGTGGCCCTCCTGGGCGGCCCCGAGGGGATCTGGCTCAGCGGCAGCCACGGGTACGAGATCCTGCCCCCCACAGGCCCCCTGAAGATCATGCATCCCACCCCCCGGCAGGATGCAGGGCTCATCCGCGCCGAGGATCTGGCCGGGGAAGGGGGCTTTTCCGAGCGCTGCGAGATCAAGGTGGCCAGCATCGCCCTGCATACCCGGGGCCTGCCGCAGGAGAAGGCCCGCGCCTGGGAGCAGGCGGCGACGGCTGCCTGGGGCGGCCTTGCCGCGGACTACCGGCTGGAATGCCTGGAGTTCAACGGCGGGGTCGAGCTGCGCGCTGTGGGCCGCACCAAGGGGGACGTGCTCGGGGAGCTGCTGCGCGGCCTGCCGGAGGGCACGCTGCCGGTCTATATCGGGGAC
>CAZUDI010000015.1:0-65521 GCA_964618975.1 uncultured Bacteriovoracaceae bacterium | reverse complement strand
CATGGGCGCCATAGACCACCGCCACCCCAGGATCCACCTTGCAGATCTCCTCGGCCATCAGCCCGACCGTCAGATAGTCGGTGAGCATTCCGCCGTATTCGGAGGGGATTCCCATGCCGAGAAGCCCGATGGGCTTGGCCTTCTCCCACAAATCTTCAACAAACGACTCCTCCCGGTCCATCTCCTCGACCAGGGGGGCAATCTCTTTCTCAGCGAATTTTTTAACTGTATCCACCATCATACGCTGTTCTTCTGTAATACCAAAGTGCATTCGTCTTCCTCCATCAAGCTCAGGTATCTGTCACTAACAGGATTCACTGATCCTACAAAATACAAATTGATATGTCAATCAATATTTTTATTATCCCTGAGTGCCCCTCCAATACAAAGATGTCCTTGATAAAGACAACGTACACTTGCTAACATGGTTACTATGGATACCGAGCAGGATGGACGACGACTGGTCTACATACGATTCCCGACCATCCCAACCCCCTACATCTTCGATGCCGGGACGTTGGAGCTCTCTGTGGGAGAGCTGGTAATCGTGAACACCGAGGTGGGTCAGTCCGTGGCAAGGGTTCTGGGATATGCCTCCGAGGAGGATGCCAAGGATCTCACCGAGGTCAAGCCCGTTGTACGGCAACTCACCGAGTCCGATCACACGCGGCTCGAGGGTATCCGACTCAAGGAAAAGGAGTACTACGAGCTCTGCCGCGAACGCATCGCCGCCCACGGCCTGCCCATGAAGCTCGCCCACGTGGAACAGGCCTTTGACGGCAACAAGGTCACCTTCTATTTCGTCGCCGACAGCCGGGTGGATTTCCGCGAACTGCTCAAGGACCTGGTGGAGCGCTTCCGCACACGCATCGAGCTCCGGCAGATCGGCACCCGCCAGGAGGCGGCCATCCTCGGGGGCATCGGCAACTGCGGCAGGGAGCTATGCTGCTGTACGTATCTCACGGATTTCCAGCGCATCTCCGTGAAAATGGCCAAGAATCAGAACATGACCCTCAACCCCACGAAGATCTCCGGGTTGTGCGGCAAACTCAAATGCTGCCTGGCCTATGAGAAAGATTCCTATGCCGAGCTCATCGAGACCATGCCCAAGACCGGCAAAAAGGTCTTCCTCGAACAGGGGGAGGCCACGGTGGTCAGTATCAACGTAATCTCCCAGACCTTCATCGCCAAACTGGAAGACCGGCGCTTCGTCAAGGCCAAGGCCATGGACATCCTGACGGCCGAGGATTTCGCACGCGTCTCCGAGGAAAAGCAACAGGAGCGCAAGGCGCAGATCGAGGCCGCCTCCAGTGCCCACGCGGCAAGGTCCTCCGTGAAGGAAACGGAGAAGGCACCCGCCAAGAAGAAGCGTCCCCCACGCAAGCGCAGATCGAAAAAGAAAAGGAGCACGCCCACATGAGACAGTCGTTCTACGTCACTACACCGATCTACTACGTAAACGCCAAGCCCCATCTGGGCCATGTCTATACCACCGTGATTGCGGATGTGCTGGCCCGCTATCACAAGCTAATGGGGGAGAAGGTCTTTTTCCTCACCGGCACCGACGAACACGGCGACAAGATCGTGGAAACCGCCAAGAAGCTCGGCACCACCGCGGACAAACTCGCCGACGAGAACAGTGCACGCTTCCGTGCACTCTGGCCCGACCTGGAGATCGAGATCGACCGCTTCATCCGCACCACGGAAGACGACCATGTAGCCACCGTCAGGAACATCCTCCAAAAGGTCTATGACAACGGGGACATCTATTTCGGCGAATACGGCGGACACTACTGCATCGGGTGCGAACGCTTCTACACCGACAGCGAGATGGAAGACGGCCGCTGCCCCATCCACCTCAGCGAACTCGTCTATGTCCAGGAGCAGAATTACTTCTTCAGGATGGAGAAATACCGGCCCTGGCTCATCGATTATATCAATACGCATCCGGATTTCATCCGTCCCGAACGCTACCGGAACGAGGTTCTGGGCATGCTGCGCGAGCCCCTGGATGACCTCTGCATTTCCCGTCCCAAGAAACGGCTCACCTGGGGCATCGAGTTGCCCTTTGACCCGAACTATGTCTGCTACGTATGGTTTGATGCGCTCATCAATTACCTCACCGGTATCGGCTACCCGGAAGGCATTGATTTCAATGAGTTATGGTCTTCCTGCCAGCATCTGGTGGGCAAGGACATCCTCAAGCCGCATGCCGTCTACTGGCCCACCATGCTCAAGGCCATGGGGCTCGAACCCTACGCGCACCTGAATGTCCACGGCTTCTGGAACATCGACGCCACCAAGATGTCCAAAAGCCTCGGCAACGTGGTGGACCCCCTCGAGATGAAGCAGACCTATGGCCTGGATGCCTTCCGCTACTTCCTGGTGCGCGAAATGGTCTTCGGGCTCGACTCCAACTTTTCCGAGGAGGCCCTGGTGGACCGCTACAATGCCGACCTGGCCAACGACCTCGGCAACCTTGTCAGCCGCAGCACCCGCATGGTCGCCAAGTACTGTGCCGGCACCCTGCCGCAGCCGGGAGACGACCTTACGGACACCGAGCACGAGCTTAGCTCCCTGGCCCTGAAATGCGTACAGACCTACCGTGACAAGATGGAAGTCCTGGAGATGCACGGGGCCATGGCAACGGTCTGGTCCCTGATCTCGGCCCTGAACAAATATATCGACCACAACGCCCCGTGGGTGCTCGCCAAGTCCGACAAGGCGCGTCTGGCCACGGTGCTGTATCACATCATGGAGGGCATCCGCATAGTTGCCTCCCTGATCTATCCGGTCATGCCCGCCACCGCGCAACAGATCCTCACGCTCATCGGCGCTTCCGAGCCGCTCGAGGCGACTCTCCTCGAGCGCTTCAACGTGCTGCGCCCGGGCAGGCCCGTTCAGACGGCCCCGGCGCTGTTCCCCCGCGTGGAAAAATTCGTCCGCGAGCAACCCGAGGCAGGGGATGGCCACACGCGGCAAAATCTCATCGACATCGAAGAGTTCGCCAAGGTGGAGATAAGCGTCGGCCGCATCCTCACGGCCGAACGCGTGGAAAAGTCCAAGAAGCTGCTCCTGTTGCAGGTGGATATAGGCCGCCCCATCCAGATCGCGGCCGGAATCGCGACGGCCTATGACCCCCAGGAACTGGTGGGCAAGCATATCGCGGTAGTCACTAATCTCAAGCCCGCCACCCTCATGGGCATCGCCTCCCAGGGCATGCTCCTGGCTACCGATACACCCGACAAAAGCCTTACACTGATCACCTTTGACCGCCCGCCCGTGGTCGGTGCGCGCATAAGGTAGGAGACTACATGCAGAAGGTTCCCCTCGAGCTTGTCAAACCCGGCATGGTCCTGGCCAAACCGGTGCTCAACGAAAAGGGCATGGCCCTGTGCGCCGAGGGCACCGAGCTGAATGCCACCCTCATCGAACGCCTGAAACGCATGAATGTGAGCTCCGTGACCCTCAAGGGCCACCCCGTGGACCTCGGAAGCCCGGTCAAAAGCACTCAGCAGAAGATCGCCGAGATGCAGTCGCGTTTCGCACACGTGGCGGGTGACCCTCTGATGGAACGCCTCAAGGCGGCCATCCAGGCCGCACTGATGTCGGAAGGCGCAGAGGATGACGAGGCCATCACCCATCAAACGGAGGGGGTCAACGATGAGTAAGGCCGAACAGCTCAAGTCCATCACCAAGAAGATCCACAGCCTGCCCACCCTGCCCCAGGTGGTGGAGAAGCTCACGCGCATGGTGGAAAGCCCCGAGGTGACGGCCAAGGACGTGGGCCGGCTCATCTCCTCGGACCACGTCCTGAGCGCCAAGGTGCTCAGGCTGGTGAACTCCCCTTTCTACGGCTTTCCGGGGCGTATCTCCTCCATCAGCCACGCCATCATCCTGCTGGGGTTCAATGTGATCAAGGGGGTCGTGCTCTCGGCCTCGGTCTTCGACATCATGGAGCAGTCCATGCTCGGGCTCTGGGAACATTCCCTGGGGAGTGCCGTGGCCGCCGGGACCATCAGCCGACACCTGAAACTCAGCGAGCCGGAGGAGATCTCCACCGCGGCGCTCCTGCATGACATCGGCAAGGTACTCATCAAGGTCTCCCTGGAGGATGATTACGCCGCCATCACCCGGCTGATCGAGGGCACGGGCTGCTCGTTCAGGGAGGCGGAGCTGGAGGTGCTCGGCGTCGACCACGGCCAGATCGGGGCCTGGCTCGCCGCCGAATGGAATCTGCCGGAACGGCTGGCGCTGCCCATCGCCGAGCACCATACCCCCGCAGAGTCCCGCAAGTTCCAGGACCGTTGCGCCGTGATCCATATCGCCGATTGCGTGGTGCGGGCCCTGGGGGTGGGCTATGGGGGCGATCCCTGGGTCGGTGCTATCAGCCCCGTAGCCTGGGAACGGCTCGGCATGGAGGAGGTGGCGCTCGATGACCTCATGCAGCGCATCTTGCAGGACCTGGACGATCTGGACAGCTTCCGGTTGTCGTGAAGGTATGCCATCTTGAAGGTTGTCGTCATCGTCAAGGAGGATCTCGATGCACGGATGCAGTCCGTGCTGGATGAGCTCTGCGAGACCTTCCACCTCATCCATACCCCTGAGGAAGCCGTCACGCACATCTTCATGGACCTGCCCGACCTCATCCTCATCGATTGCGCCTGGATAGCTGCGGGTTCGACCAGCCTCATCGAGGACTTCCGCAGCAACACGGTCTACGGTTACCTGCCGATCGTGATGCTCCTGACCCCGACCGAGCTGGCCGACATCTCCTGGCCGCAGACCCCGGTGGACGATTTCATCCTGACCACCGATCCTCCCGAGCTCATCCGGGCCCGTCTGAGCTTCATTCAGACCCGCTCGCACCACGAGCTCGACACCAACCCCCTGACGCGACTCCCGGGCAACGAAACCATCATGCGACAGATCCAGCACCTGTTCGATGCCCGTCAGGAGATCGCCATCGCCTGGGCGGACATCGACAATTTCAAACCCTTCAACGACCGTTACGGATTCTCGAGGGGTGACGAGGTCCTGCTGGCCACCTCGCGCATCATCACCAACGCCGTTCGGGAGCTGCATCAGGAACCGTGCTTCGTGGGCCATATCGGTGGTGACGACTTCGTCTTCATCTGTTCCATCGAAAGTGTCAGGGCCCTGTGCGAAGAGATCATCGAGCGCTTCGACATGGTGGTGCGCAATTTCTACAACGACGACGATCTGGCCCGCGGCGGCATCCTCTCACAGGACCGAACCGGCGCCGAGAGGAACTTCCCCGTCATGAGCATCTCGCTCGCGGTGGTCATGAACCAGGGGGGCAACTACCGGCACTACGGCGAGGCATCGCAGGAGGCCACCGAGATCAAGTACCATATCAAAAATCTCGAGGGGAGCAATTACATGATTAACCGGAGGAATGGCCGCACATGATACCGAGATATTCACGCACAGAACTCAACGACATCTGGTCGGACGAGCACCGTTACCAAGAATGGCTCGAGGTGGAGCTCGCCGCCTGCGAGGCCTGGCACCAGCTGGGCAGAATCCCCCTGAAAAGCATGGAGAACATCCGCACCCGGGCCGGATTCGATGTGACACGCATCGCGGAAATCGAGGCCGTCACCCGCCACGATGTGATCGCCTTCGTGAGCTGCGTGGGCGAATACGTGGGGGCCGACGACGCCCGCTTCATCCATATGGGACTCACCTCCTCGGATGTCCTCGACACCGCCTATGCCCTGCAGCTCAAGGAGAGCAGCCTCATCATCATCGCCGACCTCACGCGGGTGATGGAGGTCCTTAAGGCGCGTGCCTACGAGCACAAACACACCCCGGTGATGGGACGCTCGCACGGGATTCATGCCGAACCCACCACCTTCGGCCTGAAATTCGCCCTGTGGTATGCGGAGATGGAACGCAACCTCACCCGCATGCACCAGGCCATGGAGGCCATCTCCTACGGGAAGGTCTCCGGCGCGGTGGGCACCTTTGCCAACGTGCCGCCGGCGGTCGAGGAACAGGTGTGCACCCGGCTGGGGCTGAAGCCCGAGCCGGTAAGCACCCAGGTCGTCCAACGCGACCGGCATGCGCAGTTCTTCACCACCCTGGCGCTCATCGGGGCCACCATCGAAAAGATCGCCGTCGAAATCCGCCACCTGCAGCGCACCGAGGTGCTCGAGGCCATGGAACCCTTCGGCAAGGGTCAGAAGGGCTCGTCCGCCATGCCACACAAGAAGAACCCCATCCTTTCGGAGAACCTCACCGGCCTGGCCCGACTGCTGCGGGGATACGCCATGGCGGCCATGGAGAACGTGGCCCTGTGGCACGAGCGCGACATCAGCCACTCGAGCGTGGAACGCGTCATCGGACCGGATGCCACCACGGTGCTGGATTTCGCCCTCACACGCCTGGCGGGCCTCGTGGAGGGGCTGGTGGTCTATCCGGAAAACATGCGCCGCAACATCGATCTGACCCGGGGCCTGTGGAACTCGCAGGGGGTACTACTGGCACTGGTGGAGCGGGGCATCCCCCGGGATACAGCCTATGCCTGGGTTCAGCGCAACGCACTCAAGGTATGGGAAGAAAACGGCGCGTTCAAGGACCTGCTGGAAAGCGATCCCGATATCACCGCGGTCCTGGGACGTGAGGCCCTGGAAGAGGTCTTTGACCTCTCCCATCACCTGACGCACGTGGACACTATTTTCAAGAGGGTATTCCATGAATGATCTCGACGCACTCAAAACCCTGTTACTCAGGGACGCGGTCAAAACCGGCCACTTCGTGCTGGCCTCGGGCAAGGAATCGGACCTGTATGTGGACCTGAGGAAGGTGACCCTGAATCCCGAGGGTGCCATCCTCATCGGCAGGCTTATCTGGGAGCGTATCCAGGGCCGACGGGTCGAGGCCATCGGCGGCATGACGCTCGGGGCCGACCCCATCGCCACGGCCGCCGCCATTATCGCCTTCCAACAGGGTCAACCACTCAACGCCTTTCTGGTGCGCAAGGAGAAGAAGGCCCATGGCACCCAGAAGTGGATCGAGGGGCCAGTTCAGCCCGGACAGAGGGTGGTGGTGGTGGAGGACGTCATCACCAGCGGCGGATCCACCCTGCAGGCCATCGGCCGTATCGAGAAGGCAGGGCTTAAGGTCGAGCTCGTGATCGCGGTTTTTGACCGCCTGGAAGGGGGGGCACCCGCCGTCGAGGAACGGGGATATCAAGTAATCAGTCTGTTAAACCGAAAAGATCTCTCACTGGATGAAGTTTAAGAACTGTATTCACAGACTGGTACTGACTTTCGCGTTCACGCTTGCCGTTCCGGGCTGGCTATGGGCGGACGGGCAGGTCCCCGACAACCTCATCAAGGTGCCGGACGGCCGTTATGCCGTGTGCGTCGACAAGGCCGCCCAGCGGCTGACCATCTTCAACGGCCGGTCCGCAGTGGCAAGCTTTCCCTGCTCCACGGGCATGAACCCCGGCGACAAGAGGGTGGAGGGGGACCGGCGCACCCCGGAGGGGGTCTACTTCTTCAGGAAGATCATTGACGGGACAAGCCTGCCCGACCTCTACGGATGGCGGGCCTATGTGCTCGACTACCCCAACCCGGTAGATCGTACCAAGCGCAAGAACGGTGACGGGATCTGGATCCACGGGAGAAACATCCCTATCGCAGAGCCGGACACCAAGGGTTGCGTGTCCCTGAACAATGAAGACCTCAAGCGTCTGGCCCCCTACCTGCACGAGTTCTGGACCCCCATCGTCACCCTGGACAGCATTAGCATGATCGAGGAGACCGGCCTCGAAAAACGTGCAAAAGCTTATCAGGCCTTCCTTGACCGCTGGCTGCATGCCTGGGAGAGCCGTGATCTCGACGCCTACAGGGCCTGCTATTCACCCGGGTATGTCGATACGTCCCGCGGTCTGAATCTCGATGAATACCTTGAACAGAAGCGGCAGGTGCTGACCCCCTACCGCTTCGTCTCCATCACGGCCGGCCAACCCCTGGTGATCGGGGCACATCACTATGAACTGGCCTGCTTTGTCATGGAGTTCGCCGCGGACAGTTACCAGACGACCGGGGTGAAATTCGTCTACCTCACCCACCTTGAGGGCAAACCGCGGATCATCAACGAGCGTTTTCTGACCCTGGAGGAGGCCCCACAGTGGGATGGGGAGGTCTCCCGGATGCAGTCCCAGACCCGCGAGCGTCTCCTGGCCTTTCTTCAGCAATGGATCCATACCTGGGAGGCCAACGACATGGGACGTATGCAGGGCTATTACAGCGCAAGCTATCCGGACCGGGAGAGCTACCTCGCCTGCAAGGGACAGCGGCTCTCCAACTACAGCACCATCGACGTGGAGCTTTCCGATATCTCCATCTCCCGCAGCGGGGCATTCTGGAATGTCACGGCCCGGCAGCGTTTCATCGCAGACACTTACCAGGACCTGGGGATCAAGCACCTGCGACTGGTGAAGACCAACGGCGATTTCCGCATTGTCCAGGAAACGTGGGAGCGCCTGGGGGGAGCGCTGAATGATGAATCGTGAGCCGTACCAGATCATTATCATGCGGCCCACCGGAGGCCAGGCCATCTTGACCATCCACTCGCGCTGGGTGCGACTGATTCTCTTGCTCCTGCTGCTGCTGGTCACGGTGGTGGCCTCCCTGGCGATCGGGCTCGTCCAGACCCGGCGCAACCTCGCGCACCAGAACGTCACCATCGCGAGCCAGGCCGCCGACATCAAGGATCTCAGCATCCGCCTGGCCCGCCGGGATGAGGAGATCCTCTCCCTGAAAAAGAAGATGAGTTCGGCCATCCGCCACAAATCGTACATCATCCCCACTCAGATCAAGCTGCCCGAGCTCCATCCGCCGATCGCCGAGATCGCGGAGCTGCAACTCGAGGGGGACGACCTGGTCTTCAAGATCGTGAACATCAAGGCCTCCTCCGGGGCAAGTGCCTCCGGGCACCTGTTCGCCGTCTTCCGTAAAGGGGAGGTGATGGTCAGCCATCCCGCCGTCAATCTTCTCGACGGGGTCCCCGTGGAGAAAAACTCCGGGTTCGCCTTCAGCATCCGCAACTTTAAACCCATGCGCATCAAGGCCACGGACATCATCTCCGACTGGGAGAATGTCACCTTCTATATCTTCGATGAGGAGGACAAGCTGCGCCTGGCCCTGCCCGTTACCCGGGAACAACTGGAAGAAGCCTCGCCATGATCCGTCGTGCCGCCTTCATCCTGAGTGTTGTGCTGCTCGTGCTGGTTCCGCTGGCCTCTCACGCGGGGGCTTCTCACGAGGTATTCTTCAAGGGCAGTGATCACGAACTGCATGTCTACCACAGCCTCGGCGTCGAAGCGGGTCCCACCCTGATGATCATGGGCGGTATCCAGGGCGATGAACCGGGCGGATATCTGGCCGCGGACCTGTACGCGGATATGCGCCTGAAAAAGGGCAACCTGATCGTGGTGCCTAGGGCCAATTTCTACTCCATCCTTGTCAATCAGCGCGGGCCCAACGGAGACATGAACCGCAAATTCGCCGGTGACATCCCCATCGATCCCGACAGCGAGGTGGTCACCAAGATCAAGGAACTCATGCAGCAGGCCGACTACTTCCTCAACATGCACGACGGCTCCGGGTTCTATCATCCCGAATATATCGATCCCATGCACAATCCCCGGCGCTTCGGTCAATCGATTATCACGGATACGGACCGCTACATCCTCCCCTCCGGCGAGGTGATCGATCTCGCCGAGATGGCCGAGCGGGTCATCCAGCAGGTGAATCCGGCCATCCATGAGGCGGAGTACAGGTTCCACTACAATAACCACCGCACGCTGGCCAACGATAGCCTCCACAAGGAACAGCGCAAATCCGCCACCTACTACGTGCTCACCAGCCTGAACAAACCCGCCTTTGCCAGCGAAAGCTCCAAGGAAATCAAAGACTTCCGCAAAAGGGTGGTATTCCAGACCATGGTGGTGAATGCCTTCATGAAGGAGATCGGCATCATCCCCGAGCAGCCGAGCATCTACATCGACCCGCCCCTGATGGAATATGCCCTCCTCTCCATCAACAACGGCAACCCCATCGCCGTGCATGACGATCAGCACATCGTCATCAACAAAGGCGACACCCTCACCGTGGCCGACATCAAGACCAACTACAAGCGCGGGGTGGTGGCCGACATCCGCGGCGTGGGCAATATCAATGACATGGATGGGGCCTTCACCATCGAGAATTCCACCACCATTGACATCAAAAAGGATGCCTTCCCCTGCGGCAGGATCCATGTGGATGTCATCTCCGAGATCAGACGGACCTGGCTCATCCTCGAGGCTGATCATGTCCTTTACGCCCTGGGTCCGGAAGGCAGCATCCCCCTTCCCCGGGGGGCCGTGATCGTGCTCCGGGATCTCATATACAACGGCAACACCAATCACGGGCTGATTGTCAACTTCAAGGGTTTCGTCTCCAACTGGAACGACAACACCGGCGAGGACCGGGGCTACCCGATCAACACCTCCAATCTCCTGGGTCGCTATGCCAACATCATCGACGCACACACCCAGCGTTATAGGATCTCGGCCATGCGGGGGGATTCCCCGGTGGTGAGCTTCTATATCGACATCAAGGAGTGAGGCCGCCCGTGAAACTCCTGGCCATCGAGACCTCCTGCGACGAAACCGCCGCAGCGGTGATCAGCGCGACCGGGAAGGTCCTCAGCAGTGTCGTGGCCTCTCAGATCAAGGACCACCAGGCCTTCGGCGGGGTGGTGCCGGAGATCGCCTCCCGCCGGCACGTGGAACTCATTCAGCCCGTGGTATTCAAGGCCCTCCGCTCCGCGCACCTGGGCATGCAGGACCTGGGTGGGGTAGCCGTCACTCAGGGCCCCGGGCTCGTGGGCGCCCTGCTCGTGGGGATCTCCTTCGCCAAGGCCCTGGCCTACGGCCTGAAGGTGCCGCTCTTCGGCGTGAACCACCTGGAAGGGCACCTGTGTGCGGCCGAGATCGAGCATGAGGTCTGCTACCCCCACATCGGCCTGGTGGTCTCGGGCGGACACACCTCCCTGTACCGTGTAGAGGCCCCCTCGGACATGACCCTCATCGGACAGACCCTGGATGACGCCGCCGGAGAGGCCTTCGATAAGGTGGCCAAGCTTTTGAACCTGGGCTATCCGGGGGGCGTGATCATCGATCGGATCGCGGCCGGGGTTGACCACCACGACCTTAAGCTACCGCGTCCCCTGCTGGGCGACGGCACGTATGACTTCAGCTTCTCCGGACTCAAGACGGCCGTGCTCAACCTCGTCGTGCGCGAAGGGATCTTTCCGGGGCTGAATCTGCGCTTCTCCGGGTTGCCAGGAGAGAGGCACCCCGCCCCTGGCAAGGAGGGGCGCATCCCCGTAATCGCCGCCGCCTTCCAGGCGGCCGTGGTCGAGGTGTTGGTCTCCAAGGCCCTGGCGGCCGTGGAGGATCATGGCCTGTCGACCCTGGTGATCAGCGGCGGGGTGGCCTGCAACAGCGCCCTGAGGGCCTCTCTCGAGGAAGCCGCTAGCGTGCGGGGGATCCGGCTCGTCATCCCCCACCCACGGTATTGCACCGACAATGCCGCCATGATCGGGGTCGCGGGTTTGCGCCTGGCACGCCGAGGGCAGAGCGCCCCCCTGGACATGAATGCCTTCTCGCGCTGGCAGACATAATCACCCCAGGGCAAGCCTAAGGACTCACCATGTAGCGATTAAACCCTGCCTGTAACCCACGGTGGGGATCAAACGTCGTGCGCCTCCTTGATAAGCGAGGATTCGTTCAGATTGAGGCAAACACCGACACACACGAGGGTCAGCGCTATGAAAACGATCATGAAGGGGGTCATGGAGCCCGAGCCGGCGGCCCGGAAGGTATCCATGCCGAAGATGAAGATGATCCCCGAGATCTGACCCGCCAGCAGGATGAGGCCCTGTGAGGTGGATTCCGGGGCGGGGTAGCTCACCTCGGCCCCATACTGGAATCCGATGGGTCCGGCCGACATGATGAAGAAGCCCAGGACGAAGCCGCTCGCCAACAGGAGATAATAGCTGGTGCAGAAGGTGATGCCGACGAGCCCCGGGGCCATGCCCACCATGGCCACGATGAGGAAGGACTTGCGCTGTCTGAGCCTGTCGGACAAAGGCGGCAGGATGCAGGCCCCCACAATACCACCGATCATCATGGCCGCTCCCACCAGTCCGGCCTGCTCGGAGTTAAGCCCCCGCGGCGCGAGGATCTGTTCGATCCAGGTGGTCACGGCGTTGAACATGCCCAGTCCGATGAAAAACAGCACCAGGAGCAGCAGCATGTCGCGATGGGTGAAGATACGCCTTATCCCGGGGAAAACCGCGATTCGTGCGGCCATGGTCGCCTCCGAGGGGGGTGTCGGGGGCATCTCGCGCATGAAGACGAGGAACACCGCCGTGGTGATAATCGAGAGCACCCCGTAGATCATGAGCATGCCCTCCAGCGAGTAGGCCTTCACAAGCAGGGGGGTGGCCGCCATGGCCACGATGATACCGATGTACTGGGACAGGGCCGCCATCCCTGCCGCAGTGGCACGCTCCTGAACGGGGAACCAATTGGCACCGACCTTGGTCATGGCATTCATGATGAAGGGCTGGGCCGCGGCCAGTCCGCACTGGGATATCATGATCGCGGTATAGTTCGTGGGGTAGAGTCCCTTGAGCAGGCCGAAGATCCCGGTGAGGACCACCCCGATCCCGACCCCGATGCGCAGCCCGTAGGTGTCGATTGTATAGGAGGCCGGAATACAGAGAAAGATGAAGGCAATCATGTAAACCATGGAGAGCAGGCCAATCTTGAGCGGCGTCACCCCGTAGAAGGCGGCGGCCTCACTGGTGATGGGAGCGAACACCACCCAGTGCACCTGGATCATGGCATTGGCTAGCATGAATACTATCAATACGACCCACCGGTAGGGATAGATTGTGACCACATGCTCCTGATTCATTGCATACCCTCCTCAGAAAATGGTACGCGCCCGCAGGTGAAGGCGTATCTCAAGCCGACGGGGTCGGGCCCCCTTTGTGGCGATAGTAGCACCTCTGGCGGGAAAAGACACCCCTTGTTTGTCTCTGATCCCGGCGCCTTTATGGCACGCACGGCGCTCGGGGGGGGTCAACTTGCCTGTTCAAGCGGGCAAAGGCCTGCCGATTGTTCTTGTAGAGGCTTTCAAAAACAGTAAAACTGCGATCATAAACCTCTTTATACCTGGCTCGCGGATGATACGTCTCCTTGATAGGTATGAGGTCCCTGGCCTGGGAAAAGTCTTTCAGCAACCCAAGCCCTACCGCGCAAACCACGGCCGCGCCCACGGCGCCCGCATTCTGCGGCTCGGGGGTGGTCTCGACGACCCGACCCGTTACATCGGCCATGATCTGACACCACACCTCCGAATGCGCCCCACCGCCCACAAAGCGCAGCCGCTCCTGCGGGGTGACCCTCTTCTCCAGTGCCTGGAGCATCCAGCGCTTGTGATAGGCCACGCCCTCGAGCACGGCACGGATCATCATCCGCTTGCCCGTATGCAGCCCGAGGTTGAAAAACATGGCGCGCGCGTAAGGGTCCTCCCGCGGCGCGCGGTTTCCGTGCAGCCACGGGGTAAAAATCACCCCCCCGGAGCCCGGCTCGGTCTCGTTCACGCTCTGGTTCAAAAACTGGTAGAGATTGTCAAACTCCGCGCCCTTGTCCACGATATGCCGGGAGCCCAGGTAGAGCCCGATCTCGTCCAGCGCCAGGTGATCCCTCACCCACTGCAGGCAGAGGCCCGAGGTCTCCTGCTCGGCGACAAAATTGTAATAGTCCGGAATGGCACCGAGGATCGAGGCCATGAAGTTGGAGACATCCACCATACGCTTGTCCACACAGGCACTCACCCATCCCGAGGTGCCCACATAGATATGGGTGTCCCCCAGACCCACGCAACCCGCACCGATGGAGATGAGCGACACGTCGCCGCCGCCGCCGAAGACCGGGGTGCCCTCTATGAGCCCCAGATCAGAGGCCGCCTGGGCCGTGAGCCCCCCCACCCTGTGCGTGGATTCGATGACCGGCGGCAGGTGGTCCGGGTCCACCCCCAGTGTGCGGCACAACCCCACATGCCAGCCGAGCCGGCCGGGACGGGTGTCGTAGAGAAAGGTGACATGCGCCGAGTCCTGGGTCATGCCGTAGCAGCCGGTGCTGCGCAGGACCAGATAATCCTTGACGTCGAGCCACTTGTGGGTGGCGGCATACACCTCGGGCTCGTGCTCCTTGACCCACAGGTATTTCCACACCGGATCCTTGGACGTGGCCGGGCAACCGCCGGTGATGCGCAGCCAGTTGAGGAGTTTGAAGGCGTTGCAGCCGCTGATACGCCACAGCCCGTGCTGGAAACCACGGGCAAACTGTTTGGTGGCCCGACCGTCCAGGTAGCCCATGGCCCTGCGCAAGGCCCGGCCTTGAGCATCCACCATGATCGAGCCCTGCATCTGGCAGCACAGGGAAATCCCCTTGACTGCGCCCGCAGCGATCCCGGTTCTTGACAACACATCCCGGGTGCCCTTGACGATCGCCCGCCACCAGTCCTCCACGTCCTGCTCGGCGCCCCCCTCCTCACTCAGGTACAGCGGGTACTCCCCGATGGCCGAGTCCACCAGCCCGATGGCCTCCCCGATACCGTAGAGACAGGTCTTGGTGCCGGTGGTCCCCACATCGTAGGCCAACACATACCCGGCGTCCTTTCCCGCATTCACGTCATCCACCGCGTCTTTCCCCTCAAGATTACCCCCTTACCTCCATGCGCCCCACCCCCAGAGATGGGGCGCAAACAGCGTGCAAAAACCCGAATGCCCCCCGCAAACCCCCTGAAGCCGGTTACTCCATAATCGAAAAAGGGCCCTAGTCCACTGAGGGTCATTCAATATGCGCCATCACACGGTCAATGCGCTCAAGCGCGTCATCGATGACATCATCGCTGTCTGCCATGCTCGTATACAGCCGGCTGCCGGCCAGCGTCACTACGCCTTCGGCCATGAGGGCCGCCCCCACCTCCTCCATGAGATGTTTGCGCTCGCCCACCTCGGAGAAGATCTTGGGGTTGTTGATGTCCATGAGCATGGCCGCCGAGGTCTCGAGGTGGCAGATCGATCCATGATTAAAGGCGATGAAGGGCAGTCGCCGGCGCGCAATGATCTCCTGTAGTCCCTGGGTGAGGCGGTCGCCGGCCCGGCCGGCCTTGAGGTGGGCCTGTGTCTCCTCGATGGCCTTGATGGTGAAGTAACCCGCCGCACAGCTCAGGGGATTGGCCGAGAGGGTCCCGCCCACCATGGCGCGTTTCTTCAGCCCCTGGATGCCGGCAGCAAAACATTCCATGACATCCCGGCGGCCGCCCACGCCGCCGGCCGCCGGATAGCCGCCGGCCACACACTTGCCGAAGATCGTGAGGTCGGGCCGCACCTTGAAGAAACCCTGGGCGCCTCCGAGGCCCACTCGGAAGCCGGTGACGACCTCGTCGAAGATGAGCAGGGTGCCGTAGGTATCGCAGAGCCCGCGCACCTGCTGGTTGTAATCGCGCAAAACGGGCCGCGTGCCGCTTTCGGGCCCCAGCGGTTCCAGAATCACGGCCGCCGTGCCGCCCTCGGCCTCATTGGCCGCGAGCAATCCTTCCAGCGCATCGAGATCGTTGGGGAAAACCTCCTGGGTGTGCTCATAACTGCCCGCAGGGATGCCGTGCGCATCCAGCGCCCCTAATCCGGGGATGCGCATGCCGAAGACCATCTGGTCGCTCCAGCCGTGGTAGCCGCCTCCGACCTTGATCACCTTGCGCTTGTCCGTGAAACAGCGTGCCGCGCGGAGGGCTGCCATAACCGACTCGGTGCCGCTGGCGAGCATGCGGAACATCTCCACGGAGGGCATATGCTCACAGATCAGCCGCGCGAGCTTGAGCTCATACTCATGAAAGAGCCCGGTGACCGGGCTGCACTCGCGGATGAGTTGGATGACCTGTTCCTGCACCGGTTCGTAATTGCTGCCCAGAAGCGTCGGCCCACCCGCCTGGAGGAAGTCGATGTAGCGGTTACCGTCCACGTCCCAGAGATAGGCCCCCTGGGCTTGGGCGATGGCCAGGGGAAAGGGATAGTTGAAGGCGAGATTGTGCTGCACACCACCCGGGATATAGGTCGCGGCCTCCGCGGTCAGGCGCTTGGACCCCTGGCAGTGCTCCTCGAAGTAGGCGAGGTAGGCCTCCATCTTGTCGCGGCGGATGGGGTGCAGGGGTTGATGGTTGGCCAGGTCATAGAGCCGTTCCAGAAGATCGTGCGTATCCGGCCAATGGGAAATGGCATAGTCGTTCATCGTCTGTCCTCCTCGTTGGTATCAGGCTTCACGGCTTGGGGAGCACGCTGCCCTACGCTCGATTACGCCGGCCTGTTTGGACTTGAGAATCTCCATGAGCATGTTGGCAATGTCCTCCGGCAGGGCGGAGACGGGATGCCCCGAGGTCAGGGCCCGGTAGTACACCATGGCCGTCTTCTCCAGCAGACTCACATGGCGTTCGGCCTCCTCCAGCGTCTCGCCCAGCAGCAGCACGCCGTGATTCTGCAGGATAAAGGCGTTGCACTGATTGCTGATCACCGCACTCACGTTGGTCAGAAGCTCGGCGCTGCCGCTGAGTCCATAGGGCACGAGTGCCACCTCGCGGCCGAGACTGGCGGCCTGTTCATCGAACAAGGCGGGGATCGGCATATTCATCACGGCAAAGGTACTGGCACCCACCTGATGGGTGTGGACCACGGCCCCCACATCGAGCCGATGCTGGTAGATCGCGATGTGCATCCCGGTCTCGATGGACGGACGCAACTCCCCGCGAACCAGACGCCCGGAATAATCCACCACACAGATATCATCCGTCTCCAGCCCCAGGTAATCCCTGCCTGAGGGGGTCACGGCAATGAGTTCTTCATCCGGAATCCGTACCGACACATTGCCGCCGGTACCCACAAAAATCCCCTGCCGGGTCAGTCGATGGGTGCATTCAAGCACCTGCTGCTGACATGTCCGATATGTGTGCATACGACCCTCCTGTCTCGTTATGGAGCGATCACTCACTCATTTAATCAATTACACCAATCCCATCCTTGTTTGCAAGAATATTTCTCAGTTATCGGTCACTTTCTATAGCTCATGCTTTTATAGCTGTTTAATTGGGCAGCTAAATACTCTTCAAAGTTACGTTGGTGTCTCTGGTCCTCTCACTGCACCGGCCCAGCCCCTCTCAAGGACGGTCTTGTGCGAGCAGTTGCTCATTCCTGGTTGGGGTGATGGAAGTCGCACTGCACATATCCGTGACGATACACCTCGACCGGCATGCCTGTCGGATGACGCCCCATGGGGAACGAACCTCTGCTGGTGCATCCCGCGCATAACCCTCCTGCAGGGAGCGCTTGTCGCAAGGAGATGGATGGTATCTTGTGCGCCTTTAGGAAAGCGCCCGCCGGATGAACTGCATCATGCCGGCGATGATGTGTTCATCCTCGTCCAGGGCATTCTCTCCGGCAAAGATTTTGATACGTTCCCTGTAGTAGGAGGAGGCATACGAAAATTGGAGGATGAGAAAAAGGCTGTCAAGGCAAAAGGCCGCAACCCTTTCGTCCACGTCAGGCGCTACCATTCCGGTGGTACGCGCGGAGGCGATGAGGGAGCGGTAATAGTTAGCAGCGATGCTCTCGATCTTCTGCGAGAGCTCCTTGGAGAGATGCGCGAGACCCTCCTCCCCGGTGGATCCCAGGTAAATCTGGATGATCGCGGGATGATCGCGGGAATAGGACTGCGCCGCCCGCAGGATCTTCTCGATCTTCTCGAAAAGGTCCCCCTCGGCCGCGATGATTTCCCACAGGATCCGGTCCAAGGCCTGATAACCCTGATCGAGCACGGTCAGGAAGAGATCCTCCTTGGAGGCAAAATAGCGGTAGAGAGAGCCGATGCTGATGCGGGCCCGGGAAGCGATATGATTGATGTTGGTGCCGGCGAAGCCCTTGGCGGCAAATTCGCTGGTGGCCACGGCGAGCAGACGCTCACGCTTCTCACCAGAGATCTTGTCGAAGGTCTCTTTGTGGTACTTCCTCGGCATTCAGCCCCCTTCAGACATAACCATGTATAAAGAAACCCGCGCTCGTGTCAATCATCAATCGGGGTGCCGTCTGGCCGAGGCCGCGGGCCTGTGGCAGGCCGGAGCCTTGTCCGCAAGCGCCGGAGGGCGGTCCCTGCGGGCCAGCTTTCACGCCAGGGACCGCCCGATGACGGTGGCGATCCCGATAATCACGGCGATTGCCTCTTCCTTGAGCCGCATCCACCCTCCCCTCGGGGAGATTGCGGCCGCGGCCCCCTGGATACGGAAAAGGTCGTTGAGGGGCATAGAGTAATTATGGGCACCAACCCCAGAACAGGGACGGAAGCATCTCTGCCGCCGCAAACCGTGGGGATTGCGCCCTTAAGCGATTACCTTTCCCTGATTGATCTTGGGCGCGGAATATGGTTTTCGTGGTTCATGCACATGCTTGCGAGTGGACCCCCATGACCTGGTTGGCGCTTTCCCTGCTGGCGGCCTTCAGCCTGGCGAGCGCCGACGCCCTGACCAAGGGGCGTTTCGGCCATCTGGGCGCCTATGAGATGGGGCTGATCCGTCTCACCTATACGCTTCCCTGGCTGGTCATATCCATGTTCTTCATCCCCTGGACCTGGCCGGACCGGACCTTTTTCGTCTGCCTCGCCTGCGCCCTGCCGCTGGAGGCGCTGGCCTTCATCTGCTACATGCGCGCCATCCGCACCTCGCCGCTCTCGCTCTGCCTGCCCCTGCTGGCCTTCACCCCGCTGTTCATGATCATGACCGCCTGGCTGCTCCTGGGAGAGGCCCTCGCCCTGGCGGGGATCGTGGGGATCGTGCTCATTGTGGCGGGTTTCTACTGTCTGAATCTCTCCCGTATAGAGGGTGGCCTGCTGGAGCCCTTCCGGGCCATCCTCAGCGCCCAGGGCCCCCGTCTGATGCTGCTGGCGGCCTTCCTCTACTCGCTGACCTCCTCCCTCGGCAAACTGGCCATCCTGCACTCGAACGCCTGCACCTTCGCCGTGGTCTACTTTACCGCCTTCACGGTGCTGATGTTCCTTCTGATGCCCCTGGCACCGAGGGTCTCGGCCCACAGGCTCACCCGACAACCACTGTCGGGCCTGGCCCTCGGGGCCCTCATGGCGCTCATGATCTTCAGCCACATGCTGGCGATATCCCAGGTCCAGGCCGCCTACATGATCGCCATCAAGCGTACCAGCATGATCTTCGGGGTGCTCTACGGGGCCTTAATCTTCAGAGAGGAACAGATCCGGGAACGGTTCCTGGGAGCGGTCATCATGCTGCTGGGGGCCTGCTTCATCGCCAGCGCCGCATGATGATCGGCACATGTCCGTCCCAGGGCCAGCATGTGCCTCATTTAACCTTTATATTTTAATCAGTTATTGATTCCGTCGATTAATATTGTCAGCTGTTGTGCCGGCCGCATTGCGCCCCGGCCGCAATGCCAATACGCATTTTCAGGGCCAGAACTACCGTGTCTATCTCATCGATGAACTGCCGTATGCGCTGCGCACGGTCATCCCCATCCCCTCCTGAGAGGTCAGCCCACCCCAGCGGGGAGCCCTCCGCGTCGACAGGCGGAGAGGACGGCCCAATGGCAGGGGGGGGCTGTATACAACCCGACCCTCTGGCTCTGCCCAGATATCCGGCCGCCAGCAGCGTGCACAGGGACATGGTCAGGACGCCGACACCCAGACAGGCCATGGCCACAAAGGGGGCCCTCACATACAGGCCTCCGGCACAGAAGAACGTCATGCCCAGGATCAGAACACCGCCCCCCAGCCTTTTCCATACCATACGCGCCATCTTGTCCCGCAGCACCCACAGGGGTAATCCCACCCCCACTACCAGGGACATCACCATGACCCCCTCTACCAGATACATATCTCCACCTTCCCTTCAGGATGCGCCGCCTTATCCCTGCCGCGGGGCCCGGCCCAAACACTCCCCGCCTCCCAGACCCTCTAGCGGTATCGTCCGGCAGTGTCAACAGGGAACGCCTCTCCCACCCTTTAGAGGGCCGACTTCAGAATACCCTCCAGTTCCCTGTCGCTCAGCTCGATGGGGTTGCCTCGCATGCTGCTCGCGCCCTGGGCCTTCAGCACCAGGTCCGGTATCTGGAGCGGCTGCAGGCCCAACCCCGCCAGGGAAGGCGTGCCGTACTGCGAACTCAGGCGCCTGACCCAGGCCGCCGCATTGTCGCAGGTGGCATCTGCATGGCCGGTGATGAGCCGCGCCGCCTCCCCGTAGCGGTCCAGCACCGGGTGGTTGGGGTCCGACCGCCTAAGGGCCAGCACATTGGCCTCCATGACGTACGGCAACATGCAGGCGCAGAGCATCCCGTGCGGGGCCGCGGTGATTCCGCCCAGCGGCGCCGCCAGCCCGTGCACCGCGCCCAGCCCGGCATTGGCCAGGGCCATGCCGCTCAAAAGGCTCGCCAGGGCCATGCCCTCCCGTGCCTGCAGGTCGTCACCGCGCTCACAGGCCCGCGGCAGGCAATCTCCCACCCGCGCCAACCCCTCACGGCAGAGGCCGTCCGTCAGGGGGTTCGCCCGACGCGAGACAAAGGCCTCCAGAAGTTGCGTCAGGGCATCCAGGCCCGTGGCCATCGTCACCCCGGGGGGCAAAGATCGCCCCATTTCGGGGTCCACCACCGCCAGCCAGGGAAGCAGCAGGTCCGATCGGAGACTCACCTTGAGCCCGTGCTCGGGGGAGAAGAGCACGGCGTTGCGCGTCACCTCGGCGCCCGTGCCCGCGGTCGTTGGCACGGCGATCAGCGGCATCGGGGCGCAGGTAAGTGGCCGCGCCCGGCCGATGACCTCGAGATAGTCCATGAGCTCGCCGGCATTGGTTACAAGCGCCGCAATGGCCTTGCCGGCATCCAGGACACTGCCGCCGCCCACCGCCAGGAGGCAGTCGCAGTGTGCCTGCCGTGCCAGTTCCACCCCCTCCAGCACCAGGGAGGTGGTGGGCTCATGGGCGACCTGGAAGAGCGTGACCGCGACCCCGCACCCCTTGAGGGCCTCCCTCAGCCCGACCGTGCGTTCGATGTTGGCCCCTGTGAGCACCAGCACGCGCTTTCCGCGGGAACGCACCTCCGCGGGTATGCACCGCAGCTCCCCGGCGCCGAAGACGATGCGCCCGACGGTGGAGAATGCGAAGTTCACGCCGCCCCTCCTTCCCAACGAGCCTCCTTGGCGGCAGCCCGTTCTACAGCCGAGCATAACCGCCTTTGCCCCATGAGTAAAGCCGCGTGTTACGGTTTGCATCCTGCCTGAAACGTCTCGAGCGTCGTTCTGGCATTGACAGCGGCTCGCACCCTCTGGCAGATTCGTGCAATCCTCTCTTGATGGACCACGCAAGGGGGAGATGCCTGAACAAGGGGCGGCAGAGTCAAGGAGGGGGCAGGCGACATGCATGCAAAAAGATCCCTGGGCCAAAATTTCCTGAGCGATACGCATGTAGTGGAGCGCATCGTCGCCCTGGCCGCGGTGACCAGCGACGAGCGGGTACTCGAGATTGGGCCCGGCAGGGGCGCCCTCACAAAGGTGCTGGCCCGGCGCGGCGCCCGGGTCGTGGCGGTGGAAAAGGACGAGCGGCTGGCCGCCGATCTGGCTCGCGCCTTCGCGCTTCATGCAGACGTCACCGTAATCACCGGCGACATCCTGAAGCTCAACCCTGCCGAACTGACACCTCCGGGCTCGAAGATCGTGGCCAACCTCCCCTATAACATCGCCACCCCGATTCTGCTCGCCCTGGCGGAGCATGCCGCACATTTTTCCTCGATCGTCGTCATGGTGCAAAGGGAGGTCGGGGAACGCATCTGCGCCCATCCGCGAGAGCGGGCCTACTCGGGCCTCAGCGTCATCCTCGCCGGTAGTTTCATCGCCCGGCCGGGCTTTGTGATCGGGCCCGAGCACTTCCGGCCACGGCCCAAGGTGGACTCCATGATCATCCATCTGATGCCGCATGATCACCCCGTACCCCCCACCGAACGCAGGCTCTTCATTTCCGTGATCCACCACACCTTCGGCCAGAGGCGCAAGATGCTGCGTAACACCCTGGGAAGCCTGCCCGGCATGGACGCGGAACACCTGGAGGAGCTCGCCCTCAGGGGGGGTGTGGACCTGAGGTGCCGCCCGCAGGAACTCGATGTCGCCCAATTCCTGGCCTTGAGCCGTGCCTATCGTGAATTGCGAGGCTGAGATGCCGCCTTTCTGTAAGGGCACCTGCCGCAAGCGTGTGCCCTTCAATCCCCCAGGATAAACCCTGGACCCGCCATGCCGCTGCACGCAGGGGGGAACTCGACCCTCAGGCGATTAAATCCTGCCGGCGCACATCAGACCGGGAAGCCTCCCCGGCCGCAGCTGAGCCAGAGCGTCTCCCTCCGGGGAACGCTCTGGCCTCGATTGTAACCCGGATTACGCAAGGCCTGTAATCCGGGTTACAGCCTCGTACCCCATGTAACTGTCAATACATGGTCACCCTCTCTCTGACCATTCATATATAATTGATTATACGGCTATTTTTTGCATGGCCATCCTCGCCAACTTTTTGGCACCGCTCTTGCCTTGTCATGCCCCAACAGTCGTTAAAAAGCTTCAGGGGGTATAGGATGAAAGTGTTACGTTTCTCAGCAGCAATGACGGTTATGTTTCTGTTCGTCATGGGCCTTCCGCTCATGGCCGCGGAGTACAAACCCGGCGAGCTCATCGTCAAATTCAGGAGTCAGTCCCTGGTCAGCGCGCGGGTCATCGGTGAAACCGAGCAGCGCGCCGCGGTGATCGCCGTCGACGACACCCGCCAGGCACTCGCGGACCTCCAACAGCGTCCGGATGTGGAGTATGCCGAACCCAACTACCTGGTCGAGGCCGAGAGCGTCCCCGGCGACTGGGGCTATACCGCGACCCAGTGGACCGACGTGGGCCTGCCCCAGGCCTGGGACTTCATCGAGGATCGTGGCCCGGGCAGCGAGGTCGTGGTGGCCGTGATCGATTCGGGCGTGGACCTGGATCATCCCGAACTGGAGGACATCCTTCTGGACGGTTATGACTTCGCCAATAGCGACAACAACCCGGATGACGATTATGGCCATGGTACTCGGGTCGCCGGCATCATCGGCGCCAAGGCCAACAACGCCTTCTGCTATGCCGGGGTGGCCTGGAACGTCAATGTGCGGATCATGCCGCTCAAGTTCCTGCAGAGCGATGGTCGGGGCTATATCTCGGATGCCATCAGCGCCATCTACTATGCCGTCGATCAGGGGGCCGACATCATCAATGCCAGCTGGGGCTTCGACTCCTATTCCAGCGCCCTGGAGGATGCCATCGACTACGCCCGCGCCAACGGTGTGCTCTTTATCTGCTCCGCGGGCAATTCCGGCGAGAACAACGACGAGGTGGCTCACTACCCATCCAACTACACCACGGAAAACGTGATCGCGGTGGCGGCAATGAACCAGTACGGAGACTTGGCCAGCTGGTCCAACTACGGATACTACAGCGTCGACCTGGCCGCCCCCGGGCAGGGGCTCAAAACCACGGACAACGATGGCGGGCCGTATTCCTATGCCTCGGGAACCTCGTATGCCGCCCCCTTCGTCTCGGCCATCGCCGCCATGGTGATCGCCCAGTTCCCGGAGTTGGGATATCAGGAGGTGCGCGAACGCCTCGTGATGACCTCGGTCATGGACGAGGGCTATACCGAAGTGCTCCTCGAGAGCGGCGGATGCGTGAATGCGTCCAATGCCCTGGCCAATGAGAGCCTCCACTCCATTCCCGACAAACGCGAGTGGAATGCCCCCTCCTCACAGAACGCCGACGCCAACACCCTGGCAGCCGCCTCGGGCGGCGGCAGCGACGGCGGAACCTGCTACATCGACACGGCCTCAACCCCGTCCGCGACGGGCGTACTGTTCCTCATCGGTCTCATGGTAGCACTATTCCCGATGCGCCAGCGTCAGGAATAACCCTATACCCCTGTGCCCCCCGATCGGCGGGGGGCACAACCCCTTTACTTTCCCCATAAAACAATCCCCTGTGGCCCCACCCCGCACATCAGGCAGGGGGGCCACAGGGGTATGCTCATCTGGCTCAGGTGCCGGCGCAACGCGTCCCGGGCGTTGCTACCCGATCCAGGGCCTTCCCACCGGCAGCACGTCGCGGCCGAAGACATCGGCGTAGATGGCATGCGCCATCATGTACCAGGCGTTCAAGGCGCAGAGCATGAGTTCATATCCGGCCACCTTATTCATGATCGGGAAGCCGAAATGCCCGAAATCCAGCAGGATGAACCCGAGCAGCAACAGGGTGAAGGTCGAGGCCATGGCCCCATGCACCCGCATGGACGCCCCCCACATAATCGCCGTATAGAGCGTCCAGGCCACCAGGTACCAGCCGACGTCCGTGGTGCTCGCCTTGTAGATGTCGCAGGCGTTCAGCAGCCAGATGATTCCCAGCCCGATCCAGAAGGCGCCATAGCTGACAAAGGCGCTGTAGCCGAAGTTGTTGCCCATCTTGTGTTCCTGAAAACCGGCGATCATCTGAGCCAGACCGCCGAAGATCAGCCCCATGGCCAGCACCGGACCGATACCGCACCACCCCACGTTATGAAACTGCAGAATCAAGGTGGTGAGTCCGAAACCTGCCAGGCCCACCACCGCCGGATTGCCGAATTTCTGCTCACTCATGCTCTTTTCCTCCATTCTTCATTTGAGAAGGGTACGGGGGGGCCCCAACCCGCCCCCCCGGATGTATTACGGCCTGGGATAGCCGATGCCGTGCAAGGCGTCCTTGATCTCGTGCAGTACGGCCGGATCCTCGATGGTGGAAGGGACCTTGTATTCCTGGCCGTCGGCGATCTTGCGCATGGTGCCCCTCAGGATCTTGCCGCTTCTGGTCTTGGGCAGCCGGGGCACCACACTGATGTCCTTCAGACAGGCCAGTGCGCCAATCTCGGAGCGAACCATCTGCACCACCTCCCGGGCCACTTCGTCACCGCCCTTGCCCGTACCGGCCTTGAGGACCACGAAACCCACCGGGACCTGACCCTTGAGTCTATCATCCACCCCGATCACGGCGCACTCCGCCACATCCGGGTGCCGGGCGACGACCTCCTCCATGCCGCCGGTGGAGAGCCGGTGACCGGCCACGTTGATGATATCGTCCACCCGGCCCATGATATAGAGGTAGCCGTCGGCATCCTTGTATCCGCCGTCGCCGGTGGCATAGTACCCCTCGTAATCCGTCAGATAGCTCGCGATAAAGGCCTCGTCCTTCTGCCAGAGCGTGGGCAGGCAGCAGGGCGGAAGCGGCAGCTTGATGCCGATGATCCCCTCCTGTCCGTCAGCGACCTCCCGGCCTCCATCGTCGATGATGCGTACGTCGTAGCCGGGGACCGGCTTGGTGGGAGATCCGGCCTTGATGGGAAGTTCCTCGATCCCCATGCAGTTGGCCGCAATGGGCCAGCCGGTCTCGGTCTGCCACCAGTGGTCGACCACCGGCAGGCCCAGGAGATCGCAGGCCCAGTGGTAGGTATCGGGATCGAGACGCTCGCCCGCCAGGAAGAGGTACTTCAGGCTGGTCAGGTCGTAGCGCTTGACATGCTTGCCGTCCGGATCCTCCTTCTTGATGGCGCGGAAGGCGGTAGGGGCCGTGAAGAGCACCTTGACGCCATGCTGGTTGATCACCCGCCAGAAGGCCCCGGGATCGGGCGTGCCCACGGGCTTGCCCTCATAAACGATCGTGGTGCATCCGTGGATGAGCGGGGCATACACGATGTAGGAATGGCCCACGACCCAGCCCACGTCCGAGGCGGCCCAGTACACGTCACCGGGCTTTACGCCGTAGATGTATTTCATGCTCCAGTTGAGCGCCACGGCATGCCCGCCGTTGTCGCGCACCACCCCCTTGGGGATGCCCGTGGTCCCCGAGGTATAGAGGATGTAAAGCGGATCGGTCGCCAGGACCTCGGCGCAGTCTGCCGGCTGGACATCCGCGAGCGCCACGCCCCAATCGAGGTCCCGCCCGGGGATCAGTGCGGCTGACACCTCCGGCCTCTGGAAGATGACGCACCTTTCGGGTTTGTGACTGGACAGGTCAACGGCCTTGTCCAGCAGCGGCTTGTAGGCGATGGCCCCCTTGGGTTCGATCCCGCACGAGGCGGACAGGATCACCTTGGGTTTGGCATCCTCGATACGCACGGCGAGCTCGTTAGGCGCAAAACCGCCGAACACCACGGAGTGTACGGCACCGATGCGGGCACAGGCAAGCATGGCGACAACGGTCTCGGGGATCATGGGCATATAAACGATCACGCGATCGCCCTTGGTCACCCCCAGAGAGACGAGCAGCCCGGCGAAGAGCGCCACCTCACGCTGGAGCTCGGCGTAGGTGATCTGGCGCACCGTGTTCGTCACCGGACTGTCATAGATGATCGCGGCCTGGGAGCCGCGCCCCTGTTCCACATGGCGGTCGACGGCGTTGTAGCACGTGTTCAGGCTGCCACCGGCAAACCAGCGGTAGAAGGGGACGCGGGAATCGTCCAGGACCTTGTCCCACTTGCGGTACCAGTTGATCTCCGAGGCCGCCACGGCCCAGAATCCCTCGGGGTCCTCGATCGAGCGCCGGTAGGCCTCCTCATACGACTTGTACATTGATTACCCTCCTTATCTGCATTCATGGGCGCCCGCCTGCGGGCGCCCATCGATTAAAAGAAGTCAAAGCAACCCCCATGCCAGAGACCGGGGCGCTCGCTCAGACGGTGGGGGACGAGGCCGGCCGGCCGGCCGCCGGGGAAGCGGCTCCCCAGCCGCCAGGGCCCTTTGAGGCCTCCCTGAGAAAGCGGCCATCGTCAGCAATCAATCCATTATGCAACAATCTATTAATACAGATATAATGATCATTACGAGCATGTATCGTAGAGACTCAGGAATCCTGCGCCCGCACAGCGGCCCGGACCGGCAACCAGGGGCATCCCAGGGAGGCAGGTGTCCGGCATCATGGAATATGTCCGTCATCGCGGACACCTTTGTCCGGTCCGGGCGAACACAGACCTCACGCACCCCATGTCGAAGCAGACACCGATCTTAGATCAGTGCGTCGGGGGGTCACCGCCTGAGCGCCTTTGCACGGCAGGTCGCCGGGGAATCCTACCTAGCGCGCCTGCAAGGCCTCGGACACACCCAACCCCGGCGTGTACGGGCGGCCACTCGGGCGTCCGGGGAGGACAGCGCCTTCATGTCAGTCCGTTACGCGCCATCTTCTCATAGAGCCACGAACGGCTGATCCCCAGCAATCGGGCGGCCCGGGCCTTATTACCCCCCGCCCGGCTGAGGGCATCGAGGATCATCTCCCGCTCGCAGCCCTCCCGTGCCGGCCTCAGGGTGAGTGCGGGCCTGTCCTGCGCCACCGGGGCACACACATCCAAGGGGGTCTCCCTCAGGTAGGCCGGCAGGTCGCCGGGATGAAGCACAGAGTCGCGGGCGAAATTGATGGCCCGCTCGATCACGTTCTCCAGCTCACGCACGTTGCCGGGCCAGGGATGGTGCAGGAACAGGCGCTGGACCACGGGGGAGATGTGCCTGACCTCGGTGTGGAAGACGTGGTTGTATTTTTCGAGAAAGAACTGGGCCAGCAGGATGATATCGTCCTTGCGCGCCCTCAGGGGCGGGACATTCAGATTGACCACGTTAAGGCGGTAGTAGAGATCCTCGCGGAAGCGTCCGCTGTGGGTCAGCTCATGCAGATCCCGGTTGGTGGCGGCGATAAAACGAACATTCACCTGGACGCTTTTGTCGGAGCCGATCGGCTCATAGCGGCGGTCCTGCAGCACCCTGAGAAGCTTGCCCTGCAGGTTCAGCGGCAGGTCACCGATCTCGTCCAGAAACAGCGTTCCGCCATTGGCGCTGAGAAGTTTTCCCGGCCGTCCGGACCGGCGGGCACCGGTGAAAGCCCCCGGGGCATAGCCGAAGAACTCGGCCTCCATAAGGCTGTCGGGGATCGCCGCACAGTTGACCCTGACGAGCGGACCCTGCCGCTGGAGACTCCTGTGGTGGATGGCCTGGGCGACGAGTTCCTTGCCGGTTCCGCTCTCTCCGGTGATGAGGATGTTCGAGTTGCCGCGGGCGGCGATCTCGGCCTCTTCGAGCATATGCCGAAAAAAGGGGTCCGCCGTGACGATCTGATTGAATCCCGAGGGGACCTCCTCGATGGCTCCATCCTTCTCCTGGGCGATCTCGTACTCGCCGCGTGCGAATCTGACGGCGATGTCCTGGAGCTCATCCAGGTTCCGAAAGAGGATCTTGCCCACCGCGCCGACCACCTTCCCCCCACGGATAATGGGCAGTCGCGAGACCACGAAGGGCACACCGTGGATGAACTGGAGTTGGTTGATCTCCTGCACCCCGCTCCTGAGGACCTCTTCCAGACGCGTGTTCTCGACCACCTCCTCCACCGGGCGGCCCACCATCTCCTCCTCCCGTCGGCGGAAGAACCTGGCCGCGGCACGGTTCACCATGGAAATCCGGCCACTGTTGTCCACGACGATGATGCCGTCATAGGCCAGATCCATGACGGACTGCAGTGTCTCGTTGATCTCGCTGACGGTCTCGAGCTGGGTAACGATCCGGTGCAGATCGGTGATGTCCTGGATCACGATGATGGCCCCCCCCGCGCCCTCATCCCGCACAAAGGGGGTAATGTTGCACAAAAGGGTGACCTCGTCGCGGACCACATGCCTCAGTCCGATCTTCTTGCGGGCATCCCGCAGCACGTCATCGATAGCCAGTCCCGGCAGGAACTCCGCCAGGGGCCGACCGAGGCAGTCGCCGCCGAGGATGCCCTCGGCGGCCTTGTTGGTCATGGTGATATGGCCGTTGGTGTCCACGGCGATGAGACCGTTGTGCATGGTATCCAGAATCGCCGTGAGTTGGCTGTTCAGGGCGGCCTCGTGGCGAAACATGGCCATGATCCAGTCGGTCTTGGTGAATAATCCGGCGGGGCCGCCCAGGGCGTTCATGATCACCGCATTGCCCGCATGACTGGTGCGCACGATCTCGGCCAACTCTTCGTAGGTGAGGTCTTCGGGCAGCGTCATGACCTCCCGCGTATAGAGGTCCGCCACGCGGACCGAAGGGGGCAGCCCGGAAGCCACGGCATCATAGAGGTTGGCCTTGGTCATGATGCCGATGAGTTCGCCCAGACGAGAAACCACGGGGAGGGCATCCACCTTGGTCTTTCTCAGCAGAGAGGCGACCTTCTGCAAATCGTCCTCGGGACAGACCGCGGCGAAGCTGCGTGTCATGATGTCCCGCATCGTCAGATCGCGCATTGTACCCCTCCCCACGACAGACCTCAAACCCTTATCCCGAAGACCATCTCTTACCACAGCCACCGTATCTTGGGTACCGGATTTCTGCCTCCCTTACGCCACCGAGACACACCGATCGCGGCCATCACGCCACCCAAAGGGGGCGGCCTGCAGCCCTGGCGCCATGAGCAATGAAGGCATCCGGACACAAATCGCCCCGCCGGGGAAATTCTGGTGCTGACACACCTCCCCGGCTTTCGCGTGGATCTGGTCTTTTTGGAGCGCTAGAGGTCGCCTTCCCTTACCGCTTGCGGCGTCAGGGGACAGGGCTTGCCCAGGGGTTCATACCCACGACAAGGCCGGCTCCAAGGCAGGAAACCCCAAGGGGGGCTGAGCCCCCCTTGGGGTTTGATTTCCGTAAACATCCCCTAAGGGGACCCTTCCTCAAACCGCCTCAAGGGCCATGGCCATGCCCTGGCCGCCGCCGATGCACAGGGAGGCCAGACCGAGCCCCACTCCCCGGCGCTGCATCTCGTTCATCAGCGCCACCACAATCCTGGCACCGGTGCAACCCACGGGATGCCCGATGGAGATCCCCGAGCCGTTCACGTTGGTGATCGATGGGTCGGCCCCCAGCTCACGCATGCAGGCGATCGCCTGGGAGGCGAAGGCCTCGTTCAGCTCGATGAGTCCGTAGTCCTTGATGGTCGTCCCCGTAATGTTGAAGAGCTTGCGGCAAGCCGGGATGGGCCCCAGCCCCATGAAGGCCGGGTCCACGCCGCCGGAGGCATAGCCCCGGACACGGGCGATAGGCTTCAGACCCAGCGCCTTGGCCCTATCCTCGCTCATCACCAGCAGGGCCGCCGCGGCATCGTTGATGCCCGAGGCATTGCCCGCCGTGACCGTGCCGTCCTTCTTGAAGGCGGGCTTGAGCTGCCCCATCTTCTCCAGGGTGGTGTCCATAGGCCGCTCATCCGTGTCAAAGATCACCGGGGCACCCTTCTTCTGGGGCATGACCACCGGCACGATCTCGTCCTTCAGGAGCCCCTCGGCAATGGCCTTGCGGGCCCGCTGGTGGCTCTCGAGTCCGAGCTGGTCCTGCTCGGCGCGGCTGATCCCGTAGCGCTCGGCGATATTCTCCGCCGTGATCCCCATGTGGTAGCCGTAGAAGATCTCGTAGAGTCCGTCAAAGACCATGAGGTCCGTGACCTGACCGAAGGGCATGTTCATGCGCAAGCCCCAGCGGGCATCCGCCAGGGCATAGGGCACGGCACTCATGTTCTCCATGCCGCCGGCGAGCACCACCTCGTTGTCTCCGGCCTTGATCGTGCTGGCCGCCAGGGCGATGGCCTTCATGCCCGAGGCACAGACCTTGTTGATGGAAATGGCCGTGGTCTCCTTAGGCAGCCCGGCCATGATCATGGCCTGCCGGCCGGGGTTCTGGCCCTGACCCGCCTGCAGCACGTTGCCCATGATCACCTCGTCGACCGCGATCTCCTGCAGACCGTCCGCCCAGGTGGCGTACTTCTGCTCCACCGGCGAAACCCCGTCCCCTCTGCAGGCATCCGGGGCATACTCTGACGCCTGGGCAGGGAGCACAGGTTTGAGCCCCGCCTTCTCGAGGGCGCTGCGGATTACCAGCGCCCCCAGTTCCTTGGCGGGCACGTCCTTGAGGGACTTCCCGAAGGTTCCCACTGCGGTTCTCACACCGCTCACGATAACTACGTTTGACATATCGCCTCCTCACTCTTTCGTATGATGGATAGTAAAATTTATTTATTCCATAATCCGGCCCGGGAGGCAAGAAAATTGATAGCTCAGTCAATATCTCCTCTCGTGGCGAGTTCCTTGATTCATAGCGCCTTTCGGTGTATGGGAGTGCCATGGAATTGGATCTGGACGAGCTTGTCGCGAGCTACCGCCTCCATCTTCTCGATGTTCGGGGGCTGTCGCATGCAACCTACCGGGCCTATACCAACGATATCGACGATCTCGTAGGCTTCCTCAAGGAGCGTCAACTCAGCTCTCTGGACCGCATGAGCGTGCGTGCGTACCTGATGCGCCTGCACCAGCACTACAACCGGGCCACGATCAACCGCAAGCTCAGCGCCATCAGGGGCTTCTTCGACTATGCCGTCAGACATGGGAGGCTCACGGCCAACCCCTTCGCCCATGTGCGCTCCCTCAAACACGAGGACGGCCTGCCCGTCTTCCTGAGCCCGGATGAGATGATCGACCTGATCGAGGCCACCGAGGACCTCAGGGACCGAGCCCTCCTGGAGCTCCTCTACTCCGCGGGCATCCGCGTGGGCGAGGCCGAGACCCTGCATTGCCGGGACCTTGATATCGCCTCCGGGGTCGTGCGTGTCATGGGTAAGGGCGCCAAACAGCGCCTCGTCCCGGTGGGGGGCAAGGCCCTGCAGGCCATCCGCGCCTACCTCAGCACACGGGGGATCCGCGACCCCCTCTACAGCGACGAGCCGCTCTTCCTCAACCGCCGGGGGACGCGCCTGACCTCCAGGAGCATGCGCCGCATCGTCTCCCAGTGGTCACAGCATATCGCGACGACGCGGCATGTAAGTCCCCACGTAATCCGCCATACCTTTGCCACCCACATGCTGGACGCCGGTGCGGATCTCAGGTCAATCCAGGAGATGCTCGGGCACGCAAGCCTCTCCACGACCCAACGCTACACCCACGTCACCGTGGACAGACTCATGGAGATCCATGAGCGGGCACATCCCCGATCAAGGGAGGACACATGAAGATACACGCCACAACCATCCTGTGTGTGAGACGTAAAGGGTCCGTGGTCATGGCCGGCGACGGCCAGGCCACCATGGGAGATGCCGTGCTGAAGTCACACTCCAAGAAGGTGCGGCGACTGCACGAGGACCGCGTCCTGGCGGGATTCGCCGGTTCCACCTCGGACGCCTTCACCCTCTTCGAACGTTTCGAGGCCAAGCTCAAGGAATACCGTGGCAACCTCATGCGCGCCGCGGTGGAAATGGGCAAAGACTGGAGGACCGACCGCGTGCTGCGCAAGCTCGAGGCCCTCATGATCGTCGCGGACAGCGACAAGACCTTCGTGCTCTCGGGCACCGGCGACGTGATCGAGCCGGATTTCGCCGTCTGCGGCATCGGCTCGGGCGGGAACTACGCCGTGGCCGCGGCCCGGGCCCTGCTCGATAATACGGACCTTTCCGCCCGCGAGATTGCGGAAAAGGCCATGGACATCGCCTCGGACATCTGCATCTATACGAATAAAAATATTAGCTATGAGGACCTGGCATGAACGAACTGACCCCCAGACAGATCGTCGCCGAGCTCGACAAGTATATCATCGGCCAGGACAAGGCCAAACGCGCCGTGGCCATCGCCCTGAGGAATCGCTGGCGCCGTCAGCGGGTGACCGCAGAGATGCGGGACGACATCTACCCCAAGAATATCATCCTCATCGGTCCCACGGGGGTGGGCAAGACCGAGATCGCACGCCGGCTCGCCCGTCTGGCCGGCGCCCCCATGGTGAAGGTGGAGGCCTCCAAGTTCACCGAGGTGGGCTACGTGGGCAGAGATGTGGAGTCCATCATCCGGGACCTCATGCGTACCGGGGTACAGATGGTGGAGCAGGAGGAAAGCGAGAAGGTCAGGAGCAAGGCCGGGGAGCTTGCCCAGGAGCGCATCCTCGACTGTCTGCTGCCGCCCCGCAAGGACCAGGAGAGCCATACGGAGAGCCGGGAAAAGCTGCGGGCCATGCTGTATGAGGGCGTGCTGGACGAGCGCATCATCGAGGTGGAATCGCGCGAGACCTCCATGCCCTCCATCGAGGTCTTCTCCGGCCAGGGTCTGGAGGAGATGGGCATCGATTTCAAAGAGATGTTTTCCAACATCATGCCCAAGAAGGTCCGACGGCGCAAGATGAAGGTCAGGGAGGCCCGCGAGTTCCTCACCCAGGAAGAGGTCTCGCGTCTCATCGACATGGACAAGGTCACCAGCGAGGCCCGGGAGCGGGTGGAGAACTCCGGGATTGTCTTCCTGGACGAGCTCGACAAGGTGGCCGGACGGGAGTCGACCCACGGGCCCGACGTCTCCCGCGAGGGCGTGCAGCGCGATCTGCTGCCGATCGTAGAGGGGACGACGGTCAACACCAAATTCGGGCCGGTCAAGACCGACCACATCCTCTTCATAGCGGCCGGTGCCTTCCACGTAAGCAAACCCTCCGATCTGGTCCCCGAGCTCCAGGGGCGCTTCCCCATCCGCGAGGAACTGGCCCCCCTGAGCCGCGAGGACTTCGTGCGCATCCTCACCGAACCCCAGAACGCCCTCATCAAGCAGTATCAGGCCCTGCTGGGCACCGAGGACCTGGAACTCGTCTTCAGTGAAGATGCCATCGACGAGATCGCCAGCATCGCCGAATACATCAACGACCACACCGAGAATATCGGCGCCAGGCGCCTGCATACCGTGCTGGAGAAGCTGCTCGAGGAAATCTCTTTCGACGCCTCCGAGAACCCCGGCCAGATCGAGGTGGACGCCGCATATGTACGCTCGAGGCTCGACCCCATCATGCAGAAAGAGGACCTGAGCAAGTACATCCTATGACGCCGGCACGGTGATGCAAAGGATGCCACCTCCGGTGGACCCCTGAGGTGAACAGCACCGGCAGCTGCTCGGGTGCCGCAGACGTGTGGTTTCGTGTCATCGGATCCGCTTTCTTCCGGGTCCCGCGGCCTTCAGGGCGAAACTCCTCCCCTACGAAAGGCCCCGGGACGGGAGGGTCCTGAGGCATGATTCGGATTGATTCCCGGAAACTCCTGAGTATATACTGTCGGCATCGATTGAATTCCTATCTATTAAGGAGGTCTTTCACATGCAGGATCTTAAGGGGAAAAAGGTCCTCATCACTGGTGCGGCCAGTGGTATCGGCAGGCTCATGGCCCTCAACTTCGCCCGCTTGGGCGCGAACCTCGCGCTGGTGGACATCGATCCCGGAGGGCTCGAGCGCCTCGCGGACGAACTGAGGCCCGAAGGCGTCACCGTCGGGACGTATGTCTGTGACATCTCGAAGCCTGAGGCGGTGGCCACGGTCTGCGCCTCCATCCGCAACGACCTGCACCGCCTCGATGTCCTCGTCAACAACGCCGGCATAGTCATCGGCAAGGCCTTCCTGGACCTCAGCCTGGAGGAGATGCAGCGCACCATGAACGTCAACTTCTGGGGCCATGTCTACTTTACCAAGGAGTTCTTGCCGGAGATGGCCCAGAGGGGCACCGGACACATCGTTAACATCGCCTCCTCCGGCGGGCTGCTCGGCATGACCGGGCTTTCGGACTACTGCGCGAGCAAGTTCGCCGAGGTGGGGCTGTCCGAAACCCTGCGACGTGAATTGAAGAAGGACGGCAAGTCCGGGGTGAAGGTGACCTGCGTCTGCCCCTATGTCATCGACACCGGCATGTTCTCGGGCTTCAGGCCCTTCCTGCTCAATCCCATGGTCAAGGCCGAGTACGCGGCCCAGAGGATCGTGGAGGCCGTCAGGCAGGACAGGCCCTATGTCCTGCTGCCCTACTGGAGCATCAAGGCCATGCAGATCCTGAAGCTTCTCCCCACGACGTTCTTTGACTGGGCCTTGCGACTGAGCGGGGGCTCCCGGGCCATGGACGGCTTCCGGGGACGTCCGCCGCAGGGTGGGTGAGCTCCGGGCCGCGACCCGGCAGACTCTCCGCAGGTGGGATGTATCTCCGCAATCATAGGCACAACCCCTGCCCCCTTGTTGCGCCCCGGGTGATTTGACGTTGACATCCCTTGAGAGAAGGTGTGTTTTACTGGCAAGAAGGGAACGCGGCACAGGGTGATCAGGTCCGGCGTCCTGGTCGCCGGGAAAGGAAGCTCCATGGATCCATCCAGATGCATACCCCGAACAGACCGGACCCGGGAGACGCCAGGTCAAAGATTTCTGCCGATTGCCATCATGGCGACCCTATTCCTGTGCGGTTGCATCATCACGGCTCAACCCCGCAGCGCCGCCGTGGAGGTATGCATCGGCGAGACCAGGGAGTTCTGGGTGGTAGAGTTCCCCCCCGGAGAAAGGATCTGGCATCTGGACGGACGGGAAACCCCGCAGGCGGACGGCGTATTCGGCTACACGCCCCGGGTTCAGGATCAGGGAACCCATACCCTCGAGCTCTCCATCGTCACCTTCGGCTGGGTGAGCGCCTCACACCGGTGGACCATCACTGTCCCGCCGGAACTTCCTCAGGGGGGCACTCCGCTCACCCAGATAGACGAGATCAGGGTGCTCCTGGGCACCGGGGCGGACCTCGACTTCCTCGCCAAGCTCACCCCGTCAGAGCTGGAGCGGCTCACCATCCTGTTGAGGGCCCGCCTGCTCGAGAAAGGCAGGTAGAGCGGGGCTGACATGCCCCTGAGAACGCCGGCGGGCAGCAGCCCAGATCAAATCATGGACAAGGAGGGATGTGATGCAGGTACTCGCCATCAATTCCAGCCCCCGTCAGAAAGGCGTCAGCAAGACAGGGATGATGCTCTCGCATCTGGTCGAAGGTATGCGCAAGGCCGGGGCCGAGGTGCACACCGTGAATCTGTCAAAGAAGACCGTGAAAAACTGCATCGGCTGCTATACCTGCTGGACGAAGACCCCGGGCAGATGCATCCACCGGGACGACATGTCCAATGAACTCTACCCCCGGTTGCTCAAGTCTGACATCGTGATATACGCCACCCCCCTGTACCACTTCACCATGAACGCGACACTGAAGGCCTTCATCGAGCGCACGCTTCCCGTTGTCCAGCCTTTCATGGAGCAGAAGGACGGCGTGACCCGCCATCCGCTCCGGGAGCGGCATCCGGCGGTCGTGATGCTCTCCGTGGCCGGATTCCCCGAGATGTCGATCTTCGACCAGCTCTCATCCCATGTCCGCTACCTGTTCGGGCCCGGACTCATTGCGGAGATCTATCGCCCGGCGGCCGAGATGCTCGATCAGGCCGCCTTTGGAGACGTCGCCGAAGATATCCTGCAGGCCACCGTACAGGCCGGTGGAGAACTGGTGCGCGACCTCCGCATCACACCCAAGACCCTTGAGCACATCACCCAGCCCATCACGGACAGCCACGTGCTCAGGGAGGCGGGCAACCTCTTCTGGAAGACCTGCATCGATGCGGGTGTGACCCCGGCCGAATTCACCCAGCAGA
Source organism: uncultured Bacteriovoracaceae bacterium (assembly GCA_964618975.1). Classification (GTDB taxonomy): domain Bacteria; phylum Desulfobacterota; class Desulfomonilia; order UBA1062; family UBA1062; genus CAZUDI01. The sequence continues at coordinate 28,850 of CAZUDI010000015.1, read as the reverse complement.
GGCTAGTCCCCCGGCCCGACAGCATCGCGACCTTCATGCTGATCATGCGCCTGGGCTTCAAGGCGCAGGCCTCCCGCGGGATCAAGGCGGTCATCCAGTTCGTCTTCAGCGGCCCTCAGGAGGGAACCTGCCACTTCAGGATCGCGGACGGGACGTGCACCCCATCCGCAGGAGCTGCACCTCTGGCCGACCTGACGATATGGACCCCCTTTGAGGACTGGATGGATCTCACCACCGGCAAGACCGACGGCCAGGCACTCTTCGCTGCGGGGATCTGCCGGGCAGAGGGTGATTCCGAACTACTGCTGCATCTGCAGACGCTCTTCGGGGGGTGATGAGCGCCACGGTCCCGACGCCGATTCCCGGGGAACCCTGGGATGTCGCAGGCCCCTCCCGTCGTGTGCTCTAAGCCGGGGAGACGCCGTGACGCATAGCGGCGGGTTGTCTGCCGGGCCGTCTCAATGCCACAGGCGACGCAGCCAGCAGTATTTCTTCAGCCCGACATCCATCTCCAACGTACGACGATAGTGCTTGTTGTGCTCGAGGGCATCGGGGGAAAAATAGTCTTCGATGACGAGCGAGCGTGCGACCGGCTTATACCCCTCCTTGACGAGTCTGATTTCAAGGGGATGCTCGTTGACAAACCGGGTATTGACGATCTGCACCCTCAGCCCCTGCTCGTCCAGAGAACGCATATCCCGGCCCTGACCGCGGACATCGGCAGGAACCTCGACATCCAGCACCAGCGGAGTCGTGCCCTGGAACTCGCCGTCAAGGAATACCTGGGCACCATCGGGATGGCTTTTCACCGCGATCTTCAGCGTGAGGCGCACAGCCCCGCGCCAGTCGTACCACGGGGTCCACTCATCATCCGTGTTCCCGGCGCAGCCGGGCATCAAACAGAACACCATGATGACTGGCAGGGCCGAACACCAGCGCAGAGACATCCCTCACTCCTTCTTCAGGCTATGACACCCTCTACCATTCCCATATTAACCACCATGCAGGCGAAGACAACCCGGTCGTAGCCGGCCGGGCAGTGCACACGCCGGGGAGTACAGCGCCCATCACCCCCTTCGGCTGGACAGAAAGCCTCAGCAGGGCCCCTTCCTGGTCGCCTCGGGCGGCAATTTGCCCACCGGGTGTGTCAGATCGCACCGCCATGCCTGACTGAGGCTGTATGATCTGATGCGACCGCCCGCCCCCCGTACGGCATGCCCCTGTCCGCTTGGGGAGATCTTGCGGTCTTCACGAAGGCTCCAGGTCATGCCCCGGGGTTCATTCCCAGGCATGACATTATTTTTTTTCAGAGGTCTTTTCAGGGCCCTCATAGACGAAATGCGCCCAACTCGTATGCAAATCCGTCCCGTCTACGCCGTCAAAAGGCCCCATGGCCATTCTTTGGGCCCGGAAACCCATATTTATGCCCCATTAGCCCCGTCGGCGCCCTGGCCACCTTCTCGAAATTAGCCTTAATAAATAATATGTTGGCACCGATATGATATCATGAAGCAACTACCGAACCCCAAAGGGAGGTCTGTCATGTGGAGGTCTTTGAGCATTCCCTGCAAGATATGGGTAAGCTTGAGCATTCTGGTGATCGGATACCTCTTTTCCATGGTATTCGGATTTGTTCAGGGGATCGATACGGAAAGGCGTCTGTTTGCCGTCTCCGAGACGGTCTTCCCGGCGGCACAGCAAAGTCAGCTGGCCTTCAGCTCCTTCAGGGAGCAGGCCAAACTCTATGCCGACTCGGTCATGCTCGTGGACGCCAGCGTCGTGAAAAAGGGCGATGCCAAGGCGTTGGAGGTCCAGGAGGCGCTGGCAACGATCGCATCCCTGAAGGGGCTCGACGGTGAAAAGCTGTCACAGATCCGACGTACCATGGATACACATACAAGCTATACGCAACTGGCAAGTTCGGTATATACGGACATGAGCTCCTCCGTATTTGCCGAGAACCTCATGGAAAAGACCTCCCAGGTGGAAAAACAGGCCGGGCATCTGCAGCAGGAACTGCAGGCCACCATGCAGTCTTTTGCGCAGGATCTCAGGTCCGCGCTCTCAACGGTGAGTGCCGACACAAAGCACCAGCGCTATCTGAACCTGATCATCTTCCTGGTGATAGTAATCGGGTCGCTGGGCCTGATCACGGTGATCATCCTCCGCTTCATCAGCCGCCCGATCCGTCAGACAGTGGACATGCTCCGAGACATCGCCGAAGGCGAAGCCAATCTGAGAATGCGCCTGGCGGTGAACAGCCGGGATGAGATCGGCGATCTGGCCCATTGGTTCAACACGTTCATCGGCAACCTCGAGCAGGTGATCTCGGAGGTAAAACAGTCCGCCCTGCAGGTGGACGTGTCCACACAGGAGGTGTCGTCCGGGGCGCAGGGACTGTCACAGTCGACCCAGGAACAGGCCTCGGCCATCGAGGAGGTTGCAGCCACCGTGGAAGAGATGTCCTCGACGATCAAGCAGAATGCTTCCAACGCTACCGAAAGCCTGGATAAAACCGTTAAGATGGTCCAGATGGCCAACAGCAGCGGGGAGGCCTCCCAGGAACTCATGCATGCCATGGACGAAATCTCGCAGGCCTCCAAGAAGATCGGTGACATCATCGTTACCGTCAACGAGGTGGCCTTTCAGACCAATCTGCTGGCACTGAACGCCGCCGTGGAGGCTGCCCGGGCCGGTGAACATGGCAAGGGCTTTGCCGTGGTGGCCGACGAGGTGCGCGCCCTGGCACAGCGCTCGGCTACAGCCGCCCGCCAGGTCAGGGAACTGATCGAGGACACCGTGAACAAGGTCATGACCGGTGACGAACTGGTCAAGCGCACCGGGGAGGCCCTGAAAAAGATCATCACCCACATCGAAGGCCTTTCCCAGACCATGGATGCCATAGCCACCTCCTCCGCCGAGCAGGCCAGCGGAATCGACGAACTGAACCGCGCTGTCGCCCAGATCGACGCCTCCATCCAGATGAATGCCTCCACCGTGGAGGAACTCGCGGGCACGGCGGACAACCTGAACATCGAGGCCGCCCAGTTGGCCCGCACCGTGGAGCGTTTCCAGGTCACAAACGCTGATGCAGACGCCACGGACAAGGGGCCGCTTGACATGACCGCTGATCGACCGGATGATTCCTCCGAGATGCTTAGCGCATACGAGGCATTCTAACAAAGAGACCGCGCCCGTCTCCCTGCCCTCCATGCCGGGGATAGGTCTTCATCACACAATACCCCCGTCTCACGGTGGGGTATGAAATGCCGCCCCTGAATCATGGGTATGAACCCCAGGGCAAGCTTTTGACCCTGCTTTCCGCTGCAAGCAGCGGGGAATTCGACCCTCAGGCCTGTCAGGAAAACCACCCCCCTGCCTCCTGACGGTCCCGACCGGCGGCCTCATCTCTCTTTTGCAGAATGATCGTTTTCATGATACATACCCCACAAGGAGACCATATGATCAGCAAGGGACGCTATGTAACGGAGCTCGTGGACGGAGAGCGGGTGCGGGCGGTCTTCATGCTCACGGACAGACGGCTGCTCACCGCCCGCACCGGGAAACCCTATGCAAAGGTCGTCCTCACCGACCGCAGCGGGGAGATCCCCGGCATGATCTGGGAGGACGCCCAGCAGCTCACGGCCAACCTTGCACCCGGAGACATCATCGGCATCCGGGGCATCACCGAATCCTTCAACAACGCCCTGCAGATCAGGATCGAGAAGGTCGTGAAGCTCACCGAAGAGGATGTGGATCTCGCCACCCTCCTGCCCTCATCCCGAGGAGACATCACCGAGATGTTCGCCGAGCTCGAAGACATCATCGCCGGCATCAACGATGTGCACCTCTCCCAGCTCATCCGTTCCCTGCTCGGCCGCGAGGACATCCGCGAGGCCTTCCTGCACGCGCCAGCGGCCAAAGGGGTTCACCATAACTATCTGGGAGGCCTGCTCGAGCACACACTGCAGATGCTCAAGGCCATCATTGCCCTGTACCCGATGTACGCACACCTGGGCATGAACAAGGACCTCATCCTGGCCGGGGCCGTGCTGCATGACCTCGGCAAGATCTATGAATACAGCTACGGCAAGCTCATCGAGATGACCCCCGAGGGCCGGCTCATCGGACACATCTACCTCTCGGCCCGGATGGCCGACGAGGAAATCGGCCGCATCGACGGCTTCCCGGAAGAGCTTAAATTGCAGCTATTGCACATCATCCTCAGCCATCACGGCCAGCTTGAATTCGGCTCACCCAAGCTCCCCATGACCAAAGAGGCCCTCTTCCTTCATATGGTCGACGACTTCGACGCCAAGCTCAACGGATTCTCTTCCATCATCGAAGCCACCCCCCATGACCAGGAATTCACTGCTTTCTCCCGCATCTACGAACGCACCCTCTACACCCGTCGCTACGAAAGTGGCCTCACCGAGGAGGATTGACCCCCCAGTCATGGGTATGCACCCTAAGGGTGAGTCCCTCCTTGTCGCCACGAGCTGGAAGGGAATGCGATCCTGAGCGAATCATGGGCATGAACCCCAGGGCAAGCCTCAGGACCCTTTTGCCGTTGCAAGCAGCGGGGAATTCAACCCTGAGTGATTCAGGAAGACCCTGGCCTGAGGATACGGGGAAAGAGAACCCGGAGACAAACCCCGGCGGGGGGAGCTGCCTCCCCCCGCCGCAGGTCGTTACTGGTCGAGATGGTTGTCCTGATCGACAAGCATCTGGTACATATCCTGCGCCAGGGGGGCCTTCAGGATCCGCTCCCTGAGGGAGGAATTCTTGAGCAGCATGGAGGCCCTGGCCAGGGCCTTGAGGTGACCGCTGATGGAGTCGCCCGGGGCCACGAGGAGAAAGAAGATATGGCAGGGTTTGCCGTCGAGGGCGTCGAATTTCAGCCCCTCTGCGCTCTTGCCGATGGAGGCCGCGATGCTCTTGAGCCCCTGGATCTTCCCGTGGGGGATGGCGACACCCTCCCCGATCCCTGTGGAGCCCAGCTTCTCCCGGTTCAACAATACCGAGACCATCTCATTGAGGTCCACATGGTAGGCCTCGGCAATGGGGCGGGCGAGTTCAGTGAGGATGTCCTTCTTCGTCTTGGCCCTGATTTCGGAAACGACGCATTCCGGCCTGAGAATATCAGCAATCTTCATGCCATCGGCTCAATCAGTCCAAAATCGCCGTCCGGCCGCTTGTAAATGAGATTGATCTGATCGGAGTCCGTGTTCTGAAAGACGATGAAATCCTTCTTGTCCAATCCGATCTGCAGCACGGCCTCCTCCACACTCATGGGTTTGACGAAATAATCGCGTTCACGGACCACGCGGGGCTGAAGGCCTGTAGACTCCGTCTGAACGGTACTCTCCTGGAAGGCTCGTGCCTGACCCTTTTTCCCCTGCACCTTTTCCTTGTGCTTCTTGACCTGACGTTCCAGCTTATCCATGACCATATCGATGGCGGCGTACATGTCCTCGGTGATCTCCACCGCATTGATCATGATTCCGTCCGCATTCAGGCTTATGTCGGCCTTGTGGCGTATCTTCTCAACCGAGAGCACCACATGGGCCTCGGTGGGTCGGTCGATATATTTCTCGATCCTGGACAACCGCTTGGTCGTATAGTCCTTCAAGGCATCGGAAGTGTCCATGTTCTTGAAAGTGATGTCGATATGCATAGCGCCCCCTTTCCTTAACCGAGCTTGATCAGTAGTGCTTCTTCCTGCGGTTCGAAGGAAGAATACCCAGCAACTCCCTGTACTTCGCTACGGTACGCCTGGCGATCCTCACCCCCTTGACCTTCAACTGCACGGCGATGGCCTGGTCGCTCAATGGATGCTTCGGGTTCTCGTTGCGGATGATGTTCTCGATCTCGCTCTTGACGCTCTGCGAGGCCACGAAGCTTCCGTCACTCCTGGATATCCCGCTGTTGAAGAAGTATTTCAGCTCGAAGGTGCCCTGAGGTGTGTGTACATACTTGTTGGAGGTGACACGGCTGATGGTGGATTCGTGCATGCCCACATCGTCCGCCACGTCCCGGAGCACGAGCGGCTTGAGCTGGCCGATCCCCCGCTCGAGGAAGTCCCTCTGGAACCTGACGATGCTCTCCGTCACCTTGCACAGAGTGCTCTGCCGCTGCTGGATGCTCTTGATCAGCCAGTGGGCCGACTTGAGACGCTCCGACAGATAATCCCGGGCCATCTTTCCGGTCGTGTCCGAGGTGAGCATGCTCTGGTACTCCGGGTTCAGGTTCAGCACCGGGATATCCTCCTCATTGAGGACCACCAGATACTCGCCCTCCACCTTCACCACATAGATATCCGGCACGATGAATTGCGGCGGTTCATCCGAATAATCCCGTGCCGGGCGCGGCTCCATATTCGTGATGATCTCAGCGGCAATGGCCACCTCTTGGACCGACGCATCCAGTTCCTGGGCGATCTTATCGTAATTCTTGGTCTGCAGGTCCTCGAGGTGGGTATCGATCATCCGCCAGACCAGGGAATCCTCGAGCTCCAAGTAGCGGGCCTGGATGCGCAGGCATTCCTTGAGGTCACGCGCGGCGATCCCCGGCGGATCAAAGCCCTGGATCCTCTCGAGCACCCCCTGGGCCACTGCCTGGGTCACCCCCGTAGCCGCACAGATGTCCTCGATCTCCATGGAGAGGAAGCCGTTGCCATCAAGGTTGCCGATGATGAAAACCCCAACCTCGCGCTCGACCTCGCTGAAGTCGTTCATGCACAGCTGCCACATGAGGTGTTCCGTCAAGCCTTCCTCGCGGCAGGTGGTCGCCTCCAGCGAGGGGCGATCATCGTCCTCGTAATAGGGGATATTGTCCTGGCCGTAGGTCTCCAGATAGGCCTCCCAGCGCCTTTTGAGCTGATCGGCGGCCTCCTGCGAATCCTGGTCCCTCTCCGGGACCGCCGCACCCAACTCCAGTAGCGGGTTGGTTTCCAGTTCCTCGGTGATGTAGTCCTTCAATTCAAGGCGGGAGAGTTGCAGAAGTTTGATGGCCTGCTGAAGCTGAGGCGTCATGATCAGCTGTTGCGCCATCTTCAGATGCTGTTTGAGCTCCAGTGCCATATCCTCTCCTGTCCTTAGTTCAGCGAGAAATCATTTCCGACATAAATCGCTCTCACGTGCTCGTTTGCAATCACCTTTTCCGGAGTCCCTTCCTCTATGACACCACCCTGATGAATGATGTAGGCCCGATCACATATCTTCAGAGTTTCTTTCACATTATGATCTGTAATAATGACACCGATTCCCTTTTTTTTCAAGTCCACGATCATGCCCTGGATATCCTTGACCGTGATCGGATCGATGCCCGCAAAGGGTTCGTCCAGGAGCAGATACAGGGGATTCAGGGCCATGGCCCGGGCGATTTCCACCCGCCGGCGCTCGCCTCCCGAGAGGGAAACCCCCTTGTGGGTCCTGACCGCATCCAGTCCGAAGCCGGAGACGATCTCGTCCAGCCTTTGTCTGAGCGCCGGCCCCCGAAACCCCTTGGCCTCCAGCGGAACAATGATATTCTCCTCCACGCTCAGCCCCCGGAAGACCGAGGCCTCCTGGGGTAGATACCCGATGCCGCGGGCCGCCCTTTGCGCCAGATCCAGCCTGGTGACATCCTCCTCTCCCAGATAGACCCGTCCGGAGTCGGGCCTGATCAGGCCTACGACCATGTAGAAGGTGGTGGTCTTCCCGGCCCCGTTGGGTCCCAGCAGTCCGATGATCTCACCCGGTGCACAGGCGATCGATAGCCCCGTAATGATGCGGGCCCGCCCGAAGCTCTTCTCCAGGTCGAGGGCCCTGAGCCTCACTTCTCCCACTGGAGTATCCCCGTTTCCTCACCGGTGAGCACCCGGATCTTCACCCGGGAACCCTCGCCTTCCACGACCTGTCGGTTTTCGGCGGTGTCCACCGTAACCTTCTGCCCACGCAGCAGTTCCTCGCCCCTGGTGATCACCACATCGCCCGTAAAGACGATCCTTTCTGATTCCAGCATATATTCCGCCTGGTCACAGCTGGCCTTCTTGTCCTCCCAGGTGATGCGCACCTCCCCTTCCGCAAGCATGCGCCTGACCTTTTTGGTGGTCTTGTCAAACATCAGGGTGAGCCTATCACTCAAAAGGAGCATGCCCCCCTTGGTGGCGTTTACACTGCCCTGAAAGACCGCCTTCCCTTCATCGGCAAAGACATCCATCCTGTCCGCATCCACCTCTATCATATCGGCCCTGACCTCCTGGGCCTTGAGTTCCGCAGCGGCGAGTATCCCGGACAGACAAACACTAGCGATCAATAAGATGGGGAGAAATCTTCGCATGTACACCACCAGAAAATCGGATACGGCCGAAGTCATCGTCGAACTCGGCCCGTGCCGCCTCGACCGTCCCCTGCTCCATCACGACCTGTACGGGATTGTCCGTGCGGGCCGTCCCCGCATCCCTCTGCCAGACGAGACCGGTGAGGGTCGCCTGAATTCCGTCCCCGGTGGTCACGCTCACGGGCCCGGTGACATACAGCACCGACGCGTGCATGTCGTACCGGGCAAGACGGCCCTTCATGATCAAATTCGGCGCTTGGGAGATCTCGAACTCATCCAGGATCACGGTCTGATCATCCCTTTCCTCGGCCCGTCGTGCGGTAATCGTGGTCAGGCCCTCACGTGCCGACAGGTCGCGCTCGTTCATGACGATATCCTCAGCCAGCCTTAACAGTGGCCCCTTCTGCTCGACCGGCCCCTGTCTCTCACCACTGAGAAGGAAATATCCGCCCATCAGGCACAGGACGCCGAGCCCCAGCCACTTATACCACATAACGCTCCATGACCGCATCAAAGAGGCCGACCCGTCTGAGAAGGATTTCCACGGCCTCCCTCAGCGCCCCATAGCCCCCGGGCAGTTCGGTGACCACGTCCACCCTCTCCCTGACCATCTTGACGGCATCTGCCGGTGCAAAGCTCAGGGCGCACAGCCGCATGGCAGGGAGATCGACCACATCGTCCCCCATGTAGGCCATCTCGCCGGGATCGACCTTAAGCGTCCGGGAAAGTTCCAGGAGCGAGGCGCGCTTGTCCTTGGATCCCTGAAGCACATGCCGAATCCCCAGATCCCGCGCCCGGTGCTCCAGCGCCTTCGAGGTCCGGCCGGTGATGATGGCCACATCAAGCCCGGCGCGCATGAGGAGCTTTATCCCATGGCCGTCCTTGGTGTTGAAGGCCTTCATCTCCGAGCCATCTTCCGTAAAGTAGACCCTGGAATCGGTCATCACGCCATCCACGTCCAGCACGAGGACCTTGATGGTCATACGGACACCGCCTGGTGGATGGCGAGGACCTGGTTGAGGAGCGCCTCGAGATGGCCGAGATCGAGGGAATTGGGGCCATCGCTCAGGGCCTGCTCCGGGTTATCGTGCACCTCCAGAAAAAGGGCATCCACCCCGAAGGCCACCCCGGCCCGGGCCAGGGGCACGATGTACTCCCGGTTGCCGCCCGAGGCGTCGCCCCGGCCACCGGGAAGCTGGAGGCTGTGCGTGACATCCAGGACCACGGGAACCCCCAGGGAGCGCATGATAGCCAGCGATCTAAGATCGCACACCAGATTGTTGTAGCCAAACGAGGCCCCCCGCTCGGTGAGCATGATACGAGTATTCCCCGCACTCATGACCTTGTTGAGGACATTGCGCATGTCCCAGGGGGCCAGGAACTGCCCCTTCTTGATGTTGATCGGCAGTCCGGTCTCCGCCGCCGCCACCAGGAGGTCCGTCTGCCGGCTCAGGAAGGCCGGGATCTGGAGCAGATCCAGCACCTTTGACACCGCTTGCGCCTGGGAGGGCTCGTGGATGTCCGAGGTGACCATCACCCCGGCCCTTTCCTTGATCTCCCCCAGGATATCGAGCCCTTCCTCCAGGCCCGGCCCACGGTAGGCGCTGATGGACGATCGGTTGGCCTTGTCGAAGGAGGCCTTGAAGATGAAGGGCAGCCCCACCCTATCGGCGATCTCGCGCAGGCTTTGCGCCAGGCAAAGGGCATGCCGGCGCGACTCGATCACGCAGGGACCCGCAATCAGGACCAATTCGCCCGATCCGATGGTGATATCGCCGACGCTGACCGGTCTCATTGCCCCGCACCTGTCTTGTGCGCAAGGCTGGCCTTGATGAAATCCCAAAACAAGGGGTGAGCCGCCATGGGTTTGGATTTGAACTCCGGATGAAACTGGCAACCGACAAACCACGGATGGTCTTTAAGCTCCACGATCTCCACCAGGGATGACTCCGGATTGCGGCCGCTGATCAGGAGCCCCGCATCACGCAGGCGCTCCTCAAAGGCACTGTTGAACTCATAGCGGTGCCGGTGTCGTTCAGAGATCTCCGGCTTGTGATAGGCCTGCATGGCCCGGGTATCGGGGGTCAGGGCACAGCGGTAGGCCCCCAGCCGCATGGTTCCGCCCTTGCGGGTGATGGTGCGCTGATCGGGAAGGAAGTCGATCACCGCATAGGGGGTGCCCTCGTCGAACTCGGCGCTGTTGGCCTTCTCCATGCCGCAGACATGCCGGGCATACTCCACCACACACAGCTGCATGCCCAGACAGATCCCGAAGAAGGGGACCCGGCTTTCCCGGGCATACTTGACCGCCAGGATCTTGCCCTCGATCCCCCGTTCGCCGAATCCCCCCGGGATGAGGATCCCGTCGATGCCCCGGAAACTGCCGGCGAGATCACCGTCATCCCGCAGCTTGTCCGCCTCCACATAGATGCGGTTGACCTTGACGTCGTTGGCAAATCCGGCGTGGGCCAGGGCCTCGTTGAGGCTCTTGTACGACTCGGTGAGCTTCACGTACTTGCCGACAATGGCGATAGTGACCTCCTGCTTGAGGCCGGCAATGCGGTGCAGCAGTTCCTCCCAGGCGTGCATCTGGGGTTCCCTGGTCCAGATGTTGAGATACTCGACGATCTTCTCGTCGAGGCCCTGCCGGTGGAATTCGAGCGGCACCTGGTAGATGTTGTCCACATCCACGGCATTGATCACGGCCGACTTTTCCACGTTGCAGAACAGGGCGATCTTTTCCTTCACATCATCCAAGAACCGCCGTTCGGAGCGGCACAGGAGGATCTGGGGCTGAATCCCGATCTCACGGAGCTTCTGGACCGAATGCTGGGTGGGCTTGGTCTTAAGCTCGCCGGCCGTGGGGAGGTAGGGCACCAGGGTCAGGTGGATGTAGAGCACGTTGCTCTTGCCCAAATCGAAGGCGAACTGCCGGATGGCCTCGAGAAAGGGCAGCGACTCGATATCCCCCACGGTGCCGCCGATCTCCACGATGGCAATGTCGTAGCCGTCGGCCGCATCCGTGATGCGCATCTTGATCTCGTCCGTGATGTGCGGGATGACCTGGACGGTCTTGCCGAGATACTCGCCACTGCGCTCCTTCTGAATGACCGCATCGTAGACCTGCCCGCTGGTAAAGTTGTTGTGGGCGCTCAATTGCGCCTGGGTGAAGCGCTCGTAGTGACCGAGATCCAGATCCGTCTCGGCCCCGTCTTCGGTCACGAAGACCTCTCCGTGTTGAAAGGGGCTCATGGTTCCGGGGTCCACATTGATGTAGGGATCCAGCTTGATGTTGCAGACCTTGAGCCCACGCGCCTCCATGATGGCACCGATGGAGGCCGCGGCCAGCCCCTTGCCCAGAGAAGAGAGCACCCCGCCCGTAATGAAGATGTATTTGGTGTTTTTATGGTATGCCATGTGTCATGGTTTAACGTATGGCATGCAGGGGTGTCAATATGCAGCAGGGCACCCGCGGGCGGGAAACCGGCGGCAATCATGGGTATGAAAACCGGAGGCCCCTTTGATCTTGACTTATGGGCGCAACCCCGTTAGCCTGCAGTGAAAATTGGGGAGGTGACTATGGCGGGATCACTGAACAAGGTGATGCTGATTGGGAATCTGGGGAGGGATCCGGAAATGCGCTTTACCCCCAGCGGCAGAGCGGTGACCAACTTCACCATCGCCACCAGCGAGAGATGGAAGGACACCAACGGGGAACTCCAGGAGAGTACCGAGTGGCACCGCATCGTCACCTGGGGAAAACTGGCAGAAAACTGTGCCAAACTGCTCTCCAAGGGCAAGCAGGTCTATATCGAGGGTCGCATACAGACCCGCTCCTGGGACGACAAGGACGGCAATAAGCGCTACACCACCGAGATCGTCGCCAGCCAGATGCAGATCCTGACCCCCTCCGGGGGCACGGAGCGCATGTCCGCGCCGGCAGGCGAGCCCCACCCTGAATATTCCGGCCCCACGGGAAGCGACGAGTTCGACGACATTCCGTTCTAGACCCGCACGAGACACCCCCCCGCACGGGCCTCTCACAGCACAGCCAACAGGCAAAGCCCGCCTGCCGGTGAGGGGGCGTGATTCATACCAGGGAAATCCTGCCCTCCAGGCCGCAGGGCAAGGCTTTGCTTGTCCAATGATCGTGACGTACCATCAGACCTGGCTGTTGACCCTGATCTTCATGTTCTTGCCGGTCTTGAAGAACGGGAGACGCTTGGCATCCACATGAATCCTTTCGCCGGTCTTGGGATTGCGCCCCACATAGGGATGATACTTCCGGATCACGAAGCTGCCGAAGCCACGCACCTCAACCCGCTTGTTCTGCTGCATGGCCCGCACCATCGAGTTGAGAATGGTATTCACCACGACCTCGGCCTTTTTCGGGTGCAGCGCCATGTTCTCGGAGAGCTGTGTGATCATATCCGACTTGTTCATACGCCACCTCCTGACATAATGGTCATCCCTTATCAATCATAAATGGTTCCCGGCGCTTGTCAAGGAAGCGGCTTTAAATCATGCCTATGAGAGCCGGAGCAGGTCCCGGACCACCCCCCTTTCTGCCCCGGGAGACCGCCATACACACCGGGGCGGGCACACTGTCCCGGATCCGTCCTCTTTCCGTAATGGGCCTTGACCTGGGGCGCCCCTTGCCGATAAAATGGAGCGGCATCGGGAGAAGGTGCCCCACCATCCTCTCCGTGAGCATCTCGACCTCAATGAGCGATTATTTTGGCCTGGGAGGAAGAGACATGGCGGTATTCAGCGATGAAGTCGTCGACCTCAGATATCTGAATGACTACGGCGGGTACCAGATCATCGACGAATACGGGGGCTTCAAGCTCATCAAGACCAGAAACCCCAACCGGTACATGGCCGTCAAGGATTCCCGGGGCGAGATCGTGCGGCAGAGGACCTTCACCTCCCTCCCGGAGGCGGTGAGACACTGGAGAAACTACTGCATGCGGTCGGTCCGGGACGACCCCGGGGCCATCGAGGAACTGCAGCACAAAAAGATCCTCGGCTATTATCTGTAAACCACAGACCTCACAGGCGTTCCATCACACGGCCTATCCCCGGGGAGGCGCCCGTGATCGTACGCTCATCGACGCAGTAGGCGAAACGCACATAGCCCGGATAGCCGAACCCCCGCCCTGGCACAGCCAGGATCCGCTCCTTGAGTAATTCCTGGCAGAAGACCGTCTCGTCTTGTAGCGGGGATTTCACGAAGAGGTAGAAGGTGCCTTCCGGGGGTGCATAGGACAGGCCCGACGCGTCGAAAATCGCGCGCAGGGCATCGCGGCGCCGGGCATAGAGGGCCACATCCACACGCTCGTTCAGGCATTCGGCATAGACGCGCTGCATGAGCGCCGGGGCATTGACGAAGCCCAGGATGCGCGTGGCCAGGACCATGGCGCCGAGCAGTTCCTCGCGCTCGGAGACCTGAGGGCTCAGGGCGATATAGCCGATGCGCTGTCCGGCCAGGGAGAGCTCCTTCGAGGCCGAGGTCACCACGACCGTGTTGGGAGAAACCGCCAGCACCGAGGGGACCTCGTGGCCGTCGTAGACGATCCCCCGATAGGGCTCGTCGGAGATGAGCAGCACCTGGGGATGGTCTGCCAGCACGTGTGCCAGGTTCTCCAGGATCCCCCGGGGATAGACCCGGCCACTGGGGTTGTTGGGTGAATTGATGATCAGGGCCTTGGTGCGCGCGGTCAGGGCCTTGCGAATGCGCTCGGCATCCGGCAGAAAGGTCTCGTCACAGGCCACCGCCACCAGGCGCCCCCCATGATTCTCGGCATAGAAACCGTACTCCACGAAATAGGGGGCGATGGCCACGACCTCATCTCCGGGATCCAGGATGGCCTTGAGCACGACATTCAGACCACCGCCAGCGCCACAGGTCATGATGATATCCTCGGCCGCAAGATCCACCCCGTACATCTTGGAGGCGTGCGCGGCGACCTGGGCGCGCACCTCGGGATAGCCGGCGTTGGCCATATAGCCGTGGGACATGCCCCGTGCGTGGGCGGCCATGGCCTCGAGCACCTGCGGCGGGGGGGGAACATCCGGGTTCCCCAGGCTGAAATCATAGACCCTGTCCGGGCCGTGAATGGCCTTCAGTCGGGTGCCTTCCTCGAACATGCGGCGAATCCACGAAGAACTCTGCGCATACGCCTTCATCCGGTGAGCTACCATCGTGACTTCCTCCCCTTGCGGAATCGCCACAGAAGTATATCAGCCCTGCGCCGCATTGTCCACCGGTGGTGCCAAACGGGCACCCCCTCAAGCCGCACTGCGGACCAGCCGATACAGGACCTTATGGCCTTGATAACCTCTGCCCGCATCTGCGATCCAGCCGATGCATTATCCCCGCTTGATACGCGCGATATCATGCACACCAGGATGCCGGCCGGCTTCGCTCCGGAGTTCTTCGCCCCGGGGGATGGCCGCTTACCCGCCTGATGCCGCCACCTGAAAGGAAAGAACCCTTGCCAACACCTTCAAACCGCGCCCATCTCCTCTTTCTCCTGGCCCTGCCCGTCCTGATCCTGGCCCTCTACTACAACACCCTTGACAACCTCCCCACCAACTGGGACGACCCGGCACTGTTCTCCCGCACCACCCTGCAGGCCCTCACCCCCGAAAATCTCCGGGAGGTCCTCACCCCCCGGGCGGGCTCCACCTTCCAGCCGGTGCGCGACCTCTCGTACATGCTCGACTTCGCCCTCTTCGGGGAAAATCCCGTCCCGGGGATGCACCTGCACAGCATCTGGCTCTACACCTTCATGATCATCGCCTGCTGGCTGTTCCTGCGGGAGCTCTTCGACCTCCTGAGTGAGGATGACCGGGTTCCCGTCATCTGGGCGAGCCTGACCACCCTCATCTATGCCGTGCACCCGGTCCACGTGGAGAGTGTCACCTGGCTCTATGCACGCAAGGAGCCCCTCCTGGGGCTCTTCACCTTCGTGTGCCTGTACGCCTTTCTCAGGGCGCGCTCCGGGGCGCGCGTCCACGGGGCGCTGTGCCTGGTGGCCCTGATCCTCGCCATCCTCTCCAAACCCACGGCCCTGGTGCTCCCCGTGGTCCTTATCGTCCTGGATCTCCTGATCCATCGCCAGAAGCCGACGCGCGCCTTCTGGAAGCGACGCCTGCTCGTGTACCTGCCCCTGCTGATCCTCGTGATCCCCCTCATCTGGCGACTCCTTAGCACCATGTCGGATGCCGGCGGCATCAAACCCTGGCACGGGGGCTCCGTAGGGACCAATCTGCTGGCCGTCTCGCAGATCTTCGTCAGTTACATCGCCCTGATCGGCTTCCATATCAACTACGCGGCCGACTATCCCATCGAGCTCTCCACCGACCCCAAGAGCTGGCAGGCCTGGGCCTTCCTGGGAACCAACCTGCTGATCGTGACCGGGGCAATGATCGCCGTCGTGCGCAGAAAGGCGCTGATCGCCTTTTTCGTGGTCTGGTTCTACCTCTTCCTGCTGCCGGTCGCCCATGTCCTGCCCATAGCCCAGATCATGGCTGACCGCTATGCGCTGCTGCCTTCCCTGAGCTGGTGCGTCCTTCTGGGTTATGTCCTTACGCTACTCTGGCAATGGCGCCTGACCCTGCCGGGCCTCTCGCCGCGCTTCCCGATGCTGGTAGCTGCCGCTCTCATCGCCTGCCTTACAGGGGGCTATGCGGCCATGACCGTGCGACAGAACGACATCTGGCAGAATTCCCTCACGCTGTGGGAGGACACCCTGGCGAAATACCCGCGCTCGAGCCCGGCCAATGTCAACCTCTCGGAGCTCTACATCCGACAGGGTCGCTACCAGGAGGCCGCCGACCTGTGTATGCGGGCCATAGAATACCTGCCCTACGACTACCTGGCCATCAGCAACCTGGCCCTGGCGCAGATGATGATGCACCAGTACGATCATGCCATCCATAACTACCTGCAGGCCCTGAGGCTGAAGCCGGGGCTGACCAAGGCCCAGCTCGGCCTGGCCAACGCCTACTGGGAAAAGGGCGACTACGAGGGCGCCATCTCGGTCTATGCCCAGCTCAAAGACTCGCTGGGAAATACCCGTCCATACGGCCCCCACATCGCGCTGCGCCTCGGGCTGGGCCTCTGGAAAACCGGACAGCCCGCGCAGGGGAAAGGCTATCTGGATGAGGCCCTCAAACTGTCCCGCGGCAACCCCGCCCTGCTTTCCCAGCTCGCCGCGGCCTTCACCTCCATGGGCGACAGCCAGACGGCCTCCCGCATCTCCTCAGGCCTGCCGCGCCGCATCCCGGCGCCGGGTGACCGAACCACCCCGCCACAGACCAGGGCACCCTGATCCAATTGAGAGAACTTTAAGAAGACAGACACGGCTAGTCTCACGGGACTTAAGGAAAACTTCTTGCAAGAAGTTTTCCTTAAGTCCTCTTTCAAGAATTTTATCATCAGGGGTATGCACCCCAGGGCAAGCCCTGGAACCCTGTCGATGGTGCAATCAGCAGGGAATCTGACCCAGAGCGACTAAAAGACGGACCGGAAGAATTTCAGGATCCCCGGAAGGTCCTCGCGCGAGACCTCGGTGGGTTCGGTGCCCCGGATAAAGGGCAACGTGCGCCGGTTGCTGTTCCAGCGCGAGGCCCGCTTGCCGTTGGCGGGGTCCACGGCGCACAGCACGATGTCGTCCGGGGGAGACACTGGCCCCGGCCGCGTGATCGCACCCATGATCATGGAGGCCACGGGCAGCGCGCCGGTGGCCCCGGTCAGACCCACCGGCAGGTACTCGTCGTTTCCGATCCAGACCGCCACCACCAGCTCGGGGGTGAAGCCCACGAACCACGCGTCGCGCTCCTCGTCGGTGGTGCCCGTCTTGCCGCAGACGTTGGCGGGCATGCCGTAGAGGTGTGCCGCGCGGGCGGTCCCTGTCACGAGCACATCTTTGAGCGCCGCATTCATCAGATAGACCACCGAGGCGTCCCACACCCTCACGGGCTCGGAAGGGGCACATTGCTCCACCACGGTTCCGTGCTCGTTCTCGATCGCGCTGTACACCCGGGGGCGCACCCGGCATCCGCCGTTGGCAAGGCCGCAGTAGAGCATGGCCACATCGAGCGGGGAGCACGGTACGGCCCCCAGGAGGACGGACGGGTTGTCCGCTACCGCCAGAGAGGGCAGCATCTGCTGCATCTCAAAGATCACGTTGCCGCTCCCGAGCGCCCGCCCCAGCCTGACCGTGGCGAGATTGTAGGAATGTATCAGGGCGTCCACCAGCATGATCTCGCCGTGGCTCATATGGTCATAGTTCTCCGGGCGCCACGGCGAACCATCCCCCATCTCCAGGCTGAGTGGGTCATCCTGGACCAGACTCGCCAGGGTATAGCCCCGGCGCAGGGCGGTGTAGTAGATCACGGGTTTGATCAGCGAGCCCACATGCCGCGTGATATTCGTGGCCCGGTTGAACTGGCTTTCCGCGTAGTCCCTGCCCCCCGCCATGGCCAGGATCTCACCGGTGGAGGGATCGCAGACTACCGCCGCCCCCTGCAGCGCAGGGACAGCGCCGCGCGAAAGGTGCTCGATGCCCCGGGCGAGACGGTCCTCCACCACCCGCTGAATGTGCGGATCGATCGTGGTCGAGATGTGGTACCCCCCCCGTGCCAGCAGGCTCACGGGATAACGCTCCCGGATGGTCTCCAGGATATGGTCAATGAAATAGGGAGCCAGTCTCTGTCGGGGGGGCAGAGGCACGACCGCCATCTCGGATTTCAGGGCCAGCTCAACGGCCGGAGCGTCCAGCTTGCCCTCGTCACGCATGAGTTCCAGCACGGTGTTGCGCCGCGCCAGGGCCCGGGCCGGAAAGGCATATGGGGAATAGCGGTTCGGGGCTCGGATGATACCCGCCAGAAGCGCCGCCTCCTCCAGGCTGAGCGCGGAGGGCTCCTTGTCGAAAAACAGCCGTGCCGCCCGGCCCACGCCGTAGATCCCGGCATGGCCCCACTGCCCCATATAGACCTCGTTGAGGTAGAGCTCGAGGATCTCGTCCTTGGAATAGACCGCCTCCATGACGAGCGTGATCCATACCTCGCGGCACTTCCTCCAGAAGGTCCGCTGACTGGAAAGGAACAGATTCTTGATGAGTTGCTGGGTTATGGTGGAGGCCCCCTCGCGGATCCCGCCGTATCTCAGATTCACCAGCGCCGCCCGTATCACGGAGCGCAGGTCGATGCCGCGGTGCGCATAGAAACGCCGGTCCTCGGTGGCAATGATGGCATCGATCAGCGCGGCGGGACAATCGCTCAATTGCACGATGCTGCGATCCTCATAGCCTTCGCCGAAGACCTCGGCCAGACATTCGGGCTCCAGCGCGATGTGCGCCAGCTCGGCACGCGTCTCCAACTCGGTCACGCCGCGCACCAGCGCCCCATCGAGGGCCAGACTCACCTTACGGGGGGGCTCCTGACGCCCGGCCTCACGGAAGCCCCTCAGGTAGATCGTAATCCCGGAAGGAGAGCTCGCATATTCCCCGGGGGTGCTCACCGTTGCCACCTCGCGGTAGCGCAGTCGTTCCAGCCTCCCTGTCAGTCCAAGCAGCTCGATATCCGTTCCCGCCGTTATGGTACACGGCCGGCCGTAGATCCGTGACGGCAGATGCCAGAGTGATCCGTCGTCGATCTTTTGCACCTGGCGATAGGCATCCAGGGTGACAAGGGCAGCGAGAACCACCAGGACGAGCAGTGTTCCAGAGAAAATCCGGCCTTTGAGCTCCACAGGGACTGACTATAGGCGGCTCGGTTATCCGGTGTCAATGCGAAATGCCGCCCCTTGCCCGGAGTGCATCAGGCAAGGACAGCGTTTCTCAAGGCAACAGACCATGGAGGGCGGCCTTCGGCTGAGACAGAAGACCTTCCCTCGCCCATAGGGATGCCTCCTTGTGCGGGGGGATGTCGCTTGAGGTGAAGACTTCTCGGGGCCGGCCGGTAGGCCTCAGCGAGCGCCCTGCCGGCGCCTGAGGATCTCCCGCTGACGCCGGAACAGATAGCGGATGATGTCGTCCTTGTCTCCGGGGTCGGTCTCCAGGAAGCGGGTGGCCACGGCGAAGCGCTCGACCTCATAGCTCGTGACCGGCTTGACGCGGATGACCTCCGCGGCCAGGCGCATGAACAACAGGGGGACCATGGGCAGAATCATTTCCACCTCCAGGACATCCCCTTCGGCATATGCATGGTTCGTGATAAAGCGGATGCCCGAGGCCGAGATGTTCACCTCGGCCGGGGAGGTCTGCATGAGGGTTCTGAAATCCGCGGTCAGGGTCATATGGATAAGCAGATCCAGCTTGCGGTTGACCTCCCACAGGGCCTGGTTGAAAGGCGCCTCCCGGGTATGGGGTATCTCGTCGGCCCCCGGGGGGCCGTATTTACCCTTGAGAAAGGAATCGATAATGAGCTTGTTGGCCCGGATGCGTTCCAGGGCCTCAACCAGGGCGCGGCCCTTATCGACGGCATGGCAGATGAGCCTTTCCTGGAAATAGATCTTGTCGTAGATGCGCACGTCCTGCCGGCGTTCCTGCCCCGGCGACACATTGCATTCGATCGCCATGCGGATGCCGGCGTCCCCCCTGGCCCTGACGGTGGAGAGCACGGAATCCTTGCCATCGGAAATCTTCACCAGGGTTCCGTCCTGGATCTCCTCGGCGCTATCGGGGGCGAAGACGAACTCATCCTGGTCCCCGATCTCCACCACCCGGCCGGACAGCTGGGCCCCGCCGGAGGTTTGCACGACCACCCCGTTCTTCACGTTGAGCAGCTTATCGATATTCATTTCCCATCCCTGTGGAGCGTTTCGGTTCGGTTGCGGCCCTTCTCCTTGGCGAGATAGAGTCCCCTGTCCGAGCGTTTTACAAGATCGTGCGGGGCAAGTCCATCCTCATATTGACTCACCCCCAGGCTGACCGTGATGCCCGTATCGCCCCCGAAGCGCATGCGTTCCACGGCGCGCCGGATCCGTTCCGCCAGGTTGAGCGCCTTTTCCAGGTCGGTATGGGGCATGAGGATCGCGAATTCCTCGCCGCCATAGCGGAACACGAGGTCCGACTTGCGTACGCACTGCAGCAGGCGTACGGCCACATCTCTAAGCACTGAATCGCCCATCTGATGGCCGAAACGGTCATTGATGCGTTTGAACCAGTCGATATCCAGCATGATGAGGGAAAAGGTGGTGTTATAGCGGCAGCAGCGGTCGCATTCGGCCTGGACCATCTCCCTGAAGGCCCGGTAGTTCATCACCCCGGTCAGGGCGTCCCGGAAGGCGAGGTCCCGCAGCTGCTCGTTATCCATCATTTTTGCCACGGCGGGCGCCAATAATTTGACCCATTCACGGAAGATCTCGTCATGAATCCCCGAGTTGATCGACACGATCACCCGCACCTGGGAGCTTCCCATGAGGGTGAGATCCAGACGCTCCTTGAGCATGGGGGGGTGCCCCCCGATCTGCAGGCGTACATAGGAGAACTGCTTGGTGCCCAGCACGCGCACGGCATCGTCCCTGCCGCCCTGATCCCGTTCGAGCACCGAATACACCTTGGCCGCACCAGTCTCCTGCAGCACGTACACCGAGGGGGCGGCCAGGGGAAAAGTCTGCCCCATGAGGGAAACAAGGTCCACGAAGGCCGAGTGGGTGGTGGTACTGGAGAGGAGCGCGACCATGCTCTCCGTGAAGAGGGCCAGCGGTCGGGTGGGCCCATAATCCTTTGAAAACTGGGGCCGACTCTGCCCTCTCTGGTTGAGTTCCTTTACGATCATATTCATCCCTCCCCGTCAGCTCGCACGTCCTATGCCACGTTTTTCAATAAACAATGCAAAGTATGTGCCTTGATCAAAAAATCGGATTGATATATAGTCGCTTGAGGATCCTCAGGAAGGCGGTGTGAACACATTGACAAGGGAGCGCTTTGACGAAACCGATCGCTTGATCATCGATCTCCTCGCGCATGACGGCCGGATCACGGCCAAGGCCATGGCCCAGAACCTCGGCCTGGCGGAGGCTACCATACGGAATCGCCTGAACAGGCTGATTCAGTCCGGACAGGTGCGCATCTCCGGTCTGATCAATCACGAGGCCTTCGAAGACCAGGTGGTGGCGCTGATCGCCCTGGAAGTCCAATCCGCCTCCGGCCTCGAGAGTATCGGACGCCAGATCGCGGAGCTGCCGAGCGTCCGGAACGTCGCGGTCGTCTCCGGCCGCTACGATTTCCTGGTCGAGATCCTCGTGGATTCCAACAGGGGCATCATCCACTTCCTCTCCAATGAGCTCTCGGGCATCGAAGGCATCGGCAAGACCGAAACCTTCCTGCTCCTCAAGAGCTACAACAAATGGGTGATTCCGAATTGAAATCCTGATCGTTGTGTATTAATTGCATCGGTGCGTTCATCCGATAGGCATCATGAACGCACACACGTACGACAGGCGAGAAAGGCCTGCAGGTGGAGAGAATGAAGACAGACATGATCGGAATCAGATGGCACGGCCGGGGTGGCCAGGGCGCCATTACGGCCGCCAAGATCGTCGCCAAGGCAGGCTTTGAGGCGGGCTACCGGGGCATCGTCATGGTGCCCACCTTCGGCACGGAACGCCGGGGGGCCCCGGTATTCACCTCCCTCAAGATTTCCCGGGACAAGATCTACGACCTCTCGCCGATCGAATTCCCGGACGTGGTGGTGGTGCTCGACCACCTACTACTGGGCGAGGTGGATGTCCTGCACGGGCTCAAGGACCGGGGAACCCTGGTGCTGAATTCGCCTCTTAAACCGACCAACTACGCATCCAATGGCATCAGGGTGGCGACCTGCGACATCACCTCGCTCGCGGGTCAGGCCGGATTGCCCAAGGGCGTGGTCAACAGCGGCATCATCGGCAGCCTGGCGCGGGCCTGCGACTTCATGAATATGGATATGGGGCTCCTGACCCAGGCCATCCGCGAGGAATTCCAGGGCATCAAACCGGAAGAAAACGCCCGGGCCGCGGGCCTGGCGTACGATCAGACCTGTATCGGAGGGGCTTAAGATGGGCACCAGGGAATGCGGAAAGATCACATCGCACAGCGAAACCGGCCCCGGCGACGGCGGACGGACCGGCTCCTGGCGGGTGTTACGCCCCGTGCTGGATCCGAATCTCTGCATCCCGGTCAAACGCAACGCCAAGGCCTGCTTCATCTGCTGGCTGTACTGCCCCGATGCGGTGATCACCCAGACCATCCCGCCCACCATCGACCTCGAATACTGCAAGGGCTGCGGCATCTGTGCCGAGGAATGCCCCACCAAGGCCATCACCATGGTGGAGGAAGCCCGCTTCATCACAGAGGAGGACCAGGCCGACGATGCACATCATTGAATCCGGAAATGTGGCCGCCGCCCTGGGGGTGAAACTCGCCCGGGCCCAGGTGATCGCGGCCTACCCCATCACCCCCCAGACCCCGGTCACGGAGAAGCTCTCGGAATACATCGAATCCGGCGACATGCAAGCCGAGTACATCCCGGTGGAGAGCGAGCATTCGGCCCTGGCAGTCTGCATCGCGGCCGCCAGCGCCGGGGCGCGGGCCTTCACCGCCACGAGCGCCAACGGGCTTTTGTACATGCACGAACAGATCCACTGGGCGGCAGGCGCCCGGCTGCCGATCGTGATGTGCGTGGTCAACCGGGGCGTGGGCTCGCCCTGGACCGTCTGGAACGACCATCAGGATTCCATCTCCCAGCGCGACACCGGCTGGATCCAGATGTATGTCAACGACCACCAGCAGATCATCGACGCGGTGCTCAAGGCCTTCCTGCTGGCCGAGCAGACCAGCATCCCGGTCATGGTCTGCTATGACGGCTACCTCCTCTCCCACACCTACATGCCCTTCGAGGTGCCCGATCAGGCCCAGGCGGATGCCTTCCTGCCACCCTATCGGCCGGATTACGTCCTGGACCCGGAGCGTCCCGCCAACCTCAACACCGTGACCCTGCCGGAGCCCCGGCCGGACGTGCACGGGAGGATGGCCCACGGGTATATGGAAATCCGCTACCTCCTGCAGGAGGACCTGCGCGGGGCGCTGGACGCCGCCTCACAGGTTGAAAAACGCTTTCAGGATACCTTCGACCGCAGCAGCGATCCCTATGTTGAGACCTACCGCTGCGACGATGCCGAGTTCATCGCCGTGGCGCTGGGGTCGCTTTCCTACCAGCTGCGCGATGTGGCCGAGATTCTGAGGAAAGAGGGCCTGGCCCTCGGGGTCGCCAGCGTGCGCCTGTACCGGCCGTTCCCCGACCAGCAGATCGCCGCGGTCTTGAGAAAGGCCCGGCGGGTGGTTGTCTTCGAAAAGGCCCTGAGCTACGGGTACGAAGGCGCCCTGAGCGCGGACATCAAGGCCGCCCTGTACAACACCCCCAAGCGTCCCGAGCTCGAGCACTTCATCCTGGGCCTGGGCGGCCGGGAGATCAGGACTGCGGACCTCGAGGACGCGCTACGCCGTGCCTGCACCCGGGGGAAGGAAGCCGTTCCCGCCATGGGCTGGATCGGGCTGAAGATCTGATTGTCGCCGGGGGGACTTTATTTCGCCGTGAGGCCCCTGACCCGGCCAAGAGAGGAACACGAAGATGCATGCAAAGACCACGATCCTGAGCCTTCCGGAAGAGGAGTTCGTCCAGCCCGGAACGCGGGCCTGTTCGGGCTGCGCGCTGGCCATTGCCTACCGTATCGGGCTCAAGGCCCTGGGAAAAAACACCCTCCTCGTCGTGCCGCCGAGCTGCCTGACCGTGCTGCAGGGGCTCTACCCCATTGCCGCGACCAAGCTGCCCTGCCTGAACGTCACCTTTGCCTCCACCGCGGCCGCGGCCACGGGCCTGCTGGGGGCGCTCAAGGCCCGGGGCCGGCAGGGGATCACCGTGGCGGGTTGGGCCGGCGACGGCGGTACGAGCGATATCGGGCTGCAGGCCCTCTCGGGGGCCTGTGAGAGGGGCGACAACTTCATCTACTTCTGCTACGACAACGAGGGCTACATGAATACCGGGGTCCAACGCTCCGGGACCACACCCGAGGGGGCCATCACCGCCAATACCCCCCTGCTGGGCAAGCTCCAACGCAAGAAGAACGTCCCGGCCATCCTGGCCGCCCACGGCATCAGTTATGTGGCCACCTGCTCGGCCGCCTATCCGCTGGATCTCTATGACAAGATCATCAAGGCCAAGGATCTGCCCGGCACGAAATACATCCACATCCACATCCCCTGCCCGCCCGGGTGGGGTTTCGACCCGCGCTATGCGGTCAAGGTGGGCAAGCTCGCCGTGGAGACGGGGGTCTTCGACCTGTACGAGGTGGAAAACTTCCAGTTCAACCTGACGGGGGCCTCCCGCAAGATCCTCGAGAAGCGCAAGCTTGTGCCGGTGAGCGAATACTACCGCTCCCAGCGGCGCTTCCGGCTTTTGGACGACGAGGTGCTTCAGCGCATCCAGGCGCAAATCGACTCCAAGTGGGAAAACTACTACGCCGTGACCGAGAATCTGGGCTAGCAGGGATCAGGGCTTCAGGGCACGGTTAAGGTTTTCGCGGTCGATGTTACCCCCGGACATGACCAGCACCACCTTTTTGCCGGCCAGGCGCTCCCTGAGCTTGAGGGCGGCCATGATGGACGCCGCCCCGGCCGCCTCGGCCAGGTTGTGGGTCGCCTCCAGCGCCAGGCGGATCCCTTCCAGGAGCTCCTCCTCGCTGAGCAGCACCACATCGTCGATGGTGTCCTTCATGATGAAATAGGGCAGCTGGAAGACGCTGCGGGCAGCCAGGCCGTCGGCGAGGGTGGATGCCTCATCCAACACGCACCACTCCCCCCGTTTCCAGGCCTGGTAGAAGGCGGGGGCCTTCTCGGCCTGGACCCCGATGATCTCCACCTGGGCATTGATGGCCTTGGCCACGCGGATCAGCGAGGCGCAGCCGGACCCGCCGCCAACAGGGCAGATGATCACATCCACATCCGGGAGGTCCTCGAAGATTTCGAGCCCCATGGTCCCCAGCCCGTTGAGAATCTCGGGCTCATTGCCCTGCTCCACGTAGTAGTAGCCGGCGGCGTTGACCAGTTCGTCGCAGTAGAACTGGGCGTCGTAGAAGTCCTGCCCGTGCTCGATGAGCTCGGCCCCGCAGCCCTCGATGATGCGGTTGGTCTCGGGGTTGTTATGCTCGGGCACCACCACGGTGCAGGGGGTCTTGAACCACTGCGCCGCCCAGGCCATGGCAAAGCCGTGGTTGCCGCGGGTTGCCACCAGCACCCCGTTCTCCACCTCTTCTTTCGGCAGGGCATGGAGGAAGTTCACCGCCCCCCGGATCTTGAAGGATCCCGTGGGCTGATGATTCTCATGCTTGACGAAGGTCTCGGCCCCGACGAGCCGGCTCAACTCGGAGTAATAGATGAGGTTGGTGGGCTTGAGATACTGCCGCAGGGCACTGCGCGCCCTCAAGATGCCCTGGAAGGTGACCTGGTGGCTCAACTTATCGTATTTCTTCAGCATACACGCCCCCTGCCTAAAAGCGGAAGCCCGACTTCTTGGGCCTGGACCTCAGGGTCTGCAGGATGATCCCCAGCACCAGCCCCAGGACGATGAACCCCCCCCCGATGAGGGTGAAGACCATGCGTTCCGAGGTCTTCAGGCGCCGGTTTTCCTTGAGCAGAAGCTCCATGTCCCCGGAGCGCTGCGTGTCGCGGGCCTTGAGGGTATCATAGTCGGTCTTGAGATCCATGTAGGAACTCGAGGCCTTCTGGAGGTCCTCATAGTCCTTGCGGGCGCCCTCGATCTCCTTGGTCAGGCTGCTGATCCTGAACTTCTGTTCCCGGTTCTCCTTGCTGAGCTGTTTGTTCTCCTCCCGCTGCGTCCGGATATCCTCGGACAGCGACTGGACCTTCTCATTGAGCTGATCGATGATCAGGGCCTTGGGGGTCTTGTCCGTGAGGAAGCGGTTCTGCACCCAGCCATCCTTGCCGGCCGGGATCCTGACCTTGGACCACTGATCGCGCTCGTCGACGATCTCCAGGTAGTCGTTCGTGTTGGCCATGCCGATTATCTTGGCATCGTCATAGGGGCCGCTGCGGACCGAGATGGTGATCCAGTCTCGCACATACATGCCCTTGGCCATGACCACTGCGTCGGGCGACAGCATCAAAGCCAGCAAGGCCACCAGCACCGCAACCGTTCTTTGCTTCATAATCGAACCCCTCTTCACCATGATTCCCCAGCAACGATCTATCACTGGAATAATTATATGAAAAACTCTCCCGGCACAAGGCCGAAGGACACAGGTGCTCCCGCGGGGGCCCTGACGCATAGAAGCCTGCTTTATTCCCGGCGAGTTACATAAAACACGCCCGTCCATCCCCCGGGGAGACGCGCAGTCTGCGGCCCTTTCTCCACCCGTTCAGAAGCGACAGCCACCTCCTGGAAAGGAGGGGGCCTGGGAGAGGTCGAGCCGTTATTGCTTAATTCCGTTTATTCAGGTGCCGTCTGCATGGATGCTGACGATCTCATCCAGGCGGGCGCGCGTATCCTTCTCAATACACTCGAGACCATGGGCGTCGGCGGCCTCGAAGCGCAGCACGATCACCGGCTGGGTGTTCGAGGGGCGCACCAGGCCCCAGGCGGAGCCGTCCTCGAAGCGTACGCCGTCGATATCCACGCAGCGTTCGTAGCGCTCCCGGGCATAGGCCGTGAAGTCCTCGACCACGCGGAACTTGATCTCGTCCGGGCAATCCAGGCGGATCTCGGGGGTGTTCACCATGCGGGGCAGACTGTCGAAGATCGCCTGGGGGGATTCTGCGTTGGAGAGGATCTCCACCAGGCGCGCCGAGGCGTAGACGGCGTCGTCGAAGCCGAACCAGCGGTCGTTGAAGAAGATATGGCCGCTCATCTCGCCGGCCAGGGCCGCCTGTTCCTCCATCAGGCGCGCCTTCATCAGCGAGTGCCCCACCCGGCCCATGATGGGCACCCCGCCTGCAAGGGCCACCTCGTCGAAGAGCACCTTCGAGCTCTTGACCTCGCCGATGATCTTCGCTCCGGGGTGTTCGGAGAGGATGGCGCGCGCCAGGACGGTGGTGATCATGTCCCCGTAGATCACCTCTCCCCGGGAGTCGATCACGCCGAGGCGGTCGGCATCGCCGTCGTAGCCGATGCCGAGATCGGCGCCCTCTCTCAGCACCGCCTCGCGCAGCATGGCCACGCCTTCGGCCACGGTGGGGTCGGGATGGTGGTTAGGGAATTGCCCGTCGGGCTGCATACAGATGCCCGTGACCTGCATGCCCAGGCCTTCCAAGACCGCCAGGGCGGCCTGGCCGCCGACCCCGTTGCCGGGGTCGATGACGATCTTGAGCCGGCGCGGACAGGGCCGGATACGAGAGAGGATCTCGTCCACATAGGCGGGGACGAGGTCGCATTCCGTCAGCGTGCCGTGGCCTGTGACCGTCATCCCCTGCTGCATGAGCTCCCGGATTATCTGGATCTCCCGGCCGTAGATGGTGGCCTTGCCCAGCGCGATCTTGAAGCCGTTGTTGTCGGCCGGATTGTGCGAGCCGGTGATCTCGAGGCCGCCATCCAGCCCCAGGCGAAAGAGGGCGAAGTACATCAGGGGGGTGGGCACCTGCCCGAGATCGACCACGTCGATCCCGCTGGCGGTGATTCCCTCCGTGAGGATCCCCATGAAGCCCGGGGAACTCAGGCGGGCATCCATCCCCAGGGCCACTTTTTCCACGCCGTGCTCGCTCCAGTAGACGCCCAGGGCCCGGGCGAGAGCAGCCACGAAGGCGTCGTCGAGGTCGCTCCCCACCCTGCCGCGGATATCGTATTCCCTGAAAACCTGAGGGTTCATGCCAGCCTCCGTATCGTTATCATTCATTGGTGTCTGTTGCCTTTATCCCGCCCCTGGCCGCTCGCGGCCCTGGAACCTCCTGTCTGACCTGCGCTACGCTGCAGTGGTGGGGATTGCCGGGGCCACATTCTAGGGGAAAGCGGGCACACCCGTCAACGCCCAAAGGGGGCATCCCGCACCTATGGCACATCTGCCCGCTTAAGCACCTGGGCCTGGGGGCGTGGCAAGGATTGAATCCGGTTGTATTATTTTTGCCACCTTAGCCCAATAGATTGTTGTATAAATACAACACAATGGAGATTGTCGCTGCTTATTTAATTGTTTTAACTATCTTTTTTGCATGGCATATTTTTTGTATAAAATTGAATGGGTTATTGACGAAAAACCGCTTGATGATTGACACACCTCGGCGGGCGGTGCTAGGTAAGCAGACATAGTATGCGGAAAAGGGCCCCACAAAGGCCACAGGGTACTTCAAAAGTATTACTTTGCAAGGAGGAAAGGTTATGAAGGGTAATTGGGTAAAATGGTTTCTTTTGGCGGCTGTCGCCCTGGCCTTCAGCATGCCCGCATGGGCGGTGGAGCTGAAACTCAGCGGCAGCTACGAGATGCAGGGACGCTATTACAACGAGAGCGACATCGTCCACGCCAAGGTCAC
>CAZUDI010000014.1:0-65526 GCA_964618975.1 uncultured Bacteriovoracaceae bacterium | reverse complement strand
CTGCTGGTCGGGGCAGGACGCACGGTCAACCTGGAGGGTCTCGACCTGGAGCGCGCCGGCGTGGATTATAACGCCCGGGGCATCACGGTCAACCGCTACCTGCAGACCTCGCAGAAACACATCTATGCCTGCGGCGACTGCAACGGCCATGCGCTGTTCTCGCACGCCGCCATGCACCAGGGCATGATCGCCCTGATGAACTGCCTGCTGCCGGGATGCACCCGGCGCGATTTCCGTAAATACGTGGTGCCCTGGACGGTGTTCACCGATCCCCAGGTGTCGCATGCCGGGGTACTGGAAAGCGAACTGCAGGCCAAAGGGGTGCGTTACGAAACCGTGCGTGTCGCCTACGGAGACTACGGCGCGGCCATTGCCGAGGGTGTCGGCCAGGGCTTTGTCAAGGTCTTTGTCAGCCGCTCGGGCAGGATCCTGGGCGTGCGCATCGTGGGGCAGGGCTCGGGGGAGATGATCAACGAATGGGCCCTGGCGATCCAGAAAGGCATCCGGATCCACGACATCATGCTGCTGCAGCACTCCTTTCCGAGCATGTCGTTCCTCAACAAGCGCGTGGCCGAGACCTGGATGATGAACCGCATGCGCTCGGCCGGGCTCAGACGCATGCTCCGGCGCCTGTTCTGACCGCCATGCGGGCGGCTCACCCCGGGCAAGCCCCGGCGGGGCCCGTCAGCCCGCCAGGATCTGCTGCAGCTCCTCCCGGATGTCACTCAGGCGCTCGAGGTCCTCTTCTTCGATGCGTGCGCCCGTTGACGCCTGCAGGACCCGCTGCCTGAGGTGCGCGAGCTCGTCCTCCAGCGCGGCGCAGGCCCGCAGCAGCTCCCCTCCCAGATCCGGTACCTCCTCCTCGGTCACGGCCACCTCGAGGGGGCGCTCGCGGGGGGTCAAAGACAGGTTCTCGCGCCAGGAGGGCACATGGGTCTCGAGCCCGAAGCGCTCACCCACCAGGCGCGCGAGCTCCCGGCTGGCCTGCTCCTCGCCGTGGACCACGAAGACGCGGGGGCTAGCCGGCGCGAAATTGCCCACCCAGTGCAGGAGGTCGTTCTGGTCGGCGTGGGAGGAAAAACCGCCGATGGTGAAGACGCGTGCGTTGACCGCGATGTCTTCCTGGAAGATCTTGACGCGCCTTTTGCCGTCGACGATCTGGCGGCCTGTGGTGCCCTGGGCCTGGAAGCCCACGATCACGATGCTGGCGCCTTCGCGCCAGAGGTTGTGCTTGAGGTGGTGTTTGATCCTGCCGGCCGTGCACATGCCGTTGCCGGCGATGATGATGGCCGGGCCGGGCCGGTTATTGATGGCCATGGAATCCTGTGTCTTGGGGGTATAGTGGAGGTTGGGCAGGCGGAAGGGGTCGCAGCCTTGATTCAGGATCGCGGTGGCCGCCTCGTCATAGAAGCGGCGGTGGCGCCGGAAGATCTCGGTGGCCTTGATGGCCAGCGGGCTGTCCAGGTAGATGGGGATGTCGGGCAGCAACTTCTGGCGGTGGAACTCGCCCAGGACATAGATGATCTCCTGGGTGCGCTCCACGGCAAAGGCGGGGATGATGACCTTCTCGTTGTGAGACACGGCATGTTCGATGGCCTCCAGCAGTTCGCCGCGGCTGGCCTCGTAGGACTTGTGCAGACGGTTGCCGTAGGTGGACTCCACGAAAAGGTAATCCGCCTGGAAGACCTCGTGCGGGTCCTGGATGATGAGCTGGTTGGCCTGGCCGATATCCCCGGAGAAGACGAGCTTGATCTCGCTCTCGCCGTCTTCCACCCACAACTCGAGGATGGCAGAGCCCAGGATATGCCCGGCATTCCGCAACCTCACGCGCAGGCCCTCGGCCACGCTCACGATCTCGTCGGGCTCCACCGGGCTGAGGTGTTTGAGACTCTCAAGCGCATCCGCGGTGGTGTAGAGCGGCTGCACCTCCCGGCGGGAGCGGCGCCGGTTCTTGCGGGTCTGCCACTGGGCGTCCATCTCCTGGATATGGGCCGCATCCAGCAGCATGATCCCTAAGAGCTCGGCCGTGGGGGGCGAGGTGAGGATGCGCCCCCCAAAGCCGTCCCTGACCAGCTTGGGGATGCGGCCGCTGTGATCGATATGCGCGTGCGTGAGGAACAGGGTGCCGACCTGGGCCGGGTCGAAGTCCCAGGGACGCGTGTTGCGCAGCTCCATACGCTTGCCGCCCTGGAACATGCCGCAATCCACCAGCACCTTCCGGCCGCGCCCGTCCTCGATCAGATAATTCGAGCCGGTCACGCACCCGGCCGCCCCCAGACATGTCACCTTTACCATGGTTGCCTCCCTGCTTAATAGGCCGCACCTGCGCGCCGGCCTCAAATCAAAGGTATGTACCGATCCCCTGCCCAAGCCCTGAGTCTACCAGCCGCGGGGCGATTATAGTATTATCAAAGACATACCATAAATACGACCCTTCCGGTACCGCAAAAGCCGCCCTCCCCGCTCTCATCCCCGGTTGCACCTGGCCAGGGAGGCGCGTTCTTGGGCATTGACGCCCGGGCGGGTCCCCGGCATAATTCAGCCCGCATGGGTATGAACCCCAGGGCAAGCCCTGGAACCACCATGCCGCTGCAGGCAGCGGGGAATTCGATCCAGAGCGATTAAAAATATCTCGGGGAGGTCCTTGAATGCGGCACCCCACCCCCGCCGGGGCAAGGCTATGAGGCTCGGTCCCTTCGACTTCAGCCTGCGGGAGCTCGCGGGCTCCCTGGGCGACCTGGGCACCCTGCTGCCCCTGGCCATCGGCTACCTGGCGGTATGCGGGCTCGACCCGGCCGGGCTGCCGATCATGACGCGCCTGCCCAATATCGTCACCGGGAGCAACTACCGGCTGCCCCTGCCCATCGAGCCCATGAAGGTGCTGGCGGTGATGGCCATCGCCGGGCACTGGGAACCTTCGCTGGTCTATGCCTCGGGTTTCGCCATGGGCCTCGTGTGGCTGGTCTTCGGCCTGACGGGCATCATGGGGTTCATCGTGAAGATCACCCCGCACGCGGTCATCCGCGGCATCCAGGTGGCCCTGGGGCTGCTGCTGGCCCTGGAGGCCCTGCGCATGATCGACGGCGCCTGGCTGCTGGGGCTCGCCTCCCTGGTCATCCTGCTGGGATTGAGAAACAACCGCTACCTCCCGGGCGCGCTCGTGCTCGTGGCGCTCGGGGTGGCCCTGATGTACCACCGCGGCGCCCTGGCCTCCGTGGGGGCCCCCTCCCTGAGCCTGCCCGGGATTACGGGCTTCACCCCTCAAGAGGTGTGGCAGGCCTTCCTGGAGGCCGGGCTGGCCCAGATCCCGCTGACGGCCACCAACGCGGTCATCGCCACCGCAGCCCTGATCGGCAGCTACTGGCCGGACCGACAGGTCAGCCCGCGCCGGCTGGCGCTGAACATGGGCATCATGAACCTCGTGGGGCCCTTCTTCGGCGGCATGCCCCTGTGTCACGGGGCCGGCGGCCTGGCCGGACAGTACTACTTCGGCGCCCGCACGGGCGGGGCCAACATCATCGAGGGCACCATCGAGATCGCCCTGGGTCTCTTCCTGGCCGCCTCCATCGCCACGCTCTTCAGCCACTTCCCCCTGGCCATCGTGGGGGCCATGATGCTGCTGGTGGGCCTGGAGCTCGTGCGCTTCGCCCGCGACGTGCCCCTGGGGGCCGCCACCTTCCCCCTGGTCTTCACCGTGGCCGTCTCCCTGCTTACCAACATGGCCCTGGGTTTCCTGGCCGGCCTGGCCTGCCACCACCTGGGGCGCGCCCTGCACAAGCTTCGCGCGGCATGAAACCCGGAGGACGACCCGGATCGCCCCAGGGGGCGAGAAACGAGTTATCTATCCACAATTATTTGAATCATGGATATGAACCCCGGGGCAAGCTTATGCCCCTGCTTGCCGCCGCAAGCGGCGGGGCCTTTGATCCTCAAGCGATTAAGCATTGACAAACATAGTGCAACATTTATCACTGTTATAGGTGATCCACCACAGATCATCCAATTTCCTGAATGAGGAGGCTCTCAATGCGTTTACCCAGGCACGGCTTCACCCTGCTCATGGTCGCCCTGACACTGGTGCTGAGCGCACCGCTCGCCCCGGCGGCGGAGGTGCTCCGCATGGCCACCACCACCAGCACGGACAATACCGGGCTGCTCGACTACCTGGCCCCGGGCCTGCTGGCCGATACCGACATCGATCTGCAGTGGATCGCCGTGGGCACCGGCAAGGCCCTCGAACTGGGCAAGAACTGCGACGTGGACGTGCTGCTGGTGCACGCCCCGGCGGCCGAACTCCAGTATGTGGAGGACGGCTACGGGATCGACCGCACGCAGGTGATGTACAACGACTTCGTCATCATCGGACCCAAAAACGACCCGGCGGGGGTGAGAGGCCTGTCGGTAGGCGACTTCTTCAGGACCGTGGCCGTCAGGAAGGCCAACTTCGCCAGCCGGGGCGACAACTCCGGCACCCACAAGATGGAGCTCATCCTGTGGAAGGACGCCGGCCTGACGGTGCCCGACCGGGAGCCCTGGTACATCCAGGTAGGTCAGGGCATGATCAACACCATCACCATCGCCGCCGAGCGCGATGCCTACACCCTGACCGACCGCGGCACCTACATCAAGTACGAGGCCAACCAGAAGGGCGCCCCGCCGCTCGTGATCCTCGTGGAGGGGGATAAGGCGCTCAGAAACCAGTACAGCGTGCTGGCGGTGAACCCCGCGCGCTGCAAGGAGGCCAAGTACGCGCTGGCCAGCCGCTTCCGACTATGGATGGCCACCCCCGAAACCCAGCAGCGCATCGCCGACTTCACCCTGATGGGCAAGCAGCTCTTCATCCCCAACGCCTCAGAGTAGACGCCGGCCATGGGCTACATCTCGGAGGGGGTCGTCAACGCCGTGTGGCTGCTGGCCAGCGGCCACGCCGAGACCTACTCCGCCGTCGCCACCACCCTCAAGGTGTCGACGCTGTCCATCTCGCTCAGCCTGGCCCTGGGGCTGCCGGCGGGCTTCCTGCTGGGCTATCTGGACTTCCCCGGCAAACGGCAGCTGCGGGCGATGGTGGACACCCTGCTGGCCCTGCCCACGGTGGTGGTGGGACTGATCGCCTATGCCCTCATCTCCCGCCGCGGCCCCATGGGCGAACTCAATTTGCTCTTCAGCATCCCCGGCATCGCCCTGGCCCAGGTGATCCTCGTGCTGCCCATCGTGATCTCGCTGACCGCCACCGCCATCGAGGGCCTCGACCGCCGCGTGCGGCTCAACCTGCTCACCCTGGGCGCCAGCGGGGGCCAGATCGCGCGCAGCAGCCTGGCGGAGGCCCGCTTCGCCGTGCTCTCCGCCGCGGTGACGGCCTACGGCCGCGCCATCTCCGAGGTGGGCATCTCCATGATGATCGGCGGCAACATCAAGTGGAACACGCGCACCATCACCACCGCCATCGCCCTCGAGACCGGCAAGGGCCAGTTTGCCATGGGGGTGGCCCTCGGCATCGTGCTTCTGTCCATCGGTTTCCTGGTGAACTGGACCCTGATCTTCCTGAAAAGGCGGATGTGAAGTATGCCTGAATCCCCCGCCATGTACGAAATCTGGAACCTGCAGCACGAGTACAACCGCCAGAGGGTGCTCGACATCGAGCACCTGCGCCTGGAGCCGGGCAGCTCCATCGGCCTGATCGGGCCCAACGGGTGCGGCAAAAGCACCCTGTTGCGTATCCTGGCCTTCCTCGAGGCCCCTACCCGCGGGGAATTCCTCTATTACGGCCGCCGCATCCGCGGCGACGAGGCCACCGGCCGCAGCGAGGTGACCCTGCTGCTCCAGGAGCCCTACCTGCTCAAACGCTCGGTCTTCGAGAACGTGGCCTACGGCCTCAGGGTGCGCGGCCGTAGGCGCGACCTCGCGCCGCGTGTGCACCAGGCGCTCGAGGCGGTGGGCCTGCCGCCGGAGAAATTCGGCCGAAGGCGGTGGTTCGAGCTCTCCGGCGGCGAGGCCCAGCGGGTCTCGCTGGCCACGCGCCTGGCCTTCGAGCCGCGTGTGCTGCTCCTCGACGAACCCACCGCCAGTGTCGACCAGACGAGCGCCCTGCTCATGCAGGAGGCCATCGCCCGGATGCGCCAGAGATACGGCACCTCGCTGATCATCGCCAGCCACGACGTGCTCTGGCTCAACCGCGTCACGGACGAGGTCCTGCGCGTCCATAAGGGGCGCATCGTGGGCTCGAGCTCGGAGAACCTCATCCCCGGGCCCTGGGAGCCTGCCGGTGATCACCTCGCGGCCAGGACGCTCCCCGACGGGCAACGCATCCTGGCGGTCGACCCACCCGAGGACCACGCCATGGCCCTGCTGGACCCCGCCGATATCCTGCTCTCTCTCGAACGCCCCGCCGAGATCTCGGCCCGCAACATCCTCAAGGGCACCATCGAGAACCTCTCCCAGTCCAAGGAGCCCGGTAAGATCCGGGTCACGGTGCACACCGGCGGCCTGTCCCTGACCAGTCTGGTCACCCACCCCGCGGCGCGATCGCTCAACCTCTTCCCGGGTTCGGAGATCCTGATCGTCTTCAAGGCCTCCTCCCTGCGCTGGACATAATGTCCCGCAGTTCCTTGATATCCTCCTCCGACCTGTGAGCCCTGCCTTTCATCCTCATGTTTTGACGCCTTTGTCTCGATATATTCAATAAAGGTCAAAAACCATGCACCACGAGGAGGAACATCCATGAAAACCCTGCGTATCAGTACCCTGGCCGCTTTGTTGGTCGTTATGTCCACCCTATCCCTTGAGGCCGCATCCGACACGGCCCAAGAGGTCATGACCATGGTGGAAAAGGCGGCCAAACTCGTCGAAACCAAGGGCGAGGCCGCCTTTGAAGAACTGCGCACCCTGCGTTTCCTTGACGGTGAAGGCTACGTCGTCGTCTCGGACATGCACCAGATCTGCCTGCTCAACCCCATCGCAGAGAGCTTCGAGGGCAAGGACATGACCACCTTGCAGGATGCCACTGGTGTGTTCTTCGTGACCGAGATGACCACCAAGGCCCAGACCCAGGATACCGGGTGGATCAGCTATACCTGGATCCATCCCTCCACCCAGAAAACGGCGCCCAAGTGTCTCTACTACCAGAAGGCCACCATGCCGGACGGCCGCACCGTCCTGGTCCAGGCCGGGTTCTACGGCACGGACTGCCAGTGATCAGCGGCTTCTTCCGGCAGCCCTCGCCGGGCGGGGGGGCCTCGCGCCCCCCCGGGGAGCGCGGGGCCTGAGAGGGGAAACGAAAAACCCTTGACAAGGACTCGGCCTTCCCGTTAGAAGGGCTTTTACGGAGCTTGGGGGATCGTCTAGCGGCAGGACGGCGGGTTCTGGCCCCGTTAACCAAGGTTCGAATCCTTGTCCCCCAGCCATAAGTGTGGTCCCATCGTCTAGTGGCCTAGGACATCGGCCTCTCACGCCGGAGACAGGGGTTCGACTCCCCTTGGGACTACCAAATTTTCCCAGTGAAGAGCGGCGGTTACACCGCCGCTCTTCCTTTATCCGCCGGCCGGATCCCCGTGGTCGTAGATCTTATCGATTGGCAAGCCTTCGGGGTAAGATCAAAGAAGACCCCTTGCCTTGACAGCGTGGGCGGCATCCTGACACCCGCCCCAGAGAGGCGACCTCGGGAGAAAATCCCAGGAGGCCCCGCTCTTAAGGCGGGGCCAGGCTTGTCGATGTCGAGGGTCAGGGCCACCATGCCGCTGCCCGGGATGGTGGCGCCTGAGAGACCGCGGACGGCCGTCTGCAGGCGCCAATAACTCGAGATCTGCAATCGTACATTGTCATCTCGTCTCAAACACGTTACTATAGTGTCACATGGTGACACTATGAAACGCGCCCATATCCTGATCATCGACGACGAAGAGAGCATCCGGATCACCTTCAGCTCCTTTCTCTCCAAAGAGGGTTACGCGGTCGTGACCGCCGACAGCTATGAGTCGGCCATCGAACGCCTGCAGGAGTCGCGCTTTGACCTCGTTTTCGCCGACATCATCCTGGGAGATCATTCCGGGGTGAAGATCCTCGGGGAGGTCAAGGCCCGGGGCATGCACTGCCCGGTGATCATGATCACCGGCAACCCCAACATCGAGTCCGCCGCCGAATCGCTGAGGATGGATGCCTTCGACTACCTCTCCAAGCCCATCAAGAAGGACACCCTCATCCGGGTGACCAAGCACGCCCTGCAGCACAAGACGCTGCTCGATGAAAAGGCCTTTCTCGAGGCGGAGAACGAGCGCTACCGGCTCAACCTGGAGGCCATCTTCCGCAGTGTCGAGGACGCCATCATCACGGTCGACAACGACATGCGCGTGATCGAGGCCAACCATGCCTCGGAGGCCGTCTTCGGCCTCAACCCCAAGGGCCTCGATCTAAGCGTCTGTGAGAACGACGACAACCAGTGCCTCAAGATCTGCTTCACCCTGCTGCAGCAGACCCTCGCGACGCGCAAGTATGTCCAGGAATACCGCATCGAGTGCGACCGCGAGCAGCACCCCCACCAGGTGCTGGTGCTCAACACCTCGCTGCTCAAGGACCATCACGACAACGCCATCGGCGCGGTGCTCATCATCCGCGACATCACGCGGCTCTCGCACCTGGAAAAGGAGCTCAAGGACCGGCACCAGTTTCACAACATCATCGGCAAGAACAACCGGATACAGGAGATCTTCAACCTTCTCGAAGACCTGAAGGACACCGCCACCACGGTGCTCATCACCGGCGAAAGCGGCACCGGCAAGGAGCTCGTGGCCAAGGCCCTCCACTACAGCGGCATCCGGGCCCACCGGACGTTCGTGGCCGTGAACTGCTCGGCCCTGGCCGAGAACCTGTTGGAAAGCGAACTCTTCGGGCATGTCAAAGGCGCCTTCACCGGGGCCATCAAGGACAAGGAAGGCCGCTTTCAACTGGCCAATCACGGAACGATCTTCCTGGACGAGATCGGCGACATCTCGCCCAGGATTCAGCTCAAACTCCTGCGGGTGCTGGAGGAAAAGGCCTTCGAGCGCGTGGGCGACAACCGACAGATCAAGGTCGATGTGCGGGTGATCGCCGCCACCAACCGGGACTTGAAGGAGCTGGTCCGCCGGGGGGAATTCCGCGAAGATCTCTACTACCGCCTCAAGGTGGTGGAGATCCGGATCCCGCCGTTGCGCGAGCGGCGCGATGATCTGCTGCTGCTGATCAACCACTTCATCGCCTTCTTCAACCGGCGCTTCGGCAAGGCCATCGAGGGGGTGGCCCTGGAGGCCGAGAAGGCCCTCTTCGAGTATCCCTGGCCGGGCAACATCCGTGAGCTGCAGCACGCCATCGAACACGCCTTTGTCATCTGCCGCGACAAGGTCATCCGCCTGGGCGACCTGCCCCCCGAGATAAAGGAGCAGGGCCCGGTATCCGTTGCGGACACCCGGGGGGGCACCCAGGACCTCTTGGGCGCCCTGGAACAGGCCGGCTGGAACAAGGCCAAGGCGGCCCGCATCCTGGGCATCAGCCGGCAGACCATCTATCGCAAGATCCGCGAACACCAGCTTGAGGAGCCCGGGGGCCAGACTGTATGATGCAACGCTTCTGTCACATAGCATACTGTAACATGTAACACCAGGCGGCGGCTCCATTTCAGAATTGAAATCCGGCCTTTCATCTACATTATACTGATTTATCTACCATATTGCCGACAGCCACCGGGAATATTCCGTGTGGCATAACTTTTGTCTGCACCCTTCAACGGCACCTGTGCGCATTTACAGCCGGAGAGGGAGACATGCACAACAGAGAGAACCTGTATCATATCAGAATGGAGAATCTTTCCTCCGTCCTCGAACAGGAGGATGTGACCCTGGTGGCCTGCCTGCTCCAGGACGAGGGCTTCGAGGGCCAGCTCGATATGCTCGCCCGCGCGGCCCGCATCCTGATCTACGACCTCAGACTCTCCTACATCACCGACGATCTCATCGCCTATTTCAAGACCGAATACGGGATCGAGGGCACCCCCACCTTTCTGCTCCTCAGGAAGGGCCAGAGCCTGGGGAGGCTGCTCGGAAGGACCACGACCGAGGAACTCATTGACTTCGCCCGCCGGGCGCTTGTGGCCATCGCCGCGCCCGCGGCCCTGAGGGGGACCCTGCATGAAGCACACTCCCGGTGAGCGGCAGGGCCTACCTGCCAGAGACCAGCAACACCAGCGGCTTGTCAGACACGCACAGGAGCACCCGCTCAAGGACGTCTCCCGCATCCTCGTCATCGACGACGAGGAACAGGTCATTTCCATCGAGAAGGAGATCCTGGAGAATTTCGGTTTTCACGTCACGGCCTGCACCAATGCCGAAGAGGCCCTGGAGTGGTTCCTCCGCCGTCCCGAGGGCTTCGATCTGGTGATCACCGACTACAGCATGCCCGGGATGAACGGCCTGCAGCTGGCGGTGGCCTTGGGAGAGATCCGTCCCGGGATTCCGATCATCCTCATCACCGGGCTGCTGGACATCAACCAGGATGAGGCCAAGCGTGCCGGTATCCAGGAATTCATCATGAAACCGGTCATGGCGCATGACCTGGTGAGTCTGGTGAGGAGGGTCCTGGAGGCCCCCTGAGCAGGCCTGAATCATGGGCATGAACATCGGGAAGATCTTGGCCCACCTTGACGCCACCAGCGGCCGGGGATTCCAACCATAGCGATCAAAGGCCAGAGACGGGGGTCGTCCATGGTGAACCGGAGAAGGAGGCAGACATGAGTGTGGAAGGTATTACCGAGACCAGCCAGTATCTCTCGTTCAAGCTGGATGAGGAGGAGTTCGCCCTCAACATCGCCAAGGTGAGGGAGGTGCTGGATTTTACGAGGGTCACCCGGGTCCCGCAGATGCCCGAGTTCATGCAGGGGGTCATCAATCTGCGCGGGTCGGTGGTGCCGGTAGTGGATCTCAAGCTCAAGTTCGGCATGGGTAAGACGGCCAGGACCGTGAACACCCGCATCATCATCGGCGAGGTGCAGGTGGAGGGAGATTCCACGGTACTCGGGGCCCTGGCGGACTCGGTGCACGAGGTCATGGAACTCGAGCCCGAAAGCATCGAGCCGCCGCCCAAAATCGGCACCCGGCTGAACACGGACTTCATCAAGGGTATGGGCAAGCGCGAGGATGAGTTCGTCATGATCCTCGATATTGACAAGGTCTTCTCCGGCGAGGAACTGGCCCTGGTGAGCAGGGGCGGCGGCGAGGACACCCTGGGCCTGGAAGATACGGACGGGGACGAGTGAGGACCTGCCAGGCTTTTGTCTCATCAAGGAAGGGGGTACCACATGTTCAAGAACCTGAAACTGAGAAACAAGATCATGCTTCCCATCGGTGGCGTCGTCATCGTGGT
The DNA here is from genome assembly GCA_964618975.1 of uncultured Bacteriovoracaceae bacterium. Lineage (GTDB taxonomy): Bacteria > Desulfobacterota > Desulfomonilia > UBA1062 > UBA1062 > CAZUDI01. The sequence continues at coordinate 54,141 of CAZUDI010000014.1, read as the reverse complement.
GCTGGCGGTCACGATCTCCATCATCATCTCGCGCGTGACCAGCATGTCTTCCACGGCGGCCCAGAAGCTGGGCAACGAAATTGCCGAGCGCTACGGCTACGAGCTCAAGGCCCAGATGGAGATCGCCATGGATGCGGCCCGAACCATGGCCCACATGTTCGAGGGCAGCAAGGAAACCGGCCTCACGCCGGAGCGCGCGGAATTCAACGGCATGCTCAGGCGCGTCCTGGAGAACAATCCCGCCTTCCTCGGCACCTGGACCTGCTGGGAGCCTAACGCCCTGGACGGCAGGGACTCTCGGTTCGCCGGCACGCCGGGGCATGACGCCAGCGGGCGCTTCGTGCCCTACTGGTTCCGCAAGGACGGGACGGTCCAGATGGAGCCCCTGGCGGGCTACGAGACCGAGGGTGACGGCGACTACTACCTCATCCCCAAACGCACGGGCCAGGAGACCATCCTCAACCCTTACAGCTACAGCGTCGGCGGCAGGCAGACCCTGATCACCAGCGTCTGCGTACCCATCCGGGTGGGCGGCGCCGTGGTGGGGGTGGCCGGCGTCGACATCGCCCTGGACACCTTCCAGCAGGGCATCGCGCGCATCAAACCCTTCGAGACCGGCTACGGCTTCGTGGTCGCCAACAGCGGCGCCTTTGTGGCCCATCCCAAGACGGACCTGGTGGGCAAGAACATCAGGGACTTCACCGACGAAAAATTCAGGAACGAGGTCGTCTCGGCTGTCCGGGAAGGCCGTCTGCGCACGGAGATCCAGAAATCGGCCGCCACCGGCAAGATCTCCTACGTGGTCCTGTCCCCCTTCCAGGTAGGCGACGCCCCCACCCCCTGGAGCATGGGCGTCTCGGTCCCCATGGACAAGGTCATGCAGGACGCCCGCACCATGACCTACCTGGCCGTCACCCTGAGCACGGCAGGGATCCTGATCCTGATCACGATCATCTACTTCATCGCGCAGATGATCTCCCGGCCCCTGGTCAAGGGGGTGGATTTCGCCCAGGAGGTGGCCCAGGGGAACCTGGACAGGACCCTCGACATCGCGCAGAAGGACGAGATCGGCCAGCTCGCCGCGGCCCTCAACAACATGGTCGCGCGCATCCGCGAGGTGGTCTCCGACGTCAAGGCCGCCTCCGACAACGTGGCCGCCGGCAGCGAGCAGATGAGCTCCACGGCCGAGCAGATGTCGCAGGGCGCCACCGAGCAGGCCTCGTCGGCCGAGGAGGCCAGTTCCTCCATGGAGCAGATGGCCGCCAACATCCGCCAGAACGCGGACAACGCCAGCCAGACGGAGAAAATCGCTCTCAAGTCGGCCCAGGACGCCAAGGAAGGCGGCCAGGCCGTAGAAGAGGCGGTGGGCGCCATGAAGGTCATCGCCGAGAAGATCGCCATCGTGGAGGAGATCGCACGGCAGACGGACCTGTTGGCGCTCAACGCGGCCATCGAGGCCGCGCGTGCCGGGGAGCACGGCAAGGGCTTCGCCGTGGTGGCCGCCGCGGTCAGGCGTCTGGCCGAGCGTTCGGCCGAGGCCGCGGGCGAGATCAGCAAGCTCTCGATTTCCAGCGTGGAGGTGGCCGAGAAGGCGGGCAGGCTCCTCCGGCAACTCGTGCCGGACATCTCGCGCACCGCGCAGCTGGTGCAGGAGATTTCGGCCGCCTCGGGCGAGCAGAACGCCGGCGCCGACCAGATCAACACCGCCATTCAGCAACTCAACCAGGTGGTGCAGCAGAATGCCAGTGCATCCGAGGAGATGTCGTCCACCTCGGAGGAGCTTTCGAGTCAGGCCGTGCAGCTGCAGGATACCATCGCCTTCTTCAAGCTGGACGAGGCGACCTCGCGCATAGCGGCAGACAGGCGCGCCCCGGCGCACACCACGCCTGACAGGCAGGTGGGCCCGCGGCCGGCAGCCCGGAAACCGCCGCCCGTGATCCTGGGCCGCAAAGAGACGCCCTCCGGAGTCCTGCTGGACATGGAGGAAGACTCCATCAAAACGGATGCCGACGACGAAGAGTTCGAGCGCTACTGACCAGGGAGCGCCACGCAGCGGATCGATAGGGCGATCACGATGGACGCACAGGACAAACATACAACCTACCGGAACAAGAGACCTGGGCGACAGACCCCCGCAGGCCGGCATCCGCCGCGGCGATGTGATTTCTAGCCGATGCGCCGGCCGCGGCATTTGAGATTTTTGGCGCAGTGGCCGATAGCGACAAGCACATACACGACAAAGAGAACGATACGGCTATGATACTAGCACCTGGCGAAAAGAGGACATCCCCCATAAGGACCCTTTCCCGTTCATGGCAGGCCGTCATGCCTGCCGGATGCAATTGCCTGATAGCTATGCCTACCCCCGGGGACCACCCGTGGAGGACGGATTGGGCACTCGCTTCCCCGGACGCAGGCAAGGCCGGCGGGTCTTCTGGGGCACCGGACCAGAGCGTGGGGGAAGCGCTTGTGCGCCTGCAGGTGAACGCATGAACAACAAGGCACCGGATACCGGGGACATCAGGGCGGCCATGACGGAGGAGCTCTTCGGGAAGCTGAGCGAGTTCATCTACACCGAGTGCGGCATCAAGATGCCGCTCACCAAGAAGACCATGCTGGAGGCCAGGCTGCAGAAGCGCCTCAGGATCAGGGGCCTCAAGAGTTTCGGGGAATACTGCAACTACCTCTTCAGTCCCGAGGGCATCGCCGAGGAACTGGTGCACATGATCGACGTGGTGACCACCAACAAGACGGACTTCTTCCGCGAGCCCACACACTTCGCGTACCTGATCGAGCATGCGGTGCCGGAGCTGATCAACGGCACCGGGGCCGGTTTCCGGCGGCCCTTCATGGTCTGGTCGGCGGCGTGTTCCTCCGGGGAGGAACCCTACACGCTGGCCATGGTGATGGACGAGTTCTCCCGGCGCATGGAGGGATTCCACTACCAGATCCTGGGGACGGACATCTCGACGCGGGTGCTGGAGGTGGCCAAGCGGGCGGTGTATGACGAGGAGCGCGTGGAACCGGTGCCCCCGGAGCTCAAGCGGCGCTATCTGATGCGCAGCCGGGACCGCAACCGGGGCGAGGTGCGGGTGGTGCCGGAACTCAGAGCGCACGTGCACTTCCGGCGGCTGAACTTCATGGCCGGCGATTTCGGCATGCGCGAACCCATGGACGTGATCTTCTGCCGCAACGTGCTGATCTACTTCGACCGCACCACGCAAGAGCAGGTGATCAGGCGCCTGTGTAACCATCTGCGGCCCGGCGGCTTTCTCTTCACCGGGCACTCCGAAAGCATCAGCGGCATGGACGTGCCGCTGAGACCGGTGGCCAACACGGTCTCGAGGAGGATCTAAGGTGCATGTGGTGAGCGTCCTTGACACCTCCTCCGTGTACCTCAAGCCCGGGGAACTGGTCATTACCCAGGAGCCCTGCCGGGTGACCACCGTGCTGGGGTCCTGCCTGTCGGTCACCATGTTCTTCGCCCCGAGCAGGATCGCTGCCCTCTGCCATGCCGTGCTCCCCTCCTACCAACAGATACGCTCCCCCCACGGGATCAAAGAGCCCTTCCACTATGTGGATTCAGCCCTGCAGTGGATGGTGGCGGAGTTCGCCCGCCTGGGGGTGAAACGCACCCAGATCGAGGTGAAGATGTTCGGCGGGGCCTCCATGTTCAGCCGCCAGGACGTCGACAAGGAGGCCTCCTCCGTGGGAAGGAAGAATATCGAGGCGGCGCTGGTGGTACTGCAGCGCGAGGGGCTGCGGCTCAATGCCTGGAACGTGGGCGGAAACCGTGGCCGCAAACTCATCTTTGACACGCACAGCGGCGAGGTGCTCACCAAACTACTCAATAACCGGATCACCTTAAATCCGGTCAAAGGCCGCCAGAGAGGTACGTCGTGAAAAAAATCAAGGTTCTGATCGTGGACGATTCGGCTTTGGTGCGTCAGACCCTGGCCGATATACTCGCCTCAGACCCGCGTATCGAGGTGATGGGTACGGCGGCGGACCCCTATTATGCGGCCGAGAAGATGCGCAAGGAGGTCCCCGACGTGATCACCCTGGATGTGGAAATGCCGCGCATGGATGGGCTTACCTTTCTGAAGAAGCTCATGCACCAGCATCCCATCCCGGTGGTGATCTGCTCGTCTCTGGCGGGCAAAGGCTCGGAGACGGCCCTCAAGGCCCTGGAGTTCGGGGCGGTAGAGGTGATTCACAAGCCGGCCATGGGCACGCGGGAGACGCTGCGGGAATCCACCCTGCAGATCTGCGACGTGGTAGTGGCGGCCTCCCGCACCAGGCGGCGCCGGCAGACCATTTCGGAACCGCCCCTGGTCACCCCCAAACTGAACGCGGACGTGGTGATCGCCAAGGCCGATAGGCCGCCGGTGCTCAAGACCACCGAAAAGGTGGTGGCCGTGGGGGCCTCCACGGGCGGCACCGAGGCCCTGCGGGTCTTCCTGGAGGCCTTGCCGGCGGACTGTCCGGGCATCGTGATCGTTCAGCACATGCCCGAGGGGTTCACCGCGGCCTTCTCCCGGCGCCTCGACTCGCTCTGTCGCATCACGGTCAAGGAGGCCAGCGACAACGACACGGTGATCCCCGGCCAGGCCCTCATCGCGCCGGGCAACCACCACCTGCTCCTCAAACGCAGCGGTGCGCGCTACTACGTGGAGGTCAAGGACGGCCCCCTGGTCTCCCGCCACCGGCCGAGCGTGGACGTGCTCTTCCGCTCCGCGGCCCGCTATGCGGGGCGCAACGCCGTGGGCGTGATCATGACCGGCATGGGCGACGACGGGGCCAAGGGCCTGCTGGAGATGAAGGAATCCGGCGCCTACACCCTGGCCCAGGACGAGGCCAGCTGCATCGTCTTCGGCATGCCCAAGGAGGCCATCGCCCTGGGCGGCGCGGAGAGGATCCTCTCGCTCGAGGCCATCGCCCCCGAGATCATGAGGATCTACAACACACAGGCATGAACAAGGGAGAAGAAGGCATGCAGGCAGAGGGCAGCACAAAGGCAGACAGAGGGTCACAGGGAGGGGTTGCCTCCCGGCACGGCCATCCGGGCGGGAACGGGGCGACATCATGGGTGTAGCCTCCCTGCATCGAAGGCTCTTTCCGCACTCAGGCACGTCCACGCAGGAGGCTACGCTGGCGCGCGAGGGGAGGTGCTGGGTCGAGACGCTCAGTACAGGCGACGGACAGCTCAGCGACCTCATCGCGCTCATCGAGCAGGATTTCCTCGCCATCGGGGCCCAGCTGCTCGATTTTTCCGAGCGCGCCCAGGGGCTCTCGAACCTGGCCATGGAGACGGTCCAGATCATGACCGGCGAGGAGATCACGCAGGCCATCAGCGGACTGGGCGAGATCCTCCTGCGCCTCGGGAATCATCTCAAGTCCACCGAAGAAGAGTCCCGGCATACCTCCACGGTCATGGAGCAGTATCTGGGCATTCTCCGCAAGGTCTGCTCCTCGCTCGACGGCATGAAGATGCTGGTGATGAACCTGCGCATGCTGGGCTTCTATACCAAGGTGGAGCACGCCCATATCCAGGGCCGGGATTCCGGCTTCAACAGTCTGGCCGACGACGTGACCTCCCTGTCCCAGGGCATCGATGCCAAGACCGTCCGGATCGCCTCACAATCATCCACACTGCCGCCCATCATCCACTCCGTGCTCTCCGAGGTCTCGTCCATGGGGGCCAGAAGCGGGTCCTTTGCCCACACCATGATGCACCAGACTCAGGAAGAACACGAAAAGCTCACCCGGAAATACGAGCAGGCCAGTGGAGTCGCCCAGCGCATCGGCGCCCGCACCGAAAAGATCGCCGGCAACATCAACACGATCGTGGCCTCGCTGCAGTTCTCGGATATCACCCGTCAGCAGATGGAACATGTCCAGGAGGCGCTGGCGGCGCTCAGGGAGGCGCTACCCACGCAAGAGCGCCTGCCGGCGCAGCTGGCGGCGCGCGTCTGCGCGCTGCAGTCCGCCCAGCTCGCGCAGACCAAGGGCGAACTCGGCGCGGCCATCCTCAAGGTCAAGCAGGAACTGACCGACATCGCCCGCGGCGTGGAACACACGGCCCAGGAGATAACCCTGCTCGCCAACACGGCCGAATCCGAGGAACAGGCCTTCATGGAGGAGGTCAACAGCGGGATCAAAGAGGTCATCGTGTTCCTGGAGGAGAACACCGCGGAGCACGAAAAACTCACGCAAACCATCACGGAGGTGTGCACCATGGTGACCACAATGTCCAGTTTTGTCCAGGATATTGAGACCATGGGAGTTTCACTCCAGTTGATCGCCCTGAACGCCCGCATCAAGGCCGCCCATATGGGGATGGAGGGCGCCGCGCTCGACACCATCTCGGAATCCATCTACGGGCTCTCCCGGGCCTCGCGCGAAGACACCCACTCCCTCTCCGAGACCCTCAAGGAGATGGTCGATTCCGCCGATGCCTTCAGCTCGCAGCTGCACGCGGCCCGGGAGCAGCAACAGGGCGACACCAGCGAACTGACGCACACCATGCAGCGCCTGATCGAGTCCCTCTATGCCGTGGACGAACGCGTGCTGCAGATCATCAGGCGCATGAACGCCAACGCCGAGACGCTCAGCCATGATATCCACAGGGTGGTGAAGGGCATCACGGTGCAGGAGAAGGTGCAGGCCGTGCTGCTCGATGTCACCTCCAGACTCAAGGACATCGCCGAGCGCGCCGAGGAGATCTGTAGCGAAGAGGGCTGGAAGGAGAATGATTCCCTGCTGAAGCAACTCTCCCAGCACTACACCATGGAAAGTGAGCGCAATGTGCATCGGGCCCATGCCTCTGCGGCAGGTCCGCCGGCAACGGCACCCCAGACGCCCCTCGCCGACGACATCGAACTGTGGGGAGGGGCCGAAACCTCCCCCGGTCAGGACGGCCAGGCATCCCCCGAACGGCACCTCGCGACCGAGGCCCCGGGGGAAGAGGATCTGGGCGACAACGTGGAGCTGTTTTGAGCGACCCCACAGGGAGGACACCATGGCATACCGCACCCCCGGCGACAGTCATCTGATTCTTGAGGAGATCAGGGACTGCCTGCAGCGCCTCCACGAGACCGGCATCCTGGTGCGCGAGATGACGCTTGTGTGTGACGACCTCATCACGACGAACAGGGAGGGCACGGGCGTCGCGCACCTTCTGAACGAGATCAAAAACATGGCCGACGCCCTCGAGCACGGCAACGCCACCGAGCGCGAACGCCTGATCGGCGCGCTGGTGCTTCACCTGAGCGCCCTGACCCAGCTGCTGCGGCAGACAAACGATCGCCTGAGCAACCTGGTACGTGAAGGTGAGCATCTCGCGGGAGAGGACTCACGCGACAATACCGCGCACAGCGGGTCATATACAGGGAGGAAGAAATGACACGCATGGCTATGACACAAGGAAGCAGGGGGAGGACCCTCGTGCTGGAGGGGGACCTGACGATCCAGCACGTGCTGGAGCTCAGGGATGCCCTGGTGCGGGCCGCAGAGGAGCCCGGCGCACTTTGGCTGGACGTAAGCGGTGTGGAACGGCTGGACATGGCGGGCCTGCAGGTGCTCAGTGCCGCCGAACGGGGCTTCAGTGACGGTCTGCGGCTCACGGGGAGCGTACCCGAAACCATACGGCAGGTGGTGCAGGAGGCCGGGCTGGAGAATGAACGCCTCTGGACGAGCGGGGTGACCGATGAGTAAGAAGATACTGAGCGTGGACGATTCGGCGAGCATCCGGCAGATGGTGAGCTTCACGCTGAAAAAAGAGGGCTATGAGGTGATCGAGGCCGTCGACGGGCGGGATGCCCTGGAAAAACTGAAGGGGTCGGGCGTGGACATGGTGCTGACGGACCTGAACATGCCGAACCTGGATGGGATCGGTCTGATCAAGGCCATGCGGTCGGACCCGGCGCTGAAGTTCACGCCCGCGATCATGCTGACGACCGAGTCGCAGGGGGAGAAGAAGGACGCCGGGCGGCAGGCCGGGGCGACGGGGTGGATCGTGAAGCCCTTCAAACCCGAGCAGCTGGTGTCGGTGGTGAAGAAGGTGTTGGGATAGATATGTACAGGTACTTGTGCGGGCCAGGAGGCGGTGAAAACCTGCGGCCCGGACAGGCCTCAAGCGGGGTGTAGGCAATGGACATGCAGAAACAGGTGTATCGGGAAGAGGCGTACGAGTTGCTGAGCGACCTGGAAGAGGCGCTGCTGGAGCTGGAGCAGCGGCCCGAGGACAAGGAGATCGTAGGGCGGGTCTTTCGGAACATGCACACGATCAAGGGCTCGGGGGCCATGTTCGGCTTTGACAGGATCGCGGCCTTCACGCACACGATCGAGACGGTCTACGACCTGATCCGGGAGGGGAAGCTGAAGGTGACGGGACGCCTGATAAGCCTGACCCTGGCGGCCTGCGACCGCATCCGGGGCATGCTGGAGGCGAGTGAGGGCGGGGAAGACGAGGGGGCCACGGGGGAGATTCTGGCGGGATTCCAGGCCTTTCTGGGGGAGGAAAAAGCGCCTCAGGCACAGCCGAAGGCAGCGGCGCCGGAAGAGGCCGCACGCCCCGAGGGGCCCGAACGCATGTGGCGCATCCGTTTTAGGCCCAACGCGGAGCTCTTTGCCAACGGCACGAACCCGCTGCCGCTTCTGGGGGAACTGCGGGAGCTGGGACAGACGCGGGTGGTGTGTTCGCTGGACGCACTGCCGGCGCTGGAAGAGATGGATCCCGAGGCCTGTTACGCGGCCTGGGACATCGTAATGACGACGCAGGCAGGCGAGAACGAGATCCGGGACGTGTTCATCTTTGTGGAGGACCTGAGCACGTTGGAGCTCATACCCGTGGAGGGGGAAGAGGACCGCAAGGTGGGGGAGATCCTGCTGGAACGCGGCGACGTTGACCCGCAGGGCCTCTCGCGGGCGCTGGCGCAGCAACGGCGGCTGGGCGAGGTGATGGTGTCCGAGGGGATCGTCACGCCCTCGAAGGTGGCCTCGGCGCTGGCCGAGCAGGAACAGGTGCGCGAACAGCGCACCCGGCAGACGCAGGCGCAGGAGGCCTCCAGTGTCAGGGTGGCCTCGTCCAAGCTGGACTCGCTGGTGGACCTGGTGGGGGAATTGGTGATCGTACAGGCGCGGCTGAGCCAGGCCGTGTCCAAAAAGGCCGATCCCGAGATGGTGGCGATCTCCGAGGAGGTGGAGCGGCTGACGGCGGAGCTGCGCGACAACGCCATGGACATCCGCATGCTGCCCATCGGGACGACCTTTGCACGCTTCAAGCGTCTGGTGCGGGACCTTTCGGGGGAACTGGGCAAGAAGATCGCCTTCACCACCGAAGGCGCCGAGACCGAGCTGGACAAGACCGTGATCGAGAAGCTGGCCGACCCGCTGGTGCACCTGATCCGCAACAGCATCGACCACGGGGTGGAGACGCCGGAGGTCCGGCGCGAACGGGGCAAGCCCGAGGAGGGGGTCATCCACCTGGCGGCGGAACACTCGGGGGCCTACGTGCTGATCACGATCGCCGACGACGGCAAGGGGCTCGACGCGGAGGCCATCCGCGCGCAGGCCCTGCAGCGGGGTCTGATCGCACCCGAGGCGCAACTGGGCGACAAGGAGCTCTACGAGCTGATCTTTGCGCCGGGATTCTCCACGGCCGAGACCGTGACAAGCGTCTCCGGCCGGGGGGTGGGCATGGACGTGGTGCACCGGGGCATCGAGACCCTGGGGGGCTCGGTGGAGATCGACAGCACACCGGGGGCGGGTACGTCCATCACGCTCAAGCTGCCGTTGACCCTGGCCATCATCGACGGGCTGCTGGTGACCGTGGCCGAGGACCACTACGTGCTGCCGCTGGGGGCGGTGCTGGAGTGTGTGGAACTTACGCCCGAGGACATTGCGCGCACCCACGGCCGCCGACTGGCGCGGGTACGCGACGAGATCGTGCCCTACATCTCCCTACGCGAGACCTTCAGCGTGGCCGGTGAAGCGCCTGACATCCAGCAGATCGTGATCACCGAGACGGGCGAGCGCAAGACCGGCTTCGTAGTCGATCGCGTCATCGGCAGCCACCAGACCGTGATCAAGACCCTGGGCCGGCTGCTGCGGGATGCCCGCGGCATCGCCGGCGCCACCATCCTGGGCAGCGGCGAGGTGGCCCTGATCCTGGACATCAACAAACTGCGCCAGGCCGCCGAGATCGACGAGGACAACCTCGTCCACGACATGGCCTGAAGGCGCTCCATGACCTGAGGCCGGGGACGGGCCTCGGGCTCATCCAGGCGCCTGGAGCGCGCGCGCCTCGACAAAGAAGACCCCCTTGCGCAGCAGGGTCGCGAGCGCCGTGGACACCCCCTCGGGCGGAGATCCCACCGGCAGGGTGAGATCCGTGACCACCCCCACCGCATAGCCCTTGTCGGCGGCGTCGGCGGCGGTGAAGGACACGCAGTAGTCAAAAGCCAGGCCACAGACAAAGACCCGCCCCACCCCGCGCGAACGCAGGAACCCATCCAGTCCGGTCTCGGTGGTGCCATCGTTCTCCACAAAGCCGGAATAGCTGTCCACCCCTGGCTTACAGCCCTTACGAATGATGGCGTGCGCCGGGTGGGTCTGCATATCCCGGTGGAATTCCGCCCCGGGCGTGCCCTGCACGCAGTGGTCGGGCCACAGCACGGGCCCGATTCCTGGCGCGGAGTAGGCCTCGAAGGGCACCCGTCCGGGATGAGCGCTGGCGAACGAGGCGTGGTCCGGGGGGTGCCAGTCCTGGGTCATGACCACCGTGTTGCCGTACGTCTGAAAACGCCGCATCAGGGCATTGACCGGTGCGATCAGCGTGTCGCCGCGTGTCACCGCGAGGGCCCCGCCGGGCAGGAAGTCGTTCTGCATGTCCATGACGAGCAGCGCATCCCCGGGGACCAGTGCGACCCCCTCACGCTGAACGACCGTCTTTACGTCCAGTTTCTGCATCTCTCTTCCCCCTTGGGACCATGAGGCCGTCCCTGGCCACGATCATGGGCACGCATCACCCCTCGCGCGTGCGTTTCTTGAGCAGCCTGTACTTTTCGGCCTTGAGGTAGAAGGTCTTGTAGTTCAGGCCCGATTCCCGGGCCGCCTCGGCGATCACGCCGCCGTGCTTGCCGAGCAGGTGGGCGAAATACTGCCGTTCAAACTGCTCGATGATGCTCTGTTTCAGGCTGTGGTAGGTGGCGTCATCCCCGGCATCCACCAGGATGGTGGGTTCGTCGGCAGACGCCACCTCCCGCTCGGCCGTCCCCAGGCAGACCCCGAGCTGAGGAAAACCCTCGATGTAATCACCGCTCGTGGATACCAGGGCCCGCTGCAGCACGTTCTCCATCTCGCGCACGTTGCCGGGCCAGGCATAGGTCATGAGCTGGCGCATGGCCTCCGGCGCGAGCCCCTTGATGTGCGGGTTGAGCTTGCGGCCGAATTTCTCCACAAAATGGTTCACCAGCAGGGGAATATCATCCCGGCGCTCACGCAAGGGCGGGATGATGATGGGAAAGACGCTGATGCGGTAATAGAGGTCCTCGCGGAAGAGCCTCTCGCGGATCATGTCCTCCACGGGGCGGTTGGTGGCGCAGATGATCCGGAAGTCCAGCTCGATCTCCCGGTTGCTCCCCAACCGGGTGATGCGGCCGTCCTGCAGGACGCGCAGGATCTTGGCCTGCAGCCCGAGGGGGATATCGCCGATCTCGTCCAGGAAGAGGGTCCCGCTGTGGGCCTTCTCGAACTTGCCGATACGCTGGGTGACGGCCCCGCTGAAGGCCCCTTTCTCGTGGCCGAAGAACTCCGACTCCAGCAGGTTCTCGGGAACGGCCGCGCAATTGATGGTGACGAACGGCCGAGATCGGCGCTCGCTGCGCGAATGCACCGAGCGCGCCACGAGCTCCTTGCCGGTCCCGGTTTCCCCGAGGATCAGCACCGTGAGGTCCGTCTCGGCCGCGGTGATGATCTGATCATAGAGCTTCTGCATACGCGGATGGGCGCCCACGATCTGGTCGAGGCCGTGGGCATGCGGCGTGAGCCGCCCCTTGAGCTCGATGTTCTCCCGCAGGATCTCCTGCTGCTTGATGATCTTGGCCAGGGCGATCTCGAGCGTGTCCATGTTGAAGGGCTTCTCGATAAAGTCATAGGCCCCGTACTTGATCGCCTCCACCGCCCCCTTCACGCTGCCGAAGGCGGTTACCATCACCACGTAGAGGGTGGGAAACCGCTGGTGGATCTCCTTGAGCAGGCTCAGTCCGTCCATACGGGGCATCCGCATGTCGCTGATCACGATGTCATAGGTGGCCAGCTCCAGCCTTTCGAGCGCCTCAAGCCCGTCGCCGGCCGTATCGATCAGGAAATCGGGGTGTGACTGTCCCAGGGCGTCCTTGAGCTGTTCGAGAAAGACCTCCTCGTCATCCACCAGCAGAATGCGCTTCTCATCATCCATGGTTGCCCTCCGTGCATGTCAAGCTTCTTCGGCTGTCTCCCCATGACCGAACACCCCCTGATCCAGGGGCAGGCGGATGACGAACTCCGCCCCACCGTTTTCGGGGCGGTACGCCTCCACCTCGCCGTGGTGCATATGAATCACCTTCTGCACCAGGGCCAGTCCCAGCCCGGTGCCGCGGGTCTTGCGCGTGAAGAAGGGCTGAAAGACCTTTTCCAGGTCATCGGGGGCGATCCCGCTGCCCGTGTCCCGGATGTGAATCTCGAGGGCCTCCGTGGCGATCCGGCGCGTCTCGCGGCCGAAGGCGTACTCCGCCAGCCGGCGGGTGGCAACCGTCAGGGTCCCCCCCGAGGACATGGCATCCAGGGCGTTGTCGATGATATTCTCGATGGCCCCGCGCAGCTGGATGCCGTCCACCTGCACGGTATCGAGCCCCTTGTCGTAGTCGGTCCTGGCCGTGATGCCGCGCACCAGAAAATCCTCTTCATGGTTAAAGAGCAGCCCGTCGATGATGTTCCGGATGCGGTAATGCTTGAACCGCAGCCTGCCCGAGCGCGTCCATTCGAGGATCTGGGTCACGAAAAGCTCGAGATTGGATACCCCGTTGGTGACCCCCTCGATGATCCGCCGCTGTTTGCTGTCGAGGGTCGAGGACAGGGACAGCAGTTCCACCCCGGTCTTGATCTTCTGCAGGGGGTTGCGCACCTCGTGCGCCACATGGGCGGACATCTCCCCCAGGATGGCCATCTTGCGGGTCTGTGCCAGTTCGTCTTCCATGCGCTTGCGCTCGGTGATGTCGATGATCGAGGCGATGCTCCGGCGCGTGCCCGGGATGAGACCGATGGTGATGAAGGCCGCCCTTTCCTCGCCCCCCTGTTTGACAAAGCGAAACTCGTATTCCGAGGGCACCCGCCGCTTGTGGCTCCGCCGTGCCTGATGGTAGCCGACCATGCGTGTCACGTCGTCGGGGTGCACGAAATCGATCCAGCGCATCCCACCCTCCAGCTCGGCGCGGCTGTAGCCGGAGAGCCGCTCGAATTGCTGGTTAACGAGACGGATGGTAAAATCCTCCTCAAAGATCATCATGGCGGTGCCGGTGTGCTCGACCGTGGCGCGATAGCGGGCCTCGCTTTCCTCGAGGGCCTTCTGGGCCTGCTTGCGCTGGGTGATATCGCGGATGATATTCTGGGTCGCCGGCCGACCCTCGTATTCGATGACGGCCGGGGTGATCTCAAAGTCCTTCCAGATGCCTGTGGCATCCACGAAGGATATCTCGTAGTGTTCGGGGACCCTCTCGCCGCGGATACGCTTGGCATAGCGCTCTTCTATGATATCGGCCAGCTCGGGATACACCAGGTCCTTGAGGCCCATGTGCGTGAGCCGCTCTTCGGGATATCCCAGGAGCTGCCGGAATTTGGGGTTGGTGTAGCGGAAGCGGTGATCCTGATAGACGAAGATGCCGTCGTTGGCCTGCTCCACGAGTATGCGGTACTTCTGCTCGGATTCGCGCAGCTTCTCCTGGACCGCCTTGATGGGGCGCAGATCGCGGAAGATGCTGATGGTGGCCACCGGACAGCGCTCCTGGTAGACATACGAGATGGACAGCGAGATGGGGATGACCCCCCCGTCGCGGGCAAAAAGGGTCGTCTCGTCGCCCACGAGACGGAAGGGTGCCTCGGGACTGCCGCTGTTCAAGAGGGCGCTGATGCGCTCCACCTCGCCTTTACCCATGAACTCCTCGATGAAGATGCGGTTGTTGATGAAAGCTTCGGCCTGGTAACCGGTGATGGACTCGGCCGAGCGGTTGAAGAGCAGCACCTGGCCATGCATGTCTGTAGCCACGATCGCGTCACTCGAATTATCGATGAGGCTGGCAAGGAACTGGTTGGTGGCCGTGAGGCACTCCTGCATCTGGATGCGCTCGCTGATGTCACGGGCCACATTCAAGGTGGCTTCCCTTCCACCGAGGGTGATGACCGATGAGGATACGGAAAGGGTCCGCCTGCCCCCGCCCGGGGTGAGGATCACCAACTCGAAGCGTCCGGGAGAGAAGGCCCCGGGACGGCCGGCCTCATAGCGTCTCTCGACTGCCGCACCCCGTCCCTCAGGCACGAGGTCCTCCAGCCCCAGGTGGGAAAGATCGCCGGCATTGCGGCCCAGAAGGCGCTCACAGGCGGGATTGACATAGAAAAAACGCCGGTCCTGGTAGACGAAGATGCCGTCATCGGCCTTTTCGACCATGGTCTGGAAGATGGCCTTGCTGATGCGTCTAGTCTGTGATGTGGGGGATGACATCATATCAAAATATATCATACAACGGGGCTCGTCAAAAAAAGAAAACCAGTTGTTCCCGGTAGCCAACCCCGACGTCGGGCTCCACCCGGCACAAAACGGACGAGAGGCGCTCTTCAGGCCTTGAATTTACCGAAATCCTCGGGGTCCATCTCCTCGAGGATCTTCTTGAGCTTGTCCTTGTCCTGTTCAAAACCGACGATCACCGGGCTCTTGTCGTCAGCCTCCACCTGGGTGGCGTCCTTGATGACATGCTGGGCCACAAAGATGTTGGCCTTGACCCTCAGGGCCAAGGCAATGGCGTCGGAAGGCCGGGCATCCACCCTCAGGGTTTCGCCCTGGCACTCCAGGGTTATAATGGCATAGAAAACGTTGTTGCGTATGTCCACCACCTCGATCTTCACGACCCTGGCCTCCAGTGTTTCCACCACGGACTTGAGCAGGTCGTGGGTCATGGGACGGGAGTATTGGATGCCCTCGATGGCCGCGGCGATCGAGCTCGCCTCCATGATACCGATCCAGATGGGCAGCATCACCTTACCGCTGAGGTCCTGAAGGATGACGATCGGGGCATTGTTCGACGGATCGAGGGCGATGCCGGCCACCTTCATTTCGATAAAGGATGCCATACGGGTATCCTCCTTTACCCCTAAGCTTAAGGGTCAGGAGATCAATAGTCAACCGCAAAAGGCCGCCAACCAAAGCCCTGTGATCACCCGTCGGGGGCCGCCTCCCTGAGGGCCGCCACCAGTGCCTCCATATCGAAATACACCCCGGGCAGACAGAGGCCCGCTTCCCGCAGCCAGCCCTGGACACTCAACGCCAGGGGGGGGACAATGCCCGCATCCACCATGTTCCCGAGGTGATCGATGATCGCCTCCCGGGGCAGGTCGATCACCAAGGCGCCCTTGGCAAGGCCCACGACGCGGTCGATGATGGGCAGGAAATCCTCCAGGTTGTGGGTTACGACGATCACCGTGGTGCGGGTGAGGCCCGCTATGATCCGCATGAGCTCCAGGCGCCCCACCGCATCCATGCCCGCGGTAGGCTCGTCCAGGATGAGCAGCTCCGGCTGCATCATCAGCGCCGAGGCCAGGGCGAGCTTGCGCTTCTCCCCCGAACTCAGGTTGAAGGGCGAGGTATGCCGCAGGTGCTCAAGATCCATACCCAGCGGGGCGAGCAGGGCACAGGCCTGCCGTTCGATCTCGGCCTGAGGCGGATTCAGGAAATTCCGCAGGGCAAAGGCCAGCTCGTCGTAGGCGGTCTCCTGAAAGAACTGGTGCTCGGGAAACTGGAACAGGACACCGATGCGGCGCCTGAGGGAGGCAAGCTTCCTGGCCTTGGCCAGCCTGAACACGCTCACCTGGTCGAAGCTCACATCGCCCTGCGTGGGCAGGACAAGGGCGTCAAGCAGCTGGATAAGGGTCGTCTTGCCGGAGCCGGCCGGACCGACCAGCGCGATCTTCTCGCCCTGCCGAATCGTGAGGTTGACCCCCCTAAGCGCCCATTCGGCGCCGGGCACCTCATAGCGATAGGCGACGTCGCGACAGACGATCTCCATCCTACCCCACCCCCCGCCGGAACCAGGCCCGGATCCCGTCGCCATCGAGGGTGTTCAGGCAGGCCTCCCGGCTGGCCAGGCCCTTGCGTGCCATGGTGACCCCGTAGCGCAGGTCGTCCAGTCCGCGGATTTCGTGCGCATCGGGACACAGGGCCAGCATGCCCCCGCGGGAGAGGAAGTCCGGGATGAGGTGCCAGTCGAGATCGAGCCTGATGGGGTGGGCATTGACCTCGATCGCCACCCGGTGGGCCGCCGCGGCGGCCATCACCTGGTGCATATCCACGGCATAGGGCTCGCGTGCCAGAAGCAGCCGCCCCGTGGGGTGCGCCAGAATCCGCGTGCAGGGGTGCTCGATTGCGCGCAGCATGCGCCTGGTCATGGCGGATTCGTCCATGTCCATGTGGGAGTGCACGCTGGCGATCACGAAGTCGCACCTCTCCAGCACCTCGTCGGGGTAATCCAGACTGCCGTCCGGGAGGATGTCGCACTCCACGCCGCTCAAGACCCGGATGTCGGACTGGCTGCGGTTAAGGGCAGCGATTTCCTCCTGTTGCCCCGTAAGACGTGAGATGGGCATGCCCCCGGCATAGGCCGCACTCTGGCTGTGGTCGGTGATGCCAATCCAGGAATACCCGCGTTCCCGGGCCGCCTGCACCAGGTCCGCCAGCTCCGAGCGGCCGTCGCTGTAGGTCGAATGGACATGCAGCACCCCTCTCAGGTCACCCGATTCCACCAGCGGCGGCAAGGCAAAGGCAAGCGCATACTCCAGCTCGAGAGGACGTCCCTCGCGGGTCTCGGGCGGGAGATACTGCAATCCCAGTGTCGCGTAGAGGGCCTCCTCCGACTCCAAGGCCACGCGACGCCCGTCCTTCCTCAGGCCCCTTGAATCCAGCTCATAGCCGCGCTCGCCGGCCAGCCGGACGAGGGACGCCACATGCGCGGCCGATCCCGTGCACAGGAAGTGCCTGAGGGTGAAATCCCCCTGCGCCGCAGGATGAATGCGTATCGGCACCGGGCCCGGCCGGTCATATATAGAGACCCCTTCGCTTGCAGCGCGCACTCCACCCGGCCCCAGCACGGTCTCCAGATGTTCCGCAAGCCCGGGAAGGTCCTGGACCACCAGGTCGATCTCCTCGAGATACAGCGCCCCGCGCCGGAGCGCCCCGGACACCTCGGCCCGCAGTCCCCTCCCTTCCAGACCGCCCAGGATCCCGGCCGCCAGGTGCCAGGCGGTGTCCAGGGTGATCTTGCCGCGATACTGCATAACCACCTGCGCCTGGTCTCTAAGCCGGTCACAGCGAGCGGCGGAGAACCCGCGCTGTCCCGCGAGGCGCCCGTCATTAACGGCCGCGATAAGATCCTCAAGGCCGGCGATCTCCCGCTCCTCGAAAAGCCTCCTGATGGTCTTCATGCCGAGCCCCGGCACCTTGAGGAGCTCGTCGAGCCCCTGCGGAAGCCGCGAGGCCATCTCGTTCAGCGCCGTGAAGTCCTGCCGCATAATCCAGTCACTCAGCAGGGCCGCGATCCCGCGGCCGATGCCGGGGATCGCGTGCACCCGGTCCTGCCGGACATACTCCTCCACGGACCGTTCCAGACCCGCCACGGCCTGGGCGGCCCGGCCGTAGGCCCGCGCACGGAAGGGCTCGTCCAGGAACTCGTAGCCCCGGGCAAGCTGCAGCAGGCCCTGAGCGAGAGCCTGGTTATCCATGCGGCACCCCCTGCCTGACCGCCGTTTGGTTGCCGGTGATCCGCACCGGCACGATCTGGCCGGGTCTCCCCGCCCCGGCCAGCCGCAGGCGCAGGTAGTTCGAGGTGATGCCCGCACAAGCGCCATCACCCGCGTGCGTGACGAGCAGTTCCTGGGCCCGGCCGGTCTGCGAGGCGGCAAAGGCCGCGAACTTGGCGGCCGAGAGGCCGCGCAACTCCTTGACGCGCGCCTTTTTCTGCGCCTCGTCCACCTGGGCGGGCATCTTCTCCGCGCGGGTACCCGGGCGGGGCGAATAGGGGAAGACGTGCAGATAGGTGAGATCCAGCTCGTGCAGAAACTGCCTGCTGCGGGAAAAGGTCTCCGAATCCTCCCCGGGGAAGCCTACCATCACATCGCTTCCCAGGGCCACGTCCCGTGAACGGCTGCGGATGCGCCCCACGAGATCCCGGAAGTAGTGCGTGTCATACGGCCGTCCCATGGCCTCGAGGATCGCATCCGTGCCGCTCTGCAGCGGCAGGTGCAGGTGTTGGCACACGCGGGGCTCTTCCAGGACCAGCCGCAGGAGCTCGTCACCAACGGTCCAGGGCTCGATCGAGCTCAGGCGGATACGCGGGATGGACGTGGCCTCCAGGATGCGCCCCAGCAGGGGGGCGAGCCCACCCCGGTAGAGGCCCATATTGATGCCCGTGAGCACCACCTCCTGGAAGCCATTGTCATGCAGCGTGTTGATCTCATGGACGATCTCCTCCTCGGTCCGGCTTGAGGGGCCCCCTCGGGCCCGGGGGACGATGCAGTAGGCACAATTCTGGTCGCAGCCCTGCTGCACCTTGACGAAGGCCCGCGCATGCGCACCGAAGCCGCTGATATACCCAGGGAGCTCGAGGGCCAGCAGTGCCCCCACCGCCTGCGGCGTGGCGACCTCCAGGCGCGGCGAGACGGCCTGGATGGACTCGGGGGCGACCACCGCCTGGCAGCCGGTGACCACGACCCGTGCGGCGATCCTGAGCGCCCGACGCATCAGCCGGCGTCCCTCGGCGTCCGAGCGGTGCGTCACGGTACAGGTGTTGATGACGCACAGGTCCACCCCGGCGTGTCCGAAGGGCACCTCCTCGTACCCCGCCGCGGTCAGGGCCTCACGGATGCGCTGGCTTTCATACTGGTTGACCTTGCAGCCGAGCGTGGCGATGGAGAAGATCATAGCCCAGGCATACTATGCCGCCCGTGGGCCTGTCAACGCGCAGGACCTGCGGGCGATCCCCGGAGACAAGCCGGGCGCTCAGGATTTGTCCGTGATATCATCCAGGCATTTGTTGAGCTCATCCATAAGTTCGCTGGATATCTCCATGAGCCTGACCCCGGTCTCCACCACGCCGTCATCCTGGGTGATGGACCACAGGGCCTTGCCACGGGCACTCTTACCGGAAATGGAGACCTTGAGCTCCTGATCCACATGGACCTTCTCCCTGGTCTTGATCAGGAGGCGGTCTTCGCTGACATTGAGGATCTCGCCGGGCTCGGGGCCCACCCCGATATCGTAGACCACCGGCGTCTCCATGCGGTGATGGCGGAATTTGAGGTGCTCGCGGAACGTATCACGATTGGTCATGCTTCTGAGCTGCGAATCCATGTTGTAGGTGGTGTTGAAATAACGCACGCGCTGAGTGGGGCGCGCCACCCTGCTTATGTACCGCAGCAGGACCTTTCTCTGCCGCTGCAGGGTCTCGAGGAAATGCCGGAAGGCGGTCTCCTGCTCGCGGTTGCCCTTGTTGGCCAGGGAGATATTGATCATGGAGGGGAGCCGCTTGCGCACCTGTTCTTCGAAGCTCTGGAGTTCCTTCTCGAATTCCTCGCGGTTCATACCCTCCCTATAGAACAAGACCGCCCTAAAAAGCAAAAAAAAACGCGTTTTGTCTTTTGGCAGGCCTTCTGCTATCATTTCACCATGAAAGTCCTGTTCTGTACCCCGGAGATGGCCCCTTTCGCCAAGAGCGGCGGGCTGGCGGACGTCAGTGCCGCCCTGCCGGAGGCCCTCAGGCAGGGCGGCCTGGAATGCCTGTCGGTCATGCCCCTGTACAAGTCCATGGACCTCCAGGCCGCCTCCCTGCAGCCGGTGGCGGACTTCTCCTTCCCCACGGGCGCGGGCATCAGCTCCGGTCGGATCCTCAAAAGCGGAGAGGTCTTCTTCATCGAAAACGACGATTACTTCCGCCGGGAGGGCCTCTACTCCTACGCCTCCCGCGATTATCCCGACAATCTCGAACGCTTTGCCTTCTTTGCACGCGCCTGCATCGAACTGCTGAGGATCATTCCGGATGTGGACCTCATCCACTGCAACGACTGGCAGACCGCCCTGATCCCCGCCTACCTCAAGGCCCTGGGACAAGAGCAGACACCCTGTCTCTTCACCATCCATAACCTCGCCTATCAGGGTATCTTCGAGGCCTCCTTATGGCCGCTCCTGCTGCTGCCCGAGGCCTTCTTCACGCCGGAAATCCTGGAGTTCTACGGGAACATCAATGTCATGAAGGCCGGTATCGTCTTCTCTGACCTGGTGAGCACCGTGAGCCCCACCTATGCCGCCGAGATCCAGACCCCCGCCTTCGGGTGCGGACTGGAGGGTCTCATGCGTGCGGTCTCGCCCAAACTGGCCGGGATCATCAACGGCATCGACACGTCCGTCTGGGACCCCGCCACCGACCGACACCTCCCCCGCCCCTTCCACGCCGGCGACCTTGCGGGCAAGGCCGCCGGCAAAGAGGCCCTGCAGGTCCGCATGGGTCTCGTTCAGAGCCCGGATACCCCCCTGTTCGGCATGATCAGCCGGCTCGTGGAGCAGAAGGGGGTCGATCTCGTGCTGGCCTGTACCGACGAGTTGCTCGCACGGGAGGCCCAGCTCGTTATCCTGGGCAGCGGGGACCACAGCCTCGAGCAGGCCCTGGCCGGAGCCGCCCGGAGGCATGCGGGCCGACTGGGGGTGAAGGTCGGCTTCGACGAGGCCCTGGCCCACCTCATCGAGGCCGGCGCGGATTTCTTTCTCATGCCGTCGCGCTTCGAGCCCTGCGGGCTCAACCAGATGATCAGCCTGCGCTACGGGACCCTGCCCATCATCACCCCAGTGGGCGGGCTCAAGGACACGGTCATGGCCCTCGGAGAAGGGGCGCACCCCTGCGGCATCAGGGTCCGGCAGGCCGACGGCCCTGCGCTGGATGAGGCGCTGGAGAGGGCCTTGACCCTCTACCGCAGCGAACCCGACCTCCTGGCGACCATGCGCGCCACCGCCATGGGCAACGACTTTTCCTGGAGCGCCTCGGCCGGGGAATATGCGCGCCTCTATCATAAAATCACAAATTTTGAAGAAAGAGTAAGCTTGCGCAAGCTTTGAGTTTTCTACAAAATGTCAACAAAGGCCCAGGCGCAGGTCTCATCCGGCTCTGTCCTGGGGGTCCGGTATATCCCGTGGAGACTGCAATCACGGGGATGTTTAGATCAACTGATTGATAATTATGATGAATATTAAAATGCACACAGCTGCCCGTAATCGGCGTGATTGGGGTTTGACGTTTGCTGGCCACTGGAACAATATGGCCGCATGAAATCCGATCCATTGAACATAATAAGATGGGGGATAGCGTGGAAGATTTTAATTCAATTAAGGATTCTATTCTATCTGGGGCAAGGGGAGCCTCGGAAAGGGCACTGCTGGAACAGATCGAGATCGTTCTGCAGGATGAGGGGGTAATCGTTTACTGTCCCAGTCTCTTCTCCCAGAAATACATCAGTCGCCAGTATCAGGATCTCATCACGCACAGCATCTGTGATTCCCTGCAGCGCAAGGTAGATGTGGAGTTCTGGGTCAATGCGCGCAAGGTGGTGCGCGACGAGGTGCGGAACATGCCTGTCGTTCCCGAGAAGAAACCGGTGCAGATGTATCTCCCGCCGCATGCGACCGCAGCGCCCAACCGCCTGAACCCCAAGTTCACCTTCGATGAATTCGTGGTGGGCAAATGCAACGCCTTCGCGTACGAGGCGGCCAAGGCCGTGTCCGACGAGGTCTACAGCCAGTACAACCCGCTCTATTTCTATTCCGATATCGGGCTCGGCAAGAGCCACATCTCGCACGCCATCGGCAACCAGGCCCTCAGGCTCTCCAAGGATTTGCGCGTGCTCTACACCACGGCCAGCGACTTTTCCCAGGACTATGTCTATGCCGTGCGCAACAACTGCATGGACCGCTTCAAGTCCAACTACACCAGTGCCAAGATGGACATCTTCTTCATCGACGACGTGCACCTGTTCAAGAATAAGGAAAAGACCCAGATGGAGCTGTGCTGTGTCCTGGATGACCTCATCAGTTCCGGCAAACAGGTGATCCTCTCCGGGTTCCGCCCGCCCACCTCCATGCCGCAGATCGACAACGGCCTCAAGTCGCGCTTCTCATCCGGACTGGTCATCAACATCAAACGCCCCGACCGCAAGACCCGCGCCGACATCGTGCGTCACAAGGCCCGCAAGGGCGGCATCGAGCTCCACGACGACGTGGTGGAATTCATCAGCACCAACATCCGCTCCAGCGTGCGGGAACTGGAGAGCGCCGTGCTCACCATCATGGCCATGAGCTCCCTCATGAAGCGCGAGATCACCCTGGATCTCGCAAAAGAACTCCTCGAGGGCTCCCTGGAGAAACAGACGCGCATCAACATCGACTATATCCAGGACTTCGTGGCCACCAATTTCGGCATCACCCGGGAGACCATGATCTCGAGCTCGCGCAAGCGGGAGGTCGTCTACCCGCGGCAGGTGGCCATCTTCCTCTGCCGCCGTTATACGCGCGAATCCCTGCAGGTCATCGGCCAGGCCTTCGGCCGCCGGCACTCCTCCGTCATACACTCCCTGGAGGTCATCGACGAGCAGTACCAGAACAATACCAAGGTCAAGCGCGAGATCGACTTTCTCATCGAAAAGATCGACAGCCAGGTCGCCTGAGGGGTGATACGCCCACCTGGCGAGCCCTCCGGGGGGCGCCGGCAGACAGATGCGCTGGGGACAATCGTCCACAACACACCTGAGTGCAGGTCACCGGCGCCCGACGCTCAGGTTTCGATACCCGCGGCGCGCCGGCTCAGGTCACGGAAATTATCCACCCCGATGAAGAATTCCCGCATCATGATCACCCAGTAATACCTCCCGGCCTCGGTGAGGCGGAGGGTGTCGCCCTTAAGACGCAGACCGTCCATGAGCCAGAAGAACAGGCATTCCGGCCCCAAGAGACTCAGGACGTCGCGGCCGAAACGCGCCTTGAAGGCCCGACGATCGAGTTCGAGGCCGAAGAGCTCCATGAGAAAGCTGTAGCGCGCCAACTCGCGGCGCGAGAAGAGCTTGCGGGCCTGCAGGGGCAACTCCCCCTTACCGAGCGCGCGGACATACCCGTCCAGGGAGAAGGTATTGGCGTAGATGGCGCCCTCCACCAGGCCGAAGGCGCCACTGCCCGCGCCGACGTACTCGTCGGCGGACACGATGTATTCATCGATCATACGCGTGCCCTTGCGCGAGAAGCACCAGGCCGAGGAGGACTCGTAGGAGCGCTCCAGCCGGCGGGTAATCCGGCGGAAGAAGTGCCGCTCCTGCCGCGGGTCCGGGGCCCCCATGAGGGCGTCCATGTTGCGCCGGGTGGCATCGGAGACCATGAGGGGATAGAAGGTGATCTGATCGGGTCCGATCTCCTCCAGCACGTCCAGATCGGCCTCCAGCATGTCGGCGTGCTGGGCCGGGAAATTGAAGATCATATCCACGTTCAGGGTGTCCACGATCCCGCGCGCAGTAGCCAGGCGTTCCTTGATCGCTAAGCCACTGCCGTACTTCTCGTAGCGCCCGATCAGGCGCAGCAAATCATCGTCGAAGGTCTGCACCCCCACGGAGACCCGCTTGACCCCGGCCTGTGCCAGGGAGGCGAGCACCCCGGGCTCCAGCCGGTCGGGGTTGGTCTCCACCGAGATCTCCTGCGGGGAGAAGAGGCCCTGGATACACTCGAGGGTCATGAGCAGCTCGTCCATGAGGATGGTCGGTGTGCCGCCGCCGATATAGACGCCGGAGACGGAGAACCCACGTCCGGCATAGAGCTCGAGTTCCCGTCTGAGCGCGGCGAAGTACGCCCGCGCCAGGGGTTCGCTGAAGGCCACGCGGTGGAAGGAGCAGTAGGGACACAGCCGGGTGCAGAAGGGGATGTGTACATAGAGATGCACGGGATGTGAAGGCGCCCTCGGCGCGGGAACCTCCCCGGACTCCTCGAAGGCGAGATAGTCCCGGGCCTTGTGGCGCAGGAACCAGCCGATGAAGTGATCGATCATAGTAAAACCGCCTAACGCAGGATTCTCCCGCAGATCACGATCAGGGTGAGCACCACGCTGATCAGGGCACAGGAACTCAGAGGCAGGACAGGGAGGCCGCCAGGGCGCTCCAGACGGATATCCCCCGGAAGGCGGCCGAACCATGGGCAGGCCCCGCCGCCATACGGCACGGCGCCGGCGATCGGGAGGCCCATCCGGATGAGTACGGGTGCAGGGTGTCGCATGTCTGCCCTGTATAGGGCAAAACCGCCCCGGGCTCAACCAGGAAAATACCCGCTCGCGCTTGGCTGTGGCGGAGAGGCATCTTGCTCCCCGGCCGGCATCGTGCTAGTCAGCATACATGCACGGGGGGGCAGATGGGCCCCCGAAAAGGAGGCGTCCATGGTGGCACATCACTACAGCCGGATCGAGGAGATCGTCAACATGCCGGGGGCCACAGGCGTGGGCAAGCGGACCCTGATCGGCCGGGACCACGGGGCACCCTCGTTCTATCTGCGGCGTTTCACGGTGTCTCCCGGGGGCAGCACCCCGCGGCATTCACATGCCTGGGAACACGAGATCTATGTCCTCGCGGGGGCGGGCACGGTGTTCGTGGACGGAGAGGAAACCGGCCTGGCCGAGGACATGGCGGTCTTCATCCCCTGTGAGTCACTGCACCAGATCAAAGCCGGCGAAGACGGCCTGGTCTTTTTATGTATGATCCCCGCCGTGGATGAGGGCTGAGGGCCGGGTGAGCGGACTGGCAAAGCGGGCGGCCGCGCCGGGCACCGCACGCAGGCGCCCATGATACCGGTGCGGGACAACCAGTCATCCCGGGGGCTGGCCCCGGTGAGTGTCGCTCTGATCCTGGTGAACCTGGCCGTGTTCATGGCCGAGATTCACCAGGGGGAGCGCTTCTTAAGGAGCTTCAGCGTCAGCCCGCACGACCTGTATCTCTACCTCACCGCGGGAACAGGCGGTTTCTTCAGCCTGCACCGCTCCATCCTGGTCGCGGGCTTCATGCACGCGGGCTGGGTCCACCTTATGGGCAACCTGCTCTTCCTCTTCGTATTCGGCCCGGCCGTGGAGGGGGCCTTCGGGAGGCCGCGCTTCGCGCTCTTCTACCTCTTAAGCATACCGGTGGCCTTCTATGCCCATACCGTCATGCAGCCGCACTCACCCGTGCCCGTGGTGGGCGCCTCGGGTGCCATCGCCGCCGTCATCGGGGCCTATCTCGTCTTCTATCCCCGGGCCCGCATTGTCACCATCCTGCCGCTGCTTTTCATCATCAGGGTTGTCGAGGTCCCCTCGCTGATCTTCATTCTGGGCTGGTTTGCCCTGCAGGGCGCCAACGGATACCTGAGTATCGGCCAGGCCAGCGGTGTGGCCTGGTTCTCCCATATCGGCGGCTTCCTCCTGGGGGTGGGCTGCGGGGTGCATCACCGCTGGTTCCGCTGAAGCAAAGGCCCGGAGACCCGTGGAGGCCCCCGCAAAAGGGAGGCGTTAGAGCGAAGAATGCAACCGCCGTTACCAGGGCATTACGAAATCGAACCCAGCGGCCTGCAAGCCCGCTTTATACGGACATTTTAGTTAAAGATTTTTTTGGGCGTTCCCGATAGAATGGCTATGTCCCGTCAGACGTGTATTATTACTGAAAGAACGGCTATATTAGGATATAATGGGAGCAATGACGATATCACGTGCCCTTATCATTGGAACGGTCATGGCCCTTTTCCTCACCCTGGCCTATACCCTCCCGGGCGAAAAGGGGCTGATCAAGGTGCATCACCTGCACCAGGAGCTGAATACCCTGACGGAACAGAACAATTCATTACGGCAGAAAAATTATACACTTGCACAGGAGGCGCACCTCTTAAGGGAAAATTTGGCATACATAGAGCATGTAATCATCAAAGAAATGAATATGGTGCGTCCCGGAGACACCATTATCGTATTCAAGAGCAAAACGAAATGACAGTGGGGTGTTAAGATGCTGTTTGAAAAAAAGACACTGTTGGGGCTGGATATCGGTTCACACTCGATCAAGATGGTGGACCTCGCCAAGACCAGAGGCGGTTACGAGCTCAAGGCCCTGGGGCTCGGGATGGTGCCCTCCGAGTGCATCGTGGACAAGGACATCATGGATTCCGAGACCGTGGTCGACACGATCAAGAATCTCAGGGAAAATCTGAAGGTACGTGTCCGGGGTGCCGCGACCTCCATCTCCGGACATTCGGTCATCGTGAAAAAGGCCGAGCTGCCGCTCATGACCGAAAACGAGCTGGAGCAGTCCCTGATGCTCGAGGCCGAGCAATACATCCCCTTCGACATCAACGATGTCTATCTCGATTCCTATATCCTGGGCGAGAGCCTCGAACGCTCGGACATGATGGATGTCCTCTTCGTGGCCTCCAAAAAGGACATGGTGGACGACTATGCCTCGGCCATCCGCAACGCCGGACTGAAGCCCATGGTGGTGGATGTGGATGTCTTCGCCCTCGAAACCATGTATCAGGCCAATTATCCGGACGCCCCCGAAGCCATCGTCTCCCTGGTGGATGTGGGGGCCTCCATGATCAATATCAACGTGATCAAGGATGGCATGTCGGTATTCGCTCGTGACATCTCCATGGGCGGGCGCCAACTCACCGAACGCATCCAGCGCGAACTGGGGGTCAGCTACGAGCGCGCCGAAAACATCAAGAGCGGGGCCGATATCGAGGGCATCGACCTGGAGAGGATCAACTACATCTTCAAGATGGCCTGCGAAACCTATGTCCAGGAAATCCGCCGGACCCTGGATTTCTTCCTTTCCACCATGGTCAATGAGGAGATCGAGCGCATCTATCTCAGCGGCGGGTCCTGCCTGATCCCCGGCATGGTCGCCCTGCTGGAAAAGCATACCGAGATCCCGGTGGAAAAAATCAACCCCTTCAACAATATCACCTGGGATGAGAAGGTTTTTGACCCCGAATACATGGCCTACATAGCCCCGCAGATGGCAGTGGCGGTGGGCCTGGCGTTAAGGAGGGCGGACTACAAATGGTAAATATCAATTTACTGCCCATTAAGGCCGAGCTGAGGCGCAAGGCCCTGATCGAGCACTCGACCTTCCTGGTGCTCTGCATCCTCCTGGTGGTGATCGGCCTCGGCTTTTATCAGGGCTCGGTGAAACGCCAGAAAGAGATGCTCCAACGCGAGATCACCCAGACCAAGCTCGAGATCACGAAGCTCACCGCCATTGCCGGTGAGATCGAGGAATTCAAGAAACGCAAACAGGAGCTGGACAAAAAACTCGAGATCATCCGCAGCCTGAACACCAAAAAGACCGGTCAGGTGGAAATGCTCGATCAGCTCAGCCTCATTATCCCCGAGAAGGCCTGGATCAAGACCCTCAACAACAGCGGTGCCAATCTGGTCCTCGAGGGGCATGCCGTCGACAACCCCACGATCGCAACCTTCATGAAGCAGCTCCAGCTCTCGCCCTACTTCACCAATGTCGACCTGGTGCTCGCCCAGCAGGAGGGATCGAACCACAAGTTCACCATCAAGTGCTCGGTCAACCTTTCCCCTCAAGGCGGTGCGCAATGAATATCATCGATACCATCCTCAGACAAAAGGTATACATCAAGGTCCTGATCCTCGTCCTGATCCTCGGGGGCATCGGCGGGCTGTACTGGCAGTTCTTCTACAAACCCGTCATCTCCGAGATCCGGGTCATGGAACCACAGCTGAACAAACTCAAGGCCGAACTCAGCGCCAAGAGGGAAATCGTGAAGGAAAAGCCCAAGTACGAGGCCGAGCTCGAGGAGACCCGCCGCAAACTCATCGTGGCCCTCAAACAGCTGCCGGACAAGAGTGAGATCCCCTCCCTGCTGGAGAATATCTCCGCCCTGGGCAAGGCCTCCGGACTGGAATTTCAGCTCTTCCGGCCCAAGGCCGAGGTAAAGAAGAACTTCTATGCCGAGATTCCGGTGGACATCCGCATTCAAGGCAAGTACAAAGATACAGTGCTCTTTTTTGACCGGGTCTCCAAAATGCCGCGCATCGTGAATATCTCTAACGTCATCATGAGCTCCCCCAAAAAGGACATCGGCGGAGAGATGGTCATCAGCACCACCTGCAATGCGACCACCTACAAATTCATCGAGGAGGCGACACAATGAAGAGACTCTTCTCCATCCTGCTCATCACGTGCGCCGCGGGACTCTTCGCCTGCTCGGGTGGGAAAGGCGACTCCCGCGAACAGGCCGCTCCCCCGGTGCCCGCGGTGGTGAAAAAGGCCCCGCAGGTCAAACCAGTGCTCGTCGAAGAGCAGCAGCAGGTCCAACGCTACGTGGTCTCCGGGGTCAGGGACCCGTTTCAGCCCTTCGAGTTGAGCATCCCCGAGATACAGGGGCAGCGCCAGGAGACACTGAGCCCATTGCAGAAGCTCACCCTCTCTCAGATCGAG
The DNA here is from genome assembly GCA_964618975.1 of uncultured Bacteriovoracaceae bacterium. Taxonomy (GTDB): domain Bacteria; phylum Desulfobacterota; class Desulfomonilia; order UBA1062; family UBA1062; genus CAZUDI01. The sequence continues at coordinate 25,344 of CAZUDI010000014.1, read as the reverse complement.
ATGGTGGGCATCATCTGGGGCAAACAGAACCGGGCCCTCATCCAGGACTCCTCGGGCATGGGCTTCATCATCACCGAGGGCATGCTCCTGGGCGAGAACTCGGGCATCGTCACCCGCATCTCGCGGGAGGGCATGGTCGTGAAACAGCATTTCAAGGACTATATGGGCCGCGTCAATACCAGAGAGGTTACTCTGTCGCTCAGGAAAGAAGAAGGGGAGAGATAGCATGAAGAGAATGATTCTTTTACTGCTGACTGGCGCACTGGCACTGCCGTCGCTGGCTTCGGCGCTGACGATTACGAGCGTGGATTTCAAGAATATCGACCAGGACAAATCCCGGCTGCAGATCGGCCTCGACGCCCCGGCGGCGACCTACGACGTGATCCGCGAGGGAAACAAGGTCGTGCTGCGCGTCGATGCCGCACGCATCCCCAAGAACCTCTCCCGCCCCTTCATCACCACCGAGTTCGCCTCCCCCATCGACCAGATCATTCCACAGCAGAAGGGCGATGACGTCATCTTCGAGATCTCGCTGAAGCAGATGACCCCCTACTTCGTCTCCCAGGACAAACAGCTGCTGCTGATGGACTTCGACATCCCGCCCGAGCTCAGGGTCGCCCAAGGGCCTGACCGCCCGCAGCCGGTCGTCCCGACCGTGGTACAGGGAAAGGCCGTCGTGCAGAAGCAGGCCGTCCCCCAGGAGGGCCTGGTGCACCTGTCCGCCAAGCAGTCCCTCATGCAGCGCGCCCAGGACCTGAGCGCCACCATGGTGCGCGAGGGGTCGGATGAGCCCGCCTACCAGGGGGAGCGCATCTCCCTGGACTTCCAGAACGCCGACATCCACAATGTCCTGCGCATCATCGCCGATGTGAGCCGGCTCAACATCGTCACCTCGGATGATGTCAAGGGCAACATCACCATCCGCCTCAAGAACGTGCCCTGGGACCAGGCCCTCGACGTGGTGCTCGAGAGCAAGGACCTGGACAAGCTCATGGTGGGCAACGTGGTGCGCATCGCACCGGCGGACAAGATCAAGGCCGCCCAGGAGCGCAAGCTCTCCTCCATCAAGACCGAGGAAAAGCTGGAGCCGCTGGTGACCTCGGTCATCCCGGTCAACTTCGCCAAGGCCTCCCAGATCGCCACCACCATCAAGGGCAAGGAGGTGGGCATGGTCTCGGAACGCGGCAGCATCACGGCCGAGGACCGCACCAACGTGCTCATCGTCAAGGACATCCAGAAAAACGTGGACAATATCTATGCCATGGTGACCCGCCTGGACAAACCCACCCCGCAGGTGCTCATCCAGGCCCGCATCGTGCAGGCCGATGACGACTTCCAGCGCGGTCTGGGCGTGCAGTGGGGCGGCCAGTACCGCAACCAGTCCCAGTCCAGCCACTTCGGCCTCACCGGCCAGCAGACAGGCAGCGCGGTAAACCTCTTCGATACGACCCGGTCGACGTACTCCACCTCACCCAACTGGACCACCTCGGTCGTGCCCTCCCCGGCCATGGCGGTCAACTTCGCGCAGAATCAGGCCGCCGGTATCGGCATCACCCTGGGACGCCTGGCGGGCTCGATCCTGGACCTCGACCTGCGCCTGGACGTGGCCGAGAGCACCGGCATAGCCCAGGTTATCGCGCGGCCCAAGGTGGTGACCATGGACAACAAGAAGGCCACCATCCGGCAGGGCGAAAAGTACCCCTATGTGGTCAGGGATGATGAGGGCCAGCTTTCCACCGAACTCAAGGATATCGAGCTCGTGCTGGAGGTGACCCCGCGCATCGCCTTCGACGGCAGCGTGAACATGGAGATTTCGGTCAAACGCAACGCCATCGGATCGGTGACCAACCAGCTGGGCGACCCCAGCATCGCCTCGCGCGAGGTGGAGACCGAGGTCCTGGTCAAGGACGGCGAGACGAGCGTCATCGGCGGCATCATCGAAGAGGAAAAACGCACCACCGAGCAGAAGGTGCCCTGGCTGGGCAACCTGCCCGTGATCGGCTACCTCTTCAAGGGCAAGACCGACATCAAGAACAAGAAGGAACTGCTGATCTTCATCTCGCCGCACGTGATCGAACCGGTGTCCCTCAAGTAGCCCTTATCCCCTTGTAGACAAGGCCAGGGCGACCCCGGGAGCAGCGCTTCCGGGGTCGCCCTTTGCATGTCGGGCGAACCCGCCCCCCGGCCGCGCCCCTGGAGGGTTAAGGGACAACCGCGGGAACAATGCGCATTGACATCTAGACAGGTTACTTACTATATGTGAGGTATCGAGCAGGAGGATACGACATATGACTAAGTCACGGAAGGAGTTGCTCAACGCTCCTGACGAGTTTCTCACGACCTCGGGCAACATCGCCCTGTGGATCAAGACCAATCCCCGGCGCTTCATCTCCATGATCGTCATCCTGGCCGTCATCGTGGCCACGATCGCCGGCTTTTACACCTGGCACAGCACCCGGGAAGACTCGTCCATGGCGGCCTTCTTCAGCACCGCCCGGGACAGCCAGGCCCTTAAAGGCCTGGCCGAGGAATATGACGACACCAGGGCCGGCAAACTCGCGCTGCTGAGCACGGCCGCCCTGGCATACGAACAGGGCGATCCTTCCGGCACGGTGGCCTTGAGCGAAAGGTTCATCAATGCCTGGGGCACCGAAGACCTGTTCTACTGGCAGGCCCTGCTGCTCATGGCCCACGCCTACACGCAGCTCGAAGAGCACGAGAAGGCGCTGCCCCTGTACGAAACCTGCATGCAGCAGGCCCCCGAGGATATCCGCAACCAGGCACGCTACTACAAGGGCACGCTCCTGAAAGATCTCGGACGGGATCAGGAATCCCGCGAGTTGCTGCTGGGGGTAAGCGGGGCCTACCGCACCCGTGCCCGCATCGCCCTGGCCCCCGGGCCGGGCGTCGCAGGAGAACCCATCAATGCCGAATGAAAACAGCCCGCAGGATAACAACAGCTTCCTCAAGAGCATGGCGTTGTGGGTGGTGATCGCGCTCATCATGGTGATGCTCTTTCACCTCTTCAACCAACCCAAGAGCGAGCTGAACAAATACGCCTACAGCGAGTTCGTCGAGATGCTCGACAAGGGCGAGGTGCGCGAGGTGACCATCCAGGGCAACCGTATCAAGGGCATCCTGGTCAGCGACACGGCCTTCGAGACCTACACCCCTGACGACCCCGAACTCGTGGGACGCCTCATGCAGAAGGGCGTCGTCATCTCGGCCCGCCCCGTGGACGAGTCCCCTTGGTACATGTCGGTGCTCATCTCCTGGATCCCCATGCTGCTGCTCGTGGGCATCTGGATTCTGTTCATGCGCCAGATGCAGACCGGCGGCACCAAGGCCATGAGTTTCGGGCGCAGCAAGGCCCGGCTCATGACACAGGACCGCAACAAGGTGACCTTCTCGGACGTGGCCGGCGTGAACGAGGCCAAGGAGGAACTGGAGGAGATCATCGAGTTCCTGCAGGAGCCCAAACGCTTCACCGTGCTGGGTGGCCGTATCCCCAAGGGGGTGCTGCTGCTGGGCCCCCCGGGGACCGGCAAGACCCTGCTGGCGCGCGCCGTGGCCGGCGAGGCGGGCGTGCCCTTCTTCAGCATGTCCGGCTCCGATTTCGTGGAGATGTTCGTGGGTGTGGGGGCCTCCCGCGTGCGCGACCTCTTCGCCCAGGGCAAGCAGCATGCCCCGTGCATCATCTTCATTGACGAGATCGATGCCGTGGGGCGCCACCGCGGGGCCGGTCTCGGGGGCGGCCACGACGAGCGCGAGCAGACCCTCAACCAGCTGCTGGTGGAGATGGACGGCTTCGAATCCAATGACGGCGTCATCCTCATGGCCGCCACCAACCGGCCGGACGTGCTCGACCCGGCCCTGCTCAGGCCCGGGCGCTTCGACCGTCAGATCGTGGTGGCCAGGCCCGACGTAAAGGGGCGCGAAGGCATCCTCAAGGTGCACACCCGCAAGATCCCCCTGGACGAGGACACCAATCTCGCCACGCTGGCCAAGGCCACCCCGGGCTTCTCGGGGGCCGACCTTTCGAACCTGGTGAACGAGGCCGCGCTGCTGGCGGCGCGCAAGAACCGGAGCAAGGTCACCATGGAGGACATGGAAATGGCCAAGGACAAGGTCCTCATGGGGGTGGAACGTCGAAGCCTGGTCATCTCGGACGAGGAAAAGCGCACCACCGCCTATCACGAGGCCGGCCATGCCCTGGTGGCCAGGAACCTGCCCAACGCCGACCCGGTCTACAAGGTGAGCATCATCCCCCGGGGCCGCGCCCTGGGCGTCACCCAACAGCTGCCCATCGACGACCGCCACACCTACAAGAAGGAGTACCTGCTGGATACAATCTCGGTCCTCATGGGCGGACGTGTGGCCGAGGAGTTCGTGCTGGGCTGCATCACCACCGGGGCGGGCAACGACATCGAACGCGCCACCGATATGGCCCGCCACATGGTCACGGAGTGGGGCATGAGCCCGCTGGGACCCCTGAGCTTCGGCAAGAACGAGCAGGAGATGTTCCTCGGCCGCGAGGTGACCAAAAGGATGGACTACAGCGAGGACACCGCCCGCAAGATCGACAACGAGATCAAGTCCATCGTCATGAGCTGCTACGAAAAGACCCGCAGCATCGTGGAAAACAACCTGCATATCCTGCACAGGATTGCCGAACATTTGCTGGAGAAAGAGGTTATCGGTGGCGACGAGCTTGACGCGATCATTCGCGAGGGGGCGGCCCAGGGCGCGCCTGCTTAAGGACCCTGACGAAAAGATCCTGCTCGCGTGCGGGGTCGATCCCGCCTGCCTGCCCATCCTGACCCCCAAACTCAGGCACGTGAATCTTCTGCTCGAAGGGGTCAGGCTCTATGCGGCCAACATCCTCAAGCAGACCATGCTCTCCCTGGGCGGGGATGTGGCCGTGCACCGGGGGGTGATCTCCGGCACCGTCCAGACCTCGGACTGCCTGATCATGGGGGATCTCCGGCACTACCGTGCGCTGTTCGACAAGCTTCAGAATCAGCCCGGCCTTAAGGACGTGGCCGATACCATCCAGGCGCAGGTCTTCGGCCGCAGGCAGGGTCTGCAGCTGAGCCTGTGCGGAAGAACGCACACCTGGGACGAGCTGCCCGTCATCATGGGCATCCTCAATCTCACCCCCGACTCCTTCTCCGACGGAGGGGCCTTCCTCGATGAGGGTGCGGCCCTGGAACAGGCCCTCCTCCTGGTCGAACACGGCGCGGACATCCTCGACATCGGGGGCGAGTCGAGCCGGCCCGGTGCAGCCGCGGTGGCGGCGGACGAGGAGATCCGCCGCACGCTGCCCGCACTCAGGCGCATCGCCGCACGCGTGAGCGTGCCCCTGAGCATCGACACCCGCAAGGCCTGCGTGGCCCGGGCCGCCCTGGATACCGGGGCGAGCATCATCAACGACATCAGCGCCCTGAGGCACGACCCCGCCATGCTGCCCCTGGCGGCCACGCACGGCGCCGGCGTGGTGCTCATGCACATGCGCGGCGCCCCGCAGACCATGCAGCACGAAACCGACTACGCCGATATCATCCCCGAGATCGCAGCCTTTCTCGAGGAACGCACCCAGGCCTGCCTGGAGGGCGGCCTGAATGCAGGATCCCTGATCGTGGACCCGGGCATCGGCTTCGGCAAGGACCTTGCCGGCAACCTGAAGCTCATCCGGCACATCTCCGAGTTCTCCTCCCTGGGGTATCCCGTGCTGCTGGGGCATTCGCGCAAGGCCTTCATCGGGGCGCTGCTTGAGACCCCGGTGAGCGAGCGGCAGGAGGGTACCGACGCGGTGAGCGCCTGGGCCATCGGCGAGGGGGTGCATATCCTACGCGTGCACGATGTGCAGCACACCCGGCGCATCCGGACCCTCTGCCGCGCCATCCGGGAGAGCCCATGATCATCGGCGTAGGGTGTGACCTCGCTGAAGTGGGCCGCATTCGCGCGCTCCTCGAACGCCACGGCGCGCGCTTCCTCCGCCGGGTCTATACCGTGCAGGAGGCCCAGACCTGCCTGGCCCGTCGTGATGCCGCCCCTGGCCTGGCGGCACGCTTCGCGGCCAAGGAGGCCGCACTCAAGGCCCTGGGGACCGGCATTGCCAAGGGAATCACGTTCACGGAGGTGGAGCTCGTCTCCGAAGGCGGCCGCCCCGGCCTGCGGCTGCACGGGAAGGCCCAGGCGCGCTCTCGCGCCCTGGGGGTGCGCGCGCTCCACGTAAGCATCTCCCACGAGCGCACCCACGCCATGGCCATGGTGATCATGGAGGGATAAGCATGCGGTGTCTCTATGCCCAGCAAATGCGGCAGGCCGAACAGAAGGCCGGGGAGATGGGGCTGCAGCCCATTGTGCTGATGGAAAACGCCGGCCAGGCCGTGGCGCGTGAGATCATCTCCCGCTGGCCGCGCACCCAGATCGAACGCGTCATGGTGATCGCAGGCAGCGGCAACAACGGTGGTGACGGGTTCGTCGCCGCGCGCCACCTGTGGAATGCCGGCTACGACGTGAGCATCCACCTCCTCGGTCGCACCTCCGAGATCAGGGACCTGGCCCTGATCAACCTGAACATCGTCATCAAGATGGGCCTGCCCATCACGGTCATCCTGGATGCACAGGATGTGGTCGCCCTCAGGGAGGAGCTTCTCTCGCGCAAGCCCAAGGTGTGCGTGGACGCCATCTTCGGCATCGGGCTGACATCGGAGGTGACGGGGATCCACCGCCAGGTGATCGAGGCCCTCAACGACGCCACCTTTCCCGTAATCGCCGTGGACATCCCCTCGGGGCTGTGCCCGGACACCGGGTTCCCCCTCGGTATCGCCGTGCGCGCCGGGGTGACCGTGAGCTTCGCCTTTCCCAAGGTGGGGCTGGTGCTCCCCAGCGGGACCCAGTATGTGGGCAAACTCGTCGTGGCCGACATCTCCCTGCCGAAGGCGATAGGAGACGAGGGTTGGAAGGTGAATCTCCTGGAGGAGAGCATCCTGGAGGACCTCCCGGTACGCCCGCCCGAGGCCTATGCCGGGGATTACGGACGCGTGCTCCTGTTCGCCGGCTCGCCGGGGCACAGCGGCACCGCCTACCTGGCAGGCATGGCCGCGCTGCGCACCGGCGCCGGACAGGCGACCCTGGCGGTCGCAAGGGGCCTGTGTCCGGTCTACGATCAGCGCCTGAGCGAGATAGTGGTCCTGGCCCTGGGATCAGAGGGGGACCGCATCTACCATGAAGCCATGCTGGGGGAGGCCCTGCACGCAGCCGAGGCCTGCGACGCCCTCGTTGTCGGTCCGGGAATCGGGCACACGCCGGAGGGCCGGGCCTTCGTCCTGGGGCTGATCGCGGGGGTCTCCGCCCCGCTGGTTCTGGACGGGGACGGTGTCGACCTGGTGGCCGGCAGCAATTTCACCTTTACGCCTCCCGGCGTCATGGCCCTCTACGAGCACCAGCTCTCCGGCCTGACCGGGCTCGCACTCGCGGCCATCCGAGCCGACCGCATAGCGGCCCTGAGTGTCTGTGCCGCCCGTTATGGCAGCGTAGTGGTCCTCAAGGGGCTGCGCTCGGTCATCGTCTCACCCGCGGGGGATGTAGCCATCAACCCCACGGCCTCCAACCATACGGCCTCGCAGGGCCTGGGGGATGTGCTGCCCGGGCTCATGGCCACCTTCCTGGCTCAGGGGCTATCCGCCTTCCAGGCGGCCTGCCTGGGAGTCTACCTGCATGGCAGGGCCTCGGACGAACTCTCACACGCCATGGGCAGAGGCCAGATCGCGGGCGATCTCCTTGTCTGGCTTCCCGTGATCATGAGACACTACCGTGGAACGTGAGCTCGTAAGCGCCAGCCCACAAGCGACCCTGCTTCTGGGAGAGGACCTCGGCCGGGTACTCAAGGGCGGGGAGGTGATCCTGCTGAGCGGCGATCTGGGGGCCGGCAAGACCCTTTTCACCAAGGGCATCGCCCGCGGTCTGGGCCTGGGGGTCGCCACCCCCGTGGTGAGCCCGACCTTCACCCTGGTGAACATCTACAAGGCCAGGCTTGACATCGTTCATGTAGATCTCTATAGGCTAGAGTCGGATGAAATTGGGGAACTGGGCCTGGAAGACTTCATGGACGATTCCCATGTGATGGTGATTGAATGGGCCGAGGTCGCCCATAGCTATTTCCGGGGCCGGATTATCGAGATCACGCTCACCTATCTGAATGAGGACGTGCGCGCGATCAGCCTCAGAACGGACCTTCCCCTGAAGGATCTCTGGGTCAATGCGCCGGGGGGTGAGGGACGGCAAGGCCAACACGAACCAGGCACGCATGAGGAGTGAAGCGCTATGGCACTGGTGGTACAAAAATACGGAGGCACGTCGGTCGGGAGTCTGGAAAATATCCGGAAGGTAGCCGATAAGCTCAAGCAGCGCGCAGACGCGGGTGATCAGGTGGCCGTGGTGCTCTCGGCCATGGCCGGTCAGACGGACCGGCTGATCGACATGGCCCGCCAAATCACGGCCGAGCCGGACCCGCGGGAGATGGACGTGCTCGTGTCCACCGGCGAGCAGGTCAGTGTGGCGCTGCTGGCCATCACCCTGAGGCAGATGGGCTTACGCGCACGCTCGCTGCTGGCGCATCAGATCCCCATCATGACGGATGGAGCCCACACCAAGGCCCGTATCCAGGAGATCGACGCCGCAGCCATCCGCAGCGTGCTGGACGCCGGCGAGATCGCTGTGGTGGCGGGATTCCAGGGGGTCACAACCGGCAAAGACATCACCACGCTCGGCCGGGGAGGCTCCGACACCTCGGCCGTGGCCCTGGCCGCCGTGCTGCGGGCAGATGTCTGCGAGATCTACACCGACGTGGACGGCGTCTACACCAGCGATCCCAACATCTGTGCCAAGGCGCGCCGCCTGGACAAGATCTCCTACGATGAGATGCTTGAGATGGCCTCCCTGGGCGCCAAGGTCCTGCAGACCCGCTCGGTGGAATTCGCCAAGAAGTACCGCGTACCCATCCTCGTCAAGAGCACCTTCACCGACGAGGGGGGTACCCTGGTCACCAAGGAGGACGATGACATGGAAAAGGAAATCGTGTCCGGCATCACCTATGACCGCAATGAGGCCAAGATCACCCTCCTGGGGGTGCCGGACAGACCCGGTGTGGCGGCCGGTATCTTCAACTCCCTGTCCGCCAACAGCATCAATGTGGACATGATCATCCAGAATGTCTCGGCCGATGGCAGCAGTGCGGACATGAGCTTTACCGTGGGGCGCTCCGATTTCGACCAGGCCATGGAACTGGTACGTCGCCAGGCCCGGGATCTCGGGGCCCGGGACGTGGTGGGGGACACCTCGATCGCAAAAATCTCCATCATCGGGGTCGGCATGCGCTCGCATGCCGGCGTGGCGGCGCGCATGTTCGATGTCCTCTCCCGCGCGGGCATCAACATCATGATGATTTCCACCTCGGAGATCAAGATCTCCTGTGTGATCGACGAGAAATACATCGAACTCGGTGTAAGGGAGCTGCACGATGCCTTCGAGCTTGACAAACCAGGCGGGTCCTTTGCGTAGGATCGAGGTCTACGACACCACCCTCAGGGACGGAGCGCAGTGCGAGGATGTGGCCTTCTCCCTGGACGACAAGTGTGCCATCGCATGCCGGCTCGATCAGCTCGGCGTCGACTATATCGAGGCCGGCTGGCCCGGGGCCAACCCCAAGGACGAGCGCCTCTTCCGCCAGATCAGGGATCTCAGTATCCGGCATGCCCGCATCTTCGCCTTCGGCAGCACCTGCCGGCCGGGGTCGTCCCCGGAAAAGGACCGCATGGTCCAGGCCCTGATCGCGGCGCGGCCCCACGGCGTCACCATCTTCGGCAAGGCCTGGGATGTCCACGTGAAGGGCAACGGCGGCCTGGGGTGCTCCCTGGAGGAAAACCTGCGCATCATCCGCGACACGGTGGCCTTCCTCAAGGGCAGCTTTCCCCTGGTCTTCTTTGACGCCGAGCACTTCTTCGACGGATACAAGACCAATCCGGAGTATGCCCGCGCCGCCCTGCAGGCAGCCCTGGACGGCAAGGCCGATCGCATCGTGCTCTGCGACACAAACGGTGGGGGGCTGCCCTTCGAGATCGACTCCATTCTAAAAGAGGTGCTCCCTGTGGTGAGCGCCCCGCTCGGCATCCACTGCCACAATGATGGCGAGCTGGCGGTAGCAAACACCCTGTGTGCCGTGCATGCCGGCGTGGATCACATCCAGGGCACCGTCAACGGCATCGGTGAGCGCTGCGGCAATGCCAACCTGTGCTCCATCATCCCCAACATCGGCCTCAAGATGGGACACCCCACCATCCCTGTCGAGCGTATGCGCATGCTCAACGACATCTCGCGCTTCGTGGACGAGGTCGGCAACCTCTCCCACAACAAGCACCAGCCGTTCGTGGGTGAATCCGCCTTTGCGCACAAGGGTGGGGTACATGTGAGTGCCGTAATGAATGATCCGGCCACCTACGAGCACATCGACCCGACCCTGGTAGGTAACCAGCGCCGAGTGCTCGTCTCGGAGCAGTCCGGCAGAAGCAACATCCTCTACAAGGCCAAGGAGTTCAACCTCGATCTGTCCAAGGACACGACCGCCGCGGGCGAGATCGTCGATATCATCAAGGACCTGGAGAACTGCGGCTTCCAATTCGAGGGCGCCGACGCCTCGCTGGAGCTGCTCATGAAGAAGTCCATGGGCGAGCACATGCGTTCCTTCAAGCTCAAGGGGTTCCGGGTCAATACGGAACGCCGCAGCGACGACACCGAGCCCGTATCCGAGGCCACGATCATGATCGAGGTCAACGGCAACGTCGAGCATACCGCGGCCCTGGGCAACGGTCCGGTGAACGCCCTTGACAACGCCCTCAGGAAGGCCTTAAAGAAGTTTTACCCGTCAATCGAGGAGGTCGAGCTGCTCGACTACAAGGTACGGGTAATCTCATCGCGCCAGGGGACCGAGTCCGTGGTGAGGGTATTGATAGAATCCGGCGACAAGAAGGGGCATTGGAACACCGTGGGAGTTTCCAGCAACATCCTCGAGGCATCATGGATGGCGCTCGTGGACAGTATGGACTATAAACTCTTCAAGGATTCCAAGAAGTCATAAGGGTGCATTTTGCAAGCTACTTATTTTATTGCTTATTAAATGCGCATCCCCCACTTCGAAAACGCCGCAAAATGGCAGCAAGAGTCATGTTTGCCCTCAAGCCCTCCCCGCTCCCGACCGATAGATAAGGGTAGAGGCAAGCAAGAGACAACGCAAGAAGGGGCAGACCATGTACGCTGAAGAACGCAAGATCGAGTTCCAGGGAATGAAGAAATGGATGAAGCAAGGTGAGTACATTGTTTCAACCATGGCCGAGGACGGCACGATCTGGACCTTCACCACCAAGCATCTGCCCATCTTCGACTTCGGCAACACGAAGATCTTTCAGGCCCAGGAGTCGGGGGTCGCAGAGGTCACCGGCGAAGAGCGCGGAGACGAGTTCTTCTTCTCCATCCAGGGGATCCGTGTCTCCAAGATCTATGACTTCTTCTATCAGGACGACGTCTGGGAGTGATCGATTCCTCACGCAGGAGCAAGGCCAGGAGGGGAAGATGCTTCCCCTCCTTTTTTATCTCAGGAACACCCCACAGGCCAGTGTCAGGAGCATGAGGCACATCACCCACAGAGGCGTACGCGAACGCGCCGTGTCCTTCCCGATCTGCCTAAGCTCGATCAGAAAGAAGATGGCCACGGTCAGTGCCACCGCCGCCAGCGTCAGCAGGCTCATGTGCACCACAAAGGCCGTGCACAGCCAGACACACAGGGGAATGAAGAGTATGACCCATATCATGTCAACTCTCCTATACCACAGTCGCCCGCGCGATGAAAGCCCGGACAACGCTTACTCTCCCAAAAACCGATGATTTCCCCACCCGTTGCCTGTGGCGGCACGCTAGAGTAAAATGCCGCGCCCGGCCTTTTTGCGCTTGATATTTTCCTGCATCCATGAGATAGGGGGATGCACTGCTGAGCCAGTAGCTCAGTTGGTAGAGCATCGGACTTTTAATCCGGTGGCCGAGGGTTCGAGCCCCTCCTGGCTCACCACCATTAGTCCCCATCGTCTAGCCTGGCCCAGGACACCGGCCTTTCACGCCGGCGACAGGGGTTCAAATCCCCTTGGGGACGCCAGCCTGAAAAGCCCTGAAAACCAGCAGTGTTTCAGGGCTTTTTCTTTAAATAAATATCGTTCGTCAAATACTCAGAGGATCTTTGCTGACACTCAGAGTGAATATTCCCCTTGCCGCAGAAGATGCGGGCGGAGCCTTTCCCCCTTCAGACCGCCCGTGGCGGGAAATATGACACGGTGCGAGTCATGGGTATGAACCCCAGGGCGCGCTTATGACCCACTATGCCGCCGCAAGCGGCGGGTAATTCGACCCTCGGGCCATTAAAACCTCAAGGTATCGGCAAACGGATCGATGGATACACTATGGGCTTGAGGCTTCCACGACATGCATCCGCAGAGGACGGGCCCGCCGACCAGGCGGTGCCCCTGAGGCTCCTGGCCTGGAACGGCATCATCATGCTGGTGCTCTTCGTATTTGTCTGCGTGATCATCTATCGCGTAGAGCAGACCTCCCAGCTCAATGTGATGCAGGAGATCGGCCGCAATGCCACCGAAAACACCGCACTGTTCCTGGAAAACTGGATCGCCGACCAGATCGTGCTGGTCAAGGTGATCGCCTCGGACAAGCGCGTGGTCGAGGCCTGTCGGAACCCCTCCGACCCTGCCGTCGTGGAAGAGGCCTCGGAATTTCTGTACGCCATCAACAGCCACTATCCCTATTACGAGAACCTGCCCCTGGCGGCGAAGCTGGCAGGCGGCGAGTGTTTCGAGATCCTGCAAAACGGCCGGAAGGTGACCATCAGCGACGGCACCTTCTTCGTCGACACGGTGGGGGGCCGGACCCTCGGCCAGTGCGGTCCGCACTACAGCTACATCCGCGAGATCTACCGGGGTAAGGACTACTTCATCAGTGAGGTCTATCCCAGCATCCTGCGCGGCAACCCCCTCTTCGTCATCTCCGCCCCCGTGCGGGATGCCGCGGGTCGTCTGTTGGGGGTGGCCGGCATCGCCCCGCAGATGAGCCACTTCACGGACACCTTCGTCAACACCGCCAAGATCGGCGAGACCGGCTACATGTTCTTCCTCGACCAGCGGGCACTGCTGATCGCCCACCCCAACAAGGACTGGATCCTGAACGAAAATATCGCCACGAAGACCGGCTCCGTCAGCGCCAGGATCCTCGCCGGCGAGACGGAGTTCAGCGAGGAATTCCTCGGTGAGGACAAGGTCTATGTGGCGCGCCGTATCGACCTGCCTGCAGGCCACGCCGCGCACCAATGGTACATCGTCTTCACCCAGGCCCGGCACGAGATCACCGCGCCCATCCGACGCTTCCTCCAGTTCCTGATCGCCGTCGGTGCGGCCTTCTCCCTGGTGTACCTCTGCGGCATGGGTGCCATGGGGCGCATCATCCTCGGGAAGACCCGGGAGCTCTCTCTGACGAACCTCAGGCTGCAGCGGGAGATCGCGCAGCGCCAGCGTGTGGACGAGGAGCTCCATGAGGCCAACCTGGCCCTCAGGCAGCTGGCCTCGATCGACGGTCTGACCCAGGTGGCCAACCGCCGGGCCCTGGACGAGCACCTGCAGCGCGAATGGGGCCGGCTCATGCGCCAGGGACAGAGCCTGGCGCTCATCATGGGCGACATCGATTTCTTCAAGCAGTACAACGACACCTACGGCCACCTCCAAGGCGACGAATGCCTGCGCCGGATCGCGGAAACCCTGAGCGGGTGCGTACACCGCAGCACCGACCTCGTGGCCCGCTATGGCGGCGAGGAGTTCGTCGTGGTCCTGCCGGAGGCCTCCGCCGAGCAGGCCACGCGCCTGGCCGAGACCATGCGCCTGGCCGTGGAGGGGTGCGCGCTCGAGCACCGCACCTCGCCCCTGGGGCCTGGCGTCACCCTCAGCCTGGGGGTGGCATCGCTCATCCCGCTCCCGGACCTCTCTCCCCAGCGGCTCTTGGAGGCCGCCGACCAGGCCCTCTACCTTGCCAAACACCAGGGACGCAACCGCTGCATATGTGCCCCGAAGGAGCCCCCCCTCCCCTCGAAGACTCTCTCTGCCACCTCACAGGCCTGAGGCGGCCGTCTGCGCCGCAACAGCCCCCGGGGGTGTGGCAAGCGCGTTGCCTCTTGATTCCGCATTTGATATTGGCTATGCTCACCCTGTCATCCCCTCAAACGGCGAGGAAGATAGCCATGGCAAAAATTAAGAGCACCCTCGATATCGTCCTGGAACGCACCCGGGGGCTCTCCCTGAGCGAGGAGCAGAAGGCCCAGCTCAAGCACAAGGAGTGCCGGGACAAGGCCCGGGCCTGGGTGCAGAGATATCTCGATGACGCTATGGGTTGCGACGAACTCTCCCGGATCTTCGTCTCCGAACGTTCGCAGTGCCCAAAGCTGGATGCCATCCTCACGCAGGAGCTCGCCGGTCACCTTGTGCCGCAGGGGGACAACCGGCGAGTCCTGGAGGCCTTCGAGACCGTGCTAGGCATCGCTGCCGACGTGATCCGCCAGAAAATGGCTGCGTTCCAGAAGGCCCTGGAGGACTACCAGTCCGCGCGGGTGGAAACGCTGAGGGACGAGCTCGAACGCGACGGCATCGGCGGCCCGGCGGTGCGGCCCAACCCGCTGGCCGAAGAGACCTGGAAAGATCAGGAGCTCAGGCTCTTCCGGGAACACCTGGGCGATCTGAGCGGCACGGAAGGTGATCACGGGCAGTAAGCCCCCGGTCTGTGCAACTCAGATGCGCCCCGTGGCGTCCCGGCCGGACAGCCGGGGGCTCACAGATAGTTGAACCAGTAATCCTCGATATGCCGGAAGTTGTCCTGCACTGCCGCCTTGCCGGCCAGCACGTCACCGTGTCCGCTCAGCAGGTACTCCACGTCCAGTTCCCTGACCTTCAGGATGCTCTCCTTGAGGCGTTGGGGGGCGCCGCCGGGCAGATCGGTGCGGCCGATCCCCTGGGGAAACACGAGGTCACCCGCGAGAAGCGCCTTGGCACGGGGCCAGTAGAAGCAGATGGAACCGGGGGAGTGCCCGGGGGTCTCGATGACCTGGAAGCTCTCCCTCCCGATGGTCAATTCGCCCTCCTGCAGGAAGAAATCGGGCATGGGAACCTGCATATAGCCCCCGGCAAGCTCGGCAATGAAGGCATGTTCCGTCTGACTGATGCCCATCCGGGTGCGGCGCCGGTCGAACCCCAGGACGGCCTCGATATGGTCGGGATGCCCGTGCGTGGCGAGGATGACGTCGATCTCCCGCGGGCTCAGCTGCACAGCGGCCAGCCCGCGCTCGACATGTTCGAAAAGGTGCCGGTGTCCGGGATCGACGAGGACGTACTTGCCGGCATCGATCAGGAAGGTGTTGCAGTTGTTCTGCCGGTAGTCCTGCCAGATGAAGGCATACAGTCCATCTGTGATCTTGAGTACCATGATACGCATCCTTTCGCTGTGTCACACCCCGGGTGATCATCCCCTGGAATCCAAACCTCCGTCTTGCCATGAGCTTGATCGCTTGAGCCACCGCATTCCCTTACCGCTTGCGACGTCAAGGGGGGCC
This sequence comes from uncultured Bacteriovoracaceae bacterium, assembly GCA_964618975.1. Lineage (GTDB taxonomy): Bacteria > Desulfobacterota > Desulfomonilia > UBA1062 > UBA1062 > CAZUDI01. Next base: position 9,638 of record CAZUDI010000014.1, on the reverse strand, counting down.
TGGGCTTGTATCCATAATTGTAGGGCCGCCCAGGGCTGCGGGTCAAGGGGGAACGCATATACCCCGCTCTGCCAGGTACGGGCCAGCGGCTGCAGGCCTCCCTCTCCATGTCGACAGCAACAGGACGTGGGCGCCCTCAGTCCTGAGGCGTACCCTCGAGCCCGATGGCCTGCGCCACCTCCCGCATGCCCATGATCGTGTCCTCGATGAGCTCGGTCAGATCCACCCCCAGCATCCCGGCCCCGGCGGCGATGACGTCCCGGTTCACCCCGGCCGCAAAGGCGGGGGACTTCCACTTCTTCCTGACGGACTTCACCGTGAGGTCGAGCACGCTCTTGGAGGGGCGCACCAAGGCGCTGGCGGCCACGAGACCCGTGAGCTCGTCGATGGTGTAGAGCGTCTTCTCCATCTGGCTGACAGGCTCCACCTCCGTGCACAGGCCCCAGCCGTGTGCGAGGATCGCCCGAATGTATGCCGGTGGCCAGCCGCGTTCCTCGAGGATCTCCCTGGTCTTGGTGCAGTGCTGCTCTGGGTAGCGCTCGTAGTCGAGGTCGTGCACGAGCCCGATGATGCCCCACAGCTCCTCATCCTGCCCGTGTTTGCGGGCGATGTAGCGCATCACGCCCTCCACGGCATAGGCATGGGTGCGCAGGCTCTCGCTCTGGTTGTATTCATGCAGCAGCTCCAGTGCCTCGTCCCGGGTGGGGATATGTTCCGCCATAACCTTCCTCCTTGAAAGACTTATCCTCCCTCTATCGCCTATTTTCGCCGATGCAGGCAAGCCCCGAATGGTGGCCATTCCGGGCCCCGGGGATGAGCAGAAGGCCTCCCCGTCATTCCGTCATAGGCGCTGCCCACAAGGGGAGCTCTAGCCCTGATCGGCCGGCGGACCGGAGACCAGACCCCATCACCCCGGTCCCCTTCCCTTCCCCGGCGGATGGCCTCCAGCGAAGGCCCTGGTGATCGCGCCGCTCGCCAGTTAGTCGATTCTCCGGTAGCCGTCCCCCTGGACATACACGAGCCCGCGCCGCATCAGGTGCTCGAGATGCTTGCGCATGTGCAGCCTTTCGCCGAACTCGAAGAAGTCCCGGGGCTCACGCGGGCGTCCATAGATGATCCAGGCCCCCACGATCTCCTGGAAGGTGCGGGGTTCGTGCAGCAGATCGAGCAGCCGGGCCTCCCGGTCGTAGATGATCCCCTCATAGCGCTCCCAGAGATCGCCGGGGGGGCTTTCGAAGACGCCCGTCTCGTGGGCGGTGATCCAGACCTCGGCGGGGATGGCCTTCAGCCGCCTGATAGAGGTAATGGTGTCTTCCAGACTCGAGAAGCGGTCCCCATACCAGGGGCCGAAGGGGGTGAGGTCGTAGTCGCCGAGGAAGAGGACCCCGGGCTCCCGGAAGAACAGGGCGCAGTGGCCGGGGGTATGCCCGGGGGTCAGCAGGACCTCCACCGTGACGCCGCCCAGGTCGATAATCCCGCCGTCTCTCAGGAAGCCCCGCGGGAGGCGCGGACGATAGTGGAACTGCTCTTCCAGGATGCCCTTCCATCTGTCGCGCTCGGCCCGGTCCTCCATGAGGTACCAGTCCAGGAAGACCTCGATATCGTTCAGGGGGGGTGCATCCTGCTCGGAGATCCACAGGGGCAGGCCGTCGAACAGATCGAGGTGCATGAGGTGGTCCTCATGCCAGTGGGAGAGCCACACCTGGGAAACCGCGCCGTGGGCGCTCAGGTCCGCGAGGACCCCGCGGTTCGAGGAGGGATCGATGAGCACCCCCGCTTCCTCGACGAGGAGGGAATGGCAGTAGGGATAGCGACCGCGGTTGTCGCCCCGGATGAACCGCAGTGGACCGAGCTGCTGAATCTCCATACAAAGACCCCCTTCCCGAGATGCGGCCGGGGGTCTAGCCCCCCGGCCGGCACGTGCATTCTATTACCCGACTGTTACCACACCCGGACCCGAGAGGAAACCCCCGGGGAACGAGCGCCTGTCGGGCACGAGGCGCAAGCATGGGGATGAACCTCAGGGCGAGCCCTGGACCTGCCTTGCCGCCGCGAGCAAAGGGATATGTGACGCATAGCGAATCATGGGGATCCCAGGGCAGGCTTTTGCCCCTGCTTTGCGCTACAAGCAGCGGGGCGACCCTTGAGGCCATTAAATTCGTGATAGGTCCTCTCATAGCGGTCCTCGATGGAGTAGCATGGCCGCAGGGAGTCCACGAGCTCCAGGTAGGCCTGCATGGTATCGGCGGCCTTGTCTCTGAGCCCCGCATCCAGGTAGATCCGGGACAGGTGCTCGAGCACCTCCAGACGCTCCACGCCTCCGAGAAACGGGGCTTCCTGTGCGCGCGCATACCACGAGGCGGCCTCCAGCTGGCGGCCGTCTTTCAGACAGATATCGCCGGCGAGCTTGAAGAGCAGCCCGTAGTGGGGATATCGCGTGAGGGCCCTCTCTATGCCTGCCAGAAACGCGTCGGCATCCAGGGCACACCCCGATCTCTTCCAGGCCTGCACGAGGTAGCCCAGCTGGGCGGGCGAGAGTTCGTCATGCCAGTCGGTCTGCGCCAGGATCCCGGCATAGTCCCCCCGGTAGGAGAGCTCCTTGTAGTTGAGATACCATGCGATCCTTCTCTTGACGAGAGGATCATCGCACCAGGGATCGGCCTCGCGGTGCACCCTCAAGCTGCCCTGTTTCAGATCGTAGCGGTAGAGCGTGGCCGAGGCGCTGTAGGCCTGTGCGACCGCGTAATAGACCGAGTCGCGCTGCCAGTCGAAGATGAGGGTGTTGATCGTATACTCGTTGTTGATACTCGCGTTGTCCGTAAGGACGAGGTCCTCATAGCCATGGACGCCCCGGCCCTGCAGAAAGGCGTCCATATCCTCCACCCCGTGCACGCCCCTCTCCCGGAAGAACCGCTGGGAGGCCTCCACCCGCGCGAGGTTCCACTCGGCCTGCCCCAGCCCGAGACCGAGGTAGCGGCGTGAGAGCGCGGTCGATTCCAGACGCCCGGGCCGGAAGAGGATGTTGTGCACGCAGAGGTAGTCGCCCTCGAGCGGGGTCTGCGTGTAGGTATGGTCGTACAGCTCGAAGAGGGCCCCCGTGTTTTCCCGAGCGCTGGAAACGGTGATCATCCAGCCCGACTCGTCGGTGTCGTACTCGCGGATCACCGCCCCGGCCTCCGCCAGGGTGGCGGCGCGCTCCAGGACCTCCCGGCAGCGGAACATGATCGGCAGACCGCGGTTGTCTTTGGCATGCATGCCGAAGGCGATGTTCACGCTCAGGGAGACACCCTCGGCGTTGATCCCGTGAATGACCCCGGGGAAGCCCACAAAGGAGAAGCTCACAAAGGCTTTCCTCCCCGCGGGCCGGTATTCCACGATCACCGGAAAGCGTCCCAGCAGGGGGGGCTCCCAGTCGAAGTTGCGTCCATGGAGGAGACGGTCCTCGAGCCTGGCCAGCACGGAGGTGCAGCCCGAACCCTCGATCAGGCCTCCGGCAGCGGCAAGAAAGAGCAGCGTGTCCTCGTCCAGGCCGCTGCCCGCGGCCATCCCCCGGATCTCCTCCAGGTAGCGTTGCGGGACGCGTCTGCGGGCCTCACGCAGCATGGAGGAGATGGCTAGGGGGGCCAGGGGCCGGACATACCAGGGCAGGGAGATAAGCACGTCGTCGATGAAGGAGAGCACCGCATATCCCACGCGGTGCAGCTCGGGCCGCAGGAGCACCCCGTACTGCCGCCCCATCTCATAGGGGCTGCCGGCGAGCTTCAGCACGGGAATCGCCCCGGACAGGCACGCCTCGCCGGCACCGAAGCGTCGCACCCCGTTGTCGAGCACAATCTGCCGCTCGTCAACTCTCACATCGGGCGTGAACGAGCACGCCCCGAGCACGCCCCACAAAAGGATCAGGAGCAGCACCCACCCCCTCGGACACGGTCGCCTCATCCCCCCTCCTTGAAAGCAAGATGTTGCCCTTTTTATGCATGAAGGAGCACCCCGTGGCAAGTTCGACCTAGGACATCCCGGTCCGAAGATACCCTTCGCTCAGCACCCCTTCTGCCAGCAGGGAAGGCGCCACAAAAAGGTCACCACCCCGGCGGCAAACGGGCCGCTCAGTCCGCGGCCGGGTCACCTTGCGTCTGCCGCAGATAGCGCGCATACGCGAAGAGGTGTGCGAGGGCCCGGAACCCGAGTTCGGGCTGTTCGATGCAGTAGAGGCCCCGGGTGTCGAAGAACTCCCGTGCAAAGGTATTCATCTCGCGGAAGATCAGGGGGACGAGCGGCTTGTCGAGGGAACGCGCCAGGGGCAGGAAGACCTCCCGGACCGCATGACAGAAGACGTCGTCCGGACTCTGAGGGGCGAAACACAGGGCCGCCACAACCGCCAGGCCCGGGTCACGCGCCAGAGTAGCCACGATCCGTTCGAACCCGTCCTGGAAGCCCGCACCGGTCACGTCCAGCGGGTTGGCCGCCTGGGCGAAAGCGGGCAGCATCCCGGCCAGATCGTGGACGGTCCGGACGGAGAGCTCGGGAAGTTCGATGCCGTGCTTCGCGCACAGATCGGCATAGAGCCCGCACAGCCCGCCGGAGAGGGTGCAGATCCCCAGGCCGTCGCCGGAGGGCAGCCCCAGGCGGGAGAAGGCGCGGGCCGTCTCGACCAGCTCCTCGATCGATTCCACCCGCACGATGCCCAATTGCCGCATGAATGCGTCGGTTACGGCATCGTCGCCGGCCAGGGCACCGGTGTGGGACTGCGCCGCCAGACGGCCCTTCTCCGAGCGCCCCACCTTGAGCATGATGAGGGGGATGCCACGCCGGGCCGCCTGGCGGGCGATACGCCGCAGCCGTGGCACATCGCGGAAACCTTCGATGAAGGCGGTCACGATCCGGGTCTGACCGTCATGCACGAGATAGTCGAGCACCTCCTCGGTGGTGAGGAGGGCCTCGTTGCCGGTGGTGGCATAGAGCGAGATGCCCAGGCCGCGTGCCAGGATTTTCGAGACCAGCATCTCGGTACTGGCGCCGCTCTGGCCGATGACGCCGATGGACCCGGGCCGGATGGTGCCCTCCACCGAGCCGCCGGCGAACACGCTCGCCTCCGCCCCCCCGTTGATGAATCCCAGGCAGTTGGGCCCCAGGAGGAGGATGGCGTGGGTCTGGCAGTAACGCACAAGCTCGGCCTGCAGGGCCAGGCCGGCCGGGCCCGTCTCGGCATAGCCCGAGGCGATCAAGAGGACATGCCGCACTCCCTTGGCAGCGAGCTGTCTGAGCGCCTCCATCACCAAGTCGGTCTTGAGCACGATTACGCCAAAATCAATCGTGTTCTCGGGAAGATCGGCAATGCTCCCATAGGCCTTGACCCCGTGCACCAGATCCGCCTTGGGGTTGACGGGATAGAAGTGGCCCTCAAAGCCTGCCCGTGAGGCGTTGCTGACGATGTTCTCGAACCAGAAGTTGCGGGTCGAGGCCCCGACCACGGCGATATGGCGGGGTGTGAAGAAATCTCTCATCCGCTTGAGGTGCGCTGTTTCCATATCCATTTCACTCCAGTTACCGGGAATGGCTTACGTGATCATGTCTGCCGCATGTATGTCAAGAATAAAGATTCCGATTATTCACATGCTATGAATATGCCTCCCCGCCTGCCTGTGCCTCCCCGCCTGCCTGTGCCTCCCGCGCGTGCCTTGTGGCGCCTCTGCAGGGGCGCCACAGGGGGAACCTCTGAAAAACGCAATCTTTCCGGCAGGCATCCTCACCCTGCAGGGGCAAGTCTGGGCATCGAAATGAGTCATGCAGGGGGGGTGCAGCTGTGCGTGCTTCGTGGCCGGCGGGGACAAGCTTGTCCCCGCCGGCCCAGGGGGGGTATCAGGTTATTTACGTGGTCTTGATCCTGATCTTCTTGCTCTCGGCCTTGCCAGCCTCCAGCTTGGGCAGGGTGATGGACAGGACCCCCTTCTTGAAGGTCGCATCCGCCTTGGTGGCATCGATCCTGCCGCTGAGGGGCAGAACCCGCTGGAAGGACCCGAAGGTGCGCTCCATGTAGTAGCTTTCCTTGCCCTTCTCTTCCCGTTCGGTCTTCTTCTCGCCCTTGATGGTCAGGGTCTCATCCGTCAGGCTGATCTCGATATCGTTCTCGTCCATACCGGGCAGCTCAGCGGTGACCTTCACCTCACGCTCGTCCTCGGTCATGTTGACATCCGGATAGAAGGTGCCCTGTTCCTCACCGAAGCCGGGAAAGGCAGAACGGGTAAACTCCCGGAAGAGCTCGTTCATCGCGTAGTGCAGGGGTTCGAGGTAGCGCTCGGTCGCTTCGCGTGCCGCCGGGACAACCCGGCTGCGTCCCCATTTCCACGGTGTCATGTTTCGCATGGTCATGGTTTTCCCTCCTTTATGCTTCAGCCTGCATTGACGCTGATCTTCCTGGCCTTGGCCGGCCCGGCCTTGGGCAGCACCACCCGCAGGACGCCGTCCTTCATGCGGGCCTCGATCTTCTCCCGATCGATCGCATCCGAAACGGTGAAGGCGCGATAGTAGTCGCCCAATCCGTATTCGGAATAGAACGCAGTGTGCCCCCCCATGTGTTCCTCTTCGATACTGGCCTCGATGGTAAGCACATCCTTATCCAGGTTGAGGGTCACACTCTTTTCGTCCGCCTCGGGCATATCGGCCAGGATAACGATGTCGTTACCGGTCTCGTAGATATCCACCCGCGGGATATACATCCGGCGATCCCTGGTTCGCTCGGCGACCTGGCGCTCGCCGGAGTTCTTTTCAACATTCAACGTGTTCTTTTCCATGGTATCGACCTCCTTACTCGCTGGTTCTTACGCTGATCTTGCGGGGCTTGTCGGCCTCGGAGCGCGGCAGGGTAATCCTGAGGACCCCCTTTTCATAGGCGGCCTCCACCTTCTGGCTGTCGACGCTGAAGGGCAGCCGCACCCTGCGGTAAAAACTGCCCTCGCCGCGTTCACGGCGGTGCCAGGTGGCGCCCTGAGCGAGGTCTTCCGCCTTGCGAGTGCCCTTCATGGTCAGGGTATCCCCGCTCACCGAAATCTCCACGTCCTCGGCCTTGATCCCCGGGATCTCGGATGTGACGACCACATCATCCTCGCCCGAATATACGTTGATGGGCGGGGTCGAGCTTGCCCGTGATCCGCCCGAACCCCAGAACAGGTTGTCCATGTCCCGCTCGAAGCGCAGCATGTCCTTCAAGGGATCGAGCAACCATCCATTCGTTGTCATTCTCACCATAACACTCACCTCCGTTTGGTTTCCTGATTGATTTCACCCCTTATGTAGGGTCAGACAAAAGGATTTCAAGGGTGCTTACATTGTCCTGCTCAGCAGGCCGGCAGACGCTGCAAGGGAGGGGAGGAAAGGCCGCCGGGGATAGGGTTAGGTACCGATGGATTCAGGCCGCTCGGGCCCATCCGGCATCATGGCGGCCGAGTCGCCCTTGAAGAGGGCCACCTCATCTTTAAGCCAGGTCGTCCAGGCTGCTACCCCCTCACCCGTGCGGCAGGAGAGCTCGAAAATCTTCATCCTGGGATTGAGGGCCAACACCCGCTCCCGCAGCCGGGAGAGGTCGAAGTCCGACAGTCCCAGATAATCGGTCTTGTTCACGATGAGCACGTCACAGACCCTGAACATGAGTGGATACTTGAGCGGCTTGTCGTCCCCCTCGGGGACGCTCAGGATCATCACGTTGAGGAGCGCGCCGGTATCGAACTCCGCGGGACACACGAGGTTGCCCACGTTCTCGATGATGATCAGATCGAGACTTCCCGGCCGGAAGGCCTCGAGGCCCTTGAGCACCATGGGGGCGTCCAGGTGGCAGAAGCCCCCGGTATGCAGCTGCACCGCCTCCACACCCGCGGCGGCCACCTGCTCGGAATCCACCATGGAATCGATGTCGGCCTCGATCACCCCCAGGCTTAAGCTATCCTTCAGATGCTCGATGGTACGCAGAATCAGGCTCGTCTTTCCAGCCCCCGGGGAGGCCATGAGGTTCATGAGAAGGGTCTTCTCCGTCTTGAGCCTGGCCCGGATCTCGTCGGCCAGATACGTATTGTCCGAGAGAATCTCCTCCCTGATCTCAATCAGCCGCACCTCATCCATCACCGCACCTCCATGTCCTTGATATAATACTCCCGTCCGGAAATGAGTTCGCCCTTTGACGAACGGCACTCGGGGCAGGCACTGTCCCCCATTGCCCGCACATTCACCTCATACTCTTGACCGCACCCCGTGCATCGGATCACCACCGGTACCCGCTCGATGCGGAGTTTGGCCCCCTGGGCCACCGTGTCACGGCTCAAATAGTCGAAGTAGCGCTGGATCCATTCGTCCTCGAGATCGGACATCTCGCCGACCCTCAGGTTGATGGCCACCACCTGTCTGACCCCATTGGCCTGCGCGTGACGCACGACGATATCCAGAATGCTCTCGGTTACGGGAAGTTCATGCATGCCTACGTGTATCACATTCGGGTTGTTTTGAACACGTTCGATCGGCCAATGCCATGATGAAATGCCTCCTGCGGCCGCCCTGCGGACAGTAAAGCGCCTAAAGTGCTCCGGTGTCTTGATCCTCGTCTTAAGAAAAATCACCTTGCTTCAGGGTGCAAGGTGATTTTATCCCTTAAATCAGCCAAGGGTTTCGATAGAGATGCCTCTTAAGAGGCATCTCTATCGAATTATAAGGAGGGTAGTCCTTATCTAGAGATAGTTGGCGATGATGAGCTTCTGGACCTCGCTCGTGCCGGCGCCCAAGGCAAAGACCTTGGCATCCCGCATGTATCTTTCCACCGGGAACTCCTTCATATATCCGTAACCGCCATGAATGTGCACAGCCTCTGCCGTGACCCGGTTGACCATTTCGCAGGCGTACAGCTTTGCCTGGGCGGCCAGCATTCGCGACTCCTTGTAGTTGCGGTTATCCCAGGCGGTCAGCCCCTTGTAGCACAGCAGCCGGGCCGCCTCGATCTCCACCGACATGGTGGCGAGCTTATCCTGAATCATCTGGAAGTTGAAGATGGGCTGCCCGAACTGTTCGCGCTCCTTAGAATATCTGAGCGCCGTCTCGAAGGCGGCCTGGGCGATACCCACCGACATGCTCGCCCACATGAAACGCTCCACATCGAGCCCGGAAAACATGGTGCCCAGACCCTTACCCTCCACCCCGCCGAGCAGATTTTCGGCCGGCACGTGGCAGTCTTCCAGCACAATCTCGCCGGTGGGTGACGAACGCAGGCCCATCTTGGAGAGCTTCCGTCCCACGCCGTAGCCGGGGAAATCCTTCTCCACGATAAAGGCGCACAGTCCCTTGGCCCCAAGGGCGGGATCGGTGGTGGCATAGACAAGGGAGAGATCCGCAATGGGGGCATTCGAGATGAAGGTCTTGGTGCCGTTGAGGATGTACTCGTCGCCCACTTTCTTGGCCGTGGTCTTCATCGAAAGGGCATCGGAGCCGGCTCCCGGTTCGGTGAGCCCCATGCAGCCCCGCATCTCGCCGGAGGCGAGCCGGTCCATGTAGCGCTTGCGCTGGTCCTCGGTAGCGTTGCGGAAGATGTTGTTGGCGCACAGCAGACCATGGGCGCCATAGACCACCGCCACCCCAGGATCCACCTTGCAGATCTCCTCGGC
>CAZUDI010000013.1:31994-65573 GCA_964618975.1 uncultured Bacteriovoracaceae bacterium | reverse complement strand
AAGATCAGCGGTAATGGGTAGGTTGTTGGTGGGCCGCACAGGATTTGAACCTGTGACCCCTGCCGTGTGAAGGCAGTGCTCTCCCGCTGAGCTAGCGGCCCCTGATCACTGCGGGTCTTATACAATTCAGCTCTGAGGCTGTCAAGTTGAATATCCGTGCGGGCGGTGAATTTTGGCCCTGTTTACAACATGCTTTGCAGGATTTTCCCACCCTGCGACGGGGTTGGCGACAGGGAAATGGGAGGGAGGCCCCGGACCTCCGCAACGCTCCGCGGCCGGGAAGATGTCCCCGACAGGGGCTCAGCAGGCAGGCAGGGAGAAGTAGAAAACCGTACCCTCGTCACGTTCCGATTCGAGCCAGATCTCGCCGCCCATGACATTCACCGCGCGCTTGGCGATGGACAGCCCGATGCCCGTGCCGTCAACCTCGGTACCATAGCCCCGGAAAAAGACGTCGAAGACGTTGTCCTGGTGTTCCTTGTCGATGCCAATGCCGTTGTCCGCGACCGAGAAGATGTGCATGTTGCCCCGGGTCTGGCTGGACAGCCGGATGACAAGCCGCCGCTTCGGGTGGGAGTACTTGATGGCGTTGGTGATGAGATTGGAGAAAACCTGCATGAAACGGGTGCGGTCGGCGGTGACCACGGGCAGATCACCCTCCACGATGATGCGGCCACCCTTTTCGTCCAACTGGGGCGAGACCTCGCGCAGGAGCTCGTCGACCACGGCCTGAACCGGGAAGCGCACGTTCTCGAGGTTGGGGTGCTCGGCGGCCGACAGGCTCAGGAGGGTGGTGATGAAACTCTCCATATGGTTGCCGCTCTCCTCGATGGCGATGATATACTCCAGGTCCTTGGGGCTCAGGCGGTCTCCGGCGGTCTTACGCAGGCGCTTGCAGAAACCGTTGATGGCGATCAGCGGGTTCTTCAGGTCATGCGAGACCGTGTCCACGAGGCTCTTGAGCTCCTCGTTGCGCTGCTCGATGATGGCCAACGCCTCCTTGAGCTCCTCCGAGGTGTGGGCCACCTCCTGAAAGAGGAGCAGGTTCTCGATCACCGCACCCATGTGCACGCCGATGGTCATGAGCAGACGCTTGTCGTCGGTCGAGATCATGCGTTGCCCGAAGGAGCCGATATTCATGACCCCGATGATGCGATTGCGTGACTTCAGCGGGATGGAGGCAAAGGAGCGGATCCCCTGTTTCTTGAAGGCCAGGGAACGGATGCGGGCATCGTCCGAGGCGTTCTCGATGACGATCGCCTCGCCCTGTTCGGCCACCCTCCCCGCGATCCCCTCGCCTACGCGGATGTCGCCGATGGACTTGATGACATAGCCCGGCAGCCCGTAGAAATAGGTGCAGCGCAGAATCTGCGTCTGTTCGTTGAGCAGAAAGATCCAGCCCGTCTCGATGTTCAGGATCTGCAGGATCTTGCCCAGGGTCTGCGGCAGGATCTCGTCCATCTTCAGCGACGAGCTGAGCGTCTCGGTGATCATGTTGACCACGGCCAGGTCCTTGTTCTGGCGCAGCAGTCGCTTCTCCACCAGCACCTTCTCGGTCACGTCGCGCAGGGTCGCAATCGAGGTCCCCCGCCGGTCCTGGACGGCGTGGAAGCGCCCCTCCAGGATGCGCTCGCCCGAGCTGGTGGGCACGTGGATGCGGGCCGTCAGCTCGTGCACCTCGTCCTCGCGGAGGGTGGCAAGCGTGCGCGCATCAGCGGGGCTGATGAAATCGAAGATCTGCCGCCCCAGGACCTCGTCCATGGACCTGCGCAGCATGCTGGCAAAGGCGGGGTTGGAGAAGATAAGGGTGCCATGCTTCATGATGATAATGGCATCGGGGATGTCATGGATGAACTTGGTATACCAGTTATCCTGGTCGTACTGACCGCCCACCAGGTCGGCGATGAGCAGGTTATAGGCCCCAAGGCGGTACCCGAACAGGTTGATGAGGCCCGAGGCCCGGATGCGCTGTGCGCTCATGGTCTCCACCATGAGGGAGAAGGTGCTCCCCTGATCGATGAGGGACCTCAGCCGGCGCATAACCCCCTCGTCGAGCATGACCTCGGGGATCAGGTCATAGACACACTTGCCCGTAATGGGCGTGGAGTTGATGATGAGGTTGTCCTCGAAGCGTGCATTGGCATAGACGATCGTGCCTTCGCCGTCCATCACACAGACCCCGAAGGGGGCCTCGGCCAGGACGAAGCGGATCTGGTCCAGGGTCGTGGGCATGCGCTCAGCCCACCTCGATGCTTTCCTCGCCCTCGAGGATGTGCACCGGACAGATCCCGTTGTCCAGCAGACGCTCGGCATCGGCCCGGGTGCCGACGATGTCGCCGAAGTGGATGGGAATAACCCGGCCGGGTGCAATATCGGCCAGGGCCTTCAGGCATTCCTCCGGCCGCATGGTATAGGTGCCCCCCACCGGCAACAGGGCCACGTCCACCTTCAGCCCCTGCATCTCGGGGATCACGTCCGTATCCCCGGCATGGTAGATGCGCTGACCGCCGATGCTGACGATATAGCCCACCCATCCGTTGTCCCGCGGATGGAAGTCCTTGTCCGTATTGTAGGCCGGCAGGGCCTCAACGCTGAAGCCCGCAAACTGTAAGATCTCCCCAACGGCGATGCAGTCGGTGACCAGGGCATCGTTCATGGGCGCCACCACCCGCGTGCCCGGCCGGGAGAGCCGCCGCACGTCCTCCGGGGAGAAGTGATCGTGGTGCGCATGGGTGATAAGAATCGCATCGGCCGCACGCTGGGGGCCAACCACCTTCCAGGGGTCCAGATAGATCACCGTGGGGGGGGCTTCGATCTTGACACTCGCATGGCCTAACCATGTTATCCGGACTGACATGGCCGCACCTCCCTTCACTCAAATAAGGCGTCCCTAAAAGACTGTTCCCAATTGATAGAGACAGAATAGACTATCGTGGCGGGCATTTCAATCCCCATTTTCCCTTTACTTATGAAATATATTATAATATCAGCTGTTTAATATGAGCCGCTCCCCGATGACCCTCGTGCCCCTGTTCGCGGCCCTGAGCGCCGCCGGGGCCTTGATCCGCATCCCCTTTGCACCGGTACCCCTAACCCTGCAGACACTGTTCGTCATCATGGCCGGGCTGATGCTCGGCCCGCGCCTGGGCCTTCTCTCTCAGGCCATCTACCTCATTGTAGGCCTGATAGGGTTCCCCGTCTTCTCGGGCGGCGGCGGGCTGGCCTACATTATGAAGCCCTCTTTCGGCTATCTCCTGGGCTTCCTGGTAGCCCCGGTGGTGGCCGGCCTGTATCTCAAGAGGCGTTCCCCCACCCGGGGGCAGGTCTTTGTCGCCGCCCTGCTTGCGACCATGGCCATCTATCTGATAGGGGTCCCCTACCTCGCCTTCTCCCTGACCTGCATCCTGCATGTCGAAAAGGCCGTGCCACTGGCGATCCAGACCGGTCTGCTCGTCTTTCTCCCGGGCGACCTCGTCAAATGTGTCATCCTGGCCCTGAGCGTCCCGCGCCTGAAGGCCCTGCGTGACGGAGTGGACGGGAGTGCCTGAAGACCTGAGCTAAGAGCCGAAGGCCCCGATCTGGCACATTGTAATCTTCAAATCCAAGGAGTCGGCCGCGTTACCCGCCTCGACCCGTGTCACCCCGCAACTGTCGGCGATCTCCCAGAGATCCTGGCAGCCCACCTTTCCGTCCGAGGCCTTGGCCCGGATGCGCTCGAGCACCTCCTGGGGAACCTCCACCGGGCGCCCGAAGAGCTTATAGCAGGACTGGCCCTTGCGCCCGTACCCGAAGGCCCCCAGCTGGCACATGCTGAACGAGGCCTTGATCTCGTCGGCTACCTCACCCACCTCCCGCGGGCTGATCCCCAGGCTGGCGGCGATATAGTGCGCCACGGCACAGGGCAGTTTCCCGTCTTCAGGATAGGTCTCGATCATCTGCTTGATCTGCGAACGGTCCATGCCTTCTCCTCGTTTTCTGAGTTAGTCTGAGCATAACACGGCCAATTTTTACACAACCCGTGGCGCAGATGCAATGCAATTCATGCCTGTGGGTGCCGATGGGCATCAGGGGTATGAGGCCCAGGGCAAGCTTTTGCCCCTGCTTTCCGCTGCAAGCAGCAAGGATACATCCGGTGATCGAAAAAGAGACGTCGCGAGTCAACCGTTGCCAATGCAGGTCTGCGGGGGCCATTCATCTCTTCAAATGGCGGCCCGCCGGTGGCATGGCCCGGGGTCGGGGCCTTGCCTTGCCAGGACGGTTCCGGCTGGCGCTCGAGACACGCCGGTTGCGTTGCGGCATGAACCGGCTTCTCGCCTCAGGCGGCGTGAAGGATAGCCTGAGGCAACTCAGGGGACATACAGGTTGAGGATATGGCCCAGTTCTTCAAGCTGCCCTTTCAGGACATCGACCTTTTCCATCATCAGCAGGGTAAGGATCTCCAGCCTGAGCATCGGATCGATGGTGGTGCTCAAAAGCGTGTCAATCTCGTCCTGCACCGTCTGAAGCCCGGGATAGTTGGCCAGGAGGATAGCCCGGCAATCCAGAAGTTCCTCGAGCATTTCATCATACCCTGCAGACGCCACACAGCCGCCCGACATCACATCATGCGTGCTGCCCATGATAACTACCCCCTTTGCTTGCCGACCTCACACAGGCACCTTCCAGCAAGAGCCATACCAGCGTGTCAGGGTAATGTTTTCGGGAAGTTATCCACATGGGTCTCTCCCATAAAAGTTTCTGGCTGAAATTATTTTCTCTTTTTGTGATTGAGATTACTGCGCCTTCTCCCTTCCCGCTCCGATGGCCCGCCAGGCAGCTCAGGGTGCCTCGCTTATGGTGAGCGGGATGTACTGCACCCGGCGCAGTCCGTCCTCGTCCAGGTAGGAGTACCAGTAGCGCAGTGACGGCATGCCCCGGCCCTTGTCGAGATAGCGCACGTTCTGGGCCAGATCACCGTCCTTTATGGTGGAAAGGTCGTGCCAGACCCTCCCATTGTAGGAGTACTGCAGCCGGTACACGTGATGGGGAGCGGCGCTGGAGATCTGTGCCTGGCCTTCCTGGGTGATCACGCAAAACATCACCACGAGTAGAGTCGCCAGAATCAGTCCATAGCCGATAACGGGTGTCTTCACGGTGTGTTCTCCTTCTTCCCTTTTCTCCTCCCTTAAAGGCAAATCGCATGCCATAGTACAGCATAGTTTATTGTGTTATGATTCCTGCTGGTTATCCATTTAGCATGGTGGCAGTCGGGCGTTTGGAATGCTTGAGTGGTAATTATTTACCCTTATTGGGGCGGCGAGAGGGGAATCTTTTTCCCCGCCACGGGACCCCAGGCGTTACCGGCGGCGGTCACCCGAGTCTGTAGGGGCAGGCTCCTGCAGGGTATATGATCCATCATGGGTATGAACCCCAGGGCAAGCCCTGGAACCACTCTGCCGCGGCAAGCAGCGGGTAATTCGACCCATAGCGATTAAAGCATGTTTGATGCGGGGTTTGCCAGAAGGCGAAGAGCCCCCCCCGGGGGGGGCTCTTGTGCGGTTTCAGCCCTTGCCGGGCGCGACGATCATTGGTTGCTTGCGGTGTCAGTCGACCCGGTGACCGGCCTCGGGGCCGGGGGCGTTGGTGAATATGGCACTGATCTTCACCACGAGTGCACCCTTGGACTTCATGGGGACGTTGCGGGCCCGGGCGATCTCGTCGATCCAGCGCGCGGTCTCCTCGAAGATGGGGCCCGAACACTCGATGGAGACCTCTCCCTTGATCTGGTAGGACTCGCGGGTCTCCGGGTCCCAGAAGGTGAGCGCCACCCGGGGATTCTGTCTGAGGTTGGCGAGCGTCTTGCCGAAGTACTGGTCGGAAATCAGGATGGTCTCGTCGTCGAGCACCTTCTTGGCGCCGATGGGCACCACGTTGGGTGTGCCGTCGGCCGAGGCGGTCGCCAGGGCGACCGTACGCTGCTTCTCGAATAGGGTCCGAATCTGGGTGTTCATCTTGGCCATGTCATCTCCTTCTCATATATCGTGGGTTTTATTCCCTGTCGCCTTGTCCCCGATGGTTGTAGCGGATCGTCCCGCAAAAATCAAGGCGGCCCCGTCCGGGACGGACAGAGAGCTGCCTTCCGTGAAGCCCCTGGCTCATCCGGTAGAGGGTCGCGACCCACCTCATGGGTGGAGGTTTACCTGTGCTCCGGCCTCAGAATTCGTCGAGCAGCTCGGCCTTTTTGCGGTCATAGTCTTCCTGCGTGATGAGATCCTGTTCGCGCAGATCCTTCAGGAGGCGCAGTTTTGTTGCAAGGGGATCGGGCTGCGATAGCACGGCAGGCGGGCCATCGGACGCCGCCGGGGCAGGTGTGTCTGCCCTACGGACAGAGGTAGAGCCCTCCTGCCGGGGCGGTCCCTGACCCGGAAACTGCAGGCTCGCAAGGCTGCGGTCCCTGAAACCGGCCAGGGCATGTTCCTGAGCCTGTGTCAGGCGCCCGGGATACGCCGCCGGAGAGCACCCCTGGTCCACGAGCACCGCCATGGCCGGCTCGAGGTAGAGAATCTGGATCCTCGATTTGTTGCCGAAGCCGGCCGCTCGTTCGAGACTCTGCACAACAAAGCACCTCGTCCCGGAGATGAGGGCTCCCTCCCCGTCACGGAACAACTCCCGGCCTGTCAGGAAGATGCGGGAGGCATAGGCCTCGTCCCCTATCGCCACCATGCCGGAGTCGAGTTCATCGGGTGCACAGGGGTGCAGGGCCGTCGTCATCTTGAGCGGGTCGCCCCCCACCGTATAGAGGCGCACCACGATGCCACGGGCGAACTGGCCGCCCGCACTTTCCTGGACGAAGACATGGGTGCATCGCGCGAGATTGTCTTGCGTAGGGTCGCGATAGTTGCGGGCCCCATGCATCTCCCCGCCCTGCTCGATCTTCCCTTTGTAAACGAATTCACTGCCGATCTTGAGCTTCAGCGCGGGTGAGTCCGAGATGAGCACATTGTCCACAACATCCATCGGCCTGTACAAAGCCTCCAGCCCCCCACATCCTGTAATCACGGCCAGGCTCATGCAAACGCCGAGGCCTGCGAGCACCTTTGTGCGCATCGCTTCCCTCCCTCAGAAAAATATCTCCATCACCATCGATGTCTATCTTTCTGACGCGCCCGACAGCATTCGTCAAGCCCGGATTTCTCCGGGGCTCATCCGGGCGCAACGCGCCCGCCAGGATGGCAGACATCATCCAAGAACGAAGCGCCGAGGGGGCAAGGCACACGGGATAAAACCTCCCGCAGTCGTCTCATGGATGCATCCAATAGGCCACCACGCGATTGTCGGAAAAGGTGGGGATCACCACCAAGGCCTTCTCGGGAATATATTCGAAATCGGCGGCATTGACCTTCAAGGCGGTGGTGTCGAGCAACACCACGGGGGCTTGTGCCCGGGCAATGATCTCAAGCCGACCCTTCCAGTCGCTTACCAGGAAACGCTGCCCGTCCAAGGGCTTCAGCCCGTCAATTCCGCCCGGGTGCTCGATTATCAGCAATGTCTCCCTTGAGCGCACGTCGATCTGGACCAGACCCTGGGCCGTTCCCACGAAGAGCGTCCCGGCGCGGTAATGCAGTCCGTTGGGTCTCCTTTGCTCAAGGGTGATGAATTCCCGCACCCGCCCCTGTTCCAGCAGGTGGATTTTCCCGGTCTGCATGTCGCTGATATACACCCGGCCCTGAACGTCCACGGCGATGTCGTTGAGGAATTTCGCCCCGGCCACCTCCCTGGTCTGCACGATCTTCCCCGTGGCGATATCGATGGCATGTACCCGATCGATATCGGTGACATAGAGCGTTCCGTGCGCGATCCCCATGCCCTTGGGTGCATCCAGTCCGCGCACCCAGTAAAGGCTTTCGATCCTCCCGTCCAGACCCAAGCGGGAGATGAAACCCTGAGCATCCTTTACGTCTGACTTGCCTGCGATATTTGAGACATAGAGCACACCGCGACCTTCATCGTACATCACGGACTCGGGCACATCCAGACGCCGCGGCGTCTCCCAGACCTGCCTCAACGCTGTCCCGGACCCGAAGGGCCCCGGGGACGCGGCCAGTATCAAGACCAGCACCGCCAGAACCAGGCATATGCGTGCCTGCCCCACTCTCGATGGCCCTTGTCCAGCCAACGGCGGTGCTCCCTGAACACACCCATGACTTCTTTCGAGGCCAGCCTTCATAACCTCACCTCCTCGAGTCTCGCGAGTTTCGCGTGGGCCCAACTTAAATCGCTCCGGGTCGCAATCCCTTTCTGCTTGCGGGCTCAAGGACGGTCCCCGGGCCTGCCCCGGGCTTCTCCCCCTGACCGCCACTTGATGCGCACTGGGTCCCGGACATCCACATTCACTATACGGCCCTCACTCACGCAGGGGAATACCTGCGAGTCGAAATATCCGCCTCAGCGAATTTGTGAGAAGCTTACTTATTGTTTTCTGGAGGGATATCTTTCTTTCTATAGCACTCATCCCTGAGACCAGGGAGGGCCTTGCCTCCCTGCTGGACATCATCGAGCGCAAGCAGGCCGAAGAGAAATTCACACGGATCTTCATGATGGCCCCGGACGGCATC
Source organism: uncultured Bacteriovoracaceae bacterium (assembly GCA_964618975.1). Taxonomy (GTDB): domain Bacteria; phylum Desulfobacterota; class Desulfomonilia; order UBA1062; family UBA1062; genus CAZUDI01. The sequence continues at coordinate 56,979 of CAZUDI010000013.1, read as the reverse complement.
AGCATTACCCGCATAGAGGTCGACGAACGTGGCCTCCGAGGAGATCCTGGGATGGACCCGCGCCGAAACCCTGGGACGCACCTCCTTGGACATCCATTTCTGGGACGACCCGGCGGACCGGCTGCAGACCGACGTGCTGCTGCCGGACATGAAGGGCCAGGAGCTCTCCGAAAGGATCAGATCCTTCAAACCGGACCGGAAATGCCTGTCCATGTCAGGATACACGTCAGATGTCATCGCACGCCAGGGGATTCTGGATGAGGGTGCACACTTTATCCCGAAACCGTTCCCTTTCAAGCGACTGGCCACAAGGGTCCGGGAACCTCTCGGACAGCATCAATCAGCCCCTTGAGAGTGAGTCCTGAGTGCTGCCGGTAAAGCATGTGCGGATAAGGGTCCCCGGAAAAAGACAATCGAGGCTTCTCCCCCTGCTCGTATGCCAGGGCAAGATTGCCGGACAGCGGGTTCATGTGCGGCTGAATGCCACTCCCGCATATCCCGGCAAAGGGGCCCGGCTAGTGCTGCTCATCCACATCGAGGCCCATCTCTTTGGCCCGCCGCTTCCAGAGCCGGCGGGCGAGCTGCTGCATATCCACCGTCTGGTCACCCTCGTCGACAAACTCCAGCCCCAGCATGGTCTCCAGCACGTCCTCCAGGGTCAGAATCCCCTTCATGGTGCCGTATTCATCCACGACCAGCAGGATATGCGAGCGCCGCCTGAGCAGCTCGTCCAGGGCCAGGGAGAGGGAGAAGGAATCCATTAGGACCGTGATCTCACGACGGTAGACCCGCAGGGGGTTGTGCGAGTTGCCGCGCGCCTGGGCCAGCAGCAGGTCGCTGCGCAGGACAAAGCCCGTAACCTGATCCGGGTCATCGCGATAGATCGGGATACGTGAGAAGCGCACCTGGTCGTATTTGTGGAAGAATTCCTGAACATGGAGTTGCTCGGGCAGGGAGAAAACCACCGTGCGTGGCGTCATGGCATCGTGGACACGTGTCTCACGCAGCATTAGAATATTCTTCAGTAAATTTACTTCCTGCTCGGCGATCTTCCCCTCCCGCGCGCTGACTTCAGCCATGGCCGCGAATTCACGTCGGTTGAACCCGCTCAGGGTCGGTCCATGGGCTATCCCGCGTGTGATCCTCTCAGAAAGCATGACAAAGGGATAGAGCAGCCTTACCAGAAATTTCAACCCATAGGCCGTCACGGGGGCCAGGGCCCGCCAGTAGTGCGCCCCCAGGGTCTTGGGAATGATCTCAGAAAATACCAGAATCAGAAAGGTGAGTACGGCTGAAGCCACACCGACATACGCACTGCCGAACACAGAGGCGGCCTGGGCGCCTGCCCCGGCCGCACCGACCGTATGGGCGATGGTATTGAGGGTCAGGACCGCCGCCAGGGGCTTGTTGATGTCCTCTTTCAGTTCATGCAGCAACCTGCCCAGGGCCTTGCCTTCCTGCTCCAGAAGCGAGATATGCGCCGTGGTCACGCTCAATATGACCGCCTCCCCGATGGAGCAGAGAAAGGAAAAGCCCAGGGCAATCAGAACATAAGCGATCAGCAGGGTCATGAGCGGCAGGCGTCTCTTTCGAGGTGCCAGGGGCGTTCCTGGCACCTCGAAAGAGGTTTTACTTCTTGTCTTTGGCCAGCACCAGCAGCATGGGACTGGCAACGAAGATGGAGGAGTAGGTGCCCACGATCACGCCCACCAGCATGGCAAAGGCAAAGTCGTTGATGACCGAACCTCCCAGCACGAAGAGGCACAGTACCACCAGAAAGGTGGTCAGCGAGGTCAGCAGGGTGCGGCTGAGGGTCTGGGAGATGCTGGTGTCGAGCAACGAGGACAGGTCACGCGCACCCGGCTTCTTCATGTTCTCCCGGATGCGATCGAAGACCACGATCGTGTCGTTGAGAGAATAGCCGATAATGGTGAGCAGGGCCGCGATCACGGGCAGGGTGATCTCGCGCCCGGTCAGGGAGAAGATCCCCACCGTGATGATCACGTCGTGCACGAGCGCCAGGATGGCGCCGAAGGAGAAGCGCAGCTCGAAGCGCCACCAGATATAGATCAGGATCCCCAGCCCGGCGTAGAAGAGCGAGAGGAAGCCCTTCTGTTTCAGGTCTTTACTGACCTCGCCCCCCACCATCTCGACCCGCCGGATCTCGACGGTGTCCGCGCCGAAGGCCGTCTCCAGGGCACCCTTGACGGAGAGCCCCACATCCTCGTTGCCCTCGCTGCTGGCCGCGGTGCGGATGAGAAACTCGGCGGTCTCGGCATCCTCGACGCTCTGGATGCGCGCCTGCTCCATCCCGATAGTCTTCAACGCCGCACGCAGCTCTTCGCTTCCGACCTCCTGGGTGAAACGCACCTGCACCACGGTGCCGCCGGCGAAATCGATCCCGTAGTTGAGGCCCCTGAGTAAGAAGATGCACCCCAGGCTGACCGCGATGGCGGCGATCGAGATGCCGAAGCCGATATTCTTGAACTTCATGAAATTTATCTGAATTCCCGGTCGGATAAGATCCATCTGATCCTCCTAGATACTGATCCGCTCGATCTTCTTCGAACCGACGAACCATTCCATAATCCACCTGCACACCACCAGCACCGTGAAGAGCGACGAGATGATACCCACCGTGAGGGTCACGGCAAAACCACGCACCGGTCCGGTTCCGAACTGGAAGAGGACCAGGGCCGCGATCAGGGTGGTGATGTTGGCGTCGAGGATGGTGGACAGGGCGTTCTTGTAGCCGGCCTCCACCGCCATCTTCGGGGTGCGCCCGAAGCGCAGTTCCTCCTTGATGCGCTCATACACGATCACATTGGCGTCCACCGCCATGCCGATCGTCAGCACGATGCCGGCAATCCCCGGCAGGGTCAGCACGGCATGGAAAATGGCCAGGATCCCCAGGATCAGGATGATGTTGAACACGAGCGCGAAGTCGGCCAGCAGCCCGCAGAGGCGGTAGTAGAGGATCATGAAGACGATGACCAGCAGGCCGCCCACCAGGATCGAGACGAACCCCTTGTGGATCGAGTCCCTTCCCAGGGAGGGACCCACGGTACGTTCCTCGAGGATGTTGACCGGCGCGGGCAGCGAGCCGGCGCGCAGCACGATGGCCAGGTCGCCGGCCTCTTCGTCGGTGAAGCGGCCCTCGATGACGGCCTTGCCGCCGCCGATGGCCTCCCGGATCACCGGCGCGGTGTAGACCTTGCCGTCGAGCAGGATGGCGAGCTTGCGGCCCACGTTGTCACTGGTGATACGCTCGAAGATCCTGCCGCCCTCGCGGTTGAAGGACAACGAGATATAGGGTTCGTTATAGCGCGAGGAGATGCTCATGCGGGCGTCTTCCAGCAGATCCCCGGTCATCTCCACCCTGTTTCTGAGCAGCATGGGCCGGTGTCCGTCCCGGGAATAGGCGATGTAGCTCCCGGTGGGAACATCCCCCTTCAGGGCCTGGGCGAGGTCGTGCTCCTCATCCACGATCTTGAACTCCAAGACCGCGGTCTTGCCGATGAGCTGTTTGGCCCGTTCCGGGTCGGTGACGCCCGGCAACTGGAGGATGATGCGCTCCTTGCCCTCCGGGATGATGGAGGGTTCGCTGACACCGAACTGGTCGATGCGGTTGCGGATGGTTTCCAGGGCCTGGGCCACAGCGGCCTCACGGATGCGCAGGGCCTCTTCGTTCCTGATCCGGTAGACCATAACCACCCCATCGCTGCGGGTCTTGACATCCACCTCGGCCAGGAAGGGATATTCGTCGCGGACCAGATCGCTGAGCTTCTCCCTCTCGGCTGTATCCTTGAGCGCAATGCGGATATCCTCAGGCGGAAGGGACTCCACGCTGCGGTAGTGAATCCTGGCCTTGACCATCTCGCCCTTCAGGTCCGAGGCGATACTGTTGGCCCGGCTCTCCACGGCCTTGATGGTATCCACCCTGAGCACCAGATGCATGCCGCCCTGCAGGTCGAGTCCGCGCTTGACCTCGGTCTTGGGACCGATCCAGTCGGCTGGCATGCGGTCCTGACCGACAAAGCTGGGAATGGCATAGAGCGTGCCCACGATCAATACCAGCAGAATGACAATGCCCCTGAGCTTAAACCTGTTCATAACCTTCCCCTTAAAGCTCTCATTTCTTCTCTTCAGCTCCCTTTTTCACGGCAATGAACTCTTTGGAGACCTTGATCTTGACCTTCTCGCCCACATCCAGGGTGAGCACCTGATCGGTGATGCCCACGACCTTGCCATGGATGCCCCCGTTCGTGATCACCTCGTCACCCTTGGTCAGTCCGTCGAGCATGAGCTTGTGCTGCTTGGCCTTTTTCTGCTGCGGCATGATCAAGAGAAAGTAGAAAACCACGAAGATCAGGATCAAGGGCATGATGCTGATAAGCATCCCCATCGAGTCCCCACCGGAACCCCCTGCTGCAAAGGCTACGCTGATCATTGATACATCTCCTTCATTTGATTTCGTATTGTATCAAGGCGCTGCTCCTGTATGGCATGCCGTATATCGTCCATTAATTCAAGATAGAAATGCAGATTATGAATCGTATTGAGGATGGAGCCCAGAATCTCCCGCGCCATATACAGGTGCCTGAGGTATGCCAACGAGAAATTCCGGCAGGTGTAGCAGGTGCAGTTCGCGTCCGGCGGGTTGCCGTCCTCGCGATAACGGGCCTGTTTGAGCACGATGCGTCCCCTCTTGGTGAAAAGCTGGCCGTTGCGGGCATTACGGGTGGGCAGCACACAGTCGAACATGTCCACCCCGCGCGCCACCGCCTCCACGATGTCCCGCGGCGTGCCCACCCCCATGAGGTAGCGGGGCCTGTCCGCGGGCAAGAAAGGCAGCGTGTGGTCGAGGGTCTCCATCATCAGGTCGTGTCCTTCGCCCACCGAGAGCCCGCCGATGGCGATCCCGTCGAAGCCCAGATCACAGATCGCCGCAGCGCTCCGCCGCCGCAGGTCGGGATACACCCCGCCCTGGACGATCCCGAACAACGCATTGCCACCAGAGCGCGCCGCCAGGCAACGCCCGGCCCAGCGGCTGGTCCTTTCCACCGAGTGCTCCACATACCCCCTCGCAGCGGGGAAGGCCACGCACTCGTCCAGGCACATCATGATATCGGAGCCCAGATCCTCCTGGATGGCGATGGCCTTCTCCGGGCTCAGCAGGTGGCGCGAACCGTCCAGATGCGAGGCGAAGCTCAATCCCTCCTCGTCCAGGCGCATGCGCTGAGCCAGGCTGAAGACCTGATACCCGCCGCTGTCGGTCAGAATCGGATGCTCCCAGCCCATGAAGGCGTGCAGCCCACCCAGGGCCGCGATGAGCCCCTCGCCCGGCCGCAGATAGAGGTGGTAGGTGTTGCCCAGGATGATGCGCGCACCGAGATCCTCAAGCATTGCAGGCGTCATGGCCTTGACCGTGGCAGCCGTTCCCACGGGCATGAACACCGGAGTGTCGATCTCCCCATGCGCGGTATAGATTGTCCCCGTGCGGGCCGCACCGCTGAAAGCCCTGCGCTTAAAGATCATCGCCACATACCCCGCAGTTTCTGCCCCTCCCCCGATGCAGCATCCATCGGGGAATACGACCCCAAGCGAACCAGGGTTATGAACCCCCGGGCAAGCTCTTGAACCTGCTCTGCGCTGCAGACAGCGGGGAATTCAACCCTCAGGCCCTTAGATGATGAACATGGCGTCGCCATAGCTGTAGAAGCGGTATCCCCTTTCGCGGGCCTGGGCATAGGCCCGCATGATGAGCTCGTATCCGCCGAAGGCGGCCACAAGCATGAGCAGCGTGGAGCGCGGCAGATGGAAGTTGGTCAGAAGCGCCCCCACACAGCGGAAAGGACTCCCTGGAACGATGAAGAGCTCGGTCGAGCCCTCGCCCGCCACGATCTCATCCCCCAGGCCTGCGAGGTGCTCAAGCACCCGCGTGGTGGTGGTGCCTACCGCCACCACGCGCCGTCCCTCCCGTCTGGCCTTGTTGATGGCGCTGGCCGTCTGGGGCGAGACACGGAAGTCCTCGGCATGCATACGGTGCTCCTCGAGGCAGCGGCTGCGCACGGGCTGAAAGGTGCCGGCGCCGACATGCAGGGTGATCCAGGCCAGCTCAATGGAACGTTCGCTCAAAAACGCCAGAAACGTGTGCGTGAAGTGCAGCCCCGCCGTGGGCGCAGCCACGGATCCGTCATGCCGGGCATAGACGGTCTGGTAGGCCTGCGTGTCCGTCTCCGTCGGAGGCCTTTCGATGTAGGGCGGCAGTGGAATCTGGCCCAGTTCCTCGATCAGATCCGCCTGCGAGAGTTCGACGATGAAGGTGTCATCCTCGCGGGCCAGCACGGTGGCATAGCGCTCCTGGTCAAAATGCACCTCCATCCCCACGCGCATCGGCTTGGAGGTCCGGATCAGGCAGCGCCAGCGGCGCTCGCCGACACGTTTGAGGAGCAGCAGTTCCACCCGCCCCCCGGTGGTCTTCAGGCCGTGCAGGCGTGCCGGTATCACCCGCGTGTCGTTCATGACCAGCAGGTCCCCGGGACCGAGGTAGTCTGAAAGCTCCTCGAAATGGTGGTGCCGGATCGTCTGCCGTCTGCGGTCCACAACCATCAGCCGCTCCTGCCCCCGGGGGGCGGGGTGCTGGGCGATCAGCTCCGCGGGCAGCACATAGTCGAAGTCCTTAAGGTCCACCGTGGCTTACATCCCTCCCCACTGCCGACCGAGATAGATAATGCCCAGTCCGGCCAGGGCCGCCAGCAGCCCGACGATCTGCAGGGTGCGGTTCGGGACGGCCTCAATCTGCCGGGCAAGCAGCTTGACCTTGTGCGGAAAGGCGAGATAGGGCAGCCCCTCGATGATTAAGACCATTCCGATCACACACAGGAAGTATGCCATATCCGCAGGCTTATAGTAGACTTTGGGCGCTCAAGTCAATCTGGAAGGACCGGCATTCGTCGTCCGTGATCACCGGCGCCTCGATGGATTCGTTCAACTGTGAGGGGCTCTCTCCGAAAAATGCCCGGCAGCCGGGCCGGCCCCGGCCCTTACCGTACCTCAGACAGATGGCGGCCGCCCGGGATAGGTTGTCGGGTGAGGCCTCGCCTCTAAGGATGCTCAGGGGTCCGGGCAGGGCCCCAATCTTCATGAAGAGGTTCCCCGGCGCCATAAACGATGACATCAGGCCGTTCTCGCGGTCGTTGCGGGAGATCACCAGCACGGTGGTGTCACTCAGGGCGAACTTGCGTCCCACCACGTCCAGCATGAGGTCCTCGCGCGAAGGTTCACCCGCTCCGCAGCGCTGCAGCGTGGTCTTCACCTTGGGGGCGATCTGCTCGTCGGTCAGAAGGCAGCCCCCGGCCGGGGTGGGGATGTCGACATCCGCGATCCCATAGTGCTGAGCCAGTCGGTGCTGCTGCTTACGTCCCCGCCCGGTGATGCTCAGGAGGTGCTCCCGATCCACCACACCCAGGTTTTCCGGGACACTCGAGGCCATGTTCAGGGCGCACAGGGGCCGCAGCAGCAGACCCTTGAGATCCGCCTCCCTCTCGATGAGGTTCATGGCATCCCGGCGCTGGGACATGGGCCGTTGCCCGAGGACCTCCCCGGTGACGATGAAGGCGGCATCCAACGCCTCGAGAAGTCGGCGTGCCTTCCTGAGCATGCCAATCTTGCAGTCGATGCAGGGGTTCAGATGCCGGCCAAAGCCATGGGGGGGGTCCCTGAGAATCCGGATGATGTCATCGGTGAAATCCACCACATGTACATCAATGCCGTATTTTTCCAGCTGTCCACGGCGGTATTTTTCCGGCTCGAGCAGGGCGCCAAGCCCGAAGAAGGGGGAGACGAAATACAGGGAGATCACGTCCACACCCTGATCCTGCATGACCTTCACGGCCAGAATACTGTCGAGCCCGCCCGAATAGAGCGCCAGGCAACGTTTCTTCATGCGTTTCCTTCTCTTCTAACACGGGAGATCCCTCTCGGGAGCGCTCTCGGAGGTTCTCCGGCGGCCTTGCCGGTCTTTCAAGCGTCTGATCCGTTCGCCGGCATAGAGAAAGGGGGGTTAGCTCGGATAAGCTAACCCCCCCTATTGAATAAAGTGGCGGGAGCGACGAGATTTGAACTCGCGACCTCCGGCGTGACAGGCCGGCGTTATAACCTAGCTTAACTACGCCCCCGGACAGAACAACCACATGGTAGGCGGAACAGGGCTTGAACCTGTGACCCTCGGCTTGTAAGGCCGATGCTCTCCCAACTGAGCTACCCGCCCCTGTATTGTCTCTCCTGCTTTCCCTACTTGTTCACCTTATCCTTGAAGGCCTTCCCGGGCTTGAAGCGCGGGGACGTCGAGGCCTTGATCTTGATGGGCTCGCGGGTCCGCGGGTTGACTCCCTGCCGGGAGGCCCTTTTGGCCACATCGAAGGTGCCAAAACCGACCAGGGTCACCTTGTCTCCCTTTGCCAGGGCATCGGTGATCGCCTCGGTAGTGGCATTGATAGCCTTTTCCGCCGCCGCCTTGGGAATGTTCGCCTTGCTTGCAACAATCGAAATTAATTCCGTCTTCGTCAAAATTTACCTCCTATCGAAGCTTTGTTTTCCCCATGCCCTGAATCGTCCTGAAAGTAACAACATTTATGAGGACTGTCAATACCTCAATTGTGGATTCATGCGATTGTATGCGGGTTAGGCCTGCGAGGTCTGTGCCTCATACACGATCATGGGTGCCTTGCCACTGAGGATCACCTCCTGACCGATGATGCACTCCTTGACTCCCTCCATGTCCGGGATGTCATACATGATGTCCAGCATGACGTTCTCCATGATGGATCTGAGTCCCCGGGCCCCGGATTTGCGCTTCATGGCCTCTTTGGCGATGGCCTTGAGCGCCTCGGAACTGAAGGAAAGGTCGACCCTCTCGAGCTTGAGCAGGGCCTGATACTGCCTGACCAGGGCGTTCTTGGGCTCGGTGAGGATGGCGATGAGGGCTTCCTCGTCGAGTTCGGTCAGGGTGGAAATCACGGGAATGCGGCCCACGAACTCCGGGATGAGCCCGAAGCGGATCAGATCTTCGGGTTGCACGGCCCGCAGGATCTCCCCGATATCGCGCTCCTTCTTGCTCTTGATATCGGCCACGAACCCGATGGTCTTCTTGTCCATGCGCTGGGAGATGATCTTCTCCAGCCCCACGAAGGCGCCGCCGCAGATGAAGAGGATGTTGTTGGTATCGATCTGGATGAACTCCTGCTGCGGGTGTTTGCGGCCGCCCTTGGGTGGAATGGAGGCCACGGTGCCCTCGATGAGCTTCAGGAGCGCCTGCTGCACGCCCTCGCCCGAGACATCCCGGGTTATGGAGGGGTTGTCGCCCCGGGAGGCGATCTTGTCGATCTCGTCGATATAGACGATACCCTTCTGCGCACGCTCCACGTCGTAGTCCGCATTCTGCAGCAGGTTGACGATGATGTTCTCCACGTCCTCGCCCACATAACCGGCTTCGGTCAGCGTGGTGGCATCGGCCATGGTGAAGGGCACGTCGAGAATCTTGGCCAGGGTCTGGGCCAGCAGGGTCTTGCCCGAGCCCGTGGGACCGATAAGCAGGATGTTGCTCTTGTTGATCTCCACCCCGCCGATCATGGTGTTGGATTCGATGCGTTTGTAATGGTTGTGCACGGCCACGGAAAGGATCTTCTTGGCATTCTCCTGACCGATGACGTACTCGTCCAGGACATTCTTGATCTCCGAGGGCTTGGGGATGTTCGAAGAGGTGCTGAAGTGCCGGTAATCCCCCTCTTCCTCGGCAAGGATCTCATTACACAGGGCTATACACTCATCGCAGATATACACATCTGGACCGGCAATGAGCTTGCGTACCTCCTCCTGCGACTTGCCGCAGAAGGAACAACGCAACCCCGGTTTGTAATGATCATTGATCCTAGGCATCTGGCTTCTCCTCTCCTGGAATGCTGGGCCTCCTGGATATCACATGATCGATTATACCATAGGACAAGGCCTCCTCGGAACCCATAAAAAAGTCCCGTTCCGTGTCCGTACCAATCTTCTCGACGGTCTGGCCGGTGTGACTGGCCAGGATCGCCGTGAGTTTGGCCTTGATGCGCAGCATCTCCTGGGCCTGGATATTCACGTCGGTCACCTGTCCCTGTACCCCCCCGAGGGGTTGATGGATAAGAATCCTCGAATGTGGTAATGCATATCGCATGCCATTCTCACCCGCAGCCAGGAGCACCGCCGCCATGGACGCCGCCTGACCGATACAGATCGTGCTGACCTTGGGCCGGATGAACTGCATGGTGTCATAGACCGCCATGCCGGAGGTCACGGATCCGCCGGGCGAATTGATGTAAAAATAGATGTCCTTGTCGGGGTCCTCTGACTCGAGAAAGAGGAACTGGGCCACCAGCAGATTAGCGATGTCATCGTTGATCTCGCTGCCCAGCATGACAATGCGGTCCTTGAGCAGCCGGGAGTAGATGTCATAGGACCTCTCTCCCCTATTCGTCTGTTCCACCACTATCGGCACCAGCGTCATCCGATTCCTCCTCCTTCAGCTCTTCGACCTCCTCCACCTGGGAGTTGTCAATGATGTAGTCAAATACCCGACGCTCGATGATCCCGAATTTGATCTCGTCCAGCCGCTCGCTCTCCTCCAGTCCCTTACGCACCTCTTCCGGGGCCAAGCCATAAGACTCGGCCATCTTCCCGATCTCGGCCTCGATCTGTGCCTCATCGGCCTCGATCCCCTGCTCCTTGGCGATGGCCTCCATAATGAGCGAGAGCCTGACGGTGCGCTCGGCCGAGGTCATGGATTCCTCCTTGAGAAACTCGGCGTCGGGGAAGACATCCTGCATACGCATGCCCTGGGCGGAAAGCCGCTGCGACATCCCCTGCAGCATCATGGCCGCCTGCAGCCTCACCATGGATTCGGGCACGTCAAAGGGATTGGCCTCGATGAGCTTGTCGGAGATCTGTTTCTCCATAAGCTTGCGCGCCTCGGCCGCGGCACGTTCCTTCAGATCGGAGGAGATCTTGTCCCTCAACTCGGCGAGCGTTTCCACATCGTCGCGCACCTCTTTGGCAAAGTCATCGGTGAGCTCGGGCAGATCCCGGGTCTTGATGGAGGAAACCACCACCTTCACCTGGGCTGTCTTGCCGCGCATCTCCTCAAGGAAGTGGTCCGCGGGGAAATCGAGCGTGGCCTGCTTCTCCTCGTCCCTGCTCATCCCGATCACCGTGTCCTGCAGGCCCGGCAGGGAGCTCCTGACCCCGGCCTCGACCGTGATCTTGTCACGGTTCAGGGAGGGGTTCTCCTCACAGCTCACATCCACGCTGACATAGTCGCCTTTCCGGGCCTGATACTGGGGATCCTCGGCCTCCTCGACCTTGGCATGGGTCTCACGGATACGTGTCAGAACGTTGTCCACCGCATCCTCGGACAGGTCGGTCTTGAGCCGCTGAAGTTCGAAGCCGGAGTACGTCTCGGGCTTGGGCGATGGCTTCACGTCAAAGGTGGCACTGAAGGTGAAATCCTGTCCCTCCTGGGGCGGCTCGTTCTCTATCTCGGGCATGGAGACCACGAAAAGTTCGTGTTCCTTGACCGCCTCCTCGAACTTCTCGCTCACGAGCTTCTTGGAGAGCTCGCCCGTGATGTAATCACCGTAATACATACGGATGACATCCCGCGGGGCCTTGCCCTTCCTGAACCCTTTGATGTTGGCACCTTTACTGATGTCCAGATAGATCTCATCGGTGAACTTTTCCACGTCCGCCTTGGGAACTACAACCTCCATCGCCTTCTTCGTGCCGCTGATATCCTTAATCTCAACCTTCATCATGCATTTTCCTTTCCGTAAATCCCCTGGTATGGTTTCATATCAACACGTATTGGCCCTTGCGGTCAATCGCTTTTTGGCAGCTCCAACTCCCGGAACACCCGCTCCATCTGAGGGCTGTAGGCCTTTTCGGCGGCGTAGATGTAAAACGGTCTTTCCACCCGCAACTCCCGTCCGCCCCCCCGAACACCCCGCACCAGACATAGATCTGCCCTCCCCTCCGGCAGGGAGTGAATCATGACCAGCGTCTTGGGCTCGATCCCGTGCTCACGCAGGGCATACAGGAGATCGGTCAACCGCCAGGCCGGATAGATGAGATAGCAGCGCCCTCCCTCATTCAGAACATTATAGGTGCACGAAAGGAGGGTATCAAGGTCGAGCAGCAGCTCATGCCGCGAGACGGCCCTGCTCTGGTCCGGATTCATGCGGCCCGTGGCCAGGGGCCGGTAGGGGGGGTTGGCCACCACGACATCAAAGGGGGCCTCTCCCCGGTAGTTGCGGATATCGCCGTGGACGATTTGAATCCGCTCGTCGAGACGGTTGAGCCTGACCGAGCGCCTGGCCATCTCACAAACCCCTTCCTGAACCTCGACGCCGGTGACGGACAGGCCTTTCACGCCCGCCAGCAGGATCGCGACCACCCCGGAGCCGGCGCCGATATCCAGCACCCGGGAGGCGGGCCGTTCGCACACGAGGGCCGCCAGCAGGTAGGCGTCCAGGGAAAAGCGGTAACCCCGTCTTTTCTGGAGGAGCCTGAGCCCCCCGCAGGAGAGGTCATCGAGGGTCTCATCGGCCCCCCTGCGCACGTCATCCCTCACGTTCAACCTCGGGGCCTGAGCGTAGGGCCGCACCTATCTGTGCACGCCCGCCGGGGCTCTGGTTGGGAAATCGGCACCTCAAAAGGGCCGCTCCGGCAGGCCGTCGGTGGAGACCCTGTCTCCCTGCCAGACCCCCCGATAGGGAACCGCCTGTCCCTCGATGGGGAAGAAGGCGATACACAGGATCCTGAAGCCCATCTGGATCTCCACCGCATGCGCACCCGCATGCTGCATACCCACTGTGAGCCGGCCCTGGTAGTTGGGCGATATGAAGGCGGTCGCAAGGGGGATCCCGCAGCGCACCAGCGTGGTGCGCGGCCGGATGTAGGCGAACAGGGCCCCGGGCATGTTCACCGTCTCCACGGTCTGGAAGAGCAGATACTCGCCGGGCTGGATGGCATACACCCCGTCCGGGGAGCTCTGGGCATCCATGACCAGTTCGATGGGGGGAGTCATGCGGCTGTCCCGCATGAGGCTCGCGCCCCCCACCGGACGGTAGATCGCCCCCAGCCGCAGGTCCACCGTAGTGCCCTCGATCCCCTCCACCTGGTCGCTCCCCAGAGGCTCAATGAGGGGCTTGCGCATCAGCTCTCCGGTCTCGGGGTCCTCCACCTCGACCCCGCCCTTCACCAGGTCGATGATCCTGTCCGCTCCCAGTACCATATCACAATCTCCTTTTCGAGGTATCGGGCCTCAGGAAGGCAGCGGCAAAGGCGATGGTCGCATCCTTGAGGCTCAGCGGCTCCACCGTGGTGCGGCTGGAGGCGAGCAGCTCTTTCCAGTAACGGTCCCGTTCGGGGAGCGGGGAATCGTAGGGATATTCGTACACCACGCGCGATATCCCGGACATGACGATCAGCTTGGCGCAGGTGAGGCAGGGTTCGAGGGTACAGTAGATGGTGCCGCCCTCCAGCCGGATGCCCTGCTTGGCCGCCAGGGCGATGGCGTTGGCCTCGGCATGCGCCGAGCGGCACATGTCGTACTTCATGGCCTCGGGCCAGTTCAGCGACCGGCGGAAGCACCGGCCCTCGTCCGAGCAGTGCTCCAGTCCCGGCAGGGCCCCGTTGTATCCGGTCACCAACACCTGGCGATCCCTGACGATCACCGCCCCGGTGGGCCGTGACAGGCAGGTGGATCGCGATGCGGCCAGTTTGGCCAGCATCATGAAATATTCATCCCAGGAGGGCCGCATCGGCTCAATCGCTCCCGGCGGGGGCATTCACGAGGATATCCCAGGCATCCATAAACCTCATCATCCCGTCTCTCTCTATGCGGTAGCAACTACCCGCCGTCTTCACATAGCCGTCTCCATTAAACCACAGCTCATGCGCCGGGTCTTCGCCGTCGTACCAGATGCTTACCCCCCGCTCCGTGCCATACTCCGGGGGGATTGCCTGTAGTGCGCTATCGTACTCCAGGTCCTCGACGGCCATGATGAGCGATTGCACGCGCCAGGTCTCGGGTTGCGCCCCCCCCTCGCCCTCCCAGGCATCGTCCTTCCTCATGAAACGTATCTTATGATCCTTGTCAATGAGAGAAATGCGCCGGATACGATCCGGATCGATTCTCAGGATCGAGCGGTCCAGCACATCCTTGAGTCCCCGGGGGATCACCTGCAGGATGTCTTCCGTCACTTCACAGGGCTCATCCAGCACACTCGAACGGGCGACGATCAGCTGTCCCTCCCCGTCTTCCCTCAGGTCCCAGATGCTCAGGCTCTGGGAGGCCCCGCCGCCTTCCAGGGTGATGCTGACCGGGGCAGGACCATGCTTGAGGGTAGCATCCTCCGGGAACGAACGGGCCTCAAGCTGAGAGAGACGCATGAGCAACGCATCCAGGCGTGCCTCCTTGAGCACGCTCTCGGTATCACCCTCCAGGCGCCAGCGGCCCTCCTCCGAGCGGGCAAAGGAGAGCTCACGCGCCCCCCTGACAATCCGCACCCTCTCGATGGTGGCATAATCCAGGGTTATCAGGCGCTTGTCCCGCAGGGAGAAGAGGTCCTTGTCCAGGGCGGAAAGCAGGTAGCCATTGACCAGGAAGATCTCTCCCCGGGTGGAGGAACGGGCATAGACATACTGCCGGGTAGGGGTCTCCTGGCCCAGGGTCAGGCGGTACTCCTCCTGTCCTGCCGTGAAGATCATCTCGAGGGCGGGGGTGTCGAGCCCGAACGGTTCACCGTCTGCGGGTGCCTCCAGAGAACGCTGGGCCTCGGTCCTGAGGATCTGCCGCAACAGGGCCTCCACGCGGCCCTGATCGGCCGCATAGGGCCGCGGACGGACGATCTGCCAGAGGGAAGCGTGTCTTTCAAGGACCAGGTCATCCCGGGAGGCCGAGTGCAGCACCAGCGAATCGATATCCGCCTCCTGGAGGTCGAAGACCTGCCGGTGCTGCTGTTCCTGTTTGCGTTCCTGGCCGGCCTGCCGGTGTTCATAGGCGTAGTACAGGCCCACGCCGGCCAAGATCAGGCCATAGATCAGGAGTCTGCGCAGGCTCATGTTCTCCGCCTGCCCCTGAAGACGAGGACGGCCACCAGCAGGATGAGGGAGGGCACCACCACAGAGGGCACCCAGAACACCATGCGGGTCTGCGCCGGGGTAAGCACGAAGGGCCGCTCCCGGGGGGGCTGCCTCTCAATGGTGATCAGCGCACCCTCATCGAGCAACAGATTGATGCAGTTGAGCGCCAGTTCGCGGTTGCCGGAGACCATCAGGTAGGTGTTCGTGAGGAAGTCCGTATCCCCGAACACCATGAGACTCGCCGAGGTCTCGTCGTCGACGGTCCTACTCGCCAGCAGGGCGATGTCCAGCGGGCCTGGCACGTCACCCTGATCCAGGGCGGCCTGACCCTTCTCCCTCAGTTGGAGCAAATCATGCTCCGACCAGCTCTGATCCGAGGTGCGGGCAAGCCACTGGACCGTAATACCCGCCGGGGGGTTCTCCTGGGGGGAGAGGGACCGGGCCGTGGGGAAGAAGGTGGCCAGGGAAAAGCCCTTGAGCTTGCCGACATCGTTGTAGGAAACGACCACCGGGATCGTATAGTCACCCCCGAACATGCGGCTGAAGGTATCGATGATGATATCGTCCCCGGCGGCGATCCCGTTGGCGGCGAGTATCCCCGACAGCCCCGCGTCGATGCCGGGCTCCAGGGTGCACAGCACCGCGCCGCCTTTGTCCAGGTAATCCGCAAGCGCCGCTCTTTCTTCGGCAAAGTAGGGCGTCGAGGGACCGGCCACGACCACCAGATCGGCATCCTGAGGCACGGCGTCCTCCCGCAGGAGCAGCAGCGGCCTTGTTTCATGGTTGTCCTTTCCGAGCGCATCACCCAGAGTGGAGAGCCCTTCCCTGCCAGTGTCCTCAAGGGCGCGTTCGCCGTGGCCGGTGATGAAATACACCACCTTCTGGCGGTCGCGTCTGAGCCTGAGGAGGGCATTGACCAGACCCTCCTCGTCAAGACCCTCGCTCGTGATGCTGCGGCCGCGGGCCTCGATCACGGCCTGACCGTAATCCTGGATGCCATACTCGCGCGCCTTGGCGGGGTTGGCGTCCGGATCGATGATCTCATAGCGGATATGGGGGTTGGCGAGGTTGAAGAGCTCCAGCAGGTTCTCGGCGCTGTCCGACTGCGAGCGGGCCTCAAAGAGACGGACCATGACCTCGAAGTCGATCGCATCCAGGATACCGGTGGTCTTGGCATCCAGGGTGTTCTCATCGCCGGCGGTGAGGTCCCACACCCGGTTGTGGTTAAGCGTTATCAGGTAGGCGATCGTGAGGATAGCCAGGAAGATGACCAGCAGCAGCCCGGTATGGGAGGTGTATTTTACGGATGCCTTCATGTTCACCCCCTCCAGGTATGCGATTCCAGCACCCTCAGACATCCGAAGAGGAAGAAGAGGATGAAAAAGATATAGAACACGACGTCTTTAAGCATGATCATGCCCTTGATGAACCCGGAGAGATGCCCGACAAGCGAGATCTCCTGCAGGAAGGCGGCCGCCGTACCCGGGGGCAGGGTCTCCCCCAGCCACCCCACCAGCCAGAAGACCAGGATGAGGCCGAAGGTGCCGGCCGAGGCGACGATCTGGTTCCTGGTCAGGCAGGAGACGAACATCCCCAGGGCCAGGAAGGCCCCGCCCATGAGCATCAGCCCCAGGTACGACGCCAGGACGATCCCCCAGTCGAACGAGGTCAGCAAGGCCAGCAGGAACATCTGATGCAGACTGATCCCCAGGACCAGCAGCAGGACCACCAGCCCGGCGAGGAACTTGCCGAGCAGCACCTGCAGATCGCTCAGGGGATAGGTGAACAGGAGCTCGATCGTGCCCTGCGCCATTTCCTCGGCATACAGCCGCATGGAGATCAGGGGCACCACGAAGAGTATCAGCATGCTGACGTCCGCGAATAAGGGCCGCAGGAGCACATCATTGAGGGAGAGCGGCGCGGTGTACTGGTACTGGGCCAGCCGGGTAGCCAGCAGGCTCTCATAGGTGAGGTTGTTGTAGAAAAAGATCCCCGTGATCAGGAGGAACATGAAGGCCACGACATAGAAGATGGGGGAGGCAAAATAGATGGTTAACTCTTTGTGGAACACGCTACGCATGGGCACCCTCCTCGGTCACCAGCTCCATGAACACCTCCTCGAGGCTCATCTCCTGGCGCGCGATCTCCAGCAGGGGCAGGCCTGCCTCCACGATGCACCTGGCGATCGCCGGCCGCAGGTCGCTGTCCCTGACGGTCTCGATATGGAGCACCTTGGAATTCGAACTGGAGACCGAGAGCACCCCTTCCATGGCGTTGACGATCTCGAGCGCCCGCTCGAGGCCACACCCTACCTTGACCACGATGCGGGTGTGGTCCTGCAGCTCGGCCTTGAGGTTCTCGGCACTGTCGATGGCCACCACCCGCCCGCGGTTGATGATGGCTACCCGGTCACAGAGCTGGCTGACCTCGGGCAGGATATGCGAGGAGAGGATAATGGTGCGCGTCCCCGCCAGATCCTTGATGAGCTGACGGATCTCGTAGATCTGCTTGGGATCGAGCCCCATGGTGGGCTCGTCCAGCACCAGCACCTGCGGATCGTTGATCAGGGCCTGTGCGAGACCTACCCGCTGGCGGTAACCCTTGGAAAGCTTGCCGATCACCGTGCGCCGGACCTCCTGCAGTCCGCATTCCTTGATCACTGCGTCCAGGCGTGTGTTCAGGAGGGCCTTCTTCATCCCCTTGGACCGCGCCGCAAAGCGCAGGAAGGCTTCCACCCGCATATCCGTATAGAGCGGGTTGTTCTCGGGCAGATATCCAATGCACCGGCGTGATTTTATGGAATCCCTCACCGTGTCGTAGCCGCCCACCTCCACCCGTCCGGAGGAAGGGGGCATGAAGGAGGTGATGATCTTCATAGTGGTGGTCTTGCCGGCGCCGTTGGGGCCGAGCAGACCCAGGACCTCGCCCCGTTTGACCGTGAAGGAGATGTCCGAGACAGCGACCTGCGGACCGTATGATTTGCTCAAGGCCTCGATGGTAATCATACCATCCTCCCCGTTTTTCTCACTCGATGACAGCGCATACGTTGCTCACCAACCACAAGATCCCCCAAATGTCAATACATGGACTTCCGGGGCCCTTGAGGCCTTGCAGTAGACAAACCTCCACGCTTTACGTTAAGATGGGACCTACATACCGTCACCGTCGATCCGCAACCACACTTTGGGCTCAAGCCCGCATATGCTTGATATAAGGGGGATATATGTCAATGTATGATGCCATCATCATCGGAGCGGGATACGGGGGCATGTCCGTAGCGGCGCTGCTGGCGCATGCCGGATACCGGGTGGCCCTCTTCGAGGCCGGGCCGCTCCTGGGCGGGCGGGCCTCCGCCTTCAGGGACCAGGATGGCTATGTCTGGGAATATGGGGCCCACTCGCACCGCCTGGGATCCAAGGGCCTGGCCAACGCGGTCTTCGCGCGCCTGGGCGAGGCGATCGATTTCGTCCCTGAGGCCGATGACGCGCAGTTGATCTTCCGGGGCCGCCTGTGGCCCCGTCCCGGCGGACCGCTGGGCTTCCTCACCACACCCATGCTGCCGCTGTCCAGCAGGCTGGCGCTGCTCCGGCTGTTCCTCAGGATCAAACGCACCGACCCTTATCTCTGGTACGATGCGACCTTCGCGGAGTTCGCCGGCCGGCAGTCACCAGAGCTGGAGGCCTTCCTGCCCTTTTTCGGGCTCATGATCATGTGCCCGGACATTCAGCGCGTCAGCGCCGGCGAGGTCATCGACTTCGTCAAGCGCTACCTCGAGGCCGGCATCGGCGCCGGCGAGCCTCGCGGCGGCTCGTCCCAGCTCTTCGGTCGACTGAGGCGCCATATCGAGCTCAGTGGCGACATCTTCCTCAATGAACCGGTTGAGGCCCTGAACCTCGCGGGCAGGAGGGTGCGCGGGGTCCAGACCGCGCGGGGTCCCTGTGAGGCACCCACGGTCATCTTTGCCGCGCGTCTGCCGCTGCTCTTCGAGATCGCTCCCCGGGAACTCTTCACGCCGGACTTTGCGGCCTATGTCGATGGCATCGAAAACAGCTCCGGACTCGTGATGGATTTCATCACCGATGGCCCCGTGACCCCCATCAGGGGCAGCATCCTCGGGGTGGATGTCCCCATCTGGGCCCGTTTCCAGTCCAACTCCGACCCCGGCCTCACCCCGCCGGGGCGTTTTCTCTCCTCCTGGGGGATCATGCTGCCCTGGGGATTTGCCGGGGATGAGGAGGTGGTCCAAGAGACCGAGGGGCGTCTCAAGGCCATCATTTCCGGGGTCTTCCCCGCCTTCCTGCCCCGGGTGAAAAGGGAGCGCCGGCTGGTGGCCGGGGTCATGAACGGCAATGTGCTCATCCCGGCCCAGGCCAAGCCCCACCGACCGGAGGTCGCCTACCGCGAGATCGAGGGCCTGTTCTTCGTGGGGGATACGGTGCAGGGTGACGGCTGTTCCGGGGATATCAGCTTCTCCTCGGCCATGAAGGCCTGCGATCTCATCCTCACCCGCCCCGAAAATACGGCCGAGGGCGCTTGATCCCCGAGCCCCCCGGGGGAAGCGCCTCCCTGCCAAGGATCACATTGCTGTATTCATTCAGGATCATTGCGGTGGCCGGAAAGGGTCCGAAGAACAGGGAGCGCCCATGACGACAAGGAAACCGATGATCGCATCTCCTTGACTTATCTGACGCATCTGGTAGGAACAGAACCCATGGAACCGGTGGCCGCCTTTTTCGACATGGACAAGACCATCATCTGGGAGAATTCGGGGTTATCCTCGGCGCGCTACGCCTTTCAGCAGGGGTTGATTCCGGTTCAGGGGCTGATCACCGGGGCCTGGAAGATGCTGCTCTACCGCCTCACCCTGCTGAAGATCGAGCAGTGGTATGACAATCTGGTGGCCAACATCGCCGGGTTGAGCGTACAGGACATGGAGCGCTTCTCGCGGGCCTGGTTCGATGACCTGGTCTCCAAGACGATCTATCAGGAGGCCCTCGAACTCATCGAGCAGCACCGCTCAGCCGGGCATACGCTCGTGCTCATCTCGAACGCCATGAGCTTCATCACCGAACCCATGGCCGAACACCTGAACTTTCCGCATGTGATCAGCACTCGGGTCGTAATCGAGGAGGGCCGCATCACCGGCCGCATCGTCAAGCCCCTATGCCAGGGCAGCGGCAAACGCGATTATGCCCTGACCTGGGCTCACGAGCACGGCATCGACATGCGCCGCAGTTATTTCTACACCGACTCCATCTACGACCTCGAACTGATGCTCTGCGTGGGCCACCCCGTGGCGGTCAATCCCGACATCCGTCTGCGGCTGGCGGCCAGGCGCCACAACTGGCCCGTGCGTGTCTTCCGCAAAACCCCGGCCTCTATTCCGGCCACATGCATCACCCCCCCCTCGAACCCGACCCCGGACTGAACCTCCCCCTCTGGGGCCACACTCAGCCAGTGGAATCATCATTGGGGATGTGGCTATGGCTCCCCTGCCCTCTGGCGGCAGACGGCAGCCTTTTGGACTTGGGTGCCGGGGTTTTTTACCTGCCCCCGGGCTTCTTTGCGGTCTTCAGCGCCAACGCAGCACCTTGAGCCCGTAATATACCGACAAGTTCATCGATATGAACGCCAGGATGCCGACAATGGCTATCTGGAGATGGTAGGGAGGGAGAAAAAGGTCACTCTGAAGTGGATGAAAGATCACCCCGTACACGCCGCCATAGCCAAGAGCCCAGAGTACCGATGAGGCGATGAACTGTTTTAGAAAATTTTTGTTGTCGTGCCCTTCCATAACCGATTTCCTATGCCGGAGATATCCTTATGATGTTTTTATCGGTCAATCGCCCGTCTTTCTTGACCCCCCCTGTTTCTGGGTGACAGCGGGAGCCTTAAATCGCTTAAGGATCGCATTCCCCGCCGTTTGCGGCCTCAAGGAGGGCCCAGGGTGCACCCACGCTTCTCATAGGAGGATGTCTGCCCAGGCGTGTGCCATGGTCCGGTAGCCGTGCGTGTTGGGATGCAACCCGTCCGGCTGCCAAAGCCCGGGCGCAGCCATCAGGGTGAAGAAGTCCGGCCCGGGCCGCGCGAGATCCGGATATCGGGCAAGGATCTCCTCGATGCGGCGGTTGAGGATGCGCGTGTAGGCCTCCAGCCGCGCGCGGGCGCGGGCGGGCCCGAAGAAGAGCCGGTCCATCCCCAGGGCGCTGATTCCCCCGCGGAAGCGGTTGGGTGGCAGCTTGGCCAGATAGGTGGTGAAACCCCGCCGCTTGAGTGCCAGCAGGGTACAGACGAGGTTCTCACGGCTCTTCAGGAAGTCCCCGGCCGCATAACCGCTGAGCCGCCGGTCGAGACGCGCTACCCATCCGGGCAGCACGGCGTGGTTGACATCGTTGGTCCCCAGCATCAGCAGGCAGATCCCGGGTGGCTCGTCGCGGCAGAGCATTTCGTCCAAGGGGGCGCCGTTGAGGGGAAAATCCCTAAAGCCCCGCTTGTGCCAACGGGCACCGGGCAGCCAGTCGGCCGTGGTGCTGCCGCTACGTCCCAGGTTGAGGACCTCGCCGCCATCCCCTTCGGGGTCAAGCAGAAGCGAAAGCTCGTAGGGATACGTGCCCGGCAGCAGGCGCCGGGAATGGATATCGACAAAGGGTGCCATCTCGCAGCCGCCCGCCTGCCAGCCGGCCGTAATCGAATCGCCGGCCGCCACGATCCGCGGCCGGGTCTCTTTGGCACCTCCCATATACCCTCCTGCCTGCGGGCTTCCCCCTAGAGGACCTTGTCGAGAAAGGCCTTGACGCGCGGGTTGTCCATCTCGGCCGAGAAAACCTCTTCCGGGCGGCCCTCGAAGATGAAACGCCCCTGGTCCATGAAGATCACGTGGTCGGCCAGTTCGCGGGCAAAGCCCATCTGATGCGTGACGATGAGCATGGTCATGCCCTCCTCGGCCAGGTCCCGGATGGTGGTGAAGACCTCGCCCACGAGCTCGGGGTCCAGGGCCGAGGTGGGCTCGTCGAAGAGCATGATCATGGGGCGCATGGCCAGGGCCCGGGCGATGGCCACCCGCTGTTTCTGGCCGCCCGAGAGAAAGGCGGGATAGGCGTCGCGCTTGTCGAGCAGCCCCACCTTGCCGAGCAGGTCCAGGGCGATATCCTCGGCCTCGCGGCGTGGCAGTTTCTTGACCGTCAGAGGCCCCTCCATGACGTTCTGCAGGGCGGTCATGTGGGGGAAAAGGTAGAAATGTTGGAAGACCATGCCGATCTCGGATCGGATGCGGCAAATCACATCCTGTTTTTCCAGCACGAGCCGTCCGTTGCGGTCATGGCGGTAGCCCACCTCGCGTCCTTCGAGCAGGATGCGGCCTTCATCCAGGGTTTCCAGGTAGTTGATCATGCGCAGCAGCGTGGTCTTGCCCGAGCCGGACGGCCCGATGATGACAATCTTCTCCCCCTTCTCAATCCTGAGACTCACGTGGTCAACGGCGACCAGATCGCCGTAGCGCTTGACGACATTTGACAGTTCAATCATCGGTTCTCGTATACCCCCAGCCGATCTTCGAGCCTGCGGAAGGCGACGGTGAAGATGCTCGTGATGAGCAGATAGATGATGGCCGCCTGGATCAGGATGAAGATGTTGAAGGTGGTGTTGAAGATCTGGTTGGCGGCCCGCATGAGCTCCACCATGGCGATGGTGGAGACCAGGGCGGTGTCCTTGATGAGCGCGATGAACTCGTTGCCGATGGGCGGCACCAGACGCTTGTAGGTCTGGGGAATGATGATGCGCCGCATGGCCTGCCAGTAGGTCATACCGATGGCCTTGGCGGACTCCATCTGTCCCGGGTCGATACTCTCGATGGCACCCCGGATGATCTCGGCCAGGTAGGCCGAATAGTTGAGCCCCAGCCCCCAGACAGCGGCGGTGAAGGGGTCCAGCGTCAGCCCGAGCTGGGGCAGCCCGTAATAGATGAAAAAGAGCTGCAGCAAAAGCGGCGTGCCGCGGAAGATCCAGATATAGCACCAGAAGAGTGCCTTAAGCGCCCGCAGGCGGCTGATGCGTGCCAGGGCCACGAAGAGCCCGGCCACGGGCGAGCAGAGCATGGTGATCAACACCAGCAGCAGGGTCATGCCCGAGGCCTTCAGCAGCGTGGGCAGATAGGTCTGCATGTCCTTGAAAAACCTTACCCAGCGGGGCGTCTGGGCCACCTGCACCTGGGCAAGGAAATTACGCGCCTCGATGTTGTCGGGAAAGCGCTCGAGGATGGCCTGGCACATGCGCTCGCTGCCGGGGTAATCCTGGCGGGAAAAATAGATCTTGGCCGCCTCCATGCGGGCGCGCACGAAGGCCCCCCCCTCCCCGCCGGCCTCAGGTGGGCTTACGGCCTCGAAGCGTTCCAGGGCGCCAGACAGGTCGCCCTGGTGGAGCAGCCGTGTCCCCCGGGCGAGCAGTTCATAGGGATCGCTCTCGGCCGACGCGCCCCAGCACAGCGGCGAGAGAAGCAGGCTCAGCGCACACAGGAGTGCGCCGAGCCGGGAGATCATTTCCAGGCGGTTATATCGTCTCCGAACCATTTGATGGATATCTTTCGCATGGTGCCGTCGGCAAACATTTCATCGAGGGTCTTCTGGATCTGGGCCTTGAGTGCCACATCCTCCTGGCGGATGCCGATGCCCACGGGCTCGCTGGTCAGGGCCTCGGGCAGCACGCGGAACTCGCCCGGACGCTGGGAAAGATAGTAGCGCCCCACGATCTCGTCCACGGCCAGGGTGTCGATGCGGCCGATCTTGAGGTCCATGAAGGCCTCGGTATTCTTGTCGTAACGCTTGATTTCCTTGAATTCCTGACCCAGTTTCTCGAGGGCCTGCTCCGAGGTGGAGCCCTGCTGGACCCCGGCCACATGCTTGTTCGTCAAGTCGCCGCTACCCTTGATGGCCGGGTTGTCGGCCTTGACCACCAGCACCTGCTTCTCCATGATGTAGGGCTTGGTAAAGGCGATTTCCTGCTCGCGCTCCGGGGTGATGGACATGCACGACCAAATGCAGTCGAACTTCTTCACCTTAAGCGCCATGACCACCCCGTCCCAGGCGGTGGGCACGTGCTCGATCTCAATGCCGAGCCTACGCCCGAGTTCACGGGAGGCCTCGATATCGAAACCCACCAGTTCATTGCTTTCGTTGCGGAACTCCATGGGCGGAAAGGCGTCGTCAATGCCGATGACCAGCTTGCCGGCCTGCCTGACCCGCTCCCAGGATCCGTCGTCCGCCGCCGGAGCAGGCAAGGCCCACACTGCCGCCAGGACACAGACAACCCCGATTGCAACCATCATCCTCTTTCCCATACCATCAACCCTCCTCGCTGATATGTTGTTTTGCCACAAGCGCCTTCATCTAAATCAAATCCCGGCGCAAAAGCAAGGAACAATCCACAAGCGGGTCAGCTGGGCCTCATGAGGCAGCGTCAATTATGGGTATAACCCCAGGGTAAGCCCTGGACCCGCCCCGATGCCACAAGTAGTAAGGCAATGCGACCCTCAAGCGATTTAGTAGGTAGACATAGAGGCCCTCCACCCGTCGGACACCGGGAAAATCGAGCGGCTCATGACGGTGTGCCGTCCCCTGTGCCCCGGACGATGGCGATATGGAATAATCCCCGGATAGACTATTCCCTCATACTATTAGCAAATCTTTTTCCCTCCCCCTAGAATACATCCTGCACGCGCCCAAGGGCACGTCTATTATCATCAGGGATCGCCTTCCCCCGCCGCCGGCGACTGTAGGGGGGGTAAGGGCCGACCCTGGTTCATACACATTAG
>CAZUDI010000013.1:0-31894 GCA_964618975.1 uncultured Bacteriovoracaceae bacterium | reverse complement strand
TCATACACATTAGATTGTAAAAGGTTGAGAGAGGAGATGCTATGAAGGGTGAAAATGTCTTTTCCGGAAAATGGGGCATCATCGTGGTCGGGGCGATCATCGGCATCCTGGCCCCGCTCCTGCAAAAGCTGGGCAACCCCGGGAACATGGGGATCTGTGTGGCCTGTTTCGAGCGCGACATCGCCGGCGCCATCGGACTGCACCGCGCCGGCGTAGTGCAGTATCTCAGGCCCGAGATCATCGGCTTCGTCCTGGGATCGCTGGGAGGTGCCCTGGCCTTCAGGGAATTTCGCCCAAGGGCGGGTTCGGCCCCGGTGGTGCGCTTCTTCCTGGGCGTCTGCGCCATGATCGGGGCGCTCGTGTTCCTGGGCTGTCCCTGGCGGGCCATGCTGCGGCTCGGCGGCGGCGACTGGAACGCCATCCTGGGGCTCATAGGATTGATCACGGGAATCTGGCTCGGCACCCTCTTTCTCAAGGGCGGCTACAACCTGGGACGCACCCAGGCCACCTACCCCTCCGTGGGGCTGCTCCTGCCGCTGACCATGGCGGGGCTCCTGGTGCTGCTGCTCATCAATCCCCAGGTTCCAGGCCAGGCCCTAAGCGGGGTGCTCTTCTACAGCCTCAAGGGCCCGGGTGCCATGCACGCGCCGCTGATGATTGCTTTGGTCGTGGGGCTCTTCATCGGCTTCATCGCCCAGAGGAGCCGCTTCTGCACCATGGGGGCCTTCCGCGACCTGATCCTGTTCCGTCAGGCCCACCTCTTCTCCGGGGTAGTGGCCCTGGTCGTGCTGGCCTTCATCACCAACCTCGTGCTGGGGCAGTTCAAACCCGGATTCACGGGCCAGCCCGTGGCCCACACCCTGCACTTCTGGAACTTCGCCGGCATGGTGCTGGCCGGACTGGCCTTCGCCCTGGCGGGCGGCTGCCCCGGCCGCCAGCTCTTCCTGG
The DNA here is from genome assembly GCA_964618975.1 of uncultured Bacteriovoracaceae bacterium. Lineage (GTDB taxonomy): Bacteria > Desulfobacterota > Desulfomonilia > UBA1062 > UBA1062 > CAZUDI01. The sequence goes on along the minus strand of CAZUDI010000013.1, from coordinate 30,946 downwards.
CCGGCGAGGGTGACGGCGACGCCGCGGTCTTCGTGCTCGGCATGATCACGGGCGCCGGGATCGCCCACAACTTCTCCCTGGCGAGTTCGCCCTCCGGCCTCGGGACCCACGGGGCCACCGCGGTGGTCGTCGGGCTTATCGTCTGCGCCTTCATCGGCTTCAGCATGCGCCAGAAACTGGGCTGAGGCGCCGGCAGCAGGGGAAGCATACTTACCTTGAATGGCCTGAGAGTCGAATTCACCGCTGCTTGCAGCGGAAAGCAGGGGCTTCAAACTTGCCCTGGGGTTTCTGCCCATGATGAGAACGAAAGGAGAATACACCATGTCCGATACCGTGGATGCACGCGGCCTTTCCTGTCCCCAACCGGTCATCCTGACCATGCAGAAGATCAAGGAGCTGCCCTCGGGCGAGTTCACCGTGCTCGTCGACACCGACACCTCTAAGGAAAACGTCCGTCGGGCCGCCACCAGCAAGGGCTGGACCGTGCGGGGCGTCGAGCCCGAAGGTGACGGCTACCGCCTCACCCTGGGCAAGGATTAGATAGCCCCCGTCCTTTCCGGCTACTTCGCCCCCACCGTTGACACCATGCGAATCATGGATATGGTCCCCAAGGCAAGCCCAAGGACCCTGCCTTCCGCCGCAAGCGTTAAAGGAATTTGACCCTCAGGCCATTAAACCTTGACACGCCCCGGGCATTGGCCTAGGATTAAGGGGCTTAAAAAACGCTCTTTTACACGGGGTGGCCTCGAGAACGAGGCCTGAGATCATACCCTTAGAACCTGATCTGGGTAATACCAGCGGAGGGAACAGACAAGACAGTACGGGAAGGTGTGCACGTTTCCCGTCCACAGGCTTGATAAAGACGGCCGTCTCCTCCGGGAGACGGCCGTCTTTATTTGTTCTGGCAACCCAGGCGCTCTTACCGCCAGCGACAGGGGGGCGGAGGATGCGAACCATGGCGAAAAAAGGACAGCGGGAGGAAGACATGCTAGACGAGATTATCATCAGCAAGGCCATCATCACCACCTACATGCACAAGCTCCTGGACTCACTCGAGCTCGATGTGGCCATCGTAGGAGCGGGGCCCTCGGGTCTCGTGGCCGGCTACTACCTGGCCCGGGAAGGCCGCAGGGTGGCCCTCTTCGAAAAGAAGCTCTCCATCGGCGGCGGCATGTGGGGCGGAGGCATGATGTTCAACGAGATCGTGGTGCAGGACGAGGCCAGAGAGGTCCTGGAGGAGTTCGACATCGTCCTGAAGCCCTATGATGCGGGCTACTACACGGCCGATTCCGTCTCTGCGGTGGCCGCCCTCGTACACCACGCCAGCCGGGCCGGGCTGAGGATCTTCAACCTGGTGAGCATGGAAGACGTGGTATTCAAGGACGGCCGGGTCGGCGGACTGGTGATCAACTGGTCGCCGGTGGAGCTCGCCGGGCTGCACGTGGACCCCCTCACGGTGCGCGCGCGTTTCGTCCTGGATGCCACCGGTCACCCGGCCAACGTGACCGCGGCCCTGGTAAAAAAGATGGGCGTCAGACTGGATACCCCCACCGGGGGCATCGTGGGCGAACGCTCCATGGACGCCGATGCGGGTGAAAAACACACGGTGTCCAACACCCGAGAGGTCTTTCCCGGGCTGTACGTCTCGGGCATGGCCGCCAACGCGGCCTACGGGGGATACCGCATGGGGCCTATCTTCGGCGGCATGTTCCTCTCCGGCCGCAAGGCCGCCTCCGAGATGCTCGAGAGGTTGTAGCCATGCGACGCCCCCTCGAACGCCTCCTGGACGCCAACCTCAACCGCGTGACCGAAGGTCTGCGTGTGGCGGAGGACCTGGCGCGCTTCCTGGAAGACGCCCCCAGCCTGCAGCAGGGCCTCAAGGAACTGCGCCACCGGGTGGCCGCCTGCCTGCCGCGCGCGGATTACGTGCGCCACCGCGACGTGGAAGGCGATATCGGCTTTGACTCTCCGGGCGGGCTCGAATACCGCCGCCCGGGGGTGGAGGCCCTGGCCATGAGCAACCTCAAACGGGCGCAGGAGGGCCTGCGCGTGCTGGAAGAGGCCATGAAGCTCGTCGACCCCGCGGTCGCGCGCACCCTGAAGGCGGCCCGCTATGAGGCCTACCGCCTCGAGCAGGCCTTCCTCGATCTGAGGCCTTCGCTGGGAGAAGGCCTCTACCTCGTCCTCACCGACCCACCCCAGGGCTACGAACGCCTCACCGCCCTGGCGGTGGCCTCAGGCATTGCCGCCGTGCAGCTGCGCTACAAGGGGGCCAGCCCCCGGGAGCACCTCGCCCTGGCTTGCAGGATACGCACGCTGACCCGCGGAAGTTCCACGCGTTTCATCGTCAACGACTCCCTGGAGATCGCGCTCCTGAGCGAGGCCGACGGGCTGCACCTGGGCCAGGATGACCTGCCGGCCGACTGCGCCCGGGAGCTGTTGGGAACCAGGGCGCTGATCGGGCTGTCCACCCACAACCAGGACCAGGTGGCCGCAGCGGACATGGAGCCGGTCGACTATATCGGCTTCGGCCCGGTCTTTCCCACGGTCTCCAAGGACAATTCTCTCCCGGCCAGGGACCTGGCGGCCCTGGAGGCCGCCGTCAGTCAGAGCGCTCATCCGGTGGTGGCCATCGGGGGCATCGGGGAGGACAACCTCGGGCCTGTGCGGCACACCGGGGTGCACAACGCGGCCGTGCTGAGCGCCGTGAGTCGGGAGGAGGACCCTGAACGCGCCCTGAGGGCGCTGCAGAAGATATGGATGGAGCAGACATGACCCAGATACTGGAAGCCAGGCGGGGCATCATCACAGAGGAAATGCAGGCGGTGGCCGCCTACGAGGGGCTGAGCCCGGAATTCATCCGCGCCGGCGTGGCCGGGGGGACCATCGTCATCCCCCGCAACCGCGGCCGCACCTTCGAGCACATACGCGGCATCGGTACGGGACTCAGAACCAAGGTCAACGCCAATATCGGCTCCTCGCCCTCCCACATGGACCTGGAAGAGGAGCTCGCAAAGCTGGAGGCCTGCGTGGAGTACGGGGCGGATGCGGTCATGGATCTGTCCCTGGGCTCCGAACTCGTGCATATCCGCCGGGCGGTGCTCGAGAGGTCTCCCGTGATGGTGGGCACGGTGCCGATCTATCAGACGGCCTTCGAGCTTGCGGCCAGGCGACGGGACATCACGGACATGACCCTGGAGGACTTCCTGGCCACCCTCAGGCGGCAGGCCGCCGAGGGCGTGGATTTCATGACCATCCACGCCGGGGTCACCCTGGGATCGCTGCACGCCCTTGAGACCCGGCAGCGGCTGCTGGACGTGGTGAGCCGGGGGGGGTCGCTGCTCGTGGCCTGGATGCGTGCCAACCACCGACAGTCGCCGCTGTACGATGGCTTCGACACCATCCTGGACATCCTCGCCGATCATGACGTGACCCTCTCGCTGGGGGACGGCCTGCGCCCCGGCGCCACGGCGGACGCCACGGACAGCCCCCAGATCAGCGAGCTCGTCACCCTCGGCGAGCTGGCCCAGCGCGCCCGCGAGCGGGGGGTCCAGGTCATGATCGAGGGCCCGGGCCATGTGCCGCTGAACATGGTGGCAGAAAATGTCCGGCTGGAGAAGTCCCTGTGCCAGGGCGCCCCCTTCTACGTCCTCGGGCCCCTGGTTACCGACATCGCCTGCGGCTACGACCATATCGCCGGCGCTATCGGCGGCTGTCTGGCCGCCTACTCAGGCGCCGACTTCCTCTGCTACGTGACCCCGGCCGAGCACCTGCGCCTGCCGGGCAGGCAGCACGTCGTCGAGGGTGTGATCGCCTCGCGCATCGCGGCGCATGCCGCGGATCTGGCCAGGGGCTTGCCCTGCGCCGTCGAGCGTGACAATGCCATGGCCAGGGCGCGCAAGCGCCTCGACTGGGACGAACAGATCCGCCTCAGCCTCGACCCGCAGCATGCCCGCCAGATGCGGGAAGCCAGCGGCATCGGGGTTGAGCGCGTCTGCACCATGTGCGGGGAATTCTGCGCCATCAAGCGTCTCAGTGAATGAAGGGCTCTCCTGTCACATCGGCCCGGGACTGCCCGCCGCGAAACCGCATGCGCGCACGTTCCGGGTGGGAAAGACGCTTTCGGTGCGCACGACGGTAAAGAAAAGCCGACTGTCTTCCGACAGGTCAGATCATGGGAAGGAACCCCAGGGCAAGCTTATGCCCTTCCCTGGCCGCCGCAAGCGGCGGTAAGTCAGACCCATAGCGATTAAAAGCATCATTGCCCGGGAGCCCCATCATGGAAACAGACAGGCAACAAGACATCCTTGCGCAGAGGGTGAAGCACCTCGAAGAAGAACTCGAACAGGCACGTCGCGAAGGGGGTCATCTCTCGGCGGGCGTCCTGGCCCTGGAACAGACCGCCACAGGCTTTCTGGTCTGCGACCTCGACCGGAGGCTGAGCTATATCAATCCCGCCCTGGCAGCCCTGTGCGGCAGAATCCCCGCACAGCTCACGGGCAGGACCATCGACGAAATCCTCTCCCCTGAGCAGCGCCCGGGTTTCGATGCGGCCTTCCGGCAGGTCCTCGCCACCGGGAGCTTCGCGGGCGAGCTCTCCTTTACGCACTTGACCAAAGAGACGGTCTTGACCCATACGATCGCCACGCGCCTGACAGACGCGCACGGCGCTCCCTTAGGTATTGCGGCCACGCTGATCATGGACACCCTGCAGCGGCAGTCCGGAGCGGACCTTGAGGATACAGCGCACAGGGACCGCGGCATCATCGAAAACATCCAGGACGTCTATCTCGAGACCACGCCCGAGGGGATCATCCGGGAGGTCAGTCCCTCGGTGGAGCCGGTCTTCGGCTTTCGCCGGGAGGATCTCATCGGTCGCTCCCTGCAATCCTTCTATGCCGATCATGAGGACCGGCAGCGTCTTAGGGGGGAACTCTTCACAAAAGGCCGCATCAGGGATTTCGAGCTGGCGGTAAACGACCGCAGCGGAAAGGCGGTGCCCTGCATCGGGGCGGCCTCTCTCATCCAGGACAGGGAGGGCCGTCCGCTCAAGGTGAGCGTCACCCTGCATGACATCTCCAGGCGCAAAGGCATGGAAAAGGCCCTGGCCGAAAGCGAGGAGCGCTTCCGCACCATCTTCGACTCGGTACCGGACTGCATCTTCATCAAGGACCGGGACCTGCGCTACACCCTGGTCAACCCGAGTGTGGAACGGCTCTTCGGCCTGCCGGCAGAAGGACTGATCGGCAGGACCGACGAGGATCTCTTCGGCGAGACGACCGGGGACCACATCCGATCCGTGGACCGCCGCGTGCTGCGGGGCGAGGAGGTGGAAGAGGAGCACCACATACCGGTAAACGGTCGCGTGGTCATCTTCCATGTCATCAAGGTGCCCCTGCGGAGCAACACCGGGGAGGTCAAGGGGCTGTGCGGCATTGCCCGGGACATCACCGAACGCATCACTGCCGAAAAGCGCCAGAGGATACACCACGACCTGGCCAAGACAATCGGCACCATGACCAATCTAGAGGAGGCCCTCGACCTGTGCGTGGCCAACGCGCTCGAGATCTCGTCCATGGACTGTGCCGGCATCTATCTGGTCACGCCGGAGGGTGGCATGGAGCTCATGGCGCACCGGGGGCTCAGCGAGCCTTTCGCCTGCGCCGTCAAAGGCTATGGTGCCCGCTCGGTGTACGTCGAGCTGGCACAACGCAAACAGGCTCTCTTCGGAAGGCTGGCGCAATTCAGCGAGCATCTGTCCCCCGAGGAGGTCGCCGAAGGGCTCGAGTCCTTCGGCCTCATCCCCATCGTCCATGAAGACCGCGTGGTGGGGTGCTTCATGTGCGCCTCGCACACACGCGAAGAGGTGTTGGAGTCGGACCGCCTGGCCCTGGAATCCCTCGTGGCGCAGACCGGCAGCGCCCTGGGGCACATCCGGGCCGAGACCCTCAGGCGCGAAAGCGACCGCCGCTACCTGCTGCTGGCCCAGAATTCCACCGACGTCATCTGGACCATGACCTTCGACGGCCGCTTCTCCTATGTGAGCCCCTCGGTGGAGGCCCTGTGTGGTTTCACCCCGGAAGAGGTGCTGGGCATCCCGCTCGAGGGTTATGTGCACCCCGCGTCCGCCGCCCAGGATTTCCTGGCCATCATCCGCGGCGAGCTCGACAACCCCCCCGCCGAGCGCCTGGAGAAGACTACCCTCGAGCTGCAGCAGACCAGCCGGTCCGGGCGCATCATTGACATCGAGGTCAGCGTCTCCTGGGTGTACGATACAGAGGGAACCCCCGTGGCCATCCAGGGCAGCACCCGTGACATCACCCCCCGCAAGCAGGCCCAGCGGGAAAAGGAGGCCTTCGAGGCCCGGCTGCACCAGGCCGAAAAACTCGAGGCCATCGGCACGCTCGCCGGCGGCATCGCCCACGATATCAACAACGTCCTCGCCATCATCATCGGCTACACCGAACTCGTCCGCGACGCGCTGTGTGCAGACAGCCGCGAGCGCGCCAACCTGGAGCAGGTGCTCAAGGCCGGTATCCGTGCCAGCGATCTCGTCAAACAGATCCTGACCTTCTCCCGCAAGACCATCAGCGATCCCCGGCCTGTGCTCCTTTACCCGGTGGTGCGCGAGGCGCTCAAGCTACTGCGCTCGTCGTTGCCCGCAACCATAGAGATCACCTCCCACATCCCCCGCACCCCCCTGTGTGTCATGTCCGACCCGACCCAGATCCACCAGGTGATCATGAATCTGTGCACCAATGCCTACCATGCCATGGGCGAGGACGGCGGACGGCTGGAGGTGGGGCTCACACCCGTGGAGGTGGAAGTGCCGGCCCATCCCGCCCTCGCTGTGGGGTCCTATGTGTGCCTGAGCGTACGGGATAGCGGCTGCGGCATGGACCAGGCTACGCGTGCGCGCATCTTCGACCCCTTCTTCACCACCAAGGAGGTCGGCCGGGGCACCGGGCTCGGTCTGGCCACCGTGCACGGCATCGTGAGCGCGCTCAAGGGCGCCATCTTGGTGGAGAGCGAACCCGGTCAGGGCAGCCTGTTCCAGGTCTTTCTCCCGCGCAGCGAGGCCCCGCTGACCCGGGCAGGCACGTCCCCCGACCACTTTGCGGCCCGGGGCTCCGGCGAATCCATCCTCCTGGTGGACGACGAGCCCGCCATCCTCAGAAGCCTGTGTTCCCTCCTGGAGAACCTCGGCTACCAGGTGCGTGCCTGTGCCGAGGGGCATGAGGCCCTGGAGGTCTTCAAGGCCGCGCCCGAGGGCTACGATCTCGTCATCACCGACCAGATCATGCCCCGCATGACCGGCACCCAGTTGCTGGACGAACTGCTGCACATCCGGACCGACCTGCCGGTGATCCTGGCCTCGGGGTACAGCGAGAAGATCACCCCAGAAAAGGCGCTCGATCTGGGATTCAGCGCCTACCTGGACAAACCGGTGTGCCTGGAAGAGCTGGCTTCCGTCATCCAGGAGGTGCTGCACCACAACAGGGGCCAAGGGACAGCTGGTGCCTGATACCCGCCCCCCATGGGGATGGATCAGGCGCGGATGAGGACCCTCCCGGGGTGTGCCGGGGTGATCTCGCCGATCAGACAGGCCTCACTCAGACCCTCGGCGTTAAGGATAGAAAGGAGCGCCTCGGCCTCAGGCGCCGGCAGGGCGATCAGCAGACCGCCCGAGGTCTGCGGGTCGTGCAGGATCTTGACCGTATCGTCCGTGACGCCACCTTCCACCGTCACCATGTATCTGCGGAAATCCTCGTTGCGGTAGGCCCCACCCGGGATGAGACCCATGGCGGCATAGTCGGACACCTCGTCCAGCACGGGTACCCGGGGGGCATGGATCTCCAGGCCTACGTCCGTACCCTCCACCATCTCGCAGGCATGCCCCACGAGCCCGAACCCCGTGACATCGGTACAGGCATGCACGTCGAAGGCCTGCATGCGCTCGGCGGGGATGCGGTTGAGGCTACGCATGAGTTGGGCGGCCCTGTCTGCGGCCTGAGGGGAAGCCAGTTCGGCCTTGATGGCGGTGGCGATGATCCCGGTGCCCAGCGGCTTGGTGAGGACGAGATGGTCGCCCGGGCGCGCCCCGGAATTCATACGTACCTTTGCGGGGTGGATGAGGCCGGTCACCGACAGGCCGTACTTCAGCTCGTCATCCTCCACGCTGTGCCCGCCCACGAGCAGCACCCCGGCCTCGTTCATCTTGTCCAGGCCGCCTTCGAGGATGTCCTTCAGGATGGAGAGGTCCATGGTATGAACGGGAAAGCAGATGATGTTCATGGCCAGGCGGGGCGTTCCGCCCATGGCGTAGACATCGCTCAGGGCATTGGCCACCGTGATCTGTCCGAAGGTGTAGGGGTCGTCCACAATGGGGGTGAAAAAGTCGAGGGTCTGGATCAGGGCGAGTTCGTCCGTGAGCCGGTAGACACCGGCATCGTCGGGCCGCTCCATACCCACCAGCAGATCGGGATGCCCGCGGGTGGGCAATCCCTCAAGAATCTTCGCCAGGTCCCCCGGACCGATCTTGCAGGCTCAGCCCGCCCCGTGGACCGTGGCAGTCAGTTTTATGCGTTTGTCGTGTGCCATGGTGATCCCCCCCTGCGTGTGCCACCACCCTTGTGCCGGGTTTGAGCGCATAAGGCAAATGCAAAATAGTTATGGCCCGCAATTGATTATAACCCACATCTCAGGTATAATCCAACCCATGAATCTCAACCAGTTCAGAAACATCACCCTGCAGCAGCTCGAGGCCCTGATCAACCTGGTGGAGGAACGCAGCTTTTCCAAGGCCGCCAAAAAGATGCTCCTCACCCAGCCCTCGCTGAGCAAGCACATCAAAAACCTCGAAATCTTCGCCGACACCCCCGTGATCAATCGTACCGCCAACGGGGTGACCCTCACCGAGGAGGGGCGCATCATCTACAACATGGCCAAGAAGATCATCAAGCTCAGAGACGAGGCCCGGGATAAGATCAGGCTGAGCCGGGATGAGATCTCGGGACACATCTTCGTGGGGGCGAGCACCATCCCCGCCACCTACATCCTGCCCACGGTGCTTACGTCTCTCAAGGCACGCCACCCGGACCTTCACATCCACCTCAAGACGAGCGACAGCGACGAGGTGATCGAGATGGTCCTGGACGACGAGGTGGAGCTCGGCTTCATCGGCAAGCAGACCCACATCAAAAGGCTGGCCTGCGAACCCCTGTGGGACGACCGGCTGATCCTGGTGGTGCCCCGGGGCCATGCCTGGGATGGCAGAGAGGCCCTTAGTTTCGAGGAACTCGCTGAAGCCCCCTTTGTCAGCCGCGAGCCCGGCTCGGCCACCCTTTCGGTCCTCGAGGACCATCTCGAACGGCACCACCTTGTGCACCTGAGACGCTTCGCCATCGCGGCCGAGGTGGGCTCGTCCGAGGCGGTCAAGGAGGCGGTGATTGCCGGCCTCGGGGTGAGCGTGCTCTCGATCCATGCCGTTCGGCGCGAGCTGGCCCAGGGTCTTCTGGTGCACGTGCCCCTGGAGGGCGAGGAGATCCGGCGCCGCTTTTACCTCATCACCAAGCAGCACTTCCTGCCCGCATCCCACCACCAAGCCTTCCTGGAGCACCTCCGCACCTTTCGGATCGAGCCCTGACGGGGAGGGCGACGGGTTCGACGCGCACTGCCCCCCGGCCAGAGGGCGCGATCCGCAGGGGTTTTTAACAGCACCCTGGCGCCGGCAGAGGGCGGAAGAACTTTTCCTTTTCCCGGAAAAAGCTTTTCTGTCCCTGCCGTTGGTCGGAGAATATGATCTTGACTTTCAATATATTATATCAGCGTAGCCCCTGGATCCGTTTTTGCATCAACCAGGGAAAACTGCAGGCCCACCAAGGGAGGGGAGATTATGGCCAGGATATCGACCGGGGACAGGCTCTATGGCGTAACCAGGCGCACCTTCCTGAGGCTCGGCACCGTAGGCGGCGCCTTCCTGATGACCATCAGTCCGCTCAGACTCCTGGCATTCGCCCCTCGGGTCACGCCGCTGAGGGACGAGCTCGGGGCCGCATCAAATGCGGACAGTGCCACGGGGTACCGCTTCCGGCTGCTGAACCTCGCCCAGGTCTCGGACGTGCACATCGTGGACGACCACGATCCCCTGCGCTTCGAGAACCTGAGCATCTGCGAAAAGCAGAACGCGGGGCTCGGCTGGCTCGACGGCGTCATCCAGAGCATCAGCCGCGATCAGGACCCGTACACGGCGCGCATCTGGGACGCCACCATCCGCTCCATCAATGCCCATCACCGCCAGGACCCCCTGGACTTCACCATCTCCACCGGCGACCACACGGATACGGACACGGAAAAGGAGCTCAGCTGGTTCATCGAGATCGCCGACGGCCTCAAGTCGGACTCCTTCCGCCTGGCCGTGGAAGACGGCGGCATCTACGATGTCGACCCGGAAGGCCTCGCGATGCCCTGGTACGCCGTGCTGGGCAACCATGACGTGGAGTACCAGGGGACCGCCAACAACGAAATCCTCGTGAGCGCCCTGGTGCCGCTCTTCGGGGCCAGAAGCGACGATCTGTGCGACCAGGCCGAGGCGGTCGAGAAGTACAAGGGCTCCGTCACGCTGCCCTGGTGGCACGGCTTCGAAAACCAGCCCCCGCAGGCCTACGGCCGGTGGCAGGGCTACTACAGCTTTTCCCCCAACGCCTATACCCACTGCATCGTGCTCAACACCGCCAACTACAACCTCGAGGGCGAACTGCCCAAGCAGACCCTCTCGCTGGGCTGTCTGGACCAGGCCCAGTACGACTGGATGGTGGGTGAGATCGAGGATCACAGCGACAGGCTGTGCCTGATCTTCTCGCATCACAGCCCGGTCGCCAACCCGGAGAGCGGGGAAGAGACCACCTCCTTCAAGGACTCCCAGAGCGATATCACTGCCGGGGAGCTCCGGCGCACCCTGTGCGCCTACGAGCATGTCGTGGCCCACATCAACGGCCACTCCCACATCAACCACATCGCGCCCGTCACCTACGACGATCTGCCCGGCGGCTACTGGAACATCAACACCTGCGCCATCATCGAGTGGCCCCAGGAGTGGCGCCACATCAGTCTCAGCGACAACGGTGACGGCACGGGCACCCTCGCCTGCCGCATGTACCGCCATGACGACCAGGAGTGCCTGGACGTGGCCGCAGGCGACGCCGACGCCCGGCCCGCCTACCGCGAGGGGGGCGCAGGCGACCGCGATGTGGACCTGCTCTTTGCCCTGCCACTCTCCGTGGCCCTGACCATCCGGGCCAACCCGCCCGAGGACCCGGCGGTCGTCCCCGAGGAGGAGCAGACCTCCAAGACCCCGCTGCTGCTCGATGGCAGCGACTCGCGCTGTTTCATCGCCACCGCCGCCTACGGCACGCCCCTGGCCGGGGAGGTGGCCACGCTCAGGCGCTTTAGGGACCGCTGTCTGATGGGCCACGCCCCGGGCCGGGCCTTGGTGCATGCCTATTACCAGCTCAGCCCCGCGCTGGCGGCCTGCATCGCCCCCCGTGCTCTCCTGCGCACCCTGGCGCGGGGATTGCTTACCCCCCTGGTGGCCTGCCTGCGGCGCATAGGGGTCTGAGCGCCTGGCCTTGCTTCACCAGGATGCAAGGGAACGGCTTGCATGGCGGGCCCAAATCGCTTACAGAGAAAGTCATGACCCAGTCCGCCCAGAAATCGCCGTGTCCCTGCCTTGGGCGACTGTGCACGGGGATCGGCCTCTTCCTGGTCCTCGGGCTGGCCGCTTGCTCCCTACCGCAGGCCCCGCGTACGGGGCCTGCCATCGAGTCCCTCGAGCTCTACCCTGCGTTGGTGCGGGCCGGCCGTGAATCCTGCACCTACCTGGATCTCCGACTGCTGCCCGAGGATGCCCGCATCCGGCGCCTGGAGGTACGCGGAATCCCCATCGCCGCGGGGGCGTGCCCGGCGGTGGCCTACCGGGACAGGGACGGGCGCAGGCGCTATTACAGCCGCATCGAGCTGCCGGCCCTGAATGAAGCAGGCCGTCATGAGCTGAATTTCAGACTCCATATGGCGGACGGGTCCGTGCTCGAGTCCTCGGGCGCGCTCAACGTCGTGGAAAGCCTTCCCGTAAGAGAAGCCCCCCGCGTCCTGGCGCCCGAGATCCAGGGACAGATCGATGAGCTGAGCGGCAGCCGGGTAAAGTACGGCAATTCGGTGAAGGTCCTCTCCGACGGCAGAGAGGCCTTTTACTGCTGGAAAAAGGCCCTCGAGAGCGCCAGAGCACGCATCGACATCCAGACCTACTGCCTGGACGACGAGGGGCTCAGCGGGGAACTCGTCGAGATCCTCAAGCACCAGGCCTCCTCCGGCGTGGAGGTCAACCTCCTCCTCACGCGTTATTCCCAACTGGGCACCTCGCCGCTGATCCCGCACAACCTCAAAAAGCACGGCATCAACGTCATCCTGGCCGGCGACATCGGCTTTCCCCACCGACCGGACAAGCGCTCCCTGCCCTGGATCGAGCGCATGCTCGAAGACTACCGCATCGTTCGCACCGTGCCCGACAACCCCGCCTTCGGGGAATGGATCAGGCTCAAGGGTGACGGGGCCCTGGTGGACTATGCCCTGCACGAGAAGATGCTCATCGTGGACGGAAAGCTGGCCATCACCGGCGGCCGCAACTTAAGCGACTGCTATTTCTGGTGGTGGGACGACCTCGATGTGCTCCTCGAAGGGCCGGTGGTTGACGAACTCGCGCGCGCCTTCGATCGCAACTGGGAGGAATTCCGCGGACCGGCCCTTTCCCCCCGTGAGATACTATCCCCGGCCGCAAACGGCGGCGCTGCCTGCCGGCTCGTGGAATCACGACCCTGGCAGGGGTGCTACCACACCCTGGATATGCTGATCGTGGCCCTGGACGCCGCGGAGGAGAGCATCTGCATCAGTTCGCAGTATCTTGCCCTCCCGCCGCGCTTATGCAAGGCCCTCATCCGCGCGGCCGGCAGGGGGGTGGAGGTGCGCATCCTCACCAACTCCCTCGAGACCGGGCGCGAGGTGGCCTTCTCCCTGTGTCACTTCATCTCGCTCAATTACTATCGCGACCTCCTGCGGGCGGGGGTGCACATCTACGAATACCGGCCGCCCCTGAAAGACCTGAAGCTCATGCCTTACCTGCACGCCAAGGAGTTCATCATCGACGGTGCCTGGGCGAGCATCGGCTCCTTCAATCTCTCCATCCGGAGCGCCTACCTGGAGTCCGAGCTCATGATCACGCTCCACGACCCCGAACTGGCCTCCCTCAGGCAGCAGACCTTCCTCGACACCGTGATGGGGGCCGCCACCGAGATCACCTTCCCCGCCCTGGCCCTCGATGAAGACCGCTATGGGCCGCTCATGGACCTGGCGCGCCGGGTGGAAATCCTCTACTGACAATCATGGATATGAAACCCGGGGACAAACCCTGGACCCTGCTTGCCGCTGCAAGCGGCGGAGAATGTGCCCCTCAGGCAATCAAATCCGTCGCGGCCTTCCCGGGCAAACCGCATCCAGCCGCGAGCGGCGGGGAATTCGACTCATAGTGATTGTCATGCTTGAAGGGGGGCTGGGGGAAACCCCTTACAAGGAATCCCCCCCACAATCGAAATCAACAACCTTCTCTCATCAGCCGTGCTCAAGACGGGACTCGGGGGGACGCGACGCAGCGCCTAGCGCCGCGGCTGCGTCTGCCGGACCTGCTGCAGCTGCAGCCTGCTCATCTCGACGACGATCCCCTGCAGCCGCACATACCTCTGTCTGAGGAGTTCCATCTCTTCCGGGCTCGATATGCGGCTGCGGGTCGCACTGAGCTCCGTACCGAGACCCTGGATGCGCCCCGTCAGGTTCGCGGGCACCGTGCCGGTGGCCCGGGCCCGCTCAAGCTCCGCCTCAAGGCGTTCGAACTGGGCGTCGATCTCGTCCATGGCCAAGGGCGCCGCAGGTCTCTCCCCAAGTGCGCGCGCGCTGCTGCCGGAGGGGAGCACCTCCGTCGGAGAGGCACGGTATGTGACTGTCGGGGAGACGCGGTATGTGGCTGTGGGAAAAAAATGGAACTCCCCGGAGAGATACCCGTAGACCATGACCCCCAGAACGGCCAGCGCCCCGGCGCCGTAGCGCCACACAGGCCGGCGCCGCTTGTCAGGCGGAACGTCCACCCGGCCCTCCGGGGTGGCAGCGGCCCTGCAGGCGCGGCGGGTCGCCCTGACCCTCACCGGGATACGCGCGCTGCCGCCCGTACTCTGGATGCGGACCTCGCCTTTATGCCGGCCGCTTGTGGGGCAGGCGAGCCTCACCTTGAGCCCCAGAGCGGTGCGCTGCAGGGTGAAGAAGTCCCCGGTCTGTTCGCAGTCCCACTCCAGGCGGCCCTCTCCGCTGTTCGTGATCGTGACGAGCCGTTCCGGGGTGCCCCCGGCCGGGACGCTGCCGAAGTCGATGCCGCGCGCCGGATCCACGGTCAGCTGCGCTGAGGCCTTGCCGGGGGCCTGCCCCGAGGCGCGCCCCCCGGTCGCGTACCAGCGCTGCACGAACTGGTTGAAGGCGAGCTTGTCCTCGCTGAAGGCCCGCACGAGTTCCTCTTTTTGCCGGTCGGCTTGCTCGAGCTTCAGAGGGTCCTTTTCGATGAGGGCGAGTACGGCCAGGAGGATCTCGTCGGGCACGAGCTGCTGCTCGGCCAGTTCCAGCATGCGTTCGCGCACCTTCCGGCGCCACTGGGCGCGGGGCGACTTTCCGGTGCTGGCGATCACCACCTCGCCCCTGACGTTCAGATCCCACTTCATGGGTTCCTGGCAACCCTCCTCCAGGCAGCGGTCGTGCACATAGCCATAGAGCTCGTCCAGGGTGATCAGACCATCGCCGTCCCGGTCGGCAGCGCCTTCCCGGATGCCCGCGATGAGATGCTTGGTGAACATGCCCAGCCGGTCGGTCTCCTTTTCGAGGGCCACCTGGATCCCGGTGGAGGCGGTCATGATGAAGGTGCCCCGGCCGCGAGAGACGAACTGCAGCTGCTCGTCCACCCCGCCGCGGGAGAAGATCTCGCCCGCGGCGCCGCTGTAACAGCAGTCCAGGATCAGCGCGATACGGCAGGCGGGCGATATGTCGATGTAATTCTTGAGTGTCTGGATGGGGATCGAGGTGGCCTCCAGGGCATCGAGCACCGTGTCGGTGGTCGCCAGGTGCAGCCTCCCGGCCGGATTCAGCTTGCCGTGGCCCGAGTAGTAGATGAGCACGAAATCATCCTTGAGGGCCTTGCGCAGTATGCGGTTGAGGGTAAGCAGCACCGCATGCGAGGGCTCGTTTGTGAGCATCACGGTCTCGGTGAAGCCGCCAAGGTGCTCGGAGGCGAGCACCGCGTTGAGGCCCTCGACGTCGTTGACCGGGAAGCGCAGGTCCAAGAGCTGCTCTTCGGCCGGAAAGACGCTGCTGGCAATCAGGATTCCCAGGCGCCGCCCATCCATCAGGCCCCCTGCAGGAACTCCCGCGCCATAACGACGGTCTGATCCAGACGCTGCCTTTCGAGACCGCTGGCCGTGATCTCGAGCTCGCTACCGTCCGGGCGTCGTATGGCCACGCGCAGCGAGGGCCGGCGTTCGAAGAAGGCCTTCAGCACACCTAAGAGGGCCGCTGCGGTCCCGGTACTCATGACCGTCAGCACGATCTGTCCGATGAGGGCCGCATCGCCCCGGGCGCCGAGAGGGCCTGTCCCCTCAGGGAGGATGGCGCGCGCGTCGGTCTCGCGGTTGAGGTTCGCGGCAAGCTCCCGCGTGAGGGCCTGGAGCTCCTGGCCCTCGAGATCCCCGGCGCCGAGTATCAGCGTGGTATCCATTACTCTACTCTCAAGCTCTCTTTGACCGTAATGCTTATCAGGGGTATGAACCCCAGGGCAAGCCCACGACCATGCCTTCCGCTGCAAGCAGCGGGGAATTCGACCCTCAGGCCATGAAGGCCGGCCTGGCATCGATTGAAGTGCTCAAGGATTGCAACTCAAGACGAAGGGCGCATCGCCCCAGCACCCGCACCCATACTGAGTGTTTATATAATCGGTCACATGCAATGTGCAAGCCCGGCCGCCCCCGGGCATGCCCGGCCCACTTGGGAGGCGAGGACCAGGTCCCGGAAAACATGTTGACCTTGGCGGCCCTTCCTCGCTATACCCTCTCACACAAGGCTGAACAATTCGAGAAAGCGAGGAAAACGCATGCCTGCAGAGAATATTATATTGGTCGACCATCGTGAGCTGAAGCGTTTCATGAAGGAAGGATTCATCGCCCTGGGTGTGCCCGCCGACGATGCCGAGATCTGTTCGAAGGTGCTGATCGAGTCGGACCTCAGGGGCATCGAGTCCCATGGCATCGGACGCTTCAAGATGTATGTGGACCGCATTCGCGATGGCATCCAGTTCCCGGTCACCCGCGAGACCGTGCTCAAAGAGACCGCCAATACGGCCGTGATCGACGGCGGCCACGGCATGGGCCATGTGAGCGCCTACCGCGCCATGCAGCGTGCCATCGACATGGCCCGCAAAAGCAACATCGGCATGGTGAGCGTCAAGAACAGCACCCATTTCGGCATAACGGGCTACTACCCCGCCATGGCCATCGAGAACGACATGGTGGGCCTGGCCTTCTGCAACGCGCGCCCCTCGGTGGCGCCCACCTTCGGGGTCCAGCCGGCCATCGGCACCAACCCCATCAGCTTCGGCGCCCCCTCGGACGACTGGCACCCCTTCCTGCTGGATATCGCCACCTCCACCAGCCAGAGAGGCAAGATGGAGGTCTACGCCCGTGAGGGCAAGCCCACCCCCAAGGGGGTGACCATCGCCCTCGACGGCAGCCAACCCACCGACAGCCGGCAGCTGCTGGAGGACTTCGTCAAGGGGACGGCCTCGCTCCTGCCCCTGGGCGGGGCCGGCGAGGAACTCGGCGGCTACAAGGGCTACGGTCTGGGGGTCATGGTGGAGATCCTCAGCGCCGCCTTTTCCGGCGGCATGTTCGGCAAGGCCCTGAGCGGTTTTGATGAATCGGGCACCAAGATTCCCTACCACCTGGGGTTCTTCTTCATGGCCATCAACATCCAGAGCTTCGTGCCGCTTGAGGTCTTCAAACAGACGACCGGCGCCATCATGCGCGAAATCCGCTCCGCCCGGAAGGCCCCGGGGCACGAGCGCATCTATCTCGCCGGCGAAAAGGAGTTCGAGCTGATCGCGCGTCGCAAGGCGGAAGGCATCCCCATCAACCCCGCCCTGCAAAAGATCATGCAGACCCTGCATGCGGAACTCGGCCTGGGCCATTTCGACTTCGCCTTTCTATGACAAGTGCGCCGGCCTACCGGACCTTCAGCGCCTATCTCAAGGAGACTTTCGGTCAGAGGGTGCAGAAGATCAGCCTCGATGCCGGTCTGGGCTGCCCGCACCGCGATGCTCTCGGACAAGGCGGCTGCATCTATTGCAACGCTCTCGGGTCCGGGACCGGGCTCAGCCGCAAGGGGGTCCCCCTCGAGAGGCAGATCATCGATCAGATCCAGGCGCTTGGCCGGCGCCGTCGGACGCAGGCCTTCATCGCCTATTTCCAGTCCTTCTGCAACACCTATGCGCCCCTCGAGCGGCTCCAGGCGCTCTATGACACGATCCTGCCCTTTCCCGAGATCGTGGGGCTGGCCATCGGCACGCGGCCGGACTGCGTCGGCCCTAAGGTCCTGGATCTGATCGCGGGCTATGCCCCCGCGCGCCTGGTGTGGGTCGAATACGGGCTGCAGTCGGCCAATGACGCCACGCTCGAGCGCATCAACCGCGGCCACGACGTGGCCTGCTTCATCGATGCCGTAAACCTGACCCGGGCATACCCCGTGCGCATCTGCGCCCACGCCATCATCGGCCTGCCCGGCGAGGGGCTCGACGACTACCTGAAAACGGCGTGCCTGCTCTCCGCGCTGCCGGTGACGGACGTCAAGATCCACCTCCTCTACGTCGTCAGGGGCACCCGCCTGGAGGAGCTCTACGTCCAGGGCGGCTACACCCCGCTGACGATGGAGGCCTACGCCCGGTCGGCGGCGCTCTTCCTGGCCCACCTGCGGCCCGACATCGTGGTGCAGCGCATCACCGGCGACCCCCACCCCCACGAGCTGTGTGCGCCGCAGTGGGCGCTCGACAAGGCACAGGTGCGCCGGCTGATCATGGAGAACCTGGCCTCCGAGGGACTTGTCCAGGGATCCCTGTACAAGGGCGGCTCAGGCCATGTCTAGGGGGGCTTGCTCATGAAGGCCTACGGGATCGACTTTCCGCTTGGGCTCTTTCTGGCGCCACTGTCGGGCTATACGGACTGGCCCCTGCGCATGCTCTGCCGCCGCTACGGGGCCGAGCTCGCCTATACGGAAATGATCAG
The DNA here is from genome assembly GCA_964618975.1 of uncultured Bacteriovoracaceae bacterium. Taxonomy (GTDB): domain Bacteria; phylum Desulfobacterota; class Desulfomonilia; order UBA1062; family UBA1062; genus CAZUDI01. Next base: position 12,536 of record CAZUDI010000013.1, on the reverse strand, counting down.
CGCCGCCGGGCTGCTGCGCAACACCGCCAACACCCGCACCCTGCTCGTGCGCCCGGTCTCGGACCGCCCCCTGATCGCCCAGATCTTCACCAGCAGCCCGCAGGACGCCGCCCAGGCCGCCAGGCTGCTGGAGCAGGAAGGCTTTGACGGCATCGACATCAACATGGGCTGTCCGGTAAGGAAGGTGGTCTCCAAGGGCTGCGGGGCGGCGCTGATGCGGGACCCGGAGATGGCGGTGCGCCTGACCGAGGCCGTCTTAGAGGCAGTGCGCCTGCCGGTGAGCGTGAAGATGCGTGCCGGGTGGGACAGCGCCTCCCTCAATGCGCACGAACTCGCACGCGACCTCGCACGCACCGGTGTGGACTGCATCACCATCCACCCGCGCACCCGCACCGACATGTACCGGGGTGAGCCCCACTGGGAGGAAGTGCCCCGCATCAGGGGCATCTGCAGCCTGCCCCTGATCGTCAGCGGCAACATCCGCGGCGAGGAAGATCTCACGCGTCTGAAGGGCCTGGGTGCCGATGCCTGCATGATCGGCCGGGGCGCCATCGGCCGGCCCTGGATCTTCAGGGAGCTCACGGGCCAGGCCCCGCCTTCGCTGACGGAGCAAAGGGAGGTGATGCTGCTGCACCTGCACGAGCTCCTGAGCCTCTACGGCCCCCAGGCGGGGCTAAGGCACATGCGCAAGTTCCTCTCCGCCTACGTAAAAGGTCTGCCGCATGCGGCGCACTTCCGCCAGCAGGCCTGTCAGATAGACGACGCAGGAGTGCTCGAAAGGAGCATCACGGATTTCTTCGACACCCTGGAGGGTCGCTGACGAATCCTGGACTGAGGCGACTTCCCCGCCGCACCCGCGCCTGCCGCAAGGCACTGCCGTTGCCCGATCAGGGGTATGAACCCCAGGGTAAGCCTGAGGACCCGCGTTGACGCTGCAAGCAGCGCAGAATTCGACCCTCAGGCCCTCAACCTGCCGACACGCTTGACAGTGCGGACGTCCCTCTGATAGGTAAAAAAAGAAGTTAAAGCAACCACGAATATTTCCGAAAAGAACTCTTAGATGAAAAGACACCTGGGTTTTGGCATCATCGTATGTATCCTGTGCATCTTTATCGGCACTCTACCGGCCCGCACGCATCAGCCCGACGAGTTCGGCAGTGTGGTGCTCATGGGGTCGGATCCGACGGAGTATCTGGTGGAGAAGGCCCTGAGAAACCGGCTGCTCCTCATCGGGACCCGGCACAAGGATCCCCTCATCCACCAACTGATCACCAGCAGTCTGCCCGAGCTCGTGCACAAGGCCGGCATCAACACCCTCTTTGTCGAGATCCCTTCCAGCCAGCAGGTCGCTATCGACCAGTTCCTCGGGGGCACCTCCCCGGTGGAAGACATTGGGATGTGGTCCATCATCGGGTGCAGCACCTACAGCGGCATCCTGCTGACGGCGCGGGATCTGGGCCTGAACCTTGTCGCCATGGACAAACCCGAAGGGATCGCCGGTTCGCGCGACGCCTGGATGGGCAACAGCATCCAGAACTATCTTCAGAATAACCCCGGGGCCCACGGTCTGGTGGTGGTCGGGGTCCGGCATATCCTCAAGGGTATCCGCTGGGCCGATTACTGCGAACCTTCCCTGGCCGATCACCTCTCACCGCTGGGTATCTTCTCCGTGGTCATGTGGCCCGATGCCCCGCACAAGACGGCCGCCGCCGCCATGGATGTCGACCCGGACCTCTTCTACTCCATCAAGGACCCCACCCTCATGTCCATGAACATCCTGCCGGAAGTCTCGCTGGCCACCACGGCCGACGGGGTCATCTTCCTGCCCTGAACCCCATCGGAGGGCTGAAGCGCGATCTCCAGAGTGAGCCCCCCCTTCCGAATCGCCCCGGATGGCAGACTGAGCCTCTTCCCATAATTCCCGCCTACCCCTTGTTCACCGCTGGGCTCAAGTCGATTCAAGGAGCACATCTCCCGAAAGAGTTCCGGGTATTCCTGCGGCCACAGCGCCTGCCGTCAGGGGATATATCCCAACATGGCAGGCGACCGGCCCTCGGGCAGCCGTCATTCCCTCCGGGTGCGGCAGGTCCAGAGAGTCTTGACGGTTTCCAAAACCCGAACAGTAATGTATAATGACGGTTCGGTGCATTCATATGTAAAAGGAGGAAGGCCATGCTTCTGTTGAACCCCAAAAATCATGGGCGTCCCTACCCGGACGAGCGTTCGCGCGAGATCATGCTCAAAACCATCGCATTCTTCGAGAACAAGGGGAAAGGGAGGCTCAAGGAGGACGATCATGCCTGCGTCTGGTACAGCGACTTCCTGGACTTCATCAGGGAAAACCGCATCTTCGCCACACTCCTGACACCGGAGCCCTACGGCAAGGACCCCAGCTACCGCTGGGACACCTACCGCAACTGTGAATTCAACGAAATCCTGGCCTTCTACGGCCTGCACTACTGGTACACCTGGCAGGTATCCATCCTGGGGCTGGGGCCCATCTGGATGGGCGTCAACGAAGCCGCCAAGCACCGCGCCGCCTCCCTGCTGGAAGACGGCGCCATCTTCGCCTTCGGCCTCTCGGAGCGCGAACACGGGGCCGACATCTACTCCACCGAGATGGCCCTGGCCCCGCAAGCCGACGGGACCTACCTGGCCAACGGCGAGAAGTACTACATCGGCAACGGCAACAAGGCCGAGATGGTCTCCAACTTCGGCAGGATCGCCGGCAGCGACGAGTATGTCTTCTTCGTCGCCAACTACCATCACAAACAGTACGAACTGAAGAAGAACCTGGTCAACGTCCAGTCGTACGTGGCCAATTTCGCGCTCCACGACTACCCCGTAGGCGAGGACGACATCCTCTCCCGGGGCCCCAAGGCCTGGGACGACGCCCTCAACACGGTCAACGTGGGCAAGTACAACCTGGGCTGGGCCTCCATCGGCATCTGCACCCACGCCTTCTACGAGGCCCTCAACCATGCCTCGCACCGCCGGCTTTACAACATGTACGTCACCGACATGCCCCACGTGAAGCAGATGTTCACGGACGCCTACGTGCGTCTCGTGGCCATGAAGCTCTTCGCCCTGAGGACCAGCGACTACCTGCGCACCGCCCACCGGGACGACCGCCGCTACCTCCTCTACGACCCCACCATGAAGATGAAGGTGACCACCCAGGGCGAGCAGGTCATCGACCTGCTGTGGGACGTGATCGCGGCCAAGGGCTTCGAGATGGACACCTACTTCGAGATGGCCGCCCGCGACATCCGGGCCCTGCCGAAGCTCGAGGGCACCGTGCATGTCAACATCATGCTCATCATCAAGTTCATGCAGAACTATCTCTTCCACCCGGCCCCCTTCCCCGAGATCGCCCTGCAGGACCAGCCTGTAAACGACGACTTCCTCTTCGACCAAGGCCCGGCCAAGGGCCTGGGAAAGGTGCTCTTCCACGACTACAACCTGGCCTACTCCCTCTACGACCTGCCCAACCTCAGTATCTTCCGGCAGCAGATCGAGGCCTTCAAGGAACTGCTCTCAAGCGCCCCCCCGGACAAGGCCCAGGCGCTCAACCCCGACTTCATGCTCACCCTGGGCGAGCTCTTCACCCTCGTCGCCTATGGCCAGCTGATCCTGGAGAACGCCCGCATCTACGCCATCGAAACCGACATCATCGACCAGATCTTCGACTGCTTCGTGCGGGACTTCTCCGCCTTTGCCCTGCAGCTATTCCAGAAGCCCACCAGCACGCAGGCCCAGATGGACCTGAGCCTGAAGATGATCCGCAAGCCCGTAATAGACGAGGCCCGCTACCAGCGGGTCTGGCAGGACCACGTCTTCGCCCTCAAGGACCTCTACGAAATGAATCCTTGAAAGGATACAGCGCCCCGATCGGCCAGGAGAAGGATCCCCCCGCAAACGGTGCGGGCTGTCACCCCGGCAGAATTCGGGAGGCTCTTGCCTGCCGCGGTTCTTCCCGAGCGCTAGGGTCTCTTCAAGGAAGGGCCTGCGCATGGGTATGCATCCCAGGGCCAGCCCTGGACCCTGCTGCCCGCCGCTAGCGGCGGGGCATTCGACCCTCTGGCCATTAAGACCTGGCAGGAGGCACCGGGAAACGAGTGGCGGATTCAGGACCCCTGAATCATTCCCCTGCAGACGGCCCGCCTGGAATCGAGGAGGCGTCAACGGGAAGGGAAAAGGTCATACAAGGTCCGTTAAACCGTCGGCCAGATCTAAGATCGCCTGGCGGTTGGGCATACGGATGGAACGCCCCTCAAGGCCGATCAGGCCTTCATCCACCATGCGCTTCAGGACCCGCGAGAGCGTCTCGGGGGTCGTGCCCAGGACCTTGGACAGCTCGCGCCGGGTGACGGGCAGCTCGTAGATGTCCCCGCCCGTCTCACCTGCGGACGAGGTGGACAGCAGGAGAAAAGAGGCCACGCGTTGCGGGATGTCCTTGAGGGCCAGGGATTCGATCATGCCCATGGCCTCCTTGAGGCGGTGGGAAAGCACGAAAACGAGGTTGAAGAGGATGGCGGGCTCCCTGCGGGCGTGCTCGGCGATCACATCACCGGAAAAGACCAGGATCGTGCTACGTTCCAGGGCCACGGCATGGGCCGGGAAGATGTCGTCCGTGAAGGCGGAGCACATGCCGAAGAGTTCGCCCGGGCCGAAGAGGTTGAGGGTCTGTTCCCGACCCTCGAAGGAGCTTCGGTAGAGCTTCACCCGTCCTTCCATGACCACATAGAACGAGCGCGAGAGGTCCTCCTGCCCGACGATCAGGGCTCCGGCTTCAAAGGTCTTCTGCCGTGAAGCGCGGGCGAAAAACTCCAGCTGATCTTCGGGCAACCCCTTGAACAGGGTGATGGAACGCATGAAGGTCAGCCGGTCCGTGACGACAACCATTCTTTATCCCCCTTGATGCAGATCAACGACAGAGAAGCCCCCCGGAGAGTATACCGCGCACAATGAGACCTGGTCAGAAACGATTGAACCAGAGTCCCGGGCAACATTCAACCACAAACTGTTTAAAGGAGATCGCCATGATTTCAGTGACCCAAAAGGCAATAAGCGCATTGGAGAAGTATTTCCGTGAAAGAAGCCTGCAACCCATCCGCGTGTACCTCAAGGCCGGCTGAGGCGGCTCACAACTGATGCTGGCTCTGGATGAGCCGGGAGAAAACGATCGGGTCTTTACGGCAGAACCCTACACCTTCATCATCGATACGGATCTGGAGCAGATCACGGGCGAAATCACCGTGGACTTTGGCTCCATGGGGTTCACGGTCTTCTCGGCCAGCCCCTCCGCCACCGCATGCGGCGGTGGGAGCTGTTCCTGCTGAAAATCTCCCTGGTGGGGACGGATACCTCCGTCCCCACCAGGGACAGGGTGCTTTTTTAATCGCTCTGGGTTGAATTCCCTGCTAGTTGCGGCGTCGGGGGGGCCAGGGCTTGCCCTGGGGTTCATATCCTTGATCTTCATATGATATGATGGGATTGGGACTTGACAGAGGCCATGCGTCGTCTATCTATAGATTGTATGTACTTTTTAATACAAGAAGTTACACACCAGGGCCACACGACGACCGGGTGAAGTAACACAGGAGATCCCCCTTCACGGCCGGACGCCGGCCGACAGGGGTATTACTGGAGGTTACATGAACACACACGCACGTTCCACCATCAGCCGCCGGTCCCTTCTCAAGGCCAGCGCCGGGGTGGCCCTCTTCTCGGGTCTGGGGTTGCCGCGAATCGCCCGGGCCGCGAAGGCCGGGGAGTTGGCCACCCTGATCGACCTGAGCCTGTGCGACGGGTGTGCGCAGCTGGATCAGCCGGCCTGCGTCCAGGCCTGCCGTGAGCGCAGCGTTCCCCGGGTGCCCGAACCTGTCGACCCCATCCCCCCTCTCAAGCCGCGGGGGAAGATCGAGGACTGGTCTAAAAGGCAGGCCGTCCGCGACCGTCTGACCCCCTATACCTGGCTCTTTGTGCAGGAGGTCCACCTGACCCATGCGGGACAAACCCGGACCATCCATATCCCCCGGCGCTGCATGCACTGCGACAACCCGGCCTGCGCCACGATCTGCCCCTTCACGGCCAATCACAAACACCGCAACGGGGCCGTGGTCATCGATCCCGGGCTGTGTTTCGGGGGGGCCAAATGCCGCACGGTCTGCCCCTGGGGCATCCCGCAGCGCCAGTCCGGGGTGGGCATCTACCTGGACATCATGCCCACCCTGGCCGGCAACGGGGTCATGTTCAAGTGCGACCTCTGCCACGACCGGCTGATGGAAGGCCAGACCCCGCTGTGCATGGAGGCCTGCCCCCGCCAGGCCATGCTCATCGGGAAGCGGGACACGATCTATGCCGAGGCCCAAAGCCGGGCACAGAGGATGGATGGATACCTCTACGGTGCCAAGGAAAACGGCGGCACGTCCACCCTCTATGTCTCTCCCGTGCCCTTCGACGCCCTCGATGCCGCGCTGGAAACCGGCGCGGGCCGGCCGCACCTGGAAGACGTACGTCGGCGCATGCAGGCGACCGACGGGCTCGCCCGCGGGGTGCTGGGCGCCCCGGTGATCGGGCTCGTCGCCGGATTGTTCTTGTCCCTTGCGGGCCGGGGCGCAGCGTCACGGGAGGAGGATGAAAATCATGGGTGAACCCATCCGCGAAGACATCAACCGTGTGCGCCGCCACGGTCCCTTAGAGCTGTTCGAGCACTGGTCCATCGCCCTTTCCGGCCTGATCCTGCTCTTCACCGGCCTCTTCGAGCTGCCCATCGCCCAGCGTTACTACATCACCGAGCTGCCCGGACTGGCCTGGTCGGGGGACTTCATCGTTGCGCTCAAGATCCACTACCTGGCCTCGATCGTCTTCGTGGCGGCAGCGTTCTTCCACGTGGTCTACCACGGTCTGAAAGGCGAGACGGGGCTCATTCCCCAAAGGGGCGACCTCCAGCAATCGCTCCTGGTGCTTAAAAGCTTCTTCAGCCAGGCCGAGGAGCCGCCCTTCGAGAAGTACCTGCCCGAACAACGCCTGGCCTACCTGGGCATGGCCCTCATCATCGCCGGTCTGATTGTCTCCGGCCTGATCAAGACCTTCAAGAATGTCTACGCCCCCCAGCTGGACCTGACCCTGACGCTCTGGGCCACCTGGGTGCACAACATCTTTTTCGCACTCTTTTTCCTGGCCTTCATCGCCCACATGGTGGCGATCGTCATCCGACCCAACCGCCCCCTGGTGCGGGCCATCTTTACCGGGTATGTGCGGCTGGACTATGCCCGAGAACGCCACCCCCTGTGGATGGCGCACCTCGCGCCTCCGGAGGCAGGCAGGCCTTCCCTGGCGGCAGCACCGGGAGAGGTGGCAGAATCCCCGGAATCCCCCGAGGCGGAACCACCGTGCGCCCCTAAGGATGAAGGCCCCCCCGGGGAGCCCACCTAGACTTCGACGGGGAAGGCGTTCACCCTGTCAGTCACGCCGCCAGGTGCCGGTTGCTAAACGCTTTCGGCCCGGGTAGAATGGGGGCATGGCATATATCGGAGACAACCCGCGGCTCGAGGCCGAGTTCAGAGGTGAACCCGGCAGTCCCTGTGCCGTAATCACCCATCCCCACCCGCTCTATGGCGGCAGCATGCATAACAACGTCGTGATCACGGCCCGCGACGTAGCGCTCAGGGCGGGTTGCAGCACCCTGCGCTTCAATTTCCGGGGCGTGGGAGCGAGCGGGGGCGTGCATGACGGGGGTCAGGGCGAGGTGGAGGACCTGCGCTGTGCCGTAGCGCATGCCGGCACGAGGGCCGTCCTCATCGGCTACTCGTTCGGGGCCTGGGTGGCGGCCCACTTTCTTAAAGAGCAACCCCTGCCCTCAATCCTCATCGCCCCGCCCAATCTCATGTTTGCCTTCCCCCCCCTCCAGGGCTCCCCGGTGTGGGCCGTCTGCGGCGAGCAGGACCGCTTCTGCCGCATCGAGGGCCTGCAGGAGGTGCTGGATCCCGGGCGCATCCTGAGCGTAGCGGGGGTGGACCATTTCTGGAACGGGGACGAGGACATCCTGGCCGCCACGCTCGGTCCCCTGCTGGAGGACCTGGTCTCCGCCCGGCCTTTGTAGTCCCTGCAGGAAACAGCCCCGTCTAGGCCCCGGCCATACCTCACAAAATCGTGAGGGACATGCGTCCCCGGGCCAGCCCTGCCCCCTTCCGGCCGCACGCGCCGGGTAGTGTCGCATAGAGACCGCACAGACCCGCGGCCCGGTTTTTCACTGGACAAAGGCGGCCCGGCCGATCTATGGAAGGGGGAAAAGTATCCCCGGAAGGTCGCATCGATGATCAGTGTTGAAAATCTCACGAAGGGCTACGGCGCGCAGCAGCTCTTCGACGGCTTCAGCTTCAAGATCAACCCCCGCGAGCGCGTCGGGCTCGTGGGCCGTAACGGGCACGGCAAGACCACGCTCCTGCGTATCATCACCGGCGAAGAGGAGCCCGACGCGGGGGCGGTGGTCATCCCCAAAAACTACCGCATCGGCTATGTCAGGCAGCACATCGACTTCCAGGCCCGGACCGTGCTGGAGGAGGGCATCCGGGGGCTGCGTCCCGAGGAAAAGGACCAGCACTGGAAGGTGGAGAAGATCCTCATGGGTCTGGGGTTCTCCCTGCCCGATCTGCAGCGTGACCCGCTGGAGTTCTCCGGGGGCTACCAGGTGCGGCTCAACCTCGCCAAGGTGCTCGTGAGCGAGCCCGACCTGCTGCTGCTGGACGAGCCCACCAACTACCTCGACATCACCTCCATCCGCTGGATCGAGCGCTTTCTGAGGGAGTGGCCGCACGAGCTGCTGCTCATCACCCACGACCGGGGCTTCATGGACCAGGTCGTCACCCACATCGTGGGTCTCCACCGCAAGCGCGCCCGCAAGATCGAGGGCACCAACGATAAGTACTATGCCCAGATCGCTCAGGACGAGGAGATCTTCGAAAAGACACGCCTCAACGACGAGCGCAAGCGCAAGGAAATGGAGCTCTTCATCAGCCGCTTCCGGGCCAAGGCCCGTCTGGCCAACCTCGTGCAGTCCCGCGTCAAGACCCTGGAGAAGATGGAAAAGACCGACCGGCTCGAGACTCTCAAGACCCTGGATTTCGCCTTCCGGTATGCCGACTTCCCCGGCAAGTACATCCTCACCGCGCGCGAACTGTCCTTCGCCTACGACACCGCCAACCCGCTGATCAGCGATTTTTCCCTGACCATCGGCGCCCGCGACCGCATCTGCGTCGTGGGCAAGAACGGCAAGGGCAAGACCACCCTGCTCAGGCTTCTGGCCGGATCGCTCAAGCCCGACCAGGGCGAGATCACCTGCCATCCCCGCACCGTCAAGGGGGTCTTCGAACAGACCAACATCCAGTCCCTCGTGGATGCGCGCACCGTGGAAGAGGAAATCCTCAACGCCGCCGGCGACCTCGACCGGCAGCAGGCCCGCAGCATCTGTGGCGCCATGCTCTTCGAGGGCGATGCGGCGCTGAAAACGGTCCGGGTACTTTCGGGCGGGGAAAAGAGCCGAGTCATGCTCGGCCGGGTCCTGGCGAGCCCCATCAACCTGCTGCTGCTGGACGAGCCCACCAACCATCTGGACATGGAATCCTGCGACGCGCTCCTGAGCGCGCTGGACAGCTTCGAAGGCGCCGTGGTGATCGTCACCCATAACGAGATGTTCCTGCACGCCCTGGCCGAGCGGCTGGTGGTATTTTCCAGCCGGGGGGCCGAGGTCTTCGAGGGCGGCTACCAGCGCTTCCTGGATAAGGTGGGCTGGGAGGAGGAGGAACCACCTCCCGCCACAAGCCGCCCTGCCGGCGGAGAAACGGAGAAGCTCAGCCGCAAGGAATTGAGGCGCCGGCGCTCCGAGATCGTCAGCGAGCGCTCGCGCGTGACCACCCCGGTCGAGAAACGCATCCAGGCCGTGGAGGACGAGATCATCACCCGCGAGAACATGCTCGGGGAGGCGGCCCGGGCCATGCAGAAGGCCACCCGCTCCCGGGAGGCCTCGCGCATCGCCAAGCTCTCGCAGGACATCCATGCCCATGAGACCGCCATAGAAAGCCTCTTCGCCGAACTGGAGGAGCTCACCGCCGCGCTGGAGAATCACCAGGCCGACTTCGAGCGGCAGCTCATAGAGCTCGAGCAGTTGCAGTAGGAAACTCGTACAGGGACCAGGCGCCCTGACCCCTCAGGCAGGGCCGTTCTGCCGGAACCAGGCGATGGATCCGATATCCTTCACGGGGACGGGTTCAAGGCCCAGTACCCGCCGGGGCATGCCGGTGTCGCAGGAAAGGTACTGCGAGGCGGCCCTCAAGTTCTGGGGGTACCTGAAAGGCCCCTTGTCTCTGCCCAGATGGAGTTTCTCCCGTCCGATCATGTGATTGCGCTTGCCATCCAGACCGGCTTGTCTATAATGTCTCCCCGGAGGAAACCCATGCTCGCAACGCACAAAAAACCCGGGAGGCCGTCCGTCACCGTCTATGTCGCCTGCCTCCTGCTCGCAATGTGCGTGTTCATCGCGGCGGGGTTCTGGGGCGACCGCAAGGCCGTCGCCCGCCACAAACAGCAGTTCAACGCGCAGCAGGCACTGCAGGTTCTGCTGGCGCAGCAGGCCCTGGATTCCCAGATCGGAAGGCTGATGGACGAGGCGCGCATCCTGTCCGGGCATTCCATCATCGAATATCACCAGGGAAAACGCAGCCTGGAGGCGCTCAAGGACCGCTTCCGCATCCAGCAGATGCTCCACCCCGAGATCCTGGCCTGCCTCTACCTGACAGGGCCCGAGGATGTCCTGCTGGCCGAGGCGCTTACCTCCCCTCAGGGGAGGGAGGCCAACGAGTTCGGCCGGGGCATGGCGAGCGAGCACTGGGGAGCGCTCACAACACTGAAGACCGCCCCGCTGGTGCCGCCCTTCACGATCTCGGAACGCCCGCTGAGGGCCACCCTGCTCTTTCCCGTCCGGACGGGGGAAAGGCTGCAGGGGGCGCTCGTTATGGTGGTCGATCTTGGCAATCTGGCCCGGCGACACTTCACGCCCCTGCGCGCGGGCACCCTCAGCCGGGCCGTCCTGCTGGACGGCCGCGGTCAGATCCTCTATGCCCCGGAGGGCACCGTCACAACCGAGGTCGGGGCCTGTTTTCCAGTCGGCACGCCTTCTGATAAATCCATCACCGAGGCCTCGGGCACCGGGGATTACGATTTTCCCGGAGACGGCACGGGAAGGCCCACAGAATGGCTGGTGGCCTGGAACACCGTGAGACTGGGATCACAGAGGCTGGTGATCGTCCACGGGGCTCCCGCGTCCGCGGTTGTTGCCGATCTGCGGGAACTGAGGATACACCGCATCCTCCTGGGAGGGATGCTGGGGATCATCCTGCTTCTCATGAGCGTTTTCTTCTTCCGCATGCGCGAGAGCCTCCTGCAGGCCGATGCCCAGAGGTTGCAGGACATGGTGGAGCAGCGCACCCGCGAGCTCTCTGCCCGCGAGGAGCAGTACCGGATCCTGGCCAACAACCTCAAGGACGTCGTCATTCAGTGGGACACCCGACCGCTGCCGGTCTACATCAGCCCCTCGATCACGGAGTTGAGCGGTTATACGGTAAAAGAGGTCTTTGAGCGCATCAAGAATCACGACAGTCTCGACTACGCCTGGTTTATGACCCCCGAATCCACCGCACGCCTGCAGGCCCTCATCCGCCAGCGCCAGGAAGACGACCTCAACCCGAACCATCCCGAGCGCCAGGACGTGATCGAGTTCGAGGTGATCCGCAAGGACGGCTCGCCTTGTTGGGTGGAGACCCGCTTCAGCTTCATCTGGGACAAGAGCGGCACCCGCATCGGTTCCGTGTCCGTATCCCGCGATATCAGCGACCGCAAGCGGGTGGAGCAGGAACGCGAACACCTCGTGTCCGAGCTTCAGGAGGCGCTCGCCCAGGTGAAAACCCTCAAGGGCTTTATCCCCATCTGTGCCAGCTGCAAGAAGATCCGCAACGACGAGGGGTATTGGGAACAGCTCGAGGCCTACCTGCGCGAACACGCGGAGGTGGAATTCTCCCACGGCATCTGCCCGAGTTGCGCCCGCAAGCTCTATCCCGAACTCTACAGGGACGAAGACCTGGGGTAAGCCTCTTCCTCCCAACAGACAGAACAAAGCGGAAGGGGCAGGCCCTTGTCGCGGAGGATATGCACGGGATAGAGCTGCCGCTGAGAAAGGCCCTCACTGCCGGCACCGCTCACCCACTGGAGCGGGGTCAAGGCCCGGAGGTACCCGTCATTGCAAAGAGGGCATCGCTTGCGTCCGGAGAATCCACAGTCTCCCTGCCTCACATGCCCTTCACCAGGCCCCTCATGATAATAAAACAGCATGATATCGGGATGATGCCCCCGGGACCCCGGCTCAAGCACCCCCTGTAGGACTTGTCCTACCCCCCCGGTGGGCCCTGATACTACAGATCAATCATCCCCTCCGGGTCTTGGCAGTACCGTTCTCCTGAACCTCGAAAGCATCGGCCCGG
>CAZUDI010000012.1:72072-73140 GCA_964618975.1 uncultured Bacteriovoracaceae bacterium | reverse complement strand
CAAAGGGCTCAGATCCACAAACCCGTCGGCTGCCACACCTTTCGCCACAGCTTTGCCACCCGTCTGCTTGAAAACGGTTATGATATCCGCACGGTCCAGGAACTGCTGGGACATAAGAACGTCAATACCACCATGATTTACACCCATGTCATGCACAAGGGTGCGCAGGCGGTGAAGAGCCCGATTGACGGGTAAGGGAAAAAAGGGGACCGATTCCTTTTAGAAGCAAAAATGAACCCGTCCCCTTTTTTACCTGCGGGCGCACTCCGTGCTGTGCAGGTGTATATCATCCGATTGTCGTAAGGCCCTGCCTGTCATCAGCAAACATCCCACCAAACCCATTCAATATGCTTGAGTTTCTATAAATTGTCAACGCCCTTCCCGACACTTACAATCTGTGCATGACCAGGCGGACTTTTAGGCGCAGGGATACGGTGCGAACCGGCCCCGGCAATCTGCCGCTGGCAATCAGCCGCGGGCCAGGTCGGCCAGAGAAAATAGGGAGGAGGAAATAACGTCCATGAAATATGGACTTTTATGAGACTTGAACCATTTTGTTGGCGATGGAATACGTCATGCAAGCAGTTCCTCTTCATTCCGGTCTTCCATCACCACCGGCTGCCCCGTCGCCGGTGAGTTCCGGCTGCCTGCCCAGCTGGGCCCCCTCGGCAACAAAGGACGCGTATCTCCTCCTGGCCTGTCGCAAAGACGGCGCAAAGAGGGTGAGCACTGCCCGGGTATCCCGCCATGCATTCTCACGCTCCCCCATCAACACCCAGGCGAGGCCGCTGGTCTCTGTATCAAGCAGAATATTTCCGAGCCGAGCTATGAATACATCCTTATCGTGGTCGTCTCGGAATATCTCGCTGCGCTCTATCCCGCGGATTATTATGTGGTGTAATGCCCCGGGATCATCTATTCCAGCCCTTCTCGGCATGCTAAAATAAGAGAACCCGGGGACGGGTTCATATTAAACCGCAAAGAAATCTTTTCCTGAAATAATAACCCGTCTCCCCTTACCGGAACAAGAAATCTCGAATACATTCCTGTGGATAAAAGCGGATGGGG
>CAZUDI010000012.1:0-71972 GCA_964618975.1 uncultured Bacteriovoracaceae bacterium | reverse complement strand
ATGGGGTGTTGCTGGCTCAAGGTGAGTCTGGCGTCGTTTCCGGATGTTGCGACCGGAGCGAGCCGGAAACGGCGGCACACGAACCTTTGAGCCGGCCAGCCGATGCTCTCGGCACGCGAGTGGACCTCGCCCCAGCCGCCCACCCCCGCAGCCAATATTCGGGGAGAGCGAGCTTTTATCAGGACATGAAGAGGTTCTTGGTGGCAAAGGTGGCCTCGCTGGTGACGTTGACCCCCAGGCGCCGCAGGCCGGCCTCGTCGCCCGGGGTGGGGATGTGGGTCAGGTGTACCTCGCAGTCCCTGAGCTCCGGGAGTTTCTCGATGGCCAAAGCGGCCGCCGAGTTGGTGGTGGCGCTGATGCTCAGGCTCACGAGGGTTTCCTGCAGGTCCAGACTCACGGATTTTTCCCCCAGGATATCGGTCTTGAGGTTCTTCAACGAATCGATGATGGTGTTCGGCAGGAGCTTGATCTGCTCCGGGATGCCCGCCAGATGCTTCAGGGCGTGCAGCACGACGCTGGAGGCGGCGTGCATGTGGGGCGAGTTGCTCCCGGTGACCACCGTGCCGTCCCTGAGCTGGATGGCGGCCCCGCAGTAGATGCCCGCATTGCCCTTGGTGGCATCCTCCATGGCCGCCTGGGCGCTCCGGCGCGCCGGGCCCACCACCGGGCGGTACTCGGGGGTCAGGTTGAAGTCGCGAATGAAGAGTTCCACCCGCTGCACGGTCTCGCGGTCGGCAAATCCCATCACGTACTCGCACTGGTAGCGGAAATAGCGTCGAATGACCTCCTGGCGCGAGGCCTCCTGCACGCAGGCGTCGTCCGTGATGGCAAAGCCGGCCCGGTTGACCCCCATGTCCGTGGGGGAGCCGTAGGAGGAGGCGCCGCCGGTGATCTTCTCCAGGATGCGCCTCACGACCGGGAAGACCTCCACGTCGCGATTGTAGTTGACGGCGGTCTTGCCGTAGGCCTCGAGGTGGAAGGGATCGATGAGATTGAAGTCGCGGATGTCCGCGGTGGCCGCCTCGTAGGCGATGTTCACGGGATGCTTGAGCGGCAGGTTCCAGATGGGGAAGGTCTCGAACTTGGCATACCCCGAATGGATGCCGCGGCGGTGATCGTGGTAGAGCTGGGACAGGCAGGTGGCCAGCTTGCCGCTGCCGGGCCCGGGCCCGGTGACGATCACCAGCGGCTTGTCGGTGGGGATGTATTCGTTGGCTCCGTAGCCCTCGTCACTGACGATGAGATCCACGTCCGTGGGGTAACCCCGCGTGTGGCGGTGGGTAAAGACCTTGACTCCGCGGCGTTCGAGCTTGTTCTTGAACTGCACCGCCCCGGGCTGGTGATCGAAGCGGCTGATGACCACGCCCGGCACCGAGATGCCCCAGGTCTTGAGATCGTCGATGAGCTTGAGGGCGTCCGAGTCATAGGTGATGCCGAAGTCGGCGCGGATCTTCTTGCGCTCGATGTCACCCGCGTAGATGCACAGCAGGATGTCGGCCTGGTCCTTGAGCTCTTTGAGGAGCCGCATCTTCACGTTGGGGTCGTATCCCGGCAGCACCCGGGCGGCATGATAATCATACAGGAGCTTGCCCCCGAACTCGAGATACAGCCTGTTGCCGAACCGCTCCACGCGCTTGAGGATCTCCGCCGATTGCTCGCGGATATAGCGTTCATTATCAAATCCGACTGCGTTTCCCATGCGATAGGTATCCTTTCTCCCTGAGTGTCTGTGGCCAACCATATTCCCGCTTGCGCAACACGAGTAAAACATTCTACAAATAACACACGCACGCCCTGGAGAAAAGAGCGTCCTTCATAACGGGCACCCCCGGGGCCCTAATATAAGCCTCCGGCGGTGGGGAGTGCGACCCGGAGGGATTGATAAATCACCTGTTCTCACGGTGCCTCTGGCCGAAACACGGCCGCGACGGGGGGACGATGCATGTGACACTGCTTGACTTGGCCTTCGAGGGATACCGCTCTGAGATCCATGCCCTGCTGGATGAGATCGATACCTTCACCCAAGACATCGGCAACCAGGCCCTGACCGAGGTGGTAGAGGGGCTCACGTTCAACGTGGACGAGCCCTTCCTCTTCGTGATCGTGGGTGAGATCAAATCGGGCAAGAGCAGCTTCATCAACGCCCTGCTGGGACATGAGGTGTGCCGGGTGGATGCCGCCCCCTGCACGGATACGGTACAGCAGCTCGTCTACGCCGAGGAAGAAGGCCTCGAGCGCACACAGGAAAACGTTCGGAAGATCGCCCTGAAAGATGAGATCCTCCACAACATCTCCATTGTCGACACCCCCGGCACCAATACCCTCATCGCTCACCACCAGACCCTCACCGAGAAGTTCATCCCCCATTCCGACCTGATCATGTTCGTCTTCCCGGCCAAAAATCCCCATACCAGGACCGCCTGGGATCTGCTCGACATGATCAGCGACGAATGGAAGAAAAAGGTCGTCTTCATCCTGCAACAGGCCGACCTGGCAAGTCCGGCCGAGCTTGACACCAACACCGCCAGTGTCAGGGCCTATGCCCAGGCCCACAATATAGAAAATCCCAGGATCTTCGCGGCTTCCGCCCTCAAGGAGATGCAGGGGGACCCCCAAAGCGGCATCCCCGCCATCAGGCGCTTCATCCAGGAGACCGTTACCGGGGGCCGGGGCGTGCGTTTGAAACTCGCCTCGGTGCTCGGCACCACGACCCAGGTCCTGGACAAGATCGGGGCCACCCTCGATCATCAGCACACCCAGATTGAAGCAGACCGCGAGACCCTCGCCACGATCGGGGACCGTATCCGTGAAAGCCGGCAACGCTCCAGCGAAAGGGTTGCGGAACTCGTCCGGGCCCTTCTCGATCAGTACGACGCGGCCGTGCACGCCCTGAGCGCCCAATTCGAACAAGGGCTCACGGGCCGTAACCTCTGGCGTCGGGCCACGGCGGTCTTCTCGCGCGACACCTCCTTCGGGGCCTGGATGGAGGGGCTCAGACTCTCCTTCGAGCGTTCGCTGGAGACCCGCTTCGAGGAGACCACCCGGAACAGCACGCAGGTATTCTCCGCCGAACTCGCCGGCCTCGCGCACGAGCTCTTTCTTGAACTGGACCGCCGCCGGGTGAACCGGCCCTCCCATGATGACCTGTTCATGAATATCGGCCAGATGCGCCTGGAGGTGATTTCCGGCGTCCGGGAGAGGCTGGCGGCGATGCTCGCACCCGGGGCGTTCCTGACTACCCTCACCCGCAACCGGGGCGAGTCCTATGTCTCGGGGGGGCTTTTCGGGGGGGCCCTGCTCTTCATCGTGGGGCTGGCGGTATCCACCACCACCTCGGTGGCCTTCGTGGACATCACCGGCGGCATCCTCACCCTGCTCGGGGTGGGCCTTTCGGCCGTCTCCGCCCTGGCCCTCATGCTCAATCGCAGTCGGGTGGTCGCGCAGTTCCGGCAGGGCATGGAAGCGGCCAGGCACTCTCTGGCCGTTGATCTGGAAAAAGGGCTCGATGAACAGGTGGCATCCCTCTACAGGGAGATTGAAGGCTGTTTTTCCGATTACCGCGCCTACGTCGAGGGACAGGCAGAGGCGCTTGAGCCCCTGCTATCCGCCAACGAGCGTCTGCATGCGCGTCTCAAGGCGCTCTCCGAGGCCTTCGGCCGGGACCTATGTAACCAGCACGATCTTCCCTGAAGGGGAGCGGGGGGACAAAAAAATGGCGTTTATCCAGCACGGGGAGTGCTCGATAAGCGCCCGAAATAGAGGTTTTGTGTGAGCTGTACCAGGAGATGAGCAAGGAACGGGCCAACTGCCCCCCGCAGGCAGGATTCACATATTTATCTGCAATGACAAACAGATAGTAGGGTGCCCTCGGATTACAATTCTGAAACAGGGGCGCGGTGATATGTACCATGTTACGCGCGCACACGTTACATTAGTGCTCCAGGCGACACACCTCCCCTAGCCGGCAGAGGTAACCTTATCCGCATATTCCACCATGGCGGCCATGATCGCGCCAATGTCATCCGGGGTGAGCCTCAGGGAGGCCAGGGCCTGCTGATCCAGGGTATAGAGCAGTCCGTCCAGGCCGGCTCCGATCCCGCTCATCAGGGCCACGGCGTCTGCCACATGCACGATGTTGGCCAGATCGTCGCCCCCGGAGAGCTGCGGCTCGTGGTGATAGCGGATGGCCGTGGCGATGGCCTGCGGGATGTGCCACTGGCCGCAAACCTCGGAGGCCAGCTCGGAATGATCGAAACCCAGGATGCGCCGCTCGGCCTCCAGGAAGGTCTCGGTGCCCTCCTCGACAAAACGCCGGAACTCATCCTTTAGCTCCTGGACGTAGGGATCGAGGATCAGCTTGCCCACATCATGGATCAGACCGGCCGAGAAGGCATCCTGCGCAAGCTCGGGCCGTCGTTGACGTGCAATGATCTGTGAGCCGGAGGCCACCGCCAGCGAGTGTACCCACAGATCGCCCGTATCCAGGTCGTATCCCGTAAGACGCCCGCTCAACATGGTCGAGGAACAGGCCAGGGTCAGCAGCTCCATTAGCGTCTGGGTCCCGAGGATCACGGCCGCGTGCTGCACCGAGGACACGCTCCCGCTCACCCCGTAATAGGGGGAGTTGGCCAGTTTCAGCACCCGCGTGACAATACCCTGATCCGTCTCGATGACGCGTGCCAAATCGGTGAAACTCGACGCCGGGTCGTCGATCGTCTGCCGAGCCTTCTCCGCCACCTGCGGCATGGGAGGCAGGTCCTTCAGGCTCTTCATGATGCGCCCCTTGAGGGCCTCGCCCCGCGGTGGGCCGGCCTCTACCGGGGCGCCCTTCGCGGGTGCTCCCCAGGTGGAGGGATCGAGCGTGATGCCCTCCCCGCACGCCGGACAAGGCAGCGTGATCGTGGACGTGTAGGCCTTGAGTTTCTGCAGGGGGATATCGTACTGGCTGCGACAGCGCGGGCAGGAGATCCGCAGCCCCGTTGCTGCCCCCCCCGGGGGTCTGCCGTCGTCTTTCACGCATGCCTCCTAACTGATCTTGATCTTTCCCTCGTCGATATTCAGGATCATGGTCCGCAGATGGTTGCCGCCGGTACCCTCGAGCTTGACGGTGAGCCTCTCCTGCCCGAGGATATCCTTGACCGTCTTCACCAGGAGTTCGCCCACCCTGTCGCCTTCGGATGCGGCCAGCAGGGAGGCGCCCCCGGCGATGGCCACGGAGAGATCCTGCTCCAGACCGTTTTCACGGAAGTATTGAATGACGTGTGCAATCCCCGTGTCGGCGAAATAGGCGGGATTGTCCAGACGATCTCCCCTGCTCCGGCCGCGCAGGATATGGATCCCCGCCGCCACCTTGTGCCTAGGATTGAAGATGATAATCCCCACCCCGGTGGCGATCTTATCGATCCACAGGAGCCCTTCGGAGGCGATCTCACACTTCATGGGTTTCACGGTGGTCGTCTTCATTGCTGGTCATCCATACCGGCTACCTTATGCCTGCGGGAGTCATAGCGCACATCCCCCTGCCCTGCAACCACTATCTGAGGTCATGCACCTCCAGGGGCACCCTTCTCGCCGCTGCCCGCACACATCAATCCTCCGCCGAAAGGTCCCGCTGGCGCCTAGGGAGCGCGATGCGCGCGAGGTCATGCGCGGCACACACCGCCGCATGCCAGACCCGCGCCTCGTCCACGAAGGCCTGTGTCGTGCGGTAGGCCTGGGAAAAATGCGTGAGCACCAGCAGGCCGGCACCGGCCTCGCAGGCGATCTGCCCTGCCTGAGAGGCGGTGAGGTGGCCATAGAGGGCGGCCTTCTCCTGACGGTCCGAGAGGTAGGTCGCCTCGCACACCAGGAGGTCCGCCCCGCGGGCCAGCTCCACGGCCGCACGGCACATCCTGGTGTCCATCACAAAGGCCACGCACTGTCCCGGCCGCACCCGGCTGACCTCTTCCAACCGCACCGTGCGTCCGGCCGCCTCCAGCCGGCCCTCTGCCTTGAGGCGCGAGACCGCCTCCCCCTGCACCCCGGCCTGCCTCAAACACGCAGGTATCATGGTGCGCCGCGGGCGCTCCATGATGCGATAGCCCCAGGCCTCGATCGTGTGCTCGAGCGGGCGGGTCTCGATCGACAGGCAGGCATCCTCAAAGATCACCCCGGCGTGTTCGAAAGGGTGCTCCTCGAGCGGCGCCTGGTCGTGGAAGCTGGCGGCATGCCGCTGGTGGTACACATATTCCTTCCCACAGGCCGGATAGAATATCTCCACCGGGTGGGTCACCCGGTCCAGCGCGATGCGCTGGATGATGCCCGCCAGCCCCAGACAATGGTCGCCGTGAAAGTGGGTGATGAGGATCTTGGTGATCTGGGAGGCGGAAATGCCGGCGTAGATCATCTGCCGCTGCGTACCCTCCCCGGGGTCGAGGAGGATCCCCTCGCCGTCCCAGTGCAGGAAGTACCCGCCGTGATTGCGCTCCCTGGAGGGTGCCTGGCTCCCCGTCCCCAGGGCCGTCAGCGCACGCTGTGACATCAGCGCCGCCCTCCACCCGGGCGCCTTGCCCGCACCCCTGTCGCGCTCCCTTTCCCGTCATTGACAATCACGCCAATCCCACCTATGATGTCTCCTTAATGCCAGTGTCTGCGCATGCATTCTACCAGCCGGGTTTCCATTCACACAAGACCCTTTCCAACGTCCAGCCTTACGCAGGATACGCAGCTACGAAAATAACCATCCCAAGGCAGAAAGGAGGAACAGCGTGAAAGAGGCAAAGTCCAAGGTAATGGGTGCCGACCAGGCCATCCGCGAGTTCGTGCACGACGGTGATCACCTGATCATCGGGAACTACACCGTCGGCACCTGTGCCGAGCTCGTCTTCGAGGTGGTACGGCAACGTCTCAAGGGTCTCACCCTGTACTCGCAGTCCGGGGTCTTCGACGTGGAGGTGCTCGTCGGCGGCGGGTGCGTGGATCGGCTGATCACCACCTATGTCTACCGCGCCGGCGGCAAGAACGGCGGGTCGGCCGTGGAGCGTGCCCTGCAGGCGCACACCCTCGAAATGGAGGACTACACGAACTTCGACTACAACGCCCGGCTCGTGGCCGGCATGCACGGGTTCACCTACATGCAGGTGCTCGAAGGGGTCATGGTCACCGACCTGTTCAAGAAGCGCTCCTTCATGGGAGAGGACAAGTTCCGTGTCATCACCTGCCCCTACACGGGCAAGGAAGTGCTCACCGTGCCCGCCGCCAACCCGGACGTGTGCATCGTGCATGTGCAGCGCGCCGACCGCTTCGGCAACGCCCAGTACTGGGGCGCGCTGGGCAGCGTGGGCGCGGCCGCCCTGTGCTCCAAGCGCATCATCGTCTCGTGCGAGGAGATCGTGGAACACGACATCATCCAGTCCAGCCCGCACCTGACCGTGATCCCCGGCTACCGCGTGGATGCGGTGGTGGAGGTCCCCTTCGGGTCACACCCCACCGAGGTCCTCGGCTACTACAACCTCGACCGGCTGGCCTATGCGCTCTTCTTCATGGCCGACACCTCGTCCGAGGGTCTGGCCGCCTACATCGACGAGTGGGTTCTGGGCTGCAAGAACCGCCAGGCCTACCTGTCGCACTATGTGGAAAAATTCGGGATGCGCGCCCTGGATGCCATCCGCGCCAAGGCGTACTACTCGGCCCCGGCCAATTACGGGTCGGCCTTCACCTCCTGCTGGGACGAGAACGGCAGGGAGCGCTCCATGGGGATCACGCCCCAGGAACTGGAAAAGATCATGGAAGAAAGGGGGCTCCTGATATGAGTAACCGCTATTCCCTCAACGAACTGCTCATCATTGCTGCGGCCAGGGAGATCCACGACTTTGAGAATGTCATCCTGGGGGTGGGTCTTCCCACGACGGCCGGTGCGCTGGCCAAGTCACTGCACGCCCCCCACGCCACGCTGATGATGGAATCGGGCATCATCGACTTCCAGCCCCTGGTGCCGCCCAACCACATCGCCGACGCGCATTCCTGCCGCGGCTTCTCGTACGCCACCGACCTCTTCTCGGCCTTCACCATGACCTACCGCGGCTTCGTGGACGTGTGCTTCCTGGGCGTGGCCCAGATCGACAAATTCGGCAACCTCAACACCACCGTGATCGGCGACTATTACAACCCCACGGCCCGGCTGCCCGGATCGGGGGGCGCCGCCGATTTCATCTCGTACGCCAAGCGCACCATCCTCACCATGCGCGGCGGCGAATTCGTCAAGGAGCTCGACTACTTCACCTCGCCCGGCTATCTCGACGGCGGCGACAGCCGCGACGCCTGCGGGCTCTTCCCCCCCGGCAGCGGCCCCTCCATGCTGCTGACCACCCAGGGCATCTTCCGCTTCGACGAGACCACCAAGGAGATGTACCTGGCCCAGATCCATCCGGGTGCCAGCCTGGAATCGATCAAGAAGAAGGTGCCCTGGGAGCTGAAGATCGCTGACGACCTGAGCGTGACCCCGCCGCCCACAGAAGAGGAGATCGACTTCATCCGCACCTTCGCCCCCACCGAGTCCGTGGGCCGGGCCATCATGATGGAGCTCGGCATCCAGAACGCCATGCGGCTGGCCCAGGAATAGGGCCTATCAGGGGGCGGACCTGCCGCTTAAGCGGCAGGTCCGCCCCCTGTGTCTCACAGGTCATCGCCGCGCGGATCGAGGAAAAAGATGCCCGCAATGAGATCCACGATCTCGAAGGGGTCCAGGCCCATGTCCACCCCGATAAGCGCCGCCTGGAATCCGAGCCCGAACTCGGTGTTCGAGTAGTCGGGCCCCAAACCCACCCCGGTGGAGACATCCACCAGGCTCGCCTCCACGCCGCTGCGGCTCTCAAGCCCCAGCGGGAGGCGGGGCAATCGGCGCGAGCGCGGACCCGGCAACCCTGCATATACCGACAGATACGAGCCGGCGAACACATCGGCGGCCTCCGTGGCCCTGATCCCGATGGCAAAGCCGGGCCCCACCCGTACCCTGAGGCGCACGAGGTCGAAGACATCCAGCACCCGGTTGGGGACATAGGCCACCACCCGGTGGACGATCCCCGGACCGTCGGCGCCCTGGGCCTCGGCACCCCAGACGGGCAGAAACGTCAGCATGAGAAAGGACACCGCAATGATCGTGCTTCGCATAACCTACCCCCTTCCAAGGGGCCCCCTGTATCGGTGCCCCTGCATCAGAGCTTTTCGGTTTAAGGGGCCCCTTTCTTGAAAAGGGTGCCGGGCGTAATCACCGGGCTGGTATTCTGCGGGCACCCCCCCCAGGGACCAAATTTCCCTTGACAAAGACCTTTACACGTTGTGAATGTTGAGGCTCCGGGAGGTGGCCGGCATTCAAATCGCTGTGGGCTGCATTCTCCGGCCCTGAGGGGCACATCGACGGATGGGGTGATCCATGCAGAATCACAGTCAGGTCATATACACGCGCCGACGGCGGAAGAAGGATCAGCGCATCCAGGGCATCCTGGATGCAGCCCAGAAGGTCTTCTTCTCGAAGGGCTACAAGAAGGCCACCATGGACGAAATCGCCCTCGAGGCCGAAATCAGCAAACCCACCATCTACCAGTATTTCAAGACCAAGGACGAGCTCTATGCCGCCCTGATGCTGCCCGTCATGGAGGTCTCGGCCGAACAGTTCGAGCTCATCGAGCGCAACCTGGAGCAGGGACTGTATAGCAGCGGGAAGAAACTCGTTAAGGACATCTTCGCCTCCCTCCTGGCGGTCTACGTCCAGGCCCCCGATGCCCTCCGGGTGGCCCAGGTCTTCTTCCAACAGAAGGACCTGATCGGCGAACTGAGCCAGGAGAGCCGTACGGTCTTCAGTTCCAAGGGGACCTATGACTTCGAGCTGGCACGGCGGGTGGTCATGACAGCTTCCCGCCAGGGCCTGATCAGGGACATCGACAGCTATGCCCTCATCGACATCATCTGGGGGCTCTTCGCCGGGCTGACTCAACTGGAGGAGATCAAGGCCACCAAGCACCCCGAGCGCAAATCACACCTCGCTGAAACCCTGAATCTGGCTACGGACCTCATCATCGAGGCCATCGCCCTCACCTAGGCCTCGGGGTCGCGAGCCCCAGCTGCATCTCGTAGCGCGCCACCTTGTGCCGGCCCACCGGCCGGCAGCTGTGAGATACAAAACCCAGGGACTCGTAGGAGGCTCGCAAGCGCAGGCGGTGCTGCTCGGTGCCGAGGCGCAGACAGGCCCCGTCTGGAGGGCCTGCTCCCCGGCCCAGGCGACGACCAGGCGGTGGATAGAGGCCGCCCCTTTGGACGGCACATCCGGCCAGTAGCGCACATCCTCCCCCTGGAAGAGGAAGGTGCCGCCCACCTCGTACCCGATGCGGATCAGGAACAGCTCGCCTGAGTGCATGCACGGCACGAGACGCTCCGGGGTGACCCCCTCGAGCAGCCACAGGGGATCGCCGCGCGCGATGAGGATCTCGGATGCCTGGCGCATCAGGGCCGCGGCCACATCCGCGCGGCAGGCCCGGACGATGGCGATCTCAGCCGGCGTGAGCGGTGTCCGATCCCCCGGCGGATGAAGCTAGCGCGCGGGCTTGCGGCAGACGAGCCCGGAGCGGTAGCTCGGCGGGTCGGACTGGAGGCCCTCGTAGGCCTCGATCAGCTCCCAGTCCGCAAACCAGCCCCGCAACTCTCCCCGTCTGAGCAGGAAGTCCGGATTCGTGGGCCGTCCCAGGAGGGCCTGGTCCGCGGTGAAGGTTTCGTACACAAGCACCCCTCCCGGGGCCAGGGCCTCCCGGATGGGGGGGATCAGGGGACGGTGCAGATAACGAAAGACCAGGATGGCGCCCCAGGTCCGCCCCGCCAGGGGGTTGCGGCCCTCCTCTTCGAGATCCACCCTCCAGAACTCCACGCTGCCGCCGGTTGCCTGCACGCGGGCCCGCGCCCTATCCAGGGCCGCCTGCGAGCGGTCGGCCAGGACCACGTCCAGCCCGCGCGCGGCCAGATACAGTCCGTTGTGCCCGTCGCCGCAGGCCAGGTCCAGCACCGCTCCGGGCAGTTCCCCCGGGACGAAGAGCTCCTGGTGCCGCAGCAGCAGCGCATGCGGAGCGCGCATCGCCGTCACCCTTGTGTCGCTGAAGGGGCCCTTAAGGGCGCCCGAGGCCGGAGCGGTTGTACCCGTCCGCCAGGTGGGTGTTGACGTGCACCACGCCCGCGTTCATGTTCCGCAAGGGGTAGTCGGCGGTAATCGCCGGCAGGGCCTCGGCCGCTGTCTGCTGGGTGAGGGTGGTGCCGGCGGGCACGTAGCGGCCATCGGGCACACTGACCCCCATGACGATGCAGCCCGGTTCGATGACGCAGTTCCTGCCGACACGCGCCTTGAACACCAGCGACTTCATGCCCACGAAGGTCCCGTCGCCCACGAAGGCGGGCCCGTGGACTTGCACCTGGTGTGCCAGAGAAACGCGCTGGCCGATGTAGACGGCATACTTCCTGCCTGCGTTCTCCACCAGGTGGTCCTCGACCGGACGTCCGTCCGCCTCGGTTTCCAGGGCGTGGATGATCACCCCGTCCTGTACGTTGGACTCGTCACCCACGAACAGGGGCTGCCCCTCGTCGCCCCTGATCGAGGCAAAGGGGGAAACCAGGACCCTCCTGCCGATGAGCACATGCCCGATCACCGCCGCCAGGGGGTGGACAAAGGCGCTCTCATCGATAGCCGGTGTATACTCACGGGCACAAAAATCGGTCACCGCATTCTCATGAATCATGGGCCTACTCCTTCATGCTTTTTCGTTTGTAGTGTTTCTACCATGAATCTGGGGCGTTGTCTTTACAGAGGTACAACGGGCTTTGATCGCTCGAGGGTCGAATTCCTTGACCGCTCGCGGCGTCAAGGCGCGTCCGGATATCAAGCCCCTGGGGTTCAGGGGAGCGCCCTCCGGCTATATCCTCCGCAGACTCACGCAGCGCCTCTGTCCGTCGATGACCATCTCGAAGTCCCCGCGCACGCCCGCTTGGGTGACGAAGGGGCGCAGCCTCTCGGCCGGAAAGCTCACCCGCCGGCCGTCGTGCGCCCGCACCAGAACCTGCCGGGCCTCACCGCGGTAGTAGGCCAGGAAATCCTCCGCCGAGATGCTCAGGCTGAAGCGGATCTTCTCCTGCATGGCCTCAGTCGCCTGCCCCCGGCGCATACCGCAGGTCGCGCAGGTTGACCCCGAGCACCAGATCGTCCTGCAGGCGCATCAGCCGCCGGGCCAGACGGGCATCCTCGGCGTGCTGCCTGAGCGTATCGCCCAGCCTACCTTCCATATTGCCCGCCGCCTGCAGCACGCCCTCCAGGGTCCCGTGGGCGCCGATAAGTCTGGAGGCGCTCTTGGGGCCCACGCCGGGCACGCCCGTGATGCCGTTCGTCCCGTGGCCGGTAAGCGCCCAGAAATCCACCAGGTCCTCCGGCAACACCCCGAAACGGGAGGCCACATACTCCCGATCCAGATCCTGCCGTTCGAAGTGATCCCGCACGACCACACCGGGCCCAAGCAGCTGCAGAAAGACCTTGTCGGTGGAAAGGATGGTCACCTGGGCCCCCCGGGCGGCGGCCTTGGCCGCCAGCGTGGCGATCACGTCGTCCGCCTCGCAGGCGGCATGGCTGAGCGAGTCCACTCCGAGGCGACCAAAGGCCGCCCGGAAGGCGGGCAGGTCTCTTTCCAGGTCCTCGGGTATGGAGGGGCGGCCCTCCTTGTACCCGGGGTAGGCCCGCTTGCGCCACTTGGTCCCCTGGCCCTCGAACACACAGGCCGCATGTGTCGGCCGGCACTCCCGCAGGGCGCGCAGCAGCGACTGCACGCTGCCCTCACGGGCCCGCTCCACGCGCTCCCTCTCGTCGGCGCCGCCCTGGGCGGCATGGATGCGGCGGATCAGGTTGAGGGCATCGACCAGCAGCAGCCTGACGGACACGCTCATCGCCCTTAGCCCGTGAGCGCCGGCCGCCGGTCGAACCAGGGGAAGGCCTGTTCCAGCTGTGCGGCCAGACGCAAGAGCGTGGCCTCGTCTCCGAAGCGCCCCGTGAAGTGCACCCCCACCGGGAGCCCCTGCGGAGTCCAGTGCAGTGGCACCGACATGGCCGGCAGGCCCGTCATGTTGGCGAGCTGCGTGAAGGGGGTCTTCTCCAGGCTATCAGAGGCCAGACCCTCCACCAGACCGAGCGCCTTGAGGGTGTGTCCCAGGCCCAGGGTGTTCACGACCGTCAGCAGCGCCCGCTGGGCCGCAGAGGGCGCCAGTTCGCCGATCCTCACCGGGGGCGCGGCAGTAGTGGGGGTCAGGTAGAGGTCAAACACGCCCAGAAAGCTTCCCATCGCGCGGGCGGCCCGGTCCCATTCCCTCAGGGCGCGCACGAACTCCCCGGCCGAAACGCTCCGGCCCAGCAGGGAGAGGACCCAGGTGGTGGCCTCCACATCGCCCGGGCGGGCCTTGCGGCCCAAGGTACGCTCCATCTCGTGTATGTCGGCCGCCATCTCCCCGAAATACATGGTGAAATAGCTTTGCGCGAGCGTGAGCCCGTCAATAGGCGGTCGCGCCTCCTCGACGACATGCCCCAAATCCGTGAGCATACAGGCGGCCTCCTCAGCCGCCTGTATGCATTCGGGGTGCACGTCCTTGCCCAGCGGGGAGGCCGTATTAAGGGCAATGCGCAGTCGACCCGGGGCCGCCCCCACCTCGCCCAGGAAAGGACGCTCGGGCGGGGCGATCATGTAGGGTGCGCCGGGGGTTTCGCCCTGCGTGACGTCCAGCATGGCCGCGCTGTCGCGCACGCTGCGCGTGATGACATGCTCAACCGCCGCGCCCTGCCAGATCTGGCCGAAGTCGGGCCCGGTGGGATTGCGCCCCCGTGTGGGTTTGAGCCCGAACAGACCGCAGTGCGAGGCCGGGATGCGGATGGAACCGCCGCCGTCGCCGCCCGAGGCCAGCGGCACCATGCCGGCGGCCACCGCGGCGGCTGAGCCGCCGCTCGACCCCCCCGGGGTATGATCGGGATTCCAGGGATTGTGGGTGGGCCCGTGGAGTTCGGGCTCGGTGATACCCATGAGTCCGAACTCGGGGGTGTTGGTCTTGCCCAGGATGAGGACCCCGCTGGCCTTGAAACGGCGGACCAGTTCGCTGTCATGCGCGGGCACGTAGTGCCTGTAGGCCTTGCTGCCCATGGTGAGCGGCGCGCCGGCATAGGCGGCCAGCAGGTCCTTGAGCAGGAAGGGCACCCCGGCGAAAGCCCCCTTAAGGGGGTGCTCGTGCACCTGCTCGCGGGCCTGGTCATAGAGGGGGTGGATCACCGCATTGAGGTGCGGATTCAGCCGTTCGATGCGGGATACGGCCTCTTCGAGCAGCTCTGCCGGGGAGATCTCCCGTCTTTTGACCAGCTCTGCCAGCCCCATCCCGTCAAAGTGATCGTATTCGGGAAAGCCACCCGCCATCGTCACCTCCTCCCCGGCCTTTCCGGCCCCGCCGGTTAACCTTTTGTAATCATGTGGATGAAAACCCTGAACCTCAATGCATGCCGCCAGCATCCGGGGCGACCCATCGCGAATCTGGGGTATGAACCCCAGGGCAAACCCTGGACCCTGCTTTCCGTCGCAAGCAGCGGGGAATTCGACCCTCAAGGCCCTTAAGGATAACCGTTCCAGGCAGGCACGTCAACACGGCTGAGGGCCATCTTTCCTGCACGTCTTCTGGAAGTGGCCATTTACCACGCACCAACTCCGAGACCTTAAGCGCGAGGTCTGGGCCTCCCTGAAGGGCTCTGCCCTTGACTTGGCCAATCATTCTGGATATATGCAAAGTACTCCCGGCCAAGTCCCCGCCGGGGGCGCGGGAGACAGCATGGGTTTGAGCCCTGTAACCACAAAGCCGCACCTCTTGATCCTCACCGGCTCGATCGGCCGCGGCAAGACCACGCTCCTGAAAGAGGTCATCGACGAGGGCCACCTTCAGGTGCAGGGTTTCCTGAGCCTGAAGGATTTCTCCCGTCCGCACGCGGTGGGCATCACCCTACTGGTGCTGCCCCAGGGGAAAAGCATCCCCATGGGGATTTCCCACGCCCCGACGCCACCGGAGGCCCTCAAAAGAGAGCTTTCCACGTCCCGCTTTGCCTTTCATGACGGGGCCTTCGCGCGCGTCGATGCCCTTTTCGAGGTTATCCGGGAGGATCTGCCCTTTGTCTTCGATGAGTTCGGCAAGCTGGAGTTGCGCGGACAGGGTCATCTCGGACTCTACCAGCGCCTCATGGACCGGGCCCACCCCACCCTCCTGGTGGTGCGTAAGGAGCTGCTTGACATCTTCGCGTCGCGCTGCGGGCAGGGGCTTGATTATGCGATATGCGACCTGGACACCCAGTCGGAAGCGGCTGTGGCCCGGTGCATCCGCTGCTTCCTCCAAGACGACTGCCATCCCGTTGACAGTCCGTGAGACCTGGTTCACAATGGAACCGTCTCGATGATGCAATAGGCAAGGGAATGTGCCCCTGAGCGAAAGCACTCTCTTAGGGACGCCCCGCCAGGCGCCGAAAGCCTCTGGGAACTGTGACCCGGAGCGTGTATAAGGAGGACCTGCTTGTGAAAACGAATGTCGGAACTGTCGATCGGATCCTCAGGGCGCTCATGGCTCTCATCTTCATTCTGGCCTACCTCAAGGGCTGGCTCAGGGGGACGGCCGGACTGCTCCTGGTTATAGGCGGCATGTTGCTGTCTTCATCCTTGAGCGGCTACTGCCCCCTGTATTCCACGCTGAACATCAACACGCACTAGGGTCCCTGTACCCGGAAGCGGCGGGGGAATCCTGCCGGACGAAGAGACCGACACCCAGGATAGGCCTGACGCCGGGGAATGGACGCGGGAAGGCTTCTCTGTGGAGAGGGATCCCCGGGCGAAGCAACCTCGGCTCCGGGTCTCAGATGGCCTGCCGGACGTAGGTGAAGATGTAGTCGAAGCCCGACCACACGGTGAAGAACACGGCGATCCAGAGGAAAAATTCACCGGCGAGCTGAAAGTTCACCCCCAAGATGGTGTAGTGAATGAGCAGCGGGATGAGCGCCGCGCACTGGAAGGCGGTCTTGTACTTCCCCAGCCAGTTGGCGGCGATGACGATCTGCTTTTCCGTGGCGATGCCCCGCACCCCGGTGACCGCTAACTCGCGCCCGATAATCAGGGCCACCACCCAGGCCGGGGCCCGGCCCAGAGGGATGAGCATGATGAGCACGGTGGCAATGAGCAGCTTGTCGGCCAGCGGATCGAGCAACCGCCCCAGGTTGGATTCCATGTGATACTTGCGGGCGACATAGCCGTCGAGGGAGTCGGTGATGGTGGCCAGGATGAACAGCAAAGCCGCCGCCATGGAGGGCCAGAACCCGCCGTAATAGAGCAGTACCGCGATCAGAGGCACCACGATGATGCGTGACATGGTCAGGATATTGGCCGTATTCATGCTCACTCCCCCCCCTGTGTGTCGATGAGAGCCAAAACATGCTTAACATAATTACGGGTTTCTTCATAGGGGGGAATCCCGTCGCAGACATCCACCACCGTGGGCCCGGCATTGTAGGCCGCCAGGGCCTTGGCCAGATCGCCCTTGTAGCGCCTGAGCAGCTGCGAAATGTACTTGGTGCCCGCATTGATGTTCTGGATCGGGTCCCAGGGGTCGTCGAAGCCCATCTCGAGCGCCGTGGCGGGTAGGACCTGCATGAGCCCCACGGCACCCTTGTTTGAGAGCGCATGCGGATCAAAGCCGGACTCCACCTGAATGATCCCCCTGACCAGGCCCGGTTCCACGCCGTAGATCC
This sequence comes from uncultured Bacteriovoracaceae bacterium, assembly GCA_964618975.1. GTDB lineage: Bacteria > Desulfobacterota > Desulfomonilia > UBA1062 > UBA1062 > CAZUDI01. The sequence continues at coordinate 55,162 of CAZUDI010000012.1, read as the reverse complement.
GGGCGATCTCGTCGATGGCGCGGCGTGTGTCGTCCAAGGCGGCATGGTGCGACCGCGGTCGTTCGCTGATATAGACCCTCCAGTCGGTCTGCAGGGGGCAATTGGTGAACTGCAACGTGCCGTCGGCCTGCTTGCGGACAAAGATGTCCGCCCACGCAGGCGCAAGCCCCGCGGCTGAGATTCCCAGCCAGAGCGGCAGCGCCGCCAGGATGATCCACTGCCTGCCGCCGCGTCCGTGCCCTGACCCCGATCCCTTCACGCCTATATCCCCTGGTGATCAACGCGTCCGCGCATGGTGCGGTTTCATGATACGCTTGCGCGGCAGGTATACCCGCATGCGCGTGCCCTTGCCCTCGGCGGAATTCACCGTGATGAAGCCGCCGTGTTCCTCGATGATCATATACACCTTGGACAGTCCCAGCCCCGCGCCGGTGACCTTGGAGGTATAGAACGGGTTGAAGATGTCCTTGATCTCGTCGCCGGGGATCCCCTTGCCGGAGTCGATCACATCGATGATCAGGTAGTTGGGATTGCGGCCCACGAGCACCTCCAGCTTGCCCCGGCCCTCCATGGCCTCGCAGGCATTCACGAAGAGGTGCCAGAAGGCCTCCACCAGGAAGTTGTGATCCGCGGTGATGGGCTCGAGATCCTCGGGAAGGTTGACCTCGTAGGTGATATCCTGAAAACGGCCACCGCCCACGGCCCGGATGAGGGACTCGTCGATGACGTCCTCGATATCGGTGAGCGCGAACTGGGGGCGGTGGATCTTGGTGTAGTTCACGTATTCCTCGATATCCATGATCATGTTCTCGAGGCGTTTCACGTCTTCGATGATATAATCCACATATACCTTCTGGTGCTGGTCGAGGTAGCAGGACCTTTCGAGCCGGCGGGAAAAGCCGCCCAGCGAGGTAAGCGAATTGCGGATCTCGTGCGCCACGCCCTCCACCACCTTGCCCAGGGAGGCCAGCTTCTCGGCATTGATGATCTGTCGGCGCATCTCGTCGATATCGGTGAGGTCGCGGATCACGATCACCAGGCCCCCCGCATATTTCTCGCTGGTCAGCGCCGAGGCGGTGAGCACCCCGATGAAGGTCACCCCGTCGGCCTTGCGGAAGGTGTACTCGTCCTCGAACCAGTTCCGGCCCTCAGCCAGGGCCAGCTTGATGTCCGTGAAGGTCTCCTGCTGGGGGTGCTCGAAGAGTTCATTGAGGCTCTTGCCCTTCATCTGCTCCTCGGGCCCCCACAGCTGCCGGGCCATATAGTTCATGTACTGGATGCTGCCGGAGGCATCCGTGGTCACCAGCGCCTCGCCCATGGTCTCGCTCAGGGTGACCAGATAATTCTTGTAGGCATCCCCCCGGGCCTTGAGGCGCATATTCTCCAGCAGGATGTCTCGGTCGTGCACGAGCTTGGTCACGAGCTGGATCAGGTCGTCATGGGCGACGGGCTTGGTGAGGTAATCGCGGGCCCCGGCCTTCATGGCCTCCACCGCCACGTGTTCCGAGCCCTCTCCGGTCATGAAGATCACAAAGGCATGGGCATCGAGCCGGCGGATCTCCTTGAGGACGTCAATCCCGTCCTTATTGGGCATGCGGTAATCGAGGACCACCAGGTCCGGGGACTGAGACCGAAAAACCTGCACGGCCTCGTCCCCATCAAAGGCCTGCACCACGGCAAACCCGCTCTCCTCAAGCATGGCGGTGATGACCGTATTCACATCGCGGTTATCGTCCGCCACCAGAATCGTCTTGGGGGTCTCAGCCTGACTGCCCATGATCATCCTTCCACACACCCACTATCTCGTCATCCCCCAGGGCTTTCTTTACCTCCAATACCGACCGGCCCGAGGGCAGCATCAGAGAGGGGCACAATTCGCTCAGGGGATGAATCACGAAGGCCCGCACCTCCAGGCGCGGGTGTGGCAGCGTGAGCGCCGGCGTGGCCAGGACGAGCCCGTCCAGCATGAGGATGTCGATATCGATCGTCCGGGGGGCATGGGCATAGGGTCTCTTCCGGCCCAGACTTACCTCTACCCTCTGGCAGAGCTCCAGAAGTCTCAAAGGATCACGATCGCTTACGATCCATGCCACCAGATTGAGATATGGCATCTGCTCCTCGTCCACCTCGACGGGCCTGGTTTCGTAGATGCTCGATCTGGCGAGTACCACCACCCTTTCCTGCCTCAGGCACTCAATCGCCCGACGCAGATATGCCTCCCGGTCACCCTGGTTGGAGCCGAGAGACAGAAACCCCCGCATCATACTACCCGGTTCTTAAGCACCCCGATACCCTCGATCTCCACTTCCACCGTGTCCCCGCGCTCCATGGGGGCGATGCCCGCCGGCGTGCCGGTGGCGATCAGATCCCCCGCCTCCAGGGTCATGACATGCGAGATGAAGGCTACCAGCTCCGGCACCGGGAAGATCAAATTGTCCGTGCTGGATGACTGCCGGACCTCGCCGTTAAGCCGGGCCTCGATCCTGAGACCGCCGCCGGCGAGCCCGGTGGCGATCCACGGGCCCACGGGCCCGAAGGTGTCGAAGGACTTGGCGCGCGTCCATTGCCCGTCTTGCACCTGCAGGTCGCGGGCCGTGACGTCGTTGAAACAGGTCAGCCCGAGGATATAGGCCGGGGCCTCGTCAGGTGCAATGCGCGAGCAGCGCCGGGCGATCACGACCGCCAGCTCGGCCTCGAAATCGACCCGGGAGGACTGCTCCGGGTAGCGGATATCCTCTCCGGGACCGATCACACAACTGGCAGGCTTCAGGAAGAGCATGGGCGTCTGGGGCAGGTCCAGGCCCACCTCCCGGGCATGGTCGCGATAGTTCAGACCCACGGCCACGATCTTGGTGGGCGTGACCGGGGCCAGCAGCCGCACGACCTCGAGGGCCTCTCCCCGGGAGTCTCTCCCCGGCTCGTAGCGGAAAAAGTGCTGTCCATCCTCGGTGGCGCACCAGGTGGGGCGGCCGTCGGGCAGGAGGGCGCGGGCGATCTTCACGGTTCGAGCCCCAGTACATCCAGCATGGTGTAGAGACCAGGACCCTGGGATACCACCCAGTGCGCGGCCCTGACCGCGCCCTGGGCGAAATTCGCGCGCGAATGGGCACGGTGCGTGAGCTCGATGCGCTCGCCGCCACCGGCGAACATGACGGTGTGGTCGCCCACCACATCCCCGGCCCTGAGGCTCTGGATGCCGATCTGGCCTGCGGGCCGCTCACCGATGATCCCGTGGCGTGCATAGCGGGCGTGTTCCGCCAGGGACACGCCCCGCGCGCGGGCCACCGCCTCGGCCAGACCGATGGCCGTCCCCGAGGGGGCGTCCTGCTTGTGGCGGTGGTGGGTCTCCACGATCTCGATATCGTAGTCCTCGAGCAGGCGCGCCACCAGGCCCGCGACCTTGAACATGACATTGACCCCGATGCTCATGTTGGGCGCCATCACCATGGGGGTCCTTTCCGCCAACTCGGCGATCGTGCGGCGCTGCTGCTCGTCCATTCCCGTGGTTCCGATCACCAGGGCCTTGTGCTCCAAGGCGGCGTAGCGCGCATTCTCGAGGGTGGCCTGAGGCACGGAGAAATCGATGATGACGTCGCACTCGGCAAAGGCCTCCTCCCGCCGGGCCGTGACCGTGATCCCGGTGGGCCCTCCTCCCAGGGACAGCCCCGGGTCCCTGCCCACGATCGGATGTGCCGCTGTCTCCAGGGCGCCTGCGAGCTGCATGTCCGCCTGGGACAGGACTCCCTGTGTGATGAGGGCGCCCATACGACCCCCCGCTCCGACAACCCCCACCCGGATCATGGCCTTCCCCTCCTATAAGCAGTCGTATTTCTTAAGAACATCCGCGAGCCTGACCTTGTTCTCCGCACTCATGGGGCACAGGGGCAGCTTGAATTCCTCGTCCAGGCGTCCCATCAGGGCCAGGGCGGTCTTGACCGGGATGGGGTTGGTCTCGATGAACATGGCCTCATGCAGCTCCATCAGTCCCGCGTGGATCTCGAGGGCGCGCTGCGCCTCCCCCCCGAACCAGGCCGCCATCATTTCGGACATGCGTCGCGGCACCACGTTGGTCGTCACCGAGATGGCGCCCTTGCCACCCACGGCCAGGATGGGCAGGTTCAGGGCGTCCTCCCCCGAAAGCAGGCAGAAATCAGGCGGGGCATCGCGCACGATGTGGATGCACTTGACGAGATCGCCGCTGGCCTCCTTGATCCCCACGATGTTGTCGATCGCGGCTAGCTTCAGGATGGTCTCCGTGGCCATGTTCACCCCGGTGCGCCCCGGGACATTGTAGAGGATCTGGGGCAGGTCGCAGGCACGCGCCACGGCCTGGTAATGTTCGAAGAGCCCCCTCTGGGGAGGCTTGTTGTAGTAGGGGGTGATCAGCAACGCCGCATCCGCACCGGCCTCCTGGGCATGGCGGGTGAGCCGGATGGCCTCGGCCGTGGAATTTGAGCCCGTGCCCGCGATGACCGGCACCCTGCCGGCAACCTGATCAACGGTGATATCGATCACGTGATTGTGCTCTGCATGCGTGAGCGTGGCCGACTCGCCGGTGGTTCCACAGGGCACGATTCCGCTGACCCCGGCCTCGATCTGGAAGTCGACCAGGGCCCTGAAGGCCTCCTCATCCACCGTGCCGTTCTTGAAGGGCGTCACGATGGCGACAATTGCCCCTGAAAACATATCTCCCCCCATCGTTAGAGACCCTCATCCGCCAGCGTCTCGCCGGAGATGAGGTCCGCGTATGTCTCCCTCCTGGTTACCACACAATAGCGCCCTCCATCCACCAAAACCTCGGGCGGCCGGGGCCGGGAGTTGTAGTTGGAGGCCATGGTGAAACCATAGGCGCCCGAGCTCATCACGGCCAGCAGGTCCCCGCGTGACAGGAGGGGCAACTCGCGGTCGCGGGCGAGGAAGTCACTGGTCTCGCAGATGGGCCCCACCACGTCGGCCTTCTCGCGCCGCTCGTCTTTGGCCGTGAGCGGCCGGATCTCGTGGTAGGCGTTGTAGAAGGCGGGGCGCACGAGGTCGTTCATGCCCGCATCCACCACGATGAAGGTCTTGAGCTCGGTGGGTTTGCGGTAGAGCACCTCGGTCACAAGCACCCCGGCATTGCCCACGATGACGCGGCCGGGCTCGAACACGAGCGTGAGTCCCAGGTCGCCCACGGCATCACGAATGGCGTGCGCATAGTCGGCGGGGTTGGGCGGAACCTCGTCGGAGTAGGTAATGCCGAGGCCGCCTCCCAGGTCCAGGTACCGGAAGGCAATGCCCTGGCCGGCCAGGCGCTGCATGAGGTGTTTGAGCCGGTCGGCGGCGTCGATGAAGGGTCCGATCTCCGTCAGCTGGCTGCCGATGTGGCAGTCCATGCCCACCACCTCGATCCATTCCATCCGGCTGGCCCGCAGATACTGGTTCAGGGAACCCTCGATATCGATGCCGAACTTGTTCTTCTTGAGGCCCGTGGAGATGTAGGGGTGGGTACCCGGGTCCACATCCGGATTGACGCGGATGGCGATGGGGGCCTTGCGCCTCAGGGTGCGCGCCCGCGCGTGGATCACCTCCAGCTCCTCTTCACTCTCGATGTTGAACATCATGATGCCCGCGGTGATCGCCATGTCGATCTCGGAGGTGGTCTTGCCCACCCCGGAATACACGATGCGCCCGGCGGGGATGCCCGCACGGCGCGCCCGGAAAAGCTCGCCCCCCGAGACGACATCCGCGCCCAGGCCCTCCCGTGCCATGATGGCCAGGACGGACTGGGACGAGTTGGCCTTCATGGCGAAGCAGGTCTGGTGGTCGACGTCCGCCAGCGGCCCCTCGAAGGCGCGGATGTGCCTCATGATCGTGGGCCGGCTATAGCAGTAGAACGGCGTCCCCACCTCCTTGGCGATGTCCTCAAGGGCCACGTCTCCGCAGTGGAGCCGGCCGTTTTTGTATTCGAAATCGTGCATGGCGCTCGCCCTCCTTGCTTACCCCGCGCTCTCGATCGCTTCAGGGCTTCACGATCCGGGCCTCACCCAGCCAGGAGGTCCCGTCCTTTTCCAGTGCCACCCGGTAGACCATGTCCCCTCCCCCCGGGGCGGGATCCAGCAGGACCATCCGCCCCCCCGCGGGACACACCCCGGAGGCACGCCGCGTGAGGTCGTCGGTGCAATGCGGACAGATCCCCTTGGGCTTGCCCAGCAGCACCACGGTCGCACCCGGTACATTGCACGTCAGACGCGCCGCCACGCCCTCAGACGTAAACCCGATCGAGCGCACCACCACCGGAGACGCCAGGCCAGGCGGCTGCGGCGGCAATTTGCGGCCACAGCCGCAGATCAGCACCAGGCACACCAGGACCACCCCGGCCAGGGCCGTGGATCTTCCCGCGCAAAGCCCCCTCATCCCGCGCTCCCCGCCAGGAGTTCCCGAGCCTGGGCCAGGGCCGCGCGCACGCGCTCGCGGGCGGTCCCGCCGTAGCTGAGCCGGCGGTCGACCGAGGCGGCGGGGCGCACGCGCTCGAGGACGTCCGCAGCGAAGACCCCCGAGAAACGCTTGAGCTCGTCCAGGCCCAGGTCCTCGATGTCGCGCCCCTGCTCCACGAGGGATGCCACCAGCTCGCCGGTAATGCGGTGCGCATCGCGGAAGGGCACCCCCTTTTCCACCAGGTAGTCGGCCAGATCGGTGGCGGTCAGAAATCCGCGCCGCACCATGGAGGCCATGGCCGGTGCGTTGATCTTCATCCCGCCCACAAGCCCGGTCATGACCTGCAGGCACGCCTGCACCGTATCCAGACTGTCGAACACGGGGGGCTTGTCCTCCTGCATATCGCGGTTGTAGGAAAGCGGCAGGGCCTTCAGGCTCACCAGCAGGTTCATGAGGTCGCCATAGACCCTTCCCACCTTGCCCCGCACGAGCTCGGCCACGTCCGGGTTCTTCTTCTGCGGCATGATGGAGCTGCCCGTACAGAAGGCATCCGGCAGTTCCACGAAGGCGAATTCCTGGGAGTTCCACAGGATGATCTCCTCGCACAACCGGCTCAGGTGCAGCATCACCATGGCGCAGCAAAAGACCGTCTCGACGGCGAAGTCCCGGTCGCTCACGGCATCGATGGAATTGCGGCAGGGGTGGTCGAACCCCAGGGCCTCGGCGGTGGCGAAGCGGTCGATGGCGTGGGGGGTGCCGGCCAGGGCCGCCGCGCCCAGCGGCGAGACGTTCACGCGCACGCACGCATCGCCCAGGCGACTATAATCCCTCAGAAACATTTCGAAATAGGCCAGGAAGTGGTGCGCCAGCGACACCGGCTGGGCGTGCTGCAGGTGGGTCATGCCCGGGACGATGACATCCACCCACTCCTCGGCCCGGGAGACGAGCACCTCCATGAGCGCCTTGAGCGCGACGCGCACGCACCCGATCTGGGCCCGGACATACAGCCGCAGGTCGGTGGCCACCTGGTCGTTGCGGCTGCGGGCCGTGTGCAGCTTCTTGCCCGCCTCCCCGATGCGGGCGGTGAGCTCGGCCTCGATATTCATGTGGACATCCTCGCGAGAGGCATCGAAGACAAAACGCCCGGCCTCGATGTCGGCGAGGATGGCCTCCAGCCCCTCGCAGATGGAGCGGGCCTCGTCCTGTGTGATGATGCCACGCGCGGCGAGCATGCGCGCGTGCGCCTGGCTGCCCGCGATATCATAGGGCGCCAGCCGCCGGTCAAAACTCACCGACTCGGTGAAGCGCTCCACCAGGGCGCTGGTGTCCTCCCGAAACCGTCCTCCCCAGAGTTTGTCGTCAGCCATTCTTCATCAGGGCCCGCATCCTCAGTCGCAGGGCATTCAGGCGGATAAAACCCTTGGCGTCCTTCTGGTCGTAAACCTCGTCCTCCTCGAAGGTGGCCACCTCGGGGCTGTAGAGCGACTGCGGGGACCGGCGGCCCGTCAGGATGCAGTTGCCCTTGTAGAGCCTCACCCGTGCCTCGCCCGTGACCCCCTTCTGCGACTCGTCGATGAGGCACTGCAGGGCCTCGCGTTCAGGGGCGAACCAGTAGCCGTTGTAGACCAGCGCTGCATAGCGCGGCATGAGCTCGTCTCTTAAATGCATGAGCTCGCGGTCCATGGTAAGCTGCTCGACGCCGCGATGGGCCACCTTGAGGATGGTGCCACCCGGGGTCTCGTAGACGCCGCGTGACTTCATGCCCACATAGCGGTTCTCCACGATATCCACCCGCCCGATACCGTTGCGACCCCCGAGCGCGTTGAGTTCGGCCAGCAGGGCCGCCGGGCTCAGAGGCCTGCCGTCGATGGCCACCGCATCGCCATCCTCAAAGGCGATCACCACGTCCGTCGGCGTATCCGGCGCCTGCTGGGGCGAACAGGACAGCACGAACATATCCTCGTTGGGGGCGTTCCACGGATCCTCGAGGATGCCGCCCTCGAAGCTGATGTGCAGCAGGTTGCGGTCCATGCTGTAGGGCCTGGCCTTGCTCACCGGGATATCGATCCCGTGGCGCGCGGCATAATCGATCATCTTCTCGCGCGAGCGCAGGGTCCACTCGTCCATCTTCCAGGGCGCGATGATCTGGATGCCCGGCTCGAGCGCCCAGCAGGTAAGCTCGAAGCGCACCTGGTCGTTGCCCTTGCCCGTGGCGCCATGTGCCACGGCCGTAGCGCCCTCGGCGCGCGCGATCTCGATCATGCGCTTGGCGATCAGGGGCCGGGCCAGGGAGGTGCCCAGCAGGTAGGTGCCCTCGTAGGCCACATCCGCGCGGAAGGCCGGGAAGACATAGTCCCGCACAAACTCCTCCCGCACGTCGTCGATATAGATCTTGGATGCGCCGGTCTTTTTGGCCTTGGCCTCCAGGCCCTCGAGCTCCTCGGCCTGGCCCACGTCCGCCGCATAGCAGATCACCTCGTAATCGAACTCGTCCTGGAGCCATTTCAAAATCACCGAGGTGTCCAGCCCCCCGGAATACGCCAAAACCACCTTCTTCTTGCTCATGACGCCTCCTTTAGCTGCATATCTTGCTTGCTTCTCTCGGCAGGCCTTCCTCCCTGCCTGGATTCGTTGTCCTTCATACCTTTTTTCGGGTCGCACTCTCCCAGACCGGCGGCCGCACTGAAGCTCCGAAGGCCTTTCCCGGGGTTCTGCCTCCACGGGAATGTCGCCTGTCTTTCTCCTATATACTACCGCGCCCTACGAGAAAATCCATCACGGACTCCTGGACGTAGAGCCGGTTCTGCGCCTGCTGCCAGACGATCGAGCGCTCGCCCTCGAGCACCTCGGCGGTGACCTCCTCGCCGCGGTGGGCCGGCAGACAGTGCATGAAGACCGCCCCGGCGGCCGCCGCCTCCATGAGGGCTGAATCCACCTGAAAACGCGCAAAGGCATCCAAGCGCTGAGAGAACTCCTCCTCCTGCCCCATGCTGGCCCACACATCGGTGTTGACGGCCAGGGCACCTTCCACCGCCGCGAAGGGATCGGCGTCCAGGGTGATGCGCGCCCCGCGGGCGCGCGCCGCCTTCATGACTTCCTCATCGGGGCCGAAGCCTTCCGGACAGGCCAGCGCGAGCTCGAAGCCCAGCAGGGAAGCCGCATTGATCCAGGAATTGGCCATGTTGTTGCCATCTCCCACCCAGGCGATCCGATGTCCCTCAAGGTCGCCGAAACGCTCGACCAGGGTGAAGCAGTCCGAGAGCACCTGGCAGGGGTGCAGCCGGTCGGTGAGGGCATTGATCACCGGGACCTCGGCCCAGGCGGCCAGCTCTTCGATACGTTCGTGGCCGAAGGTCCGCATGATGATCCCCTGGGTATAGCCGGCCAGGATCCGGGCCGTGTCCTTGAGAGGCTCGCCCCGGGCCATCTGCGATTTCTCCGGGGTCAGCACGATGGGATGCCCGCCCAGGCGGGCGATCCCGGCCTCGAAGGAAAGGCGCGTGCGGGTGGAGGCCTTCTCGAAGATGAGCACCACCGACATGCCCGCAAGCGTCCGGGGCACCGGGCCCTGCTTGAAGGCCCGTGCCGTGGCAAAGATCGCCTCGATCTCCTCCTTGTTCAGGTCCGTTATGGCCAATAAATCACGGTGTTCCATTACAACCCCTTGCGTTTCAGTAGTCGGTCGAGGGTCTCCACCGCGCGGTCGATCTCGGGGCCCGAGATCACCAGCGGCGGCACCAGCCGGATGATGTGATCCTTGATCACATTCAGCAGGATGCCCTCATCAAGCCCCAAGGCAGGCAGGTCCTTGAGGTCCGCATCACACTCCACGCCCAGCATAAGCCCGCGGCCGCGGACCTCCCGGATACAGGCATGTGCTGATGCCAGATCCTCCAGCCGGGCGCGCAGATAGGCGCCCTGCACGCGGCAGAATCCCGGAATATCTTCGCGGGTCATGACGCCCAGCGTAGCGATCCCGCAGGCCGCCGCCAGGGGGTTGCCGCCGAAGGTGGAGGCATGCGTGCCCGGCGAGAAGCTGGCGGCCACCTCGGGCCGGGCCAGAAGGGCGCCCATGGGGAATCCGTTGCCGAGCGCCTTGGCCAGGGTCATCAGATCCGGGATGACCCCCTCATGCCGGTAGCCGAAAAGTTCCCCGGTGCGTCCCATGCCGGTCTGGACCTCATCGAACACCAGCAGGGCCCCTTTGGCGTCGCACAGAGAGCGCACCTGCGCGAGGTACCCCGGAGGCGGCACCCGGATCCCGCCCTCGCCCTGGACGGGCTCGAGCATCACGGCGGCGATCGTTTCGTCGAGGGCCTCCTTCAGGGCCTCGATATCGCCATAGGGCACGCTTAAGAAGCCCGCCGGGATGGGATCGAAGCCCTGTCGGAAGCGATCCTGACCAGTGGCCGCCACGGTGGCGAGCGTGCGCCCGTGGAAGGAGCCCGTGGCGGTGACGATCCGGGAGCCTCGCAGGCCCTGGTCGCTGGCATACTTGCGCACGAGCTTGATAGCGGCCTCGTTGGCCTCGGCGCCCGAGTTGCAGAAGAAAACCCGCGCCTCGAAGGTCTGCTCGACGAGCATGGTGGCCAGGCGTTCCTGGCCTGGGATGTGGTAGAGGTTAGAGGTGTGGAAAAGGCTCGCTGCCTGGGCCTGCAGGGCCGCGACCACCTCGGGATGGGCGTGCCCGAGGTTGCACACGGCAATCCCCGCCACCATGTCCAGATACTCCCTTCCGGCCTCGTCCCAGACGCGGCAGCCCTGACCCCTGACCAGGCCCACCGGTAGCCGGCGATAGGTGTTCATGACGTGTTGCATAGCTTCACTCCTTGATGATCTGGGTGCCGATCCCGGCATCCGTGAGCAGCTCGAGCAGGATCGAGTAGGGGATGCGCCCGTCCAGGACGTGCGCCTTCATCACCCCGCCGGCCAGTGCCCGTCGGCAGCATTCCAGTTTGGGGATCATGCCCCCGGTGACCACGCCGTCCGCGATGAGTTGGTCGATCCCGGCATCCGTGATGGTGGAGAGGAGCCCCCCCCGGGCATCGAGCACCCCGGCCTCGTCGGTGAGGATGACGAGCTTTTCGGCCTTGAGCGCACAGGCCACCTCGGCGGCCACGGTATCGGCATTGATGTTGTAGGTGGTGCCGTCGGCACCCACGCCCAGAGGGGCGATGACCGCCACGAAGCCCGCCTTCTCGAGGGTGTCGATGATGCGTGTATCCACGGACACCACCTCGCCCACCTGTCCCATGTCGACCTGGGCCCCGCCGGGGGCGGCATGCAGCAGCTTGCGGGCCGCGATCAGGCCGCCGTCCTTGCCCGAGATGCCCACGGCCCGGCCGCCGTCGGCATTGACGAGGTTGACGATCTCCTTGTTGATCCCGCCGGCCAGCACCATCTCCACCACCTCCATGGTGGGGGCGTCGGTGATGCGCTTGCCGTCGACAAAGTGTGACTCGATGCCCAACGCGGTGAGCAGACGGCTGATCTGGGGGCCCCCGCCGTGGACCACGACCACCTGGATGCCCACATACTGCATCAGGACGATCTGCTGCGCAAAAATCCGCTTCAGACCGGGGTCCACCATGGCATGCCCGCCGTATTTGACCACCACCCGCCGCCCCCGGAAATCCCGGATATACGGCAGGGCCTCCACCAGCACCTTGGCCCGCTGTATTGCGTGTTCCATGGAAATTCCTCTCACCCGTGAATGCGCATGTAATATCACCCATGATTGGCATATTCCAGCGGAAAAACCATGGGAAAAATGCAGGAAATCAAAAACGCCCGGGGTTGTCAAGGACTTTCCCTTACGTGCTGTCGCCGGCGGTCCAGAAGGACCTGCCATGGAGGCGGATGCGCCGGCAAGGGGCTTTCCCCCGGACCGCCAAACGCCTGCCGCAGGCGCTCTCTACGGCAACCCTATCCTGGAAGGCTCAGGTCCGGCTCTCATCGCAAAAGGGGACAGCAGGCCACAGATCATCCCCTGCCGGCAGTCACAATGGGCGCATGCAGCTCTCAAGGTCAGGCAGCCCTTTCTGGGCGTGCAGCCAAGGCACGCGAAGGGGCCTTGGCTGCCCCTCTAGTCGTGCATGCTCCGGCCATTATTATGCCACAGCCCGGGAAGAAGCTCCGACCAGCGCCGCATCAGCAGACGGCACAGGGTGTTGACCAGCCCCCGTGGCAGATAGCGTGCCGCCCCGAGGTGCAGAACCCGGTTCTGCCACCCCGGCACATGCAGGGCCTGTCCCTGCCGGAAGGCCGCGTAGCATGACCGTGTGACCTCGCTCACATCCATGAAGGACAGGCTCAAGGGGATGAAATCCGTCGGGAGACCGGCATCCCGAATGAGGGCCGTACGCGTGAAGGGCGGGTTGATCGTGGCCACCCGGATGCCGGTGCCCCTGAGCTCGGCGGCCAGCGCCTCGCTCAGGCTCTGGATGAAGGCCTTGGTGGCGGCGTAGAGCGCCATGGTGGGCAGGGGCTGAAAGGCGGATACCGAAGAGACCATCAGCACGGCCCCGGATCGACGCGCGATCATGGAGGGCAAAAACAAGCGCGTCAGGCGGGCGCTGCCCAGGCAGTTGAGCAGCACCATCTTCTCCAGGCGCTCCGTCGGCATGCGGGCGTAGTCGCCGTACCAGCACAGACCCGCATTGTTCACCAGGATATCCACCGGCCCGGCCATATCCTCGACCGCCTGAAAGAGCCTCCCGGGCCCGTCTTCCTCGGCGAGGTCCGCGCACACGCTCCAGGTCCGGATACCATGCGCCTGGCTGAGCTCGTGCGCCAGGGACACTAGCTCCGTCTCACGGCCGGCCAGATCGGTGAGCACAAGGTGGGCCCCGTCGGCGGCGAAATACTGTGCCAGGGAGCGTCCGATGCCCTGTGAGGCGCCGGTGATGAGCACCCGCTGGTCGCTGATGTCCACGATCATGGATTTGGCCCCGCGGGCCTATCTGCCGCCACGTGCGCTCCGCCCGTCTCGGAGCGCACGTGGCGGGCGAAATCGTCGAAGGCCTCGCGTGTGGTGTAGCGGAAGCGGTAGCCCAGTTCGCGCTTGAGTTTGGCGTTGCTGGCCAGCCAGGGGTGGATGATCATGTTGAGCGCCGGGGTGGGCATCTCGGTGAGGGCGCTCAGGCGCAGGCGCCACATGAGGCTGTTGAACGGCCTCAAAAATGGCAATGGCAGCTTCAGCGGGATATTGCCCAGCATGGCCACCATCTCCTCCACACTCAGGGTGCCGTCGGCCACCAGGTTATAGGCCCCGGGCCTCTGCTCCAGCAGCAGACGCAATACGATCTCCAGCAGATCGTCCTCGTGGATGAACTGCATCGGCGCGGTCTTCAGCGGCAGGATCACCAGCGGGCGCCGGAGGTGTCGGGAGAGGGGGTTGTTCAACCCGGGCCCCACCACGAAGCACGGGCGGATCACGGTCAGGCAGATCTCCGGGTGTCTCTCGGCGAAATCCTTGCACACCTCTTCGAGCGCGCGCTTGTCCTTGGAATAGGTAAAATCGTGGTTGCCCCTGAGCGCACTCTCCTCGTCCATCCCCAGGGGGTTGTCCGCATGGAAGCCGTAGGCCGTGGTGGACGAGCAGTGCAGGATGTGGCGCACCCCGCCTGCTATGCAGCCCTTGAGCACGTTGAGGGTGCCGCCAAGGTTGACTGACTCCATATAGGCCGTGTCGTACAGCGGCTTCAGGATGAAGGCGGCGTGCACCACGCAGTCGATTTCCCCCCCGGAAATAATCTCCCCAAGGTCGTCCCTGACATCGTGGCGCACGAATTCCAGCTTGCTCAAACTGAAGGCCGGGCGCTCCAGGTCGAGCCCCACAATGGACTCGACCTGGTCCATGTTCTCCAGCCCCTCGGCAATCCGTCGCCCGAGATAGCCCGCAATCCCGGTAATGAGCACCCTGCGCATCCTGGTCCCTCCCCTCCTGCCTGCGCGGCCCCCTCAGGCTACCTGATCCACCGCACGCGCGGGAACTCGCGTTCCACCGGATGATCGACCGTCACGGCCGGATAGCCCACCGTGATGGCGGTGGCCACCGTGTCACAGGGCCACTCAAGCCCCAGTATCTTCTTGAGCCGGGAGTTAATGTTCACCGGCTCGGCGGCGAATCCCGTGTAGCAGGTCCCCAGCCCCAGGGCATGGGCGGTCAGCACCATATTCTGGCAGCACATGCCGGTGCTGAAAAGGGGCTTGGAGATACCCATCTGATTCAGCAGCACAAAAATGACCGTCGGCGCCCCGAAGAAGATGTCCAGTTGGTCCTGGCCGAACTTGGGCGTCAGGAGGGCCTGGATGGCCACCATGGGCCGCTGGTCGATGGAGTCGGGCTTCAGAAAGACCATGGACTTCTTGACTGCCTGGCGCAGCGGATCGCGACCCTGATAGAGCTTGGTAAAATAGGTGAGCAGCTTGGTGCACTCCGTGCTGATTTCGGTCAGCAGGTCCCGGTCCCGCACCACGAGGAACTCCCAGGGCTGGCTGTTGCCGGCCGAGGGGGCGAAGCGCCCCGCCTCGAGAATGCGGTGCACAAGTTCTTCGGGTACCTGATCGGGCTTGTAGACGCGGTTCGAGCGGCGGCGGTAAATCAGGTGCTCTACCGGTGTGACCCGCTCGGCAAGAGAGGCCGCATCCGGCGGTACCTCCTCCCGGAAGGGGTTGGGATAGCCCGCCCCGGGGTCGGGGATCCCGGTGTACGTGGTCCAACGGCCCTGGTCGACCTTGTAGTAGTGTGGAAATTTCAAGGCCTGCTGAGGGCAGATGGCCTCACAGTTGTGACAGGCGATGCAGATCTTGCCGAAGTACCTAATGACACTGGTAAATTCAGGCTTGTGTCTCCCGCAGTCGAAACACCTCTGGGCTTCAAAGCGCACCTGATCGGGTTTGAGCGGCAGATGCACCTCGGCTTGAAGATCCCGGATACGTTCGTCCACCGCCAGCGAGGCTGTCTCGGCGCGCGGGAGCACCTCCCGTCCCTGCATGGGCACGTCCGCATAGGAGATCTCCCGCCTCTCAGGGTTCGCGAACGCCTCTTTTCTGAGGAAGGCATCGATGGCCCGCGCCACATGGGCCCCCTCACCGATGGCCGCACTGACCGTCCCGGCCGACCCGGCCGCATCACCGCCGGCAAAGACCCCCTCCAGGGACGTCTGAAAGCCGGCGTCACGCGGGATGGTGCCGCCATCCAGCAGTTCCTCGAGGCCCGCGCCCCCTACCGCCTGGCCGGTGGCCACGATGAAGGTGTCGGCCTCAATCCTGAAGTCACTGCCCGCAACCGGTACCGGTCGCGGGCGTCCCGTGGCGTCGACCTCTCCGAGCTGCATGCGCTGGCATACGACCGAAGCAACCGTGGCCTTGCCATCGAGTTCGAAGGCCGCGGGGGCGACGAGGAATTCGAGGGCCACCCCCTCTTCCCGGGCCATACGGACTTCCGCGGCCAGGGCCGGCATCTCGCTTGCGCTGCGGCGATAGGCGATTGTCACCTCAGAGCCCAGCCGGCGCGCCACACGGGCGGCATCCAGCGCCGTGTTGCCCCCCCCGAAGACCACCACGCGTTCTCCCAGCGGTGGGTGTTCCCCCAAGGCCACGCCCCGGAGAAACTCGAGCCCCCCCATGACGTTTATGGCATCCTCGTGCCCGATGCCCAGGGGACGGCTCTCCCCGGCACCTATGGCCAGATACACCGCATCGAAGTCCTGGCGCAGCGACGCGAGCGTGACCTCGTCGCCCAGGGTGACCCCGGTCTTGAGCTTCACGCCCAGATCCAGAATGCGCTGTATCTCGCTTACGACCACCGCTTCTGGCAGGCGGTAGTCAGGGATGGCCCAGCGCAGCATCCCCCCCGCCATGGGGGAGGCCTCATAGACGCTGACCTTGTAGCCCCTGCGGGCCAGCTGATAGGCGCAGCTCATGCCCGAGGGGCCCGCCCCCACCACGGCCACCTTATACCTGAGCCTTTTCTGCGGTGCCTCGAAGGCCAGGCCCTGCTCGATGCCGTAATCGCCGACAGCACGTTCCAGACCACCCAGATTGAGCGCCCCGTCATGATAAACCCGGTTGCAGCCCTCCTCGCAGAAGTGGGGACAGACGCGCCCGGTAACGGCCGGGAAGGGGTTGGTCTGCGTCACGATACGCCAGGCCTCCTCCAGCGAGCCCCCGCCGGAAAGACACTGCACATAGCCTCGAATATCGACGCCGGCCGGGCAGGCATGCCGGCAGGCGCTCTCCTGCTGTTCGGAATAGGGGCGTTCCACCAGCATTATGGTCTGACACGGACACTGCCGCACGCACAGCCCGCACCCGATACACCGGTCCTCGTCCACCGCGATGGTGAAGGGTGCCGTCGCCACCGGTGGATCGCTGAGGATGGAATACTTGTTCACCGCCATGGTCATCCGCCTCCTTTTCATGCGGCCGCCGACCTATGCGCGACCACGCCCCTGTCAGCCCCTCACAACCCGGGGAAAACCGCAGGGAGCGGACGGGGGTCCGCAAAAGGACCACTTAGCCCGCCTCTCCCTCCATGGAAACTGAGCACGCCCTCCTCACGTGCAGCAGGACACCTGGGGAGGGTTCACCTTCTCTATACCCGCTCCAGGATATGAATGCACATAGAGGCCTCCTCGACCCCCAGATTGCCGCCGCCGTTCTCGGCCAGCCCGATGCGGGCGCCCTCAACCTGGCGCTTTCCGGCCTCGCCTCTGAGCTGTTCCACGAGTTCGTGGATCTGGGCCAGACCCGAGGCCCCGATAGGGTGCCCGCGGCACTCCAGCCCGCCGCTGGTGTTGATGGGCATCTTTCCGCCGAGCCGGGTGGCCCCGGTCATGGCAAAGGGACCGCCCTCCCCCATGGGGCAGAACCCCATGACCTCGCTCTGATGGAGTTCACCCCAGGCGGTGGCGTCGTGGAGTTCGGCCAGATCGACATCCTGCGGGCCGAGGCCGGCCTGCGCGTAGGCCAGTCTGGAAAGCCGCTCGCCGATATCCTCCCCGTCCAGGTCGCGCACGCGGCCCGAACCGAGCACCGAGGCGCTGACCCTGACCGGCCGGCTGTTCTTGAGCCGCTTGAGGTAGCCCTCCGAGCAGAGGATGGCCGCTGCCGCGCCGTCGCCCACCGGGGCGCACATGGCACGCGTCAGCGGGAAGGCCACCGGCCGGTCGGCCAGCACCTCCTCCATGCTCATGTCCATCTGATACTGGGACTTGGGGTTCAACGACCCGTGGAAATGGTTCTTGGCGCAGATATAGGCCAGCTGTTCCTGGGTGGAGCCGAAGCGGTCCATATGCCAGCGCGCCCCCATGGCATAGGCATCCATGAAGATGCTACGCCCCTCGCCGGGGGGGGTCTGTCCCTCGGGGATGGTGATGTTGAGTTCCTGGCTGACCTTCTCGAACATGGCGATCTGTTTGTCGAAGTTCTCCACATCCATGCACGAGGCATAGGCCCCCAGCGAGAGGGCCTTGTTCTCGTGGGTGATCTTCTCCGATCCCACGGCCAGGATCACCTCCGAGATTCCGGCCTTGATGGCCGCATAGCCCAGGTGCATGGCGGTCGAGGCCCCGGCACAGGCGTTTTCGCAGTTGACGATCGGAATGCCGTCGATGCCCATGTCACGCAGGATGACCTCTCCGCGGATGGAGTGCTGGTTGGCGAACATGCCCCAGAAGGTGTTCGAGACATAGGCCGCCTGCAGATCGTCCTTGGTGATGCCGGCATCTTGCAGCACGAGGTCGATCGCCTCGTGGGCCATGCCCCTCACGGTCTTGTCCGGATACTTGTTGAAGCGGATCATGCCTACCCCGATGATATAGACGTCGTCCATTGCATCTCTCTCCTTTTGTGTGGTCGTGAAGGGGGCCGCCCTCAATAGGCCAGGTCGCCATAGATGATGTGGTTGGCCACGGCGATCGTGAGGCTGTCGTTGGAGCCGTCCTCGATCATGCAGGCCCGGATGTCCCGGAAGAGCTTCTCGATGAAGTACTCCTTGCTCAGCCCGTAGCCGCCGAAGATCTGGACCGCATCGTTGGCCACCTCGAAGGCCGCATTGGTGCAGAAGATCTTGGAGGCGATGGAGTACTCGGTGCGCGGCGGGAAGCAGGTCAGATTGAAATTCATGACCGAGCGCGACATCTGGCGGGCCGCCTCCACATTGATGAACATGTTGGCCAGCTTGACCTGCACGGCCTGGTGGTCGCACAGGGGACGCCCCCCCTGAACCCGCTCCTTGGAATAGGTCAGGGCCTCCTCGAAGGCCGCCCGCGCCCCGCCCAGGGCATAGGTGGCCATGCCGGCGTTGGCCACCCCCAGGATCAGGGCGCTCATCTCCTCGTAGGCCTCCTGGTCACAGAGCACATAGTTCTCGGGGATGCGGGCGTCATCAAAGTAGATTTCGCCCTGGGGCAGCTCGCGCTGCCCGAGCTTCTCCAGCGGTTTGCCGCGGGTTACGCCTTCCTGGTCCAGATCGATAATGGCGATCACCCCGCCCGACATACCCATGGAGGGATCGACACCGAAGAACAGGGCCGCCTTGCTGGCCGTGACCCCGCAGGATACCCAGGCCGATTTCTGGCCGTTAACCACCCAGTCACTGCCGTCCTTGCGGCCCACCACCTGGTGTGTAATCTTGGGATTGTGGAAATAGGGGGTACCGGCCAGCAGGATGTCGGAGCCGTGGGCCGGCTCGGTGATGGCCCAGCAGGCGGTGTTCCTACATTCCATATCGTTGACGAAGGGCCTGAGGATCAGATCCTCGAGCTCCGGGTGGTCGGTGATACAGAGGTTGGCCATGAAGGACGGGAAGCAGTCCACACCGTTGGCCACGGCAAAGCCTACCGAGGCATAGGCGAGTTCCTCCATGAAGATGTGCACCGAGACGGGGTCGAGCCCGATCCCACCGTACTCCTCCGGTACAAAGATCGTGTGATAGCCCAGGGCGTGCATCTTTTTCATGTTCTGCCAGAAGAGCGAACCCTCCCGGATCACATCCTCGGCGCTCATTTTGTCAAGTTCAATGGACGCCGGACGAAGATTCTCCATGGCGAATCTTCTTAAAGACTGCTTGAGCTCCTCGTGATCGTCGGTGAGCTCGAGTTCGGCGGCATGCATGTCACAGTAATCGTAAGCCATTCAATCCTCCTCTCATTGATCAGCGGTACGCATCGTATGCGAATACATTGGGGGCCTCCGGACTGAACTCGTCCCGCAGCAGACGGTCGAGGTTCTTCTCGGAGGCGCTCTTGGGTATCTCGGGGACGACCTGCAGATAGGAGGGGATCGAATTGTTGTCCAGGCTTTTCCCGAGCGCCTTGAACAACGGGCGTACATCGATGCCCCCCCCATTGACCGGGACGATGGCGGCCACGATATCGCTCTCACCCGGGGCGCCCGAGGAGGCCGGGATGCCGTAGACGCACACATCGCTCACCTCGGACAAATCGGCCAGGGCCTTTTCCACGTACTCGGGCTGGATGAAATCGCCCTGCCGGCGGAGACCGCCGCCCTTGCGGAAATCGAAAAAGAACCAGCCGTTCTCATCCCGGTGACACATGTCACCCGAGCGCAGCCAGCCGCCGCGCGTCTTCTCCTGGGAGGCACCCTTACGGCCCAGATACTCCACCTCCTCCCTGACTCCCACGCGGCGCGAGATGAGCTCCCCGATCTCGTGCGGGGCGCATTCGCTGTCATCCTCATGCACCACACGCATCTCCATCACGCCCTCGATGGGCTTGCCGAAGGAGCCCAGGGGACCCTCCCCGGGGGGGTTGTGGGCGAATCCGCCCTCCACGGCTCCGTACCATTCATGGATCCTGACCCCGAAGCGCTCCTCGAAGGCCTGCCAGATGGGAATCGGCGTGCCGGCGCTGATCACCTTGCGCACCGGGTTTACGCCGTCATCTTCCCGCACCGGCTCGCTGTAGAGCCCCATCATCATGCCGCCCAGCAGGGAGAAGGTGGTAGCCCCGTGCCGGCGACACACGTCCCACAGCCCGCTCTTGGTGAACTTGCGGCTGATCACCGAGGGGATGCCCAGCATGACGGAAGGCCCCAGGGTGACGGCCTGGGCGTTGCCATGGGTCAGCGAGAGCCCGGTGTAGAGGATGTCATCGGCCTGGTACTGCCAGACGAGCTGGGCCAGCAGCTTGAACATGGGCATGCGATCGGCCTTCACCACCACCCCCTTGGGGTCGCCGGTGGTGCCCGAGGTATAGATGATCTCGAAGGGCGACTTGGGATCCAGATTGCGGCCGTCGGGGGCCCCCCCGGGGGCGCTGGAGATGCTTTCCTGCAGATCGGGATAGCGCGAGCGGTAATCGCCCGGGAGCCCCTCCTTGTGGGCCACACCCAGGATCTTCACCCCGCCGAGTTCGCGCACGGCCTCCTCGGCCTGGGGCACGAACTCGTTGCTGACGATGATCCCCTTGGAGCCCGAATCCTTGATCTGATAGGTCAGCTTGCTGCCCTTGGAGCGCGGGTCGATGGGCACGAGCACGGTACCGGTCAGGGACGCGGCCAGCATGGCGTACAGGAACTCCGGGTGGTTGCGCATGACCAGACTGAAGCGGTCGCCGCGCCCAAGGCCGGCCTTTTTCAGCATCCATGCCAGGGCGCATCCGCCGGAAAACAACTCAGCATAGGAGACCCGTTCGTCGGGCAAATCACCATTATCGAACGTAACCACATTGAAATTCGGCTGCTTCTCACATTGGGCCTCGATCTCGAAGGCAAACATTCCAGGCACAAATTCACCCTGCATAATAACCTCCCTCTTGCTGTAATAATGGGGACTGCGCGTTTCAGATGTTGTATTTCGCGATGTAGGACGGATACATGTCGAAAGCCGGCTTCACCACCGGCAGAAGCTTCAGTACCTTGGAGATGTTGCCCTTGGCCTTGATCCTGCGCTTGGCAAGGGCTACCGGCAGCGAGAGCTCCTTCATCCAGAAGGCGTGGCAGGTATCCCCGGTCAGGGACATGACGATATCGGGTTTCATCTTCTTCTCACCCAACTCCACGCCCTCAGGCGTAATCCAGATGACGGCATTGGGTTCTGTGATATCGAACTTGATTACCAGATTGGCCTTCTTGGTGGCACTGCTGAACTCGTCCATACCATCCAGTGCCTTCCAGAACCCCCCCAGCGACTCGTACAGGAACTCCGTATCCTTGAATACCGGCATACTACCTCCCTTCATACATGTGAAAAAGGCCATCCATGTCAAACCACATCCCATAGAGCAACATGCGTGCCATGGTGCCGGTGGTTTATATGTCTTTTAATTACAGCAGGTTATCTTGAAAATAGGGACATAGGCCCTTGGCAACCCTGGCATCCCCGCCAATCAGGACTTCAGCACCCGTCCTCCTGAGGGCTTGCATCCTCGCTTTCGCGCTTCGCCCAAAGGTTTCGCAGCGCTGCAAATCCCCCGCGCGCCAGGAACAGGGCTCAGAACAGCCCCGGACTCTCCGGCGTTGCGGGTTGAATGCACCCCGGGAGATCGTTACGGATATTGTTGACCAGCGAAGAGACCGCATGCTTCCCCATGCCGGAGGCGGGATACGGCGCCAGACAGTCGGCCTCTGCGGCCGTATCCGGCGCGAGCCACCTCTCCCAGGCCTCCTCAGGCAGGATGACCGGCATGCGCGCGTGCACCGGCGCTACCAAGGCATTGGCAACCGTAGTAATGATGGTCGCTGTCAGCTCAGGCCCCTGCCCCTGTCCGGGACTCCACTGCTCCCACAGACCGGCCAGGGCCAGGGGCAGACGATCCTGCCGGAAAAAGTAGAAGGGCTCGCGGGCCTTCCGGGCGCCTTTCTTCCACTCGTAAAAACCGTCGGCGAAGATCAGACAGCGCCTTTTGCGGTAGGCCGCCCTGAAGGCGGGCCGGTCGGCCAGCGTCTCGGCGCGGGCATTGATCATGCGAGATGCCAGGGAGGCGTCCCGGGCCCAGGCGGGGATCAGCCCCCACCTCAGAACGCTCAACCGTGGCACGGGCGTGTTGAGGACCGCCAGGATGGGCTGCAGCGGGGCGATGTTATAGCGCGGCACAAAGCCCTCATTCGCTGCGGCATCGATCATAAGCTCGGGCAGGAGCCGCTGCAATACCTTAGGCGGGGTCGTCAGACAGAATCGGCCGCACATGGCCACAGTCTGACGCACCCCGCAGAAAAGTGCAATCCCTGATTCACACGCGTCCCTCCCCGGTCATGCGCGCCATTATACGCCGCTGCCCTGGTTGATCTCACACGACGGACATTCTCCGGGATACATCTGTTGGACGGCGGTCAATCGGCAGCCTCGGAGAAAGCCTGTGCCATACGGACATAAGAGCGCGGGGTGGGAGGTCTGAACCCCTCCCGGAACAGGCCGAGTTGCCTGAGCAGATCAACGGCCGCCGTGCTTGCTTGCGCACCCCTGCATCCGGCGCGGCGGCTCAGGAAGACGGCCTTCAGTACGGCGGTATCACTCGCCGCCCGCCTGATTTCTTCATCCTCCTGCAGCAGGGCCAGTTCACGGGTGACGGGATGATCTTGTACCCCAAGGAGATGCTGTCCTTGTTCAGACAGAGGCCCGCCGGCAAAGAGGATGCCGGTAATGGAGCGTGCCAGGGTATCGGCCTCCGGGGCCGGGTAGCGGGATAAATACCGCCTGGCCAGTCGCGAATGGACCTCCCTGATCAGCAAATGCTCCGCCTGGAGCAGTTCTTGCGGGGTGGGCATGCTATCCGGTGTGCGCATCTCTATCTCCTTTAACAGGGTCACTGCATCCTTCCGACGACAACCACTATCAATTTTCGCGCGGGGATGCAAATCCTGCGGACAAACCCCAGGGCAAGCCCCGGGCCTTAACGCCGCCAGTATCTGTAACTGCAACCCATGCAATGCACTCTCTTGATTCCCGGATGGTTAGCGTGTAGTTCAAAGGGAGCGAGGAGGTGCTGCATGTGTGATACCTTTGGCGCACAGGCGTCCTGGTGCGGGAATGGGCAGGCCATCTTCGGTAAGAACTCGGATCGGGAACCGGACGAGGCCCAGCTGATCACCACCGTGCCGCGGGCCATACACCCGCCGGGCGACATGCTCGCGTGCACCTACATCACCATCCCCCAGGCTCGCAGCACGAATGCGTGCTTACTGAGCCGGCCCTTCTGGATGTGGGGGGCCGAGATGGGGGTCAACAAGAAGGGACTCATCATCGGCAACGAGGCCCTCTTCACCCGCCAGAAGCCCGAAAAGTCCCCGGGGCTCATCGGCATGGACCTCCTGCGCCTGGCCCTGGAGCGCGCGGCGACGGCCGCGGAGGCCGTGGACGTCATCACCTCCCTGCTGCAACAATACGGCCAGGGCGGCGCCTGCGGCTACCGCGACAAACGCCTGGCCTATATGAACGCCTTTCTGATCATGGACCGCCGCGAGGTCATCGTGCTCGAGACCGTGGGCCGCGACTACGCCTGCCGGTCGTTCGAAGATTACGCCGCCATCTCGAACACCCCCTCCCTGGGAGACGACTGGGACCAGGCCTCCCTGGCCCCCGGCACGGACATGCGCCGCCTGCGCGACCCCCTGATGTCGTATTTCGCCGGGGGCGGCTTCCGCAGCGGGCACACCCGGGGGATGCTGGCCGGGCTCAAGGGTCGTATGGACCTTGCACAGGCCTTCGCCCTGCTGCGTTCCCACCATGCGGCCCAGCCGGGCCGGGGCTTCAACCGCGACGTGTGCATGCACTTTGCGGACCCCATCATCCGGCGCAGCCAGACCACCGCCTCGCTGGTGGTGGCCCTCGAGGACGCGGGCGGCCTGCGGATTTTCGTCACCGGGGGCAGCGGTCCCTGCCTGAGCGCCTTCAAGCCGCTGCTGCCTAAGGCCCTGCCAGCGGGCAGCAGCACCGGCGGGGCCGCATACCGCGCCGATTCCCTCTGGTGGCGCCATGCGGCCTATCACCTTAACACCGAGCTGCGATACGAGGCCCTCATCGGCGACATCGCACCCGCCATTCGTGAACGCGAGGAGCGCTTCTGCCTGCCGGTGTCCTTCTACGACTGGGAAACGCAGGACCCTGCGCTCGTGACGCTCTCGCAGCAGGCCTTCGGGGCCGCGCACGCCTTCGAACAGGGGATCCTGGCGCGCTGCCGGGATCTGCGGCCCACAGCCGGGGCACTCACCCGCTATCACTGGCAGCGGGTCGCTCGCCGCAATGGGATCCCCCTGTTCTGAGGGTTACCACCGTGCGACTGGCGCAAAGGGCCGGGCCTGCCCTCCCTTGCTTTGGTGGTTGTCCCATGAACCCGAATCCGTGTAAGATAGCGCACCAAAGTTGCACTCATCCGGACGAGGAGGAGCGATGTCGATCCTTTCCGCCACCTTTCTGCTGTTTCTGGTGCTCGACCCGCTGGGTAACATCCCCTTCTTTCTGTGCGTCCTCAAGAAGATCGAACCCGGGCGCCGGCGCCATATCCTCCTGCGCGAACTCCTGATCGCCCTGGGGGTGCTGGTGGTCTTCCTGTTCGGCGGGCGCTACCTGCTCGTGCTGCTGCACATCTCCGAACCTTCGCTGAGCATTGCCGGCGGCATCATCCTCTTCCTCATCGCCATCCGCATGATCTTTTCGGGTGCAGAGGAAATCTTCCACGACACCAGCGACGGGGAACCCTTCGTCGTGCCGCTGGCAATCCCCTCCATTGCCGGCCCTTCGGCCATGGCCACCGTGCTGCTGCTCATGGCGCGCGAGCCTTCGCGCTGGGCCGCGTGGCTGCTGGCGCTCGTGCTGGCCTGGCTTATGACCGGAGCGCTGCTCCTGCTTTCCAGTTCCCTGCTCAAGCTCTTCGGCCAGCGGGTGCTCCTCGCCATGGAGCGGCTCATGGGCATGCTGCTCACCACGGTGGCGGTCGAGATGTTCATATCCGCCCTGCGGAGTATCTTCGGCACCTGAGGCCGGGCCCGCACGCCCTCGGCCCGCGCAGCCCGAGTGCAAGGCCATCGACAGCGCGCCCAAAATACGCTAGGCTGAACGGCTGACGGGGAGAACACATGGCCACGAACATAAAGGAGCAGCGCCCGAAACACATCAGCCGGGAATTCATCGCCCAGCATGCCGCCGTGCTCTTCGAGCACAAGGGCATCCCGGCGACCTCGATCAACGACATCGTGCGCCGCGCCGGCATCGCCAAGGGCACCTTCTACCTGTATTTCAGAAACAAGGAAGACCTGATCGATTCCGTCATCAGCCACTCCACACAGCGCTTCCTGATCGAGGTAATCGCGCCCCACCGGGAAATCATCCAGATTCGCGAACTGACCGGGGCCATCCTCGCCTTCTTTGAGGGCAACCGCATGTACCTGGCCGAGCTGCGTGCCAACATCGCCTCCGAGCGCCTCCACCCCTCCACCGGCCAGACGCTCGAGGCCTTCTCCGTCATCGTACGGCGCTTCCTCAACCCCGTGGACGAATACGCCATCACCGACTGGGGCATCTATACCCGGGTGGTGCTCGGCACCATCCTCGACGTCTGCCACAAGGCCATCATCACGCAGGAACTCCACCGGCCGGGCGAGGCCGAAGAGATGCTCGGCGACCTGCTCAAACGCTTCTTCAGTTGCACCTGAAGCCAGGCCCCCTTCGCGGCCCCCCAAAGGGACAGCCCCAAAACCGTGGCACAAGGGCCGCCCATCCGGGGCCTCCCGCCGCACGCAAGACCGGGGCAGACAGCGGGCGCGAGAATTTTCTTGCAATTATGACCGTCGGTCATTATAGTCGCTCTTACCCCCTAGAGGCGGGAAACCCCGGGGTACGCCCCGGTCCCTTCTTGGAGGACAAACGGGGGATGCGACCCCCAGGGGCAAGGCCGCAGCGCACTGCGATCGCCATCGACGAGAGGCTTTCTGCAAGCAAGGAGGGCATATGGAACCGACCTGGGACATTCCGGACAAAATGCTCGACAACGAGCAGGCATTCACACAGGATTTCTTCCGCCGTTTCGATCTGCGCCGGGCGGCGCAGCCCATCGAGCTCACGCCAGGGGTAAAAAAGGACTACCTCTTCCCCACCTTCTACGGTGATGTTACCTGCGCCATGGCCATATTTCCGTGCCCCTATGCCAGGGCGCAGGCCTTGGTGGCCGAGCGTCTGAGCCCGCAGGCCTCTCCGGTGAGGATGCCCGGCTCACGCGCGCTGGTGGCCTTTTCATGCTACCAGTACAAGCGGGTGATGCACGTACGACCCTACAACGAGATCGCCGTGGCCATCCCCGTCATGGTCAAGGCGCGGCTCAACCCGCCGCTTCTGCCCCTGGTGATGCCGGGGATGTTCGACCGCCTGGGCTACTTCATCGCCGACATGCCCGTGACCTCGGAGGAAAACCGCCTGCGGGGCAATGTCATCTGGGGGCTGCCCAAGACCACGCGCCCCATCCAGGTCACGCTCGATGACACGGACTGTATCAGCGAGGTCCTCGACGAGCAGCGCTCCACCTACCTGAAGGTGCGTGTTCCCCTTAAGGGACGCCGGCAGCACTTCGACGAAAGCTCCTTTCTCTACAGCCGGCATGCGGGCCGCGTCATCCGCAGCCGCACCTGCTTTACGGCCGACTTCCGCGTCAGCGTGAATCCCCGGGTGCTGTTTAGTTCCGGGGAGAGCGCCGAGCGGCCCTATCTGGAGATCGGGACCTCCCCCGACGTGGCCCATCTGAGGGACCTCGAGATCGAGGCGGTCCCCTTCCAGCTGCGCTATGCCGAGCACATGAACGCCTGCTTCGACCTCAGGGATCCCCTGCCACCCGCCTGGCTCCAAGGTCTGGCCGGGGGGTGAACCCCGAAACCGGGCCTTAATCGCTAGGGGTCGAATCCCCTGACCGCTGGCAGCGTTGAGGGGATTCAGGGCTTGCCATGGGGTTCATGCCCATAATTGCACGCCCGTTTTAGCCGCCCGGTGCCCCTGAAGGGCGCCGGGCGGGGGAATATAGCCCCCCTCAAACGGGGCAGCTTGCCCCTTGCCCTCGCACCTGCTGACCCCCTCAAAATCTATCTATATAATTTTAATCTGTTATTAATTAATGGCATTGGTTTTGCGTCTGTCCGTGAGCAGCATGTTAATTTTTTGACAGATCACGGCGTTCAGAGGCCTGCACGATATGAGGAGGACTCGCTATGTGGAAGACCACCAATAACTCCGGGGCGGTTGTGGAGGCGGCCATCACGCAGTTCCTGCCGCCCTGCCAGGAAAAATGCCCTATCAACGAGGACATCCAGCGCACGAACGTGCTTTTGTCCCTGCTCCCGGCTGACCCCGCCCGGGCGCGTGAGGGGCTGATCCAGATCGGCGACTATCTCTTCGACAACAACCCCCTCTTTCCGGTGTGCGGCTATGTCTGCGGGATCTGCGAGCTGGGCTGTAACTACCAGACCAAAGGCGGCTCGATCAGACGCCGGCTGCTGAAGCGCTTCGTGTCCGACAACTACCTCGCTCACCTCGAGTGCAAAGCGGAGTTCGACGTGGTCAAGGACCGGGAAAACGTGGCCGTCATCGGCGGCGGACCCGGCGGACTGATGTGCGCCTTCTTCCTCAGCCGCAAGGGCTACCGCGTGCGGCTCTTTGAGGCCACAGGCCGGCTCGGCGGGGCACTGTGGCTCATCCCCCACTACCGGCTCCCCAAGGACGTCCTCGTGCGGGTCATCCAGAACATGGTCCGCATCGCCGGCATCGAGGTACAGCTGAACGCCCGCGTGGGCGAAGGGGGACTCTCCCTCGACAAGCTCCGCAAGGAGGGCTACAAGGCGGTCTTCATCGCCAAGGGCACCCCCTCCCCGCGGGTGCTCACCTACGCCGGCCAGCCCCTGGACAACCAGGAGCTTGAGGGCGTCATGTATGGCCAGAGCTTCCTCTACGAGGTCAGCCGCGGTATCCTGGCGCAGGATTACTTCGGCGACAAACGGGTGATCGTCATCGGCGGCGGCAATGTGGCCTTCGATGTGGCACGCTCGGCCAGGCGCCTGGGAGGCGACGTCACCGTCGTGGCCCTGGAGTGCGAGGACAAGGGCTCCCGCGACGGCATCCCCGCCGACGAGGAGGAGCTCCGCGGCGCCTGGGAGGAAGGCATCCGTATCGTCTATTCCCGCGGCGTGAGGGCGATTCTCGCTTGCGCCGGTCGTTTCACCGGTATCGAATCCCCTCGCTGCACCCGGGTGTACGACAGCGAGGGGCGCTTTGCTCCCGCCTTCGATACCGACGACACCCTCACCATCGCAGGCGAGGTGCTCGTCATCACGGTTGGCCAGGGGCCCGACAGAGCCTTCCTCCAGCGCGAGGGCCTGCTGGACGAAAGCGGCCGGCTCGATGTCGAGGAACTCACCCTGGAAAGCCGCAGCAGACCCGGGGTCTTCATTGGCGGGGATGTCCGGCGCGTCGGTTTCATGGTGGACGCCATGGCCGAGGGCCAGCAGGCGGCCGAGTCCATCGAACGCTGCCTCAAGGGGCTCGACCTCACCGCCGGCCGCAGCCGGACCTTTGCGAGCTTCGAGATCCCCCAGCGGCATCCTGAGGACTACCGCCATGAGCCGGACGTGGTGTGGATCCCCCCCGAAAAACGCCTGCACTTTACGCTCTACGAGCGGGGCTTCACCCTGGAGGAGGCCATCGAGGAGGCCCGGCGCTGCCTGTGCTGCGGGCCGTGTGTCTCGTGCAAGGCCTGCGTGTCCATCGGCATCCACGAACATCTCCCGCGCGTGATCCTGCACGAGCACCTCTGCAGCGGCTGCGGCGTATGTGTCAGTGCCTGCCACTACGGGGCGGCCACCCTGAGGGTGACCGAAAGCGGCCTCGTCTCCCAGACCGACCAGTTCCGCTGCAAGGCCTGCGGCCTGTGCGTTTCCGGCTGCCCGGCCGGGGCCCGCGAGCTCAGTGGCAGCGATACGCCCGAACGCCTGGCCGAAGTGCTGGCCTCGCTCTAAGATACAAAGGAGGACGGTATGTGCGACTACATCCCCAAACTGGTGTGCTTCTCCTGCCGCTTCGGCTGGGGCTATCTGAACGCAAACCAGGCTCCCGCCGGGATCCCCAACCTCGTCCCGGTGGTCTGCTGCGGCAAGATCGATACCCTCGATATCATCGAGGCCTTCCGTCACGGCGCGGACGGGGTGCTGCTGCTCGGCTGCCCGGAGGGCGAGTGCCACTTTCTCAACGGCAACACCCAGACGCACACGCGTGTGCTGCTACTCAAGCGTTTACTCCAGGAATTCGGGATCGAGCCCCAGCGGCTCAAGGTCAGTTTTTCTCGCGACCCCGAGGGGCACCAGATCCGCGGGGCCATCGAGGAGATGCTCCGCGAGATCAAGCCACTGGGACCGCTTTCACCCACGGTATAGACCGGCTACGTCACAGAGGAAGCATGGGTATGAACCCAAAGACAAGCCCCGGACCCGCCTTGACACCGCAAGCGGCAAGGGGATTCAACCCATAGCGATTACGGGGAGGAGACACAATGGCGCATTTACCCAAGGTGGCCATCTACTGGCTGACGGCCTGCGGAGGCTGCGACGAGACCATCGTGGACCTGAACGAAACGCTTCTTAAGGTGGCCGAGGCGGTGGATATCGTGCTGTGGCCCGTGGCCATGGACTTCAAATATGCCGGCATCCGGACGCTCGCCCCCGGCGAGATCGCCCTGAGCATCATCCACGGCGCGGTGCGCAACTCGGAGCAGCAGGAGATGGCCGAGCTGCTGCGCGAAAAGTCGCAGATCGTGCTGGCCTTCGGCTCCTGCGCCTGTTTCGGCGGCACCCCGGGCCTGGCGAATTTCAGGAGCAAGGCCGACATCTTCGACTGGGTCTACCGCGATGCCCCCACCGTGGTCAACCCTCAGGGCACCTATCCCCAGCCCGAAAGCCAGGTCAACGGCTATCGGCTGACCCTGCCGGAATTCTTCGAGCACGTCTACTCCCTCAACCAGGTCATCCCGGTCGACTACTACCTGCCCGGCTGTCCGCCGCCGCCGGACCTCGTGGCCAACGCGGTCTTGGCGGTGGTCGAGGGCAAGCTGCCGCCGAGGGGCACCACCCTGGCGCCGCGCAAGGCCCTGTGCGATACCTGCCCGCGCAACCGCACCAAACCCGCCAAGATCGAAATCGCTGAGTTCAGGCGCATCCACCAGGTCGAGGCCGATCCCGACCTGTGCTTCCTGGCCCAGGGGATCCTGTGCCTGGGGCCGGCGGTGCGCTCGGGTTGCGGCGAAACCTGCCTGCGCGTCAACACCCCCTGCCGGGGCTGCTTCGGTCCAGTGGAGGGCATCCCCGACGCTGGGGCCAAATTCCTCTCCGCGCTCTCCGCGCTGATGCGCGCCGAGGGCGGGCAGGAGAGCGAGGACGCCGCCGCTTCCCTCGTGGATCCCGCCGGGTACTGCTACCGCTTCAGTCTGCCGCAGGCCTCCTTCAGGCCCGTGCGCGGGAAATAAGGCCGAGGAGATTCCCATGTCACAGAAGATAACCATTGACCCCATTACCAGACTCGAGGGGCACGGCAAGATCGAGCTCTTCCTGGACGAGAACGGCCGGGTGAGGGACGCCTTCTGGCAGGTGGTGGAACTGAGAGGCTTCGAGCGCTTCTGCGTCGGCCGTCCGGCCGAGGAGATGCCCCGCATCGTGCCCAACATCTGCGGGGTGTGCCCCTCGGCCCACCACATGGCCGCCACCAAGGCCCTCGACGACCTCTACAGCGTGGAACCCACCCCGGCCGCGCGCCTGATCCGGGAGCTGGAGTTCAACGCCTTCTTCATTGAGGACCACTACATCCACTTCTTCTTTCTGGCCGCGCCCGACTTCATCATGGGTCCGGACGCCGACCCCAAAGAACGCAATATCCTGGGCGTGATCGGCAAGGTAGGCAAGGAGATCGGCGCCCGGGTCATCGAGGTGCGCCGGCGCAACCGCGACATCATCCGCCACATCTTCGGCAAGGCCCCGCACCCCGAGGGCGGCCTGCCCGGCGGCGTGCCCAAGGGCATCACCGAGGACGATCGCCGCTGGATCAGGCAAACGGCCGTTAGTACCCTGGATTTCGCCCAGTTCGCCATCCAGCTCTTCAAGGACATGGTGCTGAAAAACCCGGCCTATCTGGACCTCATCACCCATGAGGCCTACCGGCTCAAGACCTACTACATGGCGCTGGTCGACCAGGACAACCGGGTAAATTTCTACGACGGCGACGTGCGCGTCATCGACCCCGACGGACAGGAGTACCTGCGCTTTCACCCGCGTGACTACGACCGCTACATCGGTGAGTGGGTAGAGCCCTGGACCTACATCCGGCTGACCCACCTCAAGCCCCTGGGCTGGCAGGGCCTGATCGAGGGCCCGGGCACCTCGCTCTTTAGGGTGGCGCCCCTGGCCCGGCTGAACGTGGCCGACGCCCTCAAAACCCCGCTGGCGCAAAAGGAGGCCCAGATCCTCTTCGACACCCTGGGCGGCAAACCCTGCCACCTTACCCTGGCCACCCACTGGGCGCGCCTCATCTGCGCCCTCCAGGCGGCCGAACACAACGTCATGATCGCCGACGACCCACAGCTCACGAGCCGGGACCTGCGCAACATGGACCTCAAGCTGCGCCACAAGGGTGTCGGGGCGGTGGAGGCCCCCCGCGGGACCCTCTTCCACCACTACGAGACCGACGACGACGGCATCATCACGCGCGCCAACCTGATCGTGGCCACCCAGAACAACGCCGCGCCCATCTGCCTGTCGATCAAGAAGGCGGCCCGGGAATTCGTGAGGGGGCCCGACGTCAAGGAGGGCTTCCTCAACATGGTGGAGATGGCCTTCCGCGCCTACGATCCTTGCCTGAGCTGCGCCACGCACTCCCTCCCGGGAGGACTGCCGCTTACGGTCGCCATCCGCGACCATGCGGGCCGGCTCATCCGGGAGATCACCCCCGCATGTCCCCCCGGGCCAAGGACTGGATACTGCTCGCCGCCAGCGGCACGGAATTCGCACCAGAGCGATTAAAGGGGGGGGTATGCACGCCGCGTGGCACACCCCCCCAAGGGGGGATCTCATCCTGGGCATGGGCAACCCCATCCTGGGCGATGACGGGGTGGGGCTCGTGATCGCCTCCCGGCTCGAGGGTCGCATCCCCGGCGCCAGGGTGACCACGAGCGCCATGGTCGGTCTGGCCCTCCTGGATGAGGTGCTGGGTTTTGAGCGCGTCTTCGTGATCGACGCCATGACCACCAGGGGGGGGAATCCGGGCCAATTACACCGCATCCAGCCGTGCCGGGGCCCGGGCACCCGGCATCTGTTCTCGTCCCACGGCCTGGATTTCTTCACCCTGATGGACTTCGCCCGCACCAGCGGGTACCCCGTACCCGCCATCGGCGCAGTCTACGGTGTCGAGATCGGCGAAACGGTCGCCTTCAGCGGAAAACTCTCCAGGCGGCTGGCCGCCCGTCTCAATGCCCTGGTGGAGGACATCGCCGCCGACATATACGCTATCATCGCAGACATCCCTTGGCCCTCACTCCCCTAATAGCGCGCCTCCGGGGTTCCCGCTGGGCTTCATACCCATGCTTATCCCATGCTTATCCAAGGGACTGAAGCTGCGCCGCTGAGCACCTTGCCCCTTCACGTGAATTGCCAAGGAGCACCGGGGCTCTTCGGGGAAACCGTCTCCCGGCTTGACATCCAAGACCGATTCTGCGAGCTCAGAAAACGGAGGCGTCTGATATGCACAGCGAGCTCACCATGGTAGTGACCGATCTCGACGGCACCCTGCTGGGGCCCCAGGGCCGTGTGAGCCCTGCCGACCTTGCGACGCTTCAGCGTCTGGGGGGGCTTGGCGTCGCGCGCGTGATCGCCACGGGGCGATCCCTGCACTCCGCCCGCCGGGTACTTGACGCGCGCTTCCCCCTGGACTACCTGATCTTTTCCTCCGGGGGCGGGATCGTGGAATGGTCGTCGCAGAAACTCCTGTGTGCGCATCACCTCACCCTTCCAGAGGTGACGCACATCGCGGACATGCTCGTGCAGGAGAGGATTGATTTCATGCTCCACCGGCCCATCCCCGACAACCATCTCTTCGCCTACCATACGAGCGGGGCGCACAATCCCGACTTCGCCACCCGACTGGCACTCTACCGGGAATATGCCACACCGCTGGTTGACAGGGCTCGCGACTTCGGCCCGGCCTGTCAGTTCGTGGCCATCACCCGCCAGTCTAACCTCTACGATAATCTCCGGCAGCGACTCGAGGGCCTCACGGTCATCCGCACCACCTCACCGCTGGACGGAAGCTCGCTCTGGATCGAGATCTTCCCCTTACACGTCTCCAAGGCCCAGGCCGCCCAGTGGCTGTGCGGACGCCTCTCGCTGACACCCTGCGGGGCACTGGCCATCGGCAACGACTACAACGACCTGGATCTGCTGGAATGGGCGCAGTGGGCGGTGGTGGTGGCAAATGCGCCACCCGCACTAAAGTCCGCCTTCGCGGTCACCGCTTCCAACCATGAGAGCGGCTTTTCCCGGGCGGTCTTGAGCAGACTGATCCCCCGGGCGGGGTCCTGAGGCCCGGGGCAAGTCCCGGCGCCCCTCTCTCAGGGAATGCGATCCCTGGTGAATCACCCGCAGCAAGCCCTGGCCTTCCCTTAACGTCGCAGGTGGCAGGGGGTGCACTTCGACCCTTGACTCGTTTAACTTTCTCACATAGTGTAGTTTAAATACAGGACAGGTTCAGAGACCAGCGCACATGCTCACAGACCAGCACCGTTCATCGCCGCTCCTGAAGACTACCGCCTCGGTGGGGAAAAATCGACCTTGCGCCTGTCTGACCGGCAGTCCCCCTGTGCATCGAAAGGGAATCCTGGGCTGGAACCACGGGTCACGCCCTGGCCCCCCAAACTCGCCGCCAGACTCTGGGAATGCACCCCCTGACGATAATCAGCGGATGAGAAATGACCGGCTGCATACACCCAAGAAAACATAAGGAGAGACCCATGTCGCAACGAGAGAACAAGGTCATCATCTGTGCCGCCCTGACCGGGGCGGTCACCTCCAAACAACAGAACCCCAGCGTCCCCTACACCCCGGAGGAATTCGCCGTCGAAGCCGCCCGATGCTATCAGGCCGGCGCCGCCATGGTGCACATCCACGCCCGCAACGACGAGGGGCTGGCCACCCATGACATCGAGCGCATCCGGGCCATACACGACGCCATCAAAGAGCGCACGCCCGAATTGATCGTGAACCTCAGTTCGGCGGTGGGCGCGGGATGCACGCCCTCCCAGCGCATCGACCAGATCGTGGCGGTCAAGCCGGCCATGGCCTCGCTCAACACCAACACGATGAACTTCAGCCTCGTCAACCGCCGCACCGGCGAGATCGTCTTCGATACCGTCTTCGAAAACACCTTTACCATGCTGCAGGATTTCGGTCGCGCCATGGAGCAGTCCGGCGTCAAGCCCGAAATCGAGTGCTACGATATCGGCGGGCTCGACAACACGCTCCTGATCGCCAAACAGGGCATCTTCAGCACCCCGATGAATTTCAACTTCGTCTGGGGCGTGGCCGGCGGCCAGCGCTTCCGGCCGGAGGCCTTCATCGCCATGGTCAACGCCCTGCCGGAAAAGGCCACCTTCACCACCTGCGGTGTGGGCCTTGACCAGTTCCCGGCCAATGTCATGTCCTGCCTCATGGGCGGCCACATGCGGGTAGGCCTGGAGGACAACATCCGTATGCCCAACGGCGAACTCGCTCGGGGCAGCTACGAGCAGGTAGAGTGGGCCGCCGGCGTGGCTACTTCCCTGAACCGCACGCCGGCCAGACCGGACGAGGCCCGCGCCATCATGGGTATCACGCAGAAATAACACGCGAAACCCGATCATGGGCAGGAACCCCAAGGTAAGCCATGCAGTATAGGAACGCACCTGCAGCCTGTATCGGTACCGGCGCGCAGGAAACGGCGCCCACGGTCCTCTACGTCCGGGAAGACTTCGAGAGGGCGCTCCCCCCAAAAAAAGGGCCAGCTTTGCAGCTGCTCCCCAAGTTTCATTCATACACCGCAAGATCGAAAGGAGATCGTCATGGGCCGAATGCTATGGACCCCATCTGAAGAACGCATCCGTTCCACCAACATGTATCGATTCATGCAACAGATCAACACCAGGTATCACAAGAGCTTCACGCAGTACGCCGAGCTCTACCAGTGGTCGGTCGAGCACCGGGACGAATTCTGGGCCGCGCTGTGGGACTTTGTCGAGGTACGCGCCTCCCGCCACTGGGAGAGGGTGGTCGACCCCGAGGCACCCATGCCCGGCGCCCGCTGGTTCGAAGGCGCCAGACTGAACTTCGCCCAGAACCTGCTGCGCTTTCGCGACCGTAAGGTCGCGCTGGTCTTCAGGGGCGAAGACCGCGTGGTGCGCAGGGTCACCTATGCCGAGCTCTCCCATGAGGTGGCCCGCCTGGCAGCCTCCCTCAAGGCCCTCGGTCTCCAGCCCGGCGAGCGCGTGGTGGGCTACCTGCCCAACATGCCCGAAGCCGTCTTCGCCATGCTGGCCGCCACCAGCCTGGGCGCGATCTGGTCTTCCTGTTCGCCGGACTTCGGCCTCAAGGGGGTCATCACCCGCTTCGGCCAGATCAAACCGCGCGTACTCTTCGCCGCCGAGGGCTATTGGTTCAAGGGCAAACGCATCGACTGTCTGGAACGCCTGGGGGCGATCCTCAAAGAGCTCCCCAGCGTCGAACAGGTGGTGATCGTGCCCTACACCGGGGAGACAGAGGGCCTGGACCTCCCCCCCCAGGCGCTTTCCTACCGCGATTTTATCGCGCCCGCTATCACCTGTGAGCTTGAATTCACCCCCCTGCCCTTCGATCACCCCCTCTACATCATGTACTCCTCCGGCACCACCGGGCTGCCCAAGTGCATGGTGCAGGGCGCCGGCGGGATCCTGCTGCAGCAGCTCAAGGAGCTCGTCCTGCATACCGACCTGAAGCGCGATGACACTATCTTCTACTTCACCACCTGCGGCTGGATGATGTGGAACTGGCTGGTCTGCTCCCTGGCGGTGGGCGCCACCGTCGTGCTCTACGATGGCAACCCCTTCTATCCCGACCCCAGCGCCCTGTGGCAGATGGCCCAAGACGAAGGTATCACGGTTTTCGGCACCAGCGCAGGCTACATCACCGCCTTGGAGGCCTCGGGCCTCAAGCCCGGGCGCCAGTTTGACCTGAGCGCGCTGAGGGCCGTGCTATCGACCGGTTCGCCCCTGTCCGAGGACAACTTCGACTTTGTCTACCGCGAGATCAAGGCCGACCTTCAACTGGCCTCCATCTCCGGCGGCTCCGATATCAACGGTTGTTTCGCGCTCGGCAACCCCATGGGGCCCGTCTATTCCGGCGAACTGCAGTGCCGCGGCCTGGGTATGGCGGTGGAGGCCTTTGACGAAAACGGCCGCCCCGTACGCAACCGGCAGGGTGAACTGGTGTGCACCGCCCCGGCCCCCTCCATGCCTCTCTACTTCTGGAACGACGATGAACACCGTCGCTACAGGGAGGCCTACTTCGATGTCTTCCCCAATGTCTGGCGCCACGGCGACTTCACCTCGATCAACGACCACGGCGGCGTGATCATCTACGGCCGCTCGGACGCCACCCTCAACCCCGGCGGGGTCCGCATCGGCACGGCCGAGATCTATGCCCAGACGGCCCTGATTCCCGAGGTCGCCGACAGTATCGTCGTCAGTCAGGACTGGGACAATGACGTGCGCGTGATCCTGTTTGTCAAGATGGCCCCCGGCTACGAACTCACACCTTGGATCGAGGACCGCATCCGACAGGCCATCCGCACCAACGCCTCACCCCGTCACGTGCCGGCCAAGATCATCCCGGTCAAGGACATCCCCTACACCCTCAACATGAAAAAGGTCGAACTGGCGGTGAAAAAGATCATCAACAATCAGCCCGTGCTCAACCGTGACGCCTTGAGCAATCCCGAGGCCCTCGACTACTTCGTCGACCTGCCCCAGCTCAAGACCGCCTGAGCCCTCGCAGGATCATGGGCATGAAAACCAAGGCAAGCCTGAGGACCCTGCCTGCCGCCGCAAACGGCGGGGAATCTGACCCAAGCGATTAAAGGCTCTGATCACGAGATATCAGGAGGGCTTGATCGATGATACCGGGGGAAACGCCTTGATGGCAGGAAGGGGCGCTTCCCCCTGATGGATATTCGGCAGGCAGCCGCACCGGGTGAGGATCCATCCCCCCACCCAGGCGACAGATGCTTCCCTCACCTTCAGGTGGATATCTTTTCCCACAGGCTCAGTCCGGTGGTTTCGTCCCAGGTGCGTTCGAAGATATCGCCCGCGTAGGCCTCGATGATAACCTCGCAGGCAAAGATGCGCGTGCCTTCGGCCAGGTGGCCGCCAAAGGCCTGTCCCTGCTCGTCCGCCAGGGTGATATGGGCATGCACCATGGGTTGTCCGTCCTTGAGCGATACATTGCCGGTAAGCTTGGTAATCTCCATCTCGCGGTCGAATTCGACATACCCGTAGGTGTGCCGGGTCTGGTCGTAGCAGCCCACCCTGGCCTGCATCACGGCCCCGATGGCCTCGATCCTCCCCAGGGTGACGCCACACTCGTCTACCAGGGAATTCAGTTCTGCCAGCAGGTCGGCCCCGTGCTCGAGCCGGCCCATGAAGACCTGTGCCGGTTTGACTGTTCTGAGCATCGTCATACGCTTTCCCCCTGGGAAATTTATGCCAGAAATCGAGCCCCATTTCCAGCGTCAATGCCTCCCGGCAACAGGGTGAGTATGCGGGCAGACCTCAGGCCACGATCAGCAGCTGGAGGTCGCAGACATTCGTGCCCGTGGGCCCGGTCATCAGCAGGGAACCGGTCTGTTCGAAAAAGCGATAGGCGTCATTGCGCGCCAGATAGGTGCCTGGATCCAGCTCCAGCGCGGTGATCCTCTCCCGGACCCCGGCCGATATCACGGCGCCGGCTGCGTCGGTGGGGCCATCCTGACCATCGGTGCCGCCGGACAGGAAGACGATGCGCTCGAGATCTGGAGAAGTCGCTAGCAGATCCACCAGGAAGGCCAGCGCCAGCTCCTGATTGCGGCCGCCCTTGCCGTCGCCGCGGATGGTGACCGTGGTCTCGCCACCGGCGATCAGCAGCGCCGGCCGTTCGAAGGCCGTCAAGCCCTGATCGAGGTCCCTGGCCAGGGCTGCAAAAAAATGCGCGATCTCACGGGCCTCGCCCGTGAGCGAGGAGGTGAGGAAGACCGTGCGATAACCGCACTCCTCGCCCGCGCGGGCCGCGGCCCGGCAGGCGGCCAGATTGTTGCCGAGCAGGATGTTGGCCACCCTTTTGAAGGCCCTGTCCCCGGCCTTGGGGGTATCTGCCTGGCCGCCTTCGAGGCCGGCCTGGATGAAGCGTGTGATGGAGGGAGGCACCTGGTGATCGATGCCGTATTTTTGGATGATGGCCGCGGCCTCGGCAAAGGTGGTGGCATCCGGCACGGAGATGCCGGATGCGATGGAGTCGAGCCTGTCACCGATCACGTCCGAGAGGATCAGGTTGATCAGGCGGGCCGGGTAGGCCATACGCGCGAACTTGCCGCCCTTGACCCGGGAGATGTGTTTGCGCACCGTGTTGATCTCGCGGATATCAGCCCCGCTCTCCAGCAGTACCTGGGTCATGCGCTGCTTGTCGGCAAGCGAGATACCCTCCTCCGGCAGGCAGAAAAGGGCCGAACCTCCGCCGGATATCAGGGAGAGGATCAGGGTGTGCTCGTTCGCCTCACTGGCGATGTCACACAGCTCACGCGCCCCGCTCACGCTGTTGGCGTCCGGCACCGGGTGGGCCGCTTCGATGACCCGGATCTGCTCCAGCCGCTGCGCATGGCCGTACTTGGTGACCACCGCCCCCTCGCTGAGGCGCGCCCCCAGAATCTCTTCTAGGGCCCGGGCCATGTGGGATGACGCCTTGCCGATCCCCAGCACGACAACCTTGCGGTATTCCCCGAGATCCTCAACCAGGGTCTGCCCCTCGTGCTCGATCACCAGGCGCTCGCCCTCCAGCCGCACGTGCTTTTGGATCATGCGGTAGGGATCGACCCGCTCCAAGGCCCGATCAAAGATCAGCCGCACATCGCTGAGCGGATTCATACCCGACCCTTGAGCGCGGACTGTCTCCCGCTTGTGCGCAGGAACGCCGCCCGGGCCAGGTTCCTGCGCACAAGCGGGAGCTCCGCATGCTTGAGCGACTCCTCGAAATAACGCTCGGCCGTCTCATATGCCTGCTCGTGATTCATGGCGATGACCCCCAGATTATTGAAGATAAGCGCATTGGTGCCGTCACACTCGAGCGCCTCGAACAGCAGGGCCCTGGCCTGGTGCCAGTCGCCCTGCTCCTGAAAGCGGCACGCCTCCTGGAAGAGCCCCTGGCCCCTGAGCATGGAGGTATAGCGTGACGGACTTTCGGCCACGGCGATCTGCTGGCGTATCCCCCCGGCCTGGGCCTCGTCGGCACAGTGACCCAATGCGCCTCTGAGATAGCTCCGGGCCGGACTGCGCCTGCCGGACCGATAGCAGAGCTCGCCCAGGGCCTTGAGCACCTCATAGCGCTCACCACCGCAAGAAAGCTCGATCAGCAGCTGCCTGAGGGCCTCCGCCTGCCTGCCGGCCCCGATGAGACCTACGGCATAGTTGTAGTGCACGCCCGGGACTTTGGGATACCGATCTGCGATCCTCTCCAGGTAACGGCAGGCCTTATCGTAGGCCTGCATCCCCAGTGCATTGAAGGCCAACCGCTCCATGATCCTCTTCCTCACCCTCCACACCTCATGACCATCAGGGCCCTCAGGATGTCT
Organism: uncultured Bacteriovoracaceae bacterium; assembly: GCA_964618975.1. Classification (GTDB taxonomy): domain Bacteria; phylum Desulfobacterota; class Desulfomonilia; order UBA1062; family UBA1062; genus CAZUDI01. Next base: position 14,892 of record CAZUDI010000012.1, on the reverse strand, counting down.
TCCGGTCTCTGACACCTTTAATGATCCACCCTCGATGCCTCAAGCCTCGGGGATTCCACCCATAGCGGTTAGAACGCCTCCGCACCGTTGGGGTCATGCAGATACGTCCCCCGGCCACGCCATGGCCCCTTCCCCAGAGGGGAAACGGGCTACGCCTCATGTGCATAACCTATATAAACAGCGACAGAATGGCAACCGCCGCGATCGCCACAACCCCCTCCACCAGGGTGGCCGTGGTATAGGCCCGGTAGGCCACGGGAACCTCCATGTCGGAGAACTGCGAGACCACCCAGAAATAGGAATCGTTGGCGTGTGAGACGGTCATGGACCCCGCCCCGATGGCCAGCACGGTGAGCGCCGGGTGGAGCCCGAGGCCCTGCATGAGCGGCGCCATGATGGAGGCGGTGGTGATGATGGCCACGGTCGACGATCCCTGGGCCGTTTTGAGGGCCGCTGCCACAATGAAGGGGAGAAAAATCCCCAAGTTGAAGCCTGAGAGCGTCGTGCCGAGAAACTCGCCCATGGGCGAGGCCTTGAGGATGGCGCCGAAGGCGCCGCCGGCCCCGGTTATGGCCAGGATCAGGGCGGCGTTCTTTACCCCCAGGTCCATCCAGGCACTCACGGCCTCGCGCTTGGCTTCCTGCTTGACCAGCAGCAGCGCCAGGAACACCCCGATCAGCAGCGCGGTGACCGGATCACCGATAAAGCTGAGAAACGCCGCCAGAGCTCCGGTGCCGAAAGGTTTGGTGGGGAAATCCGCGATAGACTTGAAGAGGATCAGCACGATGGGGATGAGGATCGGGGCAAAGGACAGCGTCGTGGAGGGGAGCCTGCCGTACTTCTGCATGAGGGTATCGTAGGTCTCCTCGAGAGAGGCCTCGATCTCATAGCGCGGGGCGAACATCACGGCCCACAGGTAGCCCGCGATCATGGCCGGAATGGAGACGATGAGCCCCAGACCGATGACTATGCCCAGATCGGCGTTCAGTATTCCGGCGGCCGCGATGGGCCCGGGCGTGGGCGGCACCAGGCAGTGAGTCGCATACAGACCGGTTGCCAAGGCCACCGCCATGACCGCCATGGATTTCCCGGTCTCCTCGGCCAGGGCCTTGTTGAGCGGTGTCAGAATGACATAGCCCGAGTCACAGAACACGGGGATGGAAACCACGTATCCCGCGATGCTCATGGCCAGAGGCGAACGCTCCTTGCCCACCACTCGCAGGATGGCGTTGGTCATGGCCAGCGCGGCGCCAGTCTTTTCGAGGATGGTCCCGATGATGGTGCCCGCCACGATCACGATCCCGATATAGCCCAGCGTCCCCCCGAAACCGTTGCGGATGGTCTTGACGATGTCCGGCAGCGGCAACCCCACGAACAATCCGTAGACAAAGGCCACCAGCAGCAATACCACAAAGGCATTCATATGGTACCTGGCCGTCAGGTAGATAATCAGGGCGATGGCGATCACCAGGTAGATGAGGGCAATACTTCCAGAAACCATAAGCCACCTCCTTTAATGTACGCTCACCCACCCTGCGGATATAATAGAGTCATTGTATGGATAATCAATTTGTTAATATTTAATGTTAATATTTAATGAATAAAGTTGCCCTTCCCAAAGTCAAGTATTCTTCAATCATTACTCGCCCGAGAGCGGACACGCCCTGCCGGAGGAAGGCGGGAATAATCTCCTTGACATAAGAACGTTGTCAATTTATATTAATTATTGTTATTATTTGTTAACAATGTTATTTTATGGCTGCCATACGGAAAGGAGGTGATCATTCAACGAAGAGTCTGAATAATTGTGTAATAATGTAGTGGAAATCATCACAGATAGGGCAAAAAGAGTGCGAGACACACCTAAAAGACAGACGGATCTGCCATATAAGTATATTTTTATACCCCGGCCTTCAGGGGGCCGCGGCACGATTCTTCTGCCCAAATCAGCCAACAGGGGAGGAAACATGAAGAGATTTATCGTTTTTCTGGTGGCCTGCATGCTGCTTACCAGCGGCCTGGCCTATGCCGCGGATACGGCGCTGTCCGACGACATCCGCAAGGAGCAGATCTTCGGCCGCTCGGACAACATCGTCGGCTCCGGCAGCGTGTACATCCAGACCGGGCTCACGGACAAGGAAAACATCATGATGAGCTTCGGTGGAACGATCCGCATGATCCCCACCGCGGAAAAGAACTACGACTTCGGACTGGGCGAGAAGCCCATCGGCTTTACCTTCGCCACGGAAGCCAACGCCCTGGGCACCTATCTGGCCTCCATCGGTGATCCTTTTAGTAACGCAGCCCTTCTGCAAGGCATCTCACCCGGCTGGCTGCTCGGCGCGCTTCCGCAGGCCGAGTTCTGGCGCAGGCACCTCAACGAGGCCGGGGCCCTGGCCGACTCCTATATCCGCAGCGAGAATAAGCTCTATTTCAATGCCATGCCCAAGGACAAGAAATGGAGCTTCTACGCCGCCCTGGAATACGACGCCGCCCTCGACAACGGCTCCGTGGACGCGCGGGGCGGACGCGACAGTACCTGCAGCAACTTCGGCCTGGAGAGGCTGCACGGCACCATGGCCCTGCCCTTCGGCATGCGCTTCCATGCCGGCTGGGACGTCTGGCACATCGACGGTTTCGACGGTGGCGGCCTGGTCTACGGCGACGACAACCCGGGTTTCTGGGTGACCGGCAAGACCGAGTCCCTCGAGTACAATCTGGCCTACATCAAGCTGTGGGAAGACGACTGGGAGGGCATGTCGGCCACCGGGTTGTCCGATCTCGACGTCAAACGCGACGACGACCGTGACCTCTATGCCGCCCAGGTCGACTGGTTCAGCAAAGACAGGGCCCACAAAATCAAGGCCTTCTATCTCTTCGACCGCATCCGCAACGCGCAGTCCCTCGACCTGCTGGCCATGCTGACCCTGGCGGCCGGCGTTCCCAACCTGGGCATCCAGTCGCTTGAGGAAACCAACACCAACGCCTACCATGCCGGCGCCTACTACGTGGGCAAGTACGGCAACCTGGAGATCATGGGCGAGGGCGTTTACCACTATGGCAGGGCCTGCGACACCGGTCTCTACGGCCAGACCCTGGTGGGCACCGACCTGCCCATCCGCTACAATGACTTCGACATCAAGGCCTATGCCTTCGCCGCCGACATGTCCTACGAGCTCAACGGGGCGCTCAAGAGCTTCTATTCCCTCAAGCCGCACCTCGGCTACCTGTATACCTCGGGTGACGACGACGCCACCGACAGTACCCTGGGCGGCTACAACGGCGTGGCCAATGCCCAGCGCTACTCCATGCGCTGGGGCGGCGAGAATACCATCGTGGGGGATACCAACTTCGTCTTCGGCTCCCTGCTCTACGGCTACGTGCCTGAATTCTACGGCAACGGTACCCCGGTCTTCTCCGGCGGCGTCTTCGCCAACTACGGCGCCGGCCGCGGCGATAACCCTGGCCTGTCCATGCTCAGCGCCGGCATCACCATCGCGCCCAAAATCTTTTTGAGCTACAAGACCAACCTCAACATGTTCAAGTGGAACGAGGCCTTCACCGTGACGAGCTTTGTGGATACCGCAACCAATACCCGCGTCTCGTCCGGCTATGTGGGCTCGGAGTGGGACAACGAGCTGACCCTGGCGCTCAGCCGCCACCACTTCATCCGCGCCCAGGCCTCCATGTTCTTCCCCGGTGCCGGGATCAAGGACGTGACCGAGGCCCTTTCCGCCTCCACGAATCTGGCCACGGGCGAGCGCATCCCCGGGGAGAAATGCAACGAGAAGGCCCGGCGGCTGGCCATGGAGCTGATCTGGAACTTCTGATGCCGCTTAAACGGGGATCACTTGCAGGGTCCGCCCTGACCCCGGACATGTATCGGCATCGAGAAGAGAAAGGCAGCACATAGAGACAGTCTCTTTCCGAAAGCAGCCATCTGTTGTTAGGGGCCTGGCAGGAATGCCGGGCCCCTTTCTTGTGAAGGCATCAGGTCGCAGGAGACGATCCACGCGCAAGACAGACTTCTTTTTTTCAGAACACCGGACCGCTCAGCGGTAAGGCCTGCCGCCGACATAACTACCGGGCATCACAGGGGAAACTCACCTGGGTGACCGTTCCTCCGGCCCTGCCCGTCAGGACCTCCTGACCCGGCAGCCTGCACCCACAAGCCCCTCCGCCCGGGTCCTTTGGTCCCTGCTCCCTGGCCCCATGTTGCACTTGTGGGGCAGGGACCTATTTGAGATCACTGCCGGCAGGCGGGATGGGCTGCACGGGCTTGGTAAAGTTCTCACCCCGCTTGGCGCGGTCACGCTTGCGTTCCTGGCACAGGAACAGCAGCGCCGCGGCATTGGCCCTGACATGGGCGAACAGGCTCTCTTCCCCGGTATAGCGTGCATGGTGTTCGAGGTTGTACTCCAGGTCTTTGATGACCCTGGACAACATCTCCTCGTGCATTCCGTGCTTCTGCTGTATCAGGACCTTCTTGGCTTCTTCTTCGGAATTCATATGCACCTCTTTGCGCCTTATGTGGAAGCATGGGCATGAACCCCAGGGCAAGCCCTGGACCCGCCTTGACGCCGCCAGTAGTAAGGGAATTCGACCCTCAAACGATTAAAGCATACTAAAAAGCGGCGGCGATGGTCAACCGCTTTCGTCCGAGGGCAATGCCCCCTCCCCCTCACCGCAGGGGAAGCCTCACCCGGACGGTGGTGCCGCCTCCTTGGTGGGCAAAGATCTCGGTGTGGCCGCCCACGAGATTGGCCCGCTCCTGCATCCCGATCACGCCGAAGGAGGAGGTATCCTCGAGGGCCTCGCGCGCGATGCCTTTCCCGTCGTCTATGACCTCCAGCTCAAGCAGGTCGTCATGGATCCTCAGCACGCTCAAGACTCTCGAGGCGCGGGCATGCCGCACGACATTGATAAGCGCCTCCTGGAAGATCCTGAAAACCGTGATCGTAATCTTGTGCCCCAGTTCGATCCCCTCGAGCGCGGGATCGACGATCGTCTCACAGACAAGACCGGAGCGTTCCTGGATGCGGTCGGCCTGCCACTGCATGGCCGCCTCCAGGCCCAGGTCATCCAGGACCGCCGGACGCAGCTCAGCGCAAATCCGCTGCACGGCCGTGATGGTGTGGTCCACGGTGTCGGTCATGGAGGCGAGCTTGCCAAGGGGCTCTCCGAGGGAGACGGGAAGGCGCTTTCTCAGCCAGGAGAGGTCCATCTTCAGGGCCGTAAGGATCTGCCCTAATTCGTCGTGAATCTCCCGCGCGATTTCGGTGCGTTCCCTCTCCAGCGTGGTCTGCAGGTGGTCGGCGTGGATCTGCAGCTGGGAGCGGGAATGCACAAGTTCCGTTTCGATCTGCTTGCGCTTGGTGATATCGTGGTTGACCGAGAGGACACACTGTTCGCCGCCGAATTCGATCAGCTCGCCGCTCCACAAGATCGTGAGTTTCTGCCCGGTCCTGGTGCGCCACTGCCGTTCCTGATCGCGCAGGCCCCCCTCGCGGACGAGGCGCGCGAGGGACTCCTCGCGCTCGCGAGTGCTGTCCCAGATGCCCATTTCCAGGGAGGTCCGGCCGATCACCTCCTCACGCGTGTAGCCCGTGTACCTGAGGAAGGCGTCATTCACGTCCAGATAGAGGCCTTCCTTGAGGGTGCTGATGGCGATGGCATCCGGGCTGGACTGAAATATCTTTAGAAATTTCAGCTCACTGCGGCGGATCTCCTCCTCCATCTGCCGGCGCTGCGTGATGTCGGTGATGAAACCCTCGACGACCGTCCCCCCTCCACTCGGCAGGTCCACCCCGATACCCTGCTCCCACACCCATCTTTGCTTGCCGGAGGAGGTGATGAGGCGGTAGACGAGCTGAAAGCGTTCCCCGCACCTGATGGCCGCCTGAATAGTGTCCCAGACATACTCGCGGTCTTCGGGATGGATGAGCGCCCCATAGGAGATGCGGGCGTTCCCGACGAGCTCGGGGGCACCATAGCCGGTAAGACCCCGGCAGCCCTCGCTCACGAACTCCATGGTCCAGTCCAAGTCGTTCCGGCACCGATAGGCCATGCCGGGAAGATTGGCCATCAACGTGGTGAGCTCTCTCTGCCGTTCCCAGAGCTGCTCTTCACCCTGCTTCTGCGTACTGAGATCGTGCGATAAGGCCATGATCTCGCCCGAGGGCAGCTTGCAGACATACATGTCGTGCCAGGCCTCGATCCGGCCCTCGCGGGTGCGGATCAGGGGGAAGCGTTCTGCCTGCGAGCTGCGCCAGACGCGCTCCAGGGCCGCGAACAGGCCGGACTCCAGGCTCTGGGGATAAACCTCTCGCACCCGCCGACCGAGAATCTCTGTGCGTTTGAGGTGCTCGCTGTCCTCAGCCGCCTGGTTGATCTCTACCACGACGAAATCCCCTGTCTGCCCAACGGCCTCGAAGACCATGATCCCGCTGAGGGTACTCTCCGTGATGCTGCGGTAGCGCGACTCCAGGCGTGAAAGTTTCTGCTCAGATGCCGTGCGTTCGGAGATATCCCGCACAAAGGCCCAGACTTCGAAGGGTTCGTTATGCCGGTCCCGGATGAGGAAGGCCCGCAGCTCAACCGGGAAGACCGTTCCGTCCCTGTGGATGTACTCCTTGACATAGAGCCCGCTGTGCCCCTGGGCGAACAGCCGCCCCTGGATGATATCCGTCTCCATGGCGTGCCACTGGGGGGGGGTGATATCGGGGAAGGCAAGGTCGCGCAGCTCCTCGATGGTGTATCCCACCATCTGTGCAAAGGCCGGATTGCACTCCAGGAAGCGTCCTTCCAGGTCACAGAGCACGATCCCATCGGGGGTCTTGTCGTAGATCTGGTGCATCTTCCAGTCGGCCGTCAGTGAGCCTTCATCCGTCCGTCTGCGTTTGACACAGCTTTTATCGGGCATATCGGTGCGCCTTCCGCGTTTCATATGCCTTCCACCCCACGCATCCCCCTGCTGTGACTCACGCTGTCATCACAGGTTTGAACGCCGGCAGGCCCCCATCCCCCTCTCCGACGCCAAAGGCGAGGAAGACAATCCGAAATGGGTTCCTTAAATCTTTAATAAGGGGAACCTGCTGACAATACAAGCGCTTCCCAGAAAGGGATACCCTGGGCCTCCCGGGAACCGTATTTACACCGCCAGCGGCGGGGGATGCGATCCTCAAGGGATTCAATCCCGGATGGCCACCCGAACCGTCCGACAGGGAATCACGGCGCTGAGGGAGGCGGGATCCATCTCCACGAGCAGGCCCCTTTTCCCGCCGTTGATATAGATCCTCTCAAGATCAAGGATCGTCGCCTCCACGCACACCGGCAGGAGGGTGCGCGTCCCGAAGGGGCTGATGCCGCCCACTTGGTAGCCGGTGAGCCGTTGGGCCGTATCGGGATCGCAGGGGGTAATGCGTTTGACCCCCAGGATGCGGGCGAGGGCCTTGGTAGACACCTCGCAATCGCCGTGCATGAGGACGATCAGGGCTTCCCTGGGGGTGCTCTGCATAACGAGGGTCTTGATGCAGGCATGCTCGTCCAGCTTGAGCTGGGAGGCGGCATGGGTCGTACCTCCGTGTTCTTCGAAGTCATAGCGGTGGGGGGTGAACGCGACCCCCTTCCTGCGCAGCTCTCTGAGTGCCGCTGTCGTCGGGATATCCTTCTTTGCCATAGCGCCCCTGCCCCGGGTCCGGTGTGACGGAATCATGGGTTTGAATCCCAGGGGCTTGACCCCTGCCCCTGTGACGCCGCCAGCAGCTGGAAATCAGTCCCATAGCGAATCGGGGCATGCATCCCAAGGCAAGCCCCGGAACCTGCTTTCCGCTGCAAGCAGCGGGGATTTTGACCTGAGTCGATTAAAACCACGGGCTGCCCTTGCCTGTGCTACAAGACTTCCCCGGCGGCTGTCAACAGCTCCCGCGTTTGCCAGGCATGCCGTTTCCATGCTATAGTGCATACATGTACCTTTCAGGGCCGCACGGCCCTGAAAGGCCGAAAGAAAGGCCTCATCTCCGGAGACAGACCCGATGAAGATCAAGTTCTTTTCCGCCGGCGGCACGATCGACAAGGTTTACTTCGACAAACTCAGCACCTACGAGGTGGGCGAATCCAAGCTGGGAACCATCCTGAGCCAGGCCAATGTCCACTTCGACTACGAGCTGGAGTCCCTCCTGCAGAAGGACAGCCTGGATATCACCCCCGCCGAGCGTCAGGCGCTCTGCGAGCGCATAAGTAACGATGCCCACCTCAACATCGTCATCACGCACGGCACCGACACCATGATCGAAACCGCCAGGATGCTCGGCGACGTTCCCGGCAAGGTGATCGTCCTCACCGGGGCCATGCAGCCGGCCAACTTCATCACCAGCGACGCGGAATTCAACATCGGTTTCGCCGTAGCCGCGGTCCAGTCCCTGCCCCCGGGCACCTATATCGCCATGAACGGTCGCATCTTTGACCCCTTGCAGGTACGGAAAAACCGCGAGCACGCCTGCTTCGAGGAAACATAAAGCGCATCACGGTTGCCAAAGGTCCCCAGGCGGTGTATGAAGGTCGCCACGTGCACACAGATAGACGCACCTGACAAGGGGGTACCTTTACCCATCCGGCGATGTGCCCACAATACCGAAACATAAGGAGAGACTGATGAACGACGAAATGCTCACCTCGGAAGCCATTGAGGTGGACGTCACGAACCTTTACCGCGAGGAAACCTATACCGACCTGAAGGTCGCCTCCATCAAGCGCTTCATCCCGGTCACACCCGACGGGCGCGAGGATACAACGCGCGAGCCCGTTTTTCTCGGACAAACCTCCATCTATACCCCGGCGGGGGTCCTTCCGGTGACCTGCGAGATCAAGGCCCGCACCCTGGAAGAAGCCATCCGGATGTTCCCGGAGGCAGTCGACGCTTCGGTCGCCGACCTCATCCAGGAGGCCAGGCGGCTCCAGCGCGAGGAGGCCTCGCGCATCGTCGTGCCGCAGCCCGGCGCCGCCGAGAGTCTCATCAAGCTGAAGTGAACCGCACCGCAGGCCACGACCGACACGGACCTGACCGGTCGCGTCCGGGGCCTGCCAGCCACATGGGAAGTTCTCCGTTGCGGACCTCCGGCCTCATTCCGGCGGAGGTGATATTCACGCGTGCAGAAACGTCGGCTGTGATCATAGCCCCGGGGTTCGAGATCGGCGCGCATCACGCGTTCGGCCTGGGCGATGCATTGCTCGGCAAGGATCGACCCGACGGCGTCCAGCAGGAAGTCCCGTAACAGGCTGCGGGGCTGAATTAACCCCGAGATCATCGCGCAAGACATTGTCTCTATAAACTGAGAGCCTCCTCTTTCTGGAAAATTCCGTCCCAGGCAGCAGGGATTCTCGGAAACGAGTCTTCATGGCATCCCCCTTGCCGAGAATATAACGATACGTGCCTCTACGGGTCGGGTCATTCTCCCATACCAGCCCTCAGGATACCAAAAAGCTACCCAGCCGCAAGCGGCGGGGAGTACAACCCCAAGCGATTCAAGCATGAAGGAAGTATACATCAAGGAAATCCCCGGCACGTCAGGCTCGCCATATCAACGACAACACCTCTGCCCTTTCCGCAGCAAGACAACCGTCGCAGAGACAGGTATGCATAGCGTGCCAAAGGGTTATAAGAGAAGAAGACAAAGATTGACAACACAGAAGATTACACCATTGTCCGAGAAGGGCTTAGCTGTCTCCTATCGACCTATCCCGAATTCCAGGTGATTGGTCAGGCCGGGGATGGGTTTGCCCTGCTCGAAGTGGTGAAAGACTGCGCACCGGACCTGATCCTTATGGGAATCGCCTTACCAAAGCTTGCGGGAACCGATGCCATCAGGTTGATCAAAAAGCGCTTCCCCCGTGTCAAGATCGTGGTCCTGACCCTGCACTCTTCCGAAGAATACCTGGTTGACGCTTTCCGGGCCGGCGCAGACGGATATGTCTTAAAAAGGGCAACACGCGGTGAGCTCGAGACCGCCCTGAAGAGCGTGCTATCCGGCAATCAATTTGTCTCTCCCGGGATCGTAAAAGGGCTGATCACTGCCTATCTTGATACTCAAGGATCATCCGATCAAGAATCCTGGCAGAAATCTCTCACACACAGAGAGAAAGCAACCCTCAAGCTGATTGCCGAAGGTTACACCAACAAGGATATCGCACTGATGTTCGGTGTCAGTGTCAGAACCGTGGAAAAACACCGTGCCAACCTCATGAACAAGCTAAATATCCACAATACGGCCAGCCTGACCGCCTTTGCCATCGAGAAAGGGCTTGTCACCAGTTAATACTCCTCCCGCAAGCCCTTATCATCCAGCGCCCGTTGAATGCCCTCTGCAAGCCTTGGGCATCGCAGCCTCCTCAGCCTAAAACATCAGACCGTTCCCCCTTTTCCCCTCCCTTTGACCACAAAATCCGCCCGCCATGCACTTGAGCACCCCATCATCCCGGCCAGACGCAGGCCCTGTAACCCCAAAACGCCTCTGGGATGTTTTTTTGGTGGACACGCATAACGAAATATGCAAAAGTTAACCACGTTATCATTTGTTAACGCACAAACATAAGGAGGCCGACTCATGAAGGAATGTGTCATCATTGACGGAGTCAGGACAGCAAATGTGCGGGCGCACGCCGAGAAGGGCTGGTTCAAGAACGTGCGGCCCGAAACCCTGCTCAAGGCGGTGTATGAAGCCCTCTTTGAACGCAACCCGCAGGTATCGCCGGAAGAGATCGAGGCGGTCTACTGCGGCACGGCCAACCAGGCCGGCATGCAGAACGACATCGCCCGCCTGGGATGGCTGGCGGGCGGCTTCCCGGTGAGTGTCGCCACCAACGGCATCGGCCAGCAGTGCCCTTCGGGCATGTCGGCCGTGGAGCACGCGGCGCGGGCCATCATGTGCGGCGAGGGTGAGATCTACATCGCCTCGGGCGTGGAGGACATGGACAAGTCCAATGTCACGCAGAACATCGACTTCCCCCCGACGCTCAATGAACGCTTCCCCATCCCCGAGATCCTCATGGGCCCCACCGCGGAAAAGGTCGCCCATGACTACGGCATCCCGCGCGTGGATCAGGAAAACTTCGCCTTCTGGAGCCACAAGCGGGCTCACGCCGCCACGGAAGAGGGCAAGTTCGCCCGAGAAATCATCCCGGTCGAGGGACACAAGGAAGACGGCACCCCCTTCATGGTGGACCGTGACCAGTGGATCCGCCCCACCATCTCCATGGAGCAGATGGCGGGCATGAAACCGGCCTACCGCCAGGACGGAATGGTGACCGCGGCCACCTCCTCGCCACTGACTGCCGGCGCCTGCGCGCTGCTGCTCATGAGCCGGGACAAGGCCGACGCGCTGGGTCTATCCTATCACCTCAAATACGCCGGCGGCGCCATGGCCGGCTGTGACCCCCGCATCATGGGCATGGGACCGCTCTTTGCCGCCCGCAAACTGCTGGAACGTACCGGCAAGTCCGTCAAGGACATCGATGTCTGGGAACTCAACGAGGCCTTCGGCAGCCAGGCCGTGGCCGTGCTGCGCGAGCTCCAGCTCGGCGAGAACGCCCCCTTCGACAAGGTCAATGTGTGGGGCGGCGCCCTGGCGCTCGGCCATCCCCTGGGACAGTCGGGGGCGCGCATCATCGTGACGCTCAACAACATTATGAAAACCGATTACAAGGGTGCCAAGTACGGTGTGGCCATGCTCTGCGGCGGATTCGGCAATGCCAACGCCACCCTGTGGGAGAACGTCGACCTTTAGGCTCCCCGGCGCCACGAACAGACGCAACATCGCCTCTTAAGGGTATTCCCGATAAGGGGAGTACCGAGAAGAGAGGCCTTTTCGGGGGGGGCATGCAGCCCCCCCGGAACCACTCGCGCTGCAGACCGACCGGTGCTGCCCAGGCCCGTGATCCGATCGTGTGGCCGAAATCCTGGGGTCAAGACAGATCCGGCTTCTAAAAGAACTGCCCTTCGGGCTTGCCAAGGCACTGAATCTGTCCTATCTTTTACCTCCAGCAGCATGCCGTCAGACACCACGACCATTCCATCCCGCGGGAGGACCCCATGCAGATCGATTTCCACCATGCCCTAAACTACGTGGTAGCCAGATTTTCCGGCTTCGCCCACCGGCAGGCCGAGCTCGTCGCCTACTGTAGCCAGTATGTGGACGACGCCAGCAACAGCGGAATCATCCACTTCGACAACGGCGCCATGTTCAACCACACCAGTTCGGCCCACAAGACCCTGGACAACCGCAACTTCATCAAGCTCGCCACCCACCTCGTCTGGCTGCCGTTTCACTTCCTTCCGGGAAACGGCGGCAAAAGCCCCGGGGAGAACCCTGAGGGGACCTTCATCGCCAAGATCGTCTGCTCGCCCAACAGCCCGGTAGCGCGCGACATGGTGAGCGCCTGCCTCACAGAGCGCTCTACGCCCTACGGGCTGCACCGCCTCGGCATCACCCTGCACACCCTGGCTGACACCTGGTCGCACCAGGGCTTTGCCGGGGTCTCACATGCGGTGAACGACGTCCGTGCCCTCGACGACCACGGGGAGGTGGACCGCGGGTATATTGACGCCCTGTCGGAAAGATTCGGGGATTTCTTCGATAAGGCGGCAAGCCAGTTCGTGGGCACGGCCCTGCCCCTGGGCCACGGCGCGGCGCTCGACTATCCGGACCTGCCCTTTCTGAGGTGGCACTACCGCGACCATGAGGGCCGGGTGATCCGGCGTGACAACCTCGAAGACTTCACCAGGGCCGCCGGCGAAATGTGCACCGTCATGCAGCGCTTCCGGGCCGCCGACCCCCAGGCGCAGGTCCCCGGCCTCAGCGAGCCTCAGCGCCGGATGATCCGGGAAATGCTGGCCACCACCACGGACCCAGGCGGTGAAAAACGCCACCGGAAATGGCTCGCGGCCATCGCAGAGGGGGCCTTCGGCTTCCCGCCGGTCGGTCTCGCCTATCGGGACAAGGGCACCGGATCCTGGAAGCACGCCGCCCTGGGCACCCGCCGACGAGTCGATGCCAAACGCGAGGTCTTCCCCTACGACCCCTCCTTCCTGCAGAGCGACTGGAAGCTCTTCCACGATGCGCTCCTGGCGCACCGCTTCACGCTGATCCATGTCATCCTGCCCCGGTATGGCATCTGCGCGGCCTGACCAGCGGCGGCTGCCTTCTCCCTAACTCCGGCGGTCTTGAGCCCCGATCATTCGTGAAACGCCAGGCACAACTCGTGTGCGGCCTCATCCAGGGCTGCTGCGGCCTCTTCCAGCAACAGCCCGAAATTAAGGAACCCGTGAAATACGCCCGGGTAGTGCCCCAGGTGCACGGGTACCCCGGCGCCCGCCAGCCGCGCGGCATAGTCCTGGCCCTCATCCCTCAGCACGTCGAAATGGGCCGTGATGATGGTGGCCGGGGGCAGACCGTGCAGGTTGTCCGCGAGCAGGGGCGAGGCCCTCGGATCGTCCCAGTCAGCCGCACCCGGCACATAGCAGTCCCTGAAGTGCTCCATGGTGCCGCGTTCGAGCATGTATCCTTCACCAAAGGCGGTGTACGAGGCCCGATCCATACAGGAAATATCGGTCACGGGATAGAAAAGCACCTGGTGCCTGAGCTGCGGGTAGCTGCGGTCACGACAGGCAATGGCCATCACCGCGGCCAGGTTGCCGCCCGAGCTGTCCCCGGCGACTGCCAGCCGCGAGGAGTCGCCGCCGATTTCGCGGGCATGCTCCGCCACCCATAAAAGGGCGGCATAGGCGTCCTCTACGGCCGCGGGAAAGGGGTTCTCGGGGGCCAGGCGGTACTCCACCGACACCACCAGACAGCCGGCCTTTAGGGCCAGGTGGCGGCAGATTGTATCGTGGGTGTCCAAGTCACCCCGTATCCAGCCGCCGCCGTGGTAGAACACGAGCACCGGGTAGACAGGCCGCCATCCCGGACGATAGAGGCGTACGGGGATGACCCTGTCCCCGTCCGCGATGCTCAAATCCTCGACGACGGCCAGGCGGGGCGGCAGCCCCTGCAGGTACACGGTGGATCGGATCTGTTCCCTGAGATCCTCGACCGAGGCCTCGGGATCGTAGGTCTGGGCATAGTAGACATCCAGAATGAAGGCCGCCTGTGCGTCCAGCGGGCCGTAGGGTGTCGGCCGCTCCTGGCAGCCGGCCATAAGGCCCATGAGTGCGCTTATCAGCCAAACAAGAGTTCTGAGTATCCGGGGTTGTGTTACCATGGTGTCCCTCCCCCCTTTGTTCTTACACCTTGTGAGGCTCCTCTTCCTCCGGCCTGAGTTGCAGGCAACTGCCCCGAGGAAGCCCGGACCCCCTAAGCCATCCTAGGCAGGAACCCCGTATAACCCCCCTCCCTGTCGCTGCCAGCACCGGGAAAATGCACCCCCTGCGACAGCGAAACGCGCTTTCAGTGTGAGCCCGGGACCTTCCCCCCCGAAAGAAAGCCCTTATCACGGTTGAGTCTCTGCAGGGTGCCGCGCAGGGATTGGGCACATCCATCCAGGGCCGCCTGCTCGCCGTCATCCAGATCGACCTCGAGGATCCGCTGTATGCCGTGCCCATTCACCATGGCCGGCAGCGCCAGGCAGATATCGCGGTAGCCGGACTCACCCGCACAGTACACGCTCAGCGGGAAGGCGTCCGCACGGTCGAGGACGATCGCCTCCACGACCCGGGCAATGGTATGTGCGGCGGCATAATTCCCGCTGTGCACCTTAAGGGCCGTGACAATCTCCGTTCCGGCCATGCGCGTACGCGCCACAATCCCCTCAATGGCCCCATCGTCGAGCAGTTCCTTCAGGGGCAGCCCATTGTAGGTGGCATGTCGCACGAGGGGCAGCATGTACTCGTTGTGGGCTCCG
>CAZUDI010000011.1:0-74368 GCA_964618975.1 uncultured Bacteriovoracaceae bacterium | reverse complement strand
CCAAGCACCACGCTCATTACCGCCCCACCCTCTGAGTCTCGACCCCCGCCTGGGCAGGATTGTACATGGGAGCCGCCGGCGGCTCGGAAAACCAGACGCCACAGGTCGACCCGCCCGACGAACAGGTCCACCTCACCCGTCCCGCATGACTTTCTCGGGGTTATTCCGCATGCGGGGAGCCTATATCAACGACGTACGTCCTTTATGTGCCCGCCCTGCGTGGCGGACTTGACAAGCAGGCTGGCCTTTGGCTAGGGTACATAGGTAATTTTTCTTTTAGTTATCACTTCAAGGAGGGTTTATTTATGCGTCTGATCTACGAAAAGCAAGGCCACATCGCCTCGGTCGGGCTCAACCGCCCCGAGCAGCTCAACGCCCTCGACCCGGGGATCCTGAGGGATCTTCACCAGGCCTGGAAGGAGATCAACGACGATGATCAGATCCGGGTGGCGCTTATCTACTCGGCGCTGCCCACCATCTTCTGCTCGGGCATGGACCTCAAGAGTGCCATCCCGGTGCTCACCCGGGCCCGTGAGCCGGAGAACGACGATGAAAGATGGCTGCTGGAGGGCTTCGGTGCCGGAGTGGGCGAGGCCATGCTCAAGTTCAGTTTCGTGAAAAAACCCGTGATTGCCGCCATCAACGGCTACTGCCTCACGGGCGGGTTCGAGATGGTCATGGGGGCCGACCTGCGGGTAGCCTCCTATGATGCCATCTTCCAGATGCGCGAGGCCAGCCTCGGCATTATGCCCATCGGGGGCGGCAATGTCTTCCTCCCGCGGATTGTCTCGCCCTGCCGTGCGCTTGAGATCCTGCTGACGGCCGGCAACTATTCCGCGCAGACCCTCTACGAATGGGGCTTCCTCAACCGCGTGGTGGCTAGACGGGACCTGATGGCCACCTCCATGGAGCTGGCGGAGAAGATCGCCGCCAACGGACCGTTGGCCACCCAGGGTATCGTGCGCTGCGCGCGCGAGATCAGAAATATGGATCTGAGCGAGGCCTTCCTCAAGGAGGTCGAAATCGGCGGGCCCATCTTCGGCAGTGAGGACGCCCGCGAGGGCGTGCGCGCCCAGAGGGAAAAGCGCCCGCCCGAGTTCCCCGGCCGCTGAACGCCCCCCCATGAACACCGGGGCAAGCCCTGGACCCTGCTTTCCGCTGCAAGCAGCGGGGAACTCAAGCCATAGCCATTAAAGGAAGGTGCGTGGATACGAGAGCATATCAGGCCCTTTGCGAGCCCAGATCGGTGGTCTTCCTCGGCGCGTCCACCCAGGTCTTCAAGTGGGGTTTCACCATCCTGCACACCCTCTACAGCAGCGGGTTTGAAGGCCATATCTACCCGGTCAACCCTCAGGGTGGCACCTGGTATGGCCACAGGATCTACCGTGACCTGCGCGAGATTGAGGGGCCCGTTGATCTGGCCGTCATCGTGGTCAGGGACACCCTGGTCAGGGATGTCCTGAGCGCATGCATCGCCAAAAAAATCCCGGCCGGCATCGTGATCACGGCCGGGTTCTCCGAAACCGGGGAGGACGGAGGGCGCCACGAGCGTGAGCTTGCAGAGCTGGCCATCTCCGGCGGCATGCGCCTCGTAGGCCCCAACACCATGGGAATCTTCAGCGCCTACCCCTCCCCCCTACAGATCACCATGGCCTCGCTGCCCATCATGCCGGGACCGGTGGGAATCATTACCCAGAGCGGCAACCTCGGCACCTCGCTGACCTATCGCTTCCTCAGACGTTCAATCGGCATCAGCCGCCTGATCAGCTCCGGCAACGAGGCCGACCTCACCACCGAGGATCACCTGGAGTACCTGGCAGGCGATCCCCATACCCGCATCATCTGTCTCTATGTGGAGGGTCTCAGGCGCGCCGGTCGCTTCTTCGAGCTCGCGCGTGAGATCACGCCGAGAAAACCCCTCTTGCTGCTCCACGGCGGGCGCACCCTTCAGGGTGCCTGCGCCGCCCACTCGCATACCGGTGCCATCTCCAGCGACGCGTCCATCTTCAGCGCCATGTGCCGCCAGTGCGGCATCATCCAGGTGCCGACCATGGACGCCATGATCGAGGTGGCCGGAGTGCTCCTCACCCAGCCGCCGGCCCCGGGCAGGCGCGTGGGCATTATCACCCCGGGTGGTGGCTGGGGGGTGCTCGCCACGGATCTGTGTCTGGATCACGGCCTGAGCGTGCCCGCGCTGACGGCGGGCACGCTCGAGCGCATCGACGCCCTGCTGCCCTCGTATTGGAGCCGGGCCAACCCGGTGGACCTGGTTGCCCCCGGAGGCGCATATGTCCTCTTCGAGGTGGCCGGCGTCCTTCTGGAGAGCGCCGAGATCGATACCGTGATCCTCATGGGTCTGGGGTACACCACGTTGCGCATGCAGCGGCTCCTGAGCTCGCCCGTGGTCCCCCGGGACGCCATCGCCGCCCAGGTGGGCAGCCTCATGCACGACGAGAACAACCTCTTTGAGAGCATCCAGTCCCTGATCCGCACCCATGGACGCCCCGTGATCCCGGTCATGGATCTCATGGTCTTCGATGCCGCCGACAATGCCGCATCCCGACTTGACGCTCAGGGTCTGATGGCCTTTCCCTCCCCGGCCCCGGCCATTGCCGCCCTCGCCCGGGCCACCCTCTATCACGAGCGCATCGCCCGGCACCAGGCATTGCCGGGTTATGACCGGGGGTCAAGCCATACCCGCTCGGGGATGTCGTGAGACCGGCCGTACTCGATCTGGCCGCTTACTTCCTGAGGGCCCGGATCTTCAGGCAGCACCTCCCGCTTCTGGCGAGCTTCAAGCTCACCTACCGCTGCAACCTCGCCTGTCAGGCGTGCCCCTACCATCTCCGCGCGGGCGAAGACAGGGCGCATATGAGCTGGGAGAGGGCCTGCCAGAGTCTGGAACACCTCCAGCGCAAGGGGTGCCGCATCGTGGTCTTCGAAGGCGGCGAGCCGCTGCTGTGGCGCGACGGCGGGCATGATTTCAACGCTCTCGCCGCCCTGGCCCGGCGGCTTTTCCTGAGAACGGCCGCCACCACCAATGGGACCCTGGCCCTGGATGTGCCCACCGATGTCCTGTGGGTGAGCATGGACGGCGACAGGGCGACGCATGACGCCCTGCGCAGCGGCTCCTTCGGGCGCATCATGGACAATCTCAAGGCCTCGCCGCACCCCAGGCTGCTGATCCACTACACCATCAACAGCCTCAATATCGACGACATGGATCCGCTGGCCCGTACGGTTGCCGCCCTCCCCCAGGTCAAAGGCCTCACCTTCCAGCTCTTCTATCCCTATCACCGGGGAGAGGCCGACCTGAGCCTCAGTCCCGCCCAAAGGCGCAGGGCCATGGAAGAAGCCCTGCGCCTCAAACGGGAAGGTCTGCCCGTGCTGAACTCGCGCCGTGTCCTGACCTCCATGATCGCCAATACCTGGAGATGCCACGCGTGGGCACTGGCCAATGTCGACCCGGACGGCACAATCTCGCAGGGATGCTACGTGGACACCCGGGGGACCATCGACTGCTCCATGTGCGGTTTCACCCCGGTGGCCGAGGCCTCGGAAGCCCTGGATCTGCATCCCGCATCCATCCTGGCGGGCTGGCGCATATTCATCCGCTGAGCGCCCTGGCCATCTTCTCCCCGTGATAACACATTTAATCGCTATAGGGTCCAACTCCCCGCCACAAGCGGCGGCAAGCAGGGTCCCTTGCCCTGGGGTTCATAGCCATGATTCACTATGGGGCGAATTACCTGAACGATTGCGGGGTCAAGGGGCATCCGGGGCTTGCCCTGGGGTTCACCCCTGCCTGGATTTGATACGACCGTAGCAGAGACCTTGTCCGATGTGCCAAATACTCATGACCTGCGCGGGATAATACATCTTATATATTTCTGACAACTGTTCGAAGACAAGTCCAGCCTTAATGCCTGCCCCACCCTGATCTGCGAGGGGCCGCGCGCCAAGGGCGCCCTTCCCTATGCATCCTTCTGAGCACAAGGGGCATCAAAAGATTTAGAGACGAAAAAAGTTTTTTAACCTCCTCTTGAGGATGGCGTATCTCATGCCCAAAACGCCATCCTTTTTTTTATCCTCGCGGTTTGACAATAATGAAGGCGGCATTATTTGTATAAGGATAGATATAATACTAATTTCGTGAAATTGGACCATTACAATGCGAAACCAATCAGAAGAACTCCGTTTCAAGACCGAGTGCAACGCCCTGCGCCACAGGATCCTGGAACTGGAGGAGGAGCTCCGGAATCGCACCGCCCCTGTTGAGCCTCCCGGTGAAGTCCGGGAGCGTGACCACAGGATCGGCGAGAGGCTCATGTCCGCCGTAGACCGCATATCCGACGCCCTCTTTCTCCTGGACAACGATCAGCGCCTCCTCTGGGCCAACCATTCCACGGCACGCTTCTCACAAACACCTCTTGAGGATATGCAGGGACGGCCCTGTACCGAGGTGCTGTTCTGCCGCCATACCGGCTGCGAAGACTGTCCCGCGCCCAATTCCCTGGCGCTCGACGAGGAGGGAGAGCGCATCATACGTACCTCCGATGGCTCATACTGGGAGATGCGCACCTTCCCGGTGCACCCTGAGCAGGGGCAGGTCACCGGTGTCATCGGCATGCTCCGCAATATCACAGGAAAGAGGGTACTCGAAGAGGAACTGGAAAAGCGGCAGCGCCTCCAGTCCCTCGGGGTGCTTGCGGGCGGCATCGCTCATGATTTCAACAACATCCTTACGGCCATCATCGGCAATACCTCCCTGGCCAAGATGCTTGTCCATCCGGATGACAAGGTTTTTCCCCGCCTGTGCGATGTCGAAAAGGCCGCCATCAAGGCCAAGGACCTCGCCGGGCAGCTCCTCACCTTTTCCAAGGGAGGCAGTCCCCGCAAAAAGGTCGTCGCACTCGATAAACTCTTGCAGGAGGCCACGCACTTCGCCCTGCACGGTTCAAATATCAAGCCGGAATTCACCATCGACACCGAGCTCTGGCCCTCGGAGGTGGACACGGGGCAATTCGCCCAGGTGATCAACAATATCACCATCAACGCCCAGCAGTCCATGCCCGATGGCGGCGTGATCCATGTACAGGCCGCAAACTTCCGTGTAGGCGCCGACGATATGCTGCCGCTGAGGTCGGGAGACTATGTCCAGATAACCATCGAGGACGAGGGTCAGGGTATCCCGCACGACCACCTGACAAAAATTTTCGATCCGTTCTTCTCCACCAAACGCCTCGGCAAGGGCCTCGGTCTGGCCACCGCCTATTCCATCGTCAAAAAGCATGGCGGCTTTATTATGGCCGCTTCCCCGCCCAAGAGAGGTTCGGTCTTCACGATCTACCTGCCGGCGGCGCGTGTCCCAGAGGAGGATGGCCTGATACCCGAATCCGCCCAGCCCAGGCACCCTGGAAGCGGCAAGGGGTCCATTCTCTTCATGGATGACGAAAAGTTCATCCGCAATATTGCCGGGGGCCTGCTGGAACATCTCGGCTACAAAGTGACCTTCGCCAGGGACGGACAGGAGTCGATCAGCCTCTATTCGGAGGCCCTTTCATGCGGCAAGCGCTTCGATGCGGTCATCCTCGACATCACCATCCCTGGCGGAATGGGGGGCAAGGAGTGCCTGCAGGAGTTGCAGAAGATCGACCCCCAGGTGAGGGCCATCATCTCGAGCGGGTATTCCAACGATCCCCTCATGTCGGAACCCGAAAAATACGGTTTCAAGGCGGTCGTGGCCAAACCCTATCGCATCCAGGAACTGAACTCCGCCCTGAACAAGGCCATGAAGATGCCCTGAGGGCCGGACACTACTTCACGCCTAAGCGGACGGCGCCCCCGGGCCGCTGGCGCGCGTTTTTGCCTGCTCCAACTGGCGTAAGCACCCTCACCCCAGATACCCCGCTCACATGCACCTGAAAATATGCACCGATACAGGAGGCAACACACATGGAACTCCGCACTTATTTCGAGTTCGCCCGTGGCCGGGGCATCCTGGCTACGGCCGATTCCAGAGGACGGGTGAACACCGCCATCTTCGGCAGACCCCACTGTATGGATGATGGCACCATCGCCTTCATCATGACCGACCGGCTGACCCACGCCAACCTGCAGTCCAACCCTCACGCCGCCTATATGTTCCTGGAAGATCGCCCGGGATATGCAGGCCGGAGGCTCCATCTCACACGCATCCGTGAAGAGAGCGATCGCGCGCTTATCGATGCCCTGCGACGGCACCGTGCCCCCGAGCCCAACACAGGCCCCGCTTATACCAAACGATATCTGGTCTATTTCTCCATCGATAGGGTCCTGCCGTTGATCGGTCGCGGGGAAGACGGGCCTGTCCCCCCTGCGGGTTAGCAGGGGGCCGGACTCAACGCGTCTACTCCGGCTGTGTTCCGTTCACCCTGCCGGGGAGGGGATGCCCGCGGCGCGACAGAAGGGTATGCAGCAGCAGGGAAAGGAAGAATCCGCAGCCGGCCACCAGGATGATGCTGGCACCCGAGCTCAGATCGAAGGAATAGGAGAGCCAGAGCCCCACCACGGTGAAGAGCACGTTCAACGCCACGGACAGGATCATCATGGCGCCGATCGACTTCACATAGCGCTCGGCGATATAGGGGGGGATCGTGAGCATGGCGATCACCAGGATGAGCCCCACCACGCGAATGATCATCACCACGGACAATGCGATCATGGCCAGGAGCAGGTAGTGCAGGCATCCCACCGGCACCCCCCGCACCCGGGCGAATTCCTCGTCATACGACATGGCCAGCAGATCATTGAAGAAAAACATCACGATCGCCACGATCACGATTGTGAGCACCAGCATGATCTCGAGGTCACCCATGGGGACCGTGAGGATACTCCCGAACAGATAGGTCATGAGATCGACATTGTACCCCGGTGCAAGATCGATCAGGATCACACCGACGGCCATGCCCAGGGCCCACAGGACCCCGACGATGGTGTCGGCCCGATGCCGGGCGTGCAGGGTCACGGAGGCGATCACCAGGGAGACACCCAGGGTGAAACCCAAGGTGCCCACGACATAGGGCAGTCCGAAGAAGAAGGAGATGCCGATGCCCCCATAGGCGGCATGCGCAATGCCGCCCGATAGAAAGGCCAGGCGATTCACCACCACATAGGTACCGATGATGCCGCACACGATGCTTGCCAGCAGGCCGGATGCCAGGGCATTGCGCATGAATTCGAAGTGCCAGGCAGCGATCATCTTACCCCATCACTCCTCGTTGTGATGCATGAAAACCCGGTGCGGCAGGCCGTGGGCGATGAGCTCCACCGGACAGGCATAGGCATGATCGAGCATCTCCTGCGTGAGCTCGGCGCCTTCGTGGTAGAAGACCCGCTCGTTGACGCAGGCCACGGACTTGACGTAACTTGACAGCGCCATGAAGTCGTGGCTCACCACGACGATGGTGACGTCCTGATTGAGCCCCTTGAGCAGGGAATAGAAATCGGTCTGCCCGGCCATGTCGATGCTGGCGGTGGGCTCGTCGAGAAAGAGCACCTCGGGGGAGGACACGAGGGCCCGGGCGATGAAGACCCGTTGCCGCTGCCCCCCGGAGAGCTCGTCGATCCGGCGGTGGCGGTATTCCCACATCTCCACCTTGTGCAAGGCCTCTTCCACCTGGATCCTCATCGGACGGGGATATCCGATCCTGCGCCGCGTCTGCCCCAGATTGCCCATGGCCACGACATCCTCGATCGTGATGGGAAAGCCTCGCTTGAACCCAATCTCCTGGGGGACATAACCCACCCGGGGGGACACCTCCCGTGGCGGTCGGCCGAATACGCTCACCTGCCCGCGTTCCGGTTTGAGCAGCCCAAGCATGAGTTTGATCAGGGTGGTCTTGCCGCCCCCGTTGGGGCCGATGACGGCCAGGAAGTCCCCTGCATGAATACTCAGATTCACCTCTCTGAGAACCGTCTGGGTGTGATAGGAAAACCACACGTCTGTGATTGCAATAATCGGAGGGGCCTTGTCTGTACTCACGGCATACCCGCCCTTATCGCCTCGGCCATGCCCCTGAGACTCCTGGCCCAGTCCTGAGCCAGGGGGTCGGCTACCGCGGTCACCGCACCGATCTCACCGGCAACCATCGCGGCACTGCGCGTGGAGAACTGTGGCTGCACGAAGATGACCCTGATCCCGTGCGTGCGGGCATCTTCGATCAGATGCATGAGTTCGGCGGGCTTGGGCTCCTTGCCCTCGGTCTCCACTGCTACCTGTTCCAGGCCATAGGCCTGGGCGAAGTATCCCCACGAGGGGTGAAAGACCATGAACGACGTGTGTTCGGGAAGCCCTTTGAATATCGCGCGCAGCTCTGCGTCAAGTTCCACGAGTTCCATGATGAAGCGCCGGTAGCCTTCTTCATAGCCCTGTGCGTTCGCGGCATCGACCCTAAGGAGCGCCTGCAGGATGGTACGCGCCTGCAGCATCACCAGCGGAGGGGAAAGCCAGATATGGGGATCCCTGATACCAGCCTGTAATGGCCTTATGGTCGAATTCCCCGCTGCTTGCAGCGGCAAGCAGGGGCCAGGGCTTGCCCCGGGGTTCATACCCATGATAGGTTCACTTTCCTCATCCGGGTGAACGTGCGAGGACATAATGCGTTTCTGTATACCCTCTTCGGTGTGCACGACGATCATGCTCGGGTTGGCCGCTGCGATCCTTGCAAGCCACACCTCCTCAAAGGGCACGCCCACAGCAAAATAGACCTTCGCCCGGCTGAGAGCCACCATCTGGGAAGGACGCGGCTCGTAGTTGGCGGGTGAGGCCCCGGGCTTGACCATGACGGAGACCTCCACCCTCTGCCCGCCGATCATCTCGACAAAATATTTCTGAGGCAGGATACTTACGATCACCGGTAGAGGCCCGGCCGCTTGCACAACCCCGGGGGCGAGCAGCAACATCAGACCCATAACTGTCCCTGCGATCATGTCTCTCAGACGCACAGCCATCTCCTGCCTAACACTCACCGGTGCACTCCGGTCCGGGCAAACAGGGCGGTTGGATCCTCTCGCCGGTCAACTCCGGGGCTGCACCGCATGCCTGTCACCTCCCCTGCCGTCGGGTACCTTCCGCACCTTCACCACCATACCATTCCAGGTGCTCATGGAGCGTCTATTGATTTAACTCTGCAACTCAATTGTCTTTTCGTCAATGAAAAACCTGGGTCGTGGCCTTCAGCCCTGATATTCCCTGCCGCCCCGGGATTGAGTCCGGAGCGACAGGGTCATCCTTACTTGGGGATCTTCTTCATAAAGGTGTAGTAATCGGAGTCCGTGCCGAGAATGATCGTCGCGTTTTCAAAGGGGGCCTGCCGATAGGTGTCGAGGGTCTTGAAAAAGGCATAGAACTCGGAATCCAGATTATAGGCCTGCCCGTAGATCTGGGTGGCCTCAGCATCGGCCTTGCCGCGGATCTCCTCGGCGATGCGGTAGGCCTCGGAGGTAATGGTCTTGAGCTCCTTTTCCATCTGTCCGAGGATCTCGGCCTTGCGGCCCTCGCCCTCGGAGCGGAACTGCGCCGCCTTGCGCTTGCGCTCGGAGATCATACGTTCGTAGACCTTCTGCTGTACCTTTTCCGTGTAATTGATGCGTTTCAGACGCACGTCTACCAGCTCGATCCCGAACTCCGGCATGGCCTTGGAGGCCTCCGCCAGGATGGCGCGGGTGATCTGTTCGCGTCCCATGACGATCTTGACGTCACCCGCCTGATCCGGGAAGGGGGAGGCGGCCGCCTCGACGTCCTCGTCCGCGCCGCGTTTGAGGCCCGTGGTACGCACGAGTTCCACGAGGGGGTTGGCCGACACGTAGTCCTTCACCACCGCATCGATGGTGTCGTCGAGCTTGGCATAGGCCTGCTCATAGTTTCCCAGCACCTGGAGGAACCTGAGCGGGTCCACGATCCTCCAGCGGGCCGTGGTGTCGACCCAGATGTAGCGCTTGTCACGCGTGGGTACCTCCTTGGGGTCTCCGTCCCAACGCAGGATGCGCTTCTCAAAGCGCGTCACCTTCTGGATAAAGGGGATCTTGAAATGCAGGCCCGGATCGGTCATGGCCCCCACCGGCCGGCCGAACTGGGTAATGACCACCTGATCGTACTCGTTCACCGTATAGAACAGTCCCGAGATCGATACAAAAACGACCAGAATGACCATGAACAGCAGCGTACGGATAGTGTTGTTCATCACTTTGTCCCTCCTTCCGTGGCCATCTTCTCCAGGTCGAGCAACGGCAGGATCGTCTGCTGCTCGCTGTCGATGATGTAGATCTTGTTCACCTTGGGAAGGATTTCCTCGTATGCCTCGAGATAGAGCCGCCGCTTGGTCACCTCCTTGGCACCGCGGTATTCCTTGAGCACGTCCCTGAAGCGGGCGGTCTGCCCCTTGGCGCGGTTGACCCGCTCCTGGGCATACCCTTTGGACTTGTTGATAACCCGCTCGGCCTCGCCTCTCGCCTTGGGTATCTCGCGGTTATAGGTCTCCTGGGCCTGGTTGATGAGCCGTTCCTTCTCCTGTTCGGCTTCGTTCACCTCGTTGAAGGCATCCTTGACCTCCTCCGGGGGCACCACGTTCTGGAGCCGCACGTTCACGACCCGGATGCCGCTGTCGTATCCATCCAGGATCTCCTGGAGTTCGTCCTCAAAGATACTGTTGACCTCCTCGCGGTTCTGCAGCACATAGTCGAAGCTCCTGTCGCCCACGATCCTGCGGATAATCGATTCGGAGATATCCCGGATGGTCTGGATCGGGTCCTGAATGTTGAAGAGAAACTTGCGCGGGTCCTGGCGCTTGAACTGGATAATCCACTCCATGTCGATCACGTTCAGATCGCCGGTGAGGATGAGGGATTCACGCCGGCTTTGGGGGTCGCGATCAAAGCGGCTGCGCACCCCCGGTTTCACGCTCCTGAAACCGAAAGTCTCGGTGTCCACCTTTTCGGTATACACCTCGTAAACCCGGTCGACCCCGAAGGGGATCTTGAAATGCAGCCCCGGCATGACCGTCTCCACATATTTGCCGAATCTGAGCACCACCCCGCGGTGCCCGGTCTTGATGGTATAAGCCGAGGTAAGCACGCCGATGGCGATCAGGGCGATGACGAGTGCCACCGACCAGAAGCTCTTTGAGCCTCCCTTCCCACCTCTGAATCCGGACTTCACCTGCTGCAGCATATCGGTGATATCCCGTGTATCCCCCTTCCGGCCTCCGATATCATTCGGGTCCCATGGCATGCAATGCTCCTTTCTGCTGTGATAGCAAAAGGGTAACGGGCTGTAGAGGTATTGTCAATGTTTATCGACGCCTCTGCCATGGTGCCCCCGCCCCGAACAGCGGCAGGCAAAACCTGCCAGCCTCGCGGGGAGTCTCCCCCTCAGGGCGATACGATATGGGCCTTGAGGGTCAGATGCGCACACCCACTGCGCGTCAGCGCCTCGCCCGAGACACACGCGGCCTCATCCAGGCCCGTTCCCCAGGCCACATACACGGTGACCTCCCTGCCCGCAGAACTCTGATTCACCGACCAGAAGCGCAGATACTGCCTGCCCTGTTGTGTGAGGGGGTTTTCGGGATCGCGATGCCAGTTGGGGTCCAGTTCGGCGGCCACAAAGGGCAGGGTCTGAAGCCTGGAAAGCTTGGCATCGCCGAGTATGGCGGCATAGGTCATCTCCTCGGCAAAGCCGCCGTTGCGCGTGATGTGGATGTACATCCTGGTGACGCCTAAGAGAAAGATGGTCACGAGGCCCAGGGCCACCACCACCTCCACCAGCCCGTACCCGGCACGGGGGCTCTCCCCTTTCGGGATATATGCCCGGGCCTTCATCGTTCCTCCTGCCACCCTTGCGCATATACCCAGCGTGTGATGGTGCCGCTGGCCGGCAGAAGACGCAGTGCCAGGCTCTCCTCGGCATTTCTCAGATATACCGTACCGGCGTTACAGCTTCCCAGACAGGAAAAGCTCACCCTCTCATTGACGAAGCTGATCCCGTCTGTGGGCACCCCGCTGTTGTTGGGGCCGGACGTCACACTCGCGCCGAACACCACACCCGCATACAGGGTATGCGGTCCGTCTCTGGACTCCTGATCATCCAGTTCGGCGTCGCCATCAAGGTCGCTGAAGGCCAGGTAGCGCCCTTCGGCAGGCCAGAAGACTACGCGCCAGGTGCACCCCTGATCCATGGCCGCCAGGCGTGCCTGCCCCAGCACTGCCTCGAGACGGTCCGCTTCCTGGATCAACCGGCTTCGAGCGGTGTGCCGACCGAAACCGGGCAGGGCCAGCGAAGCCAGCACCACCATTACCACGAGCACCATCATCAGCTCGAGCAATGTAACCCCGGCATTTTCGAATCGGCAGAGACACGGAATATGTGCGTTCATGTCCCACTCTCGCGGGCGGAAGTGCCTGTCGCCAATCCTCACGCCCGGTGGGGGATACGGCAGGCATCCGGTATTCACAATAATCCCGCGCCGCGAGATTGCAAGGGCCCTAGACAGGGTGAATCGTGGGTATGAACCCCGGGACAAGCCCTGGACCCTGCTTGCCGCTGCAAGCAGCGGGGAATTCGACCCATAACGATTAGAGGCATGCATCCCCGTAAGGCCGCAAGCGGCCACCCCTGCCTCCCCGGGGCTCGAGGCGCCGCCCGCTCAGGTCAGGCGGAGCGATATCAGATCACTGCGGTTGAGCTCCCTCAAGACGGCATTGGCCAGCGCGATACCCCAAGCTAATTCACCCTCCAGATCGAGCCAGGGGTGCCGTGATCGGTCACAGGCATATAGCCGCTCCATCGGCTGCAGAAAACGTCTGCGCCTCAGGAGAGACGGCAGGCTTGCCTGCTGGGCAAAGGTGAACCAGGGCCGGATCGTGCCCTCTTCCTGGGGATCGATCACCGCGGTGCCGATGAGATATGCATCGATAAAAGGCACGATCTCACGCACCCTGCGCAGCACCATCTCGGCAGCCCACGAGATGAGTTCGGTCAGGGATGTCAGGGTGTTGTCCCTTCGCACCGGGGTCGTAACCCACAGCGTGGCGACATCTTGGCGCCGATCAAGGACCATTGTCAGGGGATAAGCCATATCCCGGGGGGGGCTGGCGATCACCAGGTCCCCCATGGCGGCCGGAAGGACCTCGGCTCTCAGATCGTATCGTACGACGAAGCGGAAGCCCTCGCCTTCCGGACGGCCACGATAACGCTCACTGAAATAGTAGCGCGCCTTCATTACCTGGTCGCCGAATTTCAGCCCGAGCACCTCCTCATTGCGCCCGAGAAGCTCCACCCCGGCAAGCTTGACATAATCCCCGCTGGAGCGCGGCAGGAATGCGCCGAGTGATTCCTTCAATCGCCCATAGTCGAGCACGCTCATGCCGCTGAGCGCGCACTGCGCGTGAGCGTGGGTGAGTCGGTCGAGGGTAGCGCTGGCGCTCAGCCCCCGCGCCATGAGCTCCTGCCAGTCTTCCAGGTGCGGTGCCCGTGCGCGGGCAGCGCGGGACAGGACCATCGGTTTGGTCATGGCGCGGGTCATGAGGTCCAGATAGGGGCGGGTATTCCTTCGCAGATTGCCCTGGTCCCGGGCCTGCCTGCCGGTATCCACCTCCAGACGCCGGCCGGGTACCAGGCACTGTACCCGCTGCATCCGACGGGGATGAACATCCTGGAGAATGGCGGTGTCCACTCCGTTGATAAGCGGGGTAAGGCCCTTTTCCCACAGTTCGG
The DNA here is from genome assembly GCA_964618975.1 of uncultured Bacteriovoracaceae bacterium. GTDB lineage: Bacteria > Desulfobacterota > Desulfomonilia > UBA1062 > UBA1062 > CAZUDI01. The sequence goes on along the minus strand of CAZUDI010000011.1, from coordinate 60,615 downwards.
TGGTAATCAGAGTGGGCACGTCCTGCAGTCCGGATTCATCGTCGCCTGAGAGGGCCGTATCGATCCACAGGCAGGCAAAACCCCGCCCTGCCAGCAGCACGCTGGCCATAAGGCCTGCAATCCCCTCGCCGAAGCCGACGATATCATAGGTCCGCTTCATGCTTCTCCCGCCTCGTTCACCACTGTGATTCCCATACCCCGCAGCCAGGCGGAGGTCACCCCGCAGCCGGGCCTCAGGTTCTCGCCGATCCATACCCACTGTGATCCACAGGAGGGACTGCGCTCCTTCAAGATCGCCCAACGGATATCGAGTCTTCTCGCTATCGCAGCCACGTATTGCGCTCCGCGCAGGAAGGCGGCGGTGAGATCGTCGCCTGCGTGCGTTACCACCCGGGCTTGTTTCTGAAGCACATCCATACCGTCACCACCGACGAGAAAGGCGGCCGATCGGGGGGTGGCCAGGCCTCCGAGCTGTTCCGGACACACCGGGACCGGGATAATCCTGTCGAGTGACAGACTCAGATCAATTGCCCGCGATGTCCCGTCATAGCGACAGGGAATCCCCAGCAGACAGGCGCTGACCAGAACCGGGCCGGTCAGGCCCCCAAAGGGGGATTGATCAGACATGGGGTTTCATCCTTCTCATAGCCCCGCACAATGACCTTGCGGCCCTCCACCTTCAGTCGACCCTGGGCGAAAAGCTGGATGGCCTTGGGATAAATCCGGTGCTCGAGCCTGAGGATTCGTTCTTTGAGCTCCTCCTCGGTATCATCGGGATAGACCGGGCAGGTGGCCTGAATGATGATGGGACCGGTATCGACTCCCTCGTCAACGAAATGGACCGTGCAGCCGGAAAACCGTACCCCGTGATCGAGGGCCTTCTGCCGTACACCCAGGCCCGGGAAGGACGGCAGGAGGGCGGGATGGATGTTCATGACCCTGCCAGGATAATGCCTCAGGAAGGCAGGCGTTAGGATGCGCATAAACCCGGCCAGCACCACCAGATCCACGCCGTATTCGTCCAGAATGGTGATGAGTCTCTGATCAAAATCCGTGCGGTCGGGATGTTCCCGGTGATTCACGACCCGTGCCGGAATGCCCTGGCCCTCGGCTCGTTTGACGGCAAAGGCCTCCGCCTTGTTGCTGATGACCACAGCGATGAACCCTTCGATCTCCTTTTGCGCACATGCGTCCATGATGGACTGCAGGTTGCTTCCGCTGCCGGATACCAGGACGCCGATACGGATCACGCCGTCACTCCGCGAAGACGACCGGTTCGCGGCCCTTGGTGCGCTGCTCCACGTGGCCGATCAGCTTCGCCTCTTCCTTGAGCGCCTTGAAGCGCAGCAGGATATCGTCCGCATCCTTCTCGGGTGCGAAAAGCACCATTCCGATGCCCATATTGAAGGTCCTGAACATCTCCATCTCTTCCACCTCACCCAGGTCCTGGATCAGGCGGAAGATCGGAGGGATACCCCACGAGGACTTGTGGATCACGGCAGTGGAACGTTTGGGCAGGACGCGGGGAATGTTGTCCAGGAAACCGCCGCCGGTGATGTGCACTATCCCCTTGATGGTGAAATCCCTCAGGATGTTGAGCACGCTCTTGACATAGATCCGTGTCGGGGTCAGCAGCTCTTCCGCCAGGGTACACCCCAGTTCGTCCACGTGGGCATTGACATCCATCTGCGCCTTGTCGAAGAGCACCTTTCTCACCAGCGAATAGCCGTTGCTGTGCAGCCCCGAGGAATGTATCCCGATAATCACGTCGTTATTCGAGATGCGGGATCCGTTGATGATGTTGTCGCTGTCGATCACACCGACGCCGAACCCCGCCAGATCATATTCCCCCGGCGCATACATGCCGGGCATTTCGGCGGTTTCTCCGCCCACGAGCGCGCAGCCCGCCTCCTTGCAGCCCCTGGCGATACTGGCGATGATCGTCTTGGCCGTCTCCACCTCCAGCTTGCCGGTGGCAAAGTAATCGAGAAAGAACAGGGGATGCGCCCCGCCCACGATCAGATCGTTTACCACCATGGCCACGAGATCGACGCCCACACCCTCGTGCATGTGGGCCTGGGATGCGATTTTGAGCTTCGTACCCACCCCGTCGGTAGAGGACACGAGCACCGGATCCTTGTAATTATTCGTGTCGAAGCGGAACAGGCCGGAAAAGCCCCCGAAGTCTTCTATCACCTCCGGCCCGTGGGTGGACTTCATGCTCGATCGGATAGCCTTGAGAAAATTGTCCTGTTTATCGATATCAACGCCGGCTTCTTTATAGGTCAGCGACATGCATGCCCCTCCGTTTCATATGCGGTACTATATTCATAGAGCGCAGGATTAGTCAATTGAACTTTGGAGGCGCCAGGGGCGGGGCAATCACCCCGCCCATCTTCCCTCAAGGGTGTATGGGGCAGACCGGTCTTCCTGTTCACCGGATGTTGGTCACCCCCGCCTTCACGCTCAGACCCCAATGGGATATACAATAGGGAGAAACGCCGACAAAGGCTCATGCCCTCTGTTGGTGTTTCCCTTTTCTCACACCTCGAACCTGTTTTATCGCGCGTCACTGCCGGGGAAAACCGGGCTCGCGCATAAGTGGCGTTACTATCTGATTCCCGCGGCAATCACGACGGAGATGCCCTCCATGATCCCCGTGGTTACATACATGGTTTTCTGGACCGGGGCCTTGGTCGTGGCATCCGGCCACCAGTAATCAAGCCAACCTCCCCCCTGTCCGGCTACGTTTTTGATGTTCAAACCGAAGTGCCCGCCCTTGGCATCCTTGATGCCGAGACTGTTCTGCCCCTTCAGGGCCGGGTGGGCGGTATGGATAAAAACCTGCCCCTCGGTGTTGGTGACGATGAGAAACCCCTTCGCGTCACAAAAACTGTAGTGCTCCAGTTCCAGAAGCCCCTGCTGGCCTTTCTGTTCCAGGAGATCGGCCGCGTATTCAGCCGCCTGCTTGAAATCTTCCTGCACGGATGACTCCGCAAAGACCCCCTTCACACCCCAGGCCACCAAAAGCACCACGATCACTGCCACCCCTGATTTCCTCATGTGTTTCTCCTCTCGTCGGTGTATTTAATCTGCAGTATCAAGAGGTTCCTTATCGGTTGACGAAAATATTCTTATTAATGGATCGCTATGGCAGTAATTCCCCCGCTGAGGGGGGGGCGGGGCTTGTCTTGGTTTACATGTCCACGATTAGCTCTTTGATCTTGTATTATTAACCAGATCGAACATCTGCAGACCCTTGCGGGGGCTCAAGCGTCCTTATATAAGCCGGGAGAGCACCGCGAAACATATCAGTGCACAGGCCAATACGCCAAAACTTGAGCGCACGATCAGCCGGTAAACCCCGCCGAGGGTAACCCCGAAATATGCATTCGACAGCAGCAGGCACAGGTGGACCGGAGAGAGCATGACCCCCATGAGACCACTGCTGTATGCCAGGAGCAGGTAGGGGAGCAGAGCTCCATCGACCCCATAGGACCGCACCAGGGCGACGAGGATGGGAAAGGTCGTTCCCACGAAGGCGATGGTTATTCCTGAAACCAGACCCACCAGCAGCGGCAGGGTCACCACCACGCCGACGAGCGGAGTATGCGCGGCCATGAGCTCGCGACAGATCTCACCTACCGCTTGGCTGTCCTCGATAATACCCTTGAAGATAAGGATGGCAAAGATCATGTACACCATCTGCATCAGGTGCCTGTCGGCAACAAGCCTTCCGATGGCCGCCAAATCGAGCCGGTTCACGCGCCACACCCAGCCGATACCGAGCAGAAGCGCCCCGATGAGCCCTATCTCGCGTGAGATCCCCAGTGATGGGCACCACCCTGTGAGCAGCGTCCCCGCGCCGAGCCCGATGACGACGACGATCATAATGGGAATGACTTCCCACAGAAAGGGCCCCAGCCGCCGTCTTTCGTGCTCCGGCGTCTTTCTCTGTACGGGTACCAGTCGCCTGAGCCCGAGCATGCCGCAGAATACGGCCGCCAGCGTGAGCGGAAACATGCTGAGCATGAAGGTCAATAGGTTACATTCCGCCAGGGTCACCGCCAGGAGCACCCCCGGATACAGAGGCCACCAGTATTCCCAGATATGGCGGAACCAGTAATTGATGAAGCTCAGCGATTGACCGCCCAGGCCGTGGCGAACACCCAACTCCCTGACCATGGGTGCAGAGAACACGGCCCCGCCGGGCATGGGCAGCAGACCGATCAGGGCCGGAAAGACTACCAGATTGAGACGGGGGCTGAGCACAATCCCCTCAAAGGCATCGAGCAGACGCTTCATCTGCCCGCTCGACTCCATGGAGCGGCTCAGGACAAGGATGAGGGAAACGATGACGGCCAGGGCCAGGGTCTTGGGGTAGGTCACCGAGGCCACCAGGGACCCCAGGATCGCCTGCGGCGGCAGAGGGAAAAAAATCACCATTACCGCAGAACCCAGCATAAAGGTGGTCCCGAGCGACAGCCGCCGTCTTATCAGTATGAGCACAAGGACAAAGGCCAGCAAAAGCCGCAAGGTAGCCGGTATCACCGCGAGTAAGTGCATGCCTCCCCCCCTGATCGATCTTCGTCTGCCCTTTAGCAGACTACCCGCTCCCCATGCAAGGGTCTCGGGGTGAGAACACCTCCGCTCCCGCACAAAATTCTTCCCCGTTCATGGCATCTTATGCCTGTTGCGCCCCCCGTCATTGTTATCATCCCCGGTGCCTGTAGCCTTTATGTCACTGGTGTGAATTTTCTGGGCACGAATCCCCAGGCCGACCCTGCCCCCCTTTTTCAGACCGCCCACAGCGGGAGAATGCGACCCGGAGCGATAAGAGCCTGCTTGCATTCACGAATCACCCGTGATAGGGAATATTTTCACAAACCATGAGGAAAACGGCTTGAAGGCTTCTCATAAGGTCCCCCTATCCCGCAGAACGACCAGCCGTCTGCTTAACTTCCTTTCATCCACACAGCTCACCCTCGTGCTGCTGCTCATCATCGCCTGCGTATGCGTGCTCGGAACCCTGATCCCCCAGCAGGAGGCCTCTCTCCCCCTGGCCGCGCACCTCTCGCCCCGTTTACGTTCCCTGTTCGACACCCTGGGGCTCTTCGATGTCTACCAGTCGGATGGCCTCAGAATCGCGGGGGTTCTCCTCTGTGTGAACCTGATCGTGTGCTCCTGGCGAAGGATACTGCCCATCCTCAGGCGCCCTGGTAGCGGCCGTGTTCCCGCCATGCCAGCCAGGGGCGCACAGGAGTTGCGCATCGCGTCCGATATCGACGCGCAATCCCTGGCCGACGAGCTCAGTCGCGTCCTGCGCGGACGCTACCGCCTGCGCGTGCAGACGCAGACAGACACGCTGCAGGTCTTCGGGGAAAGGGGCCGCTTCGCCCCGCTCTGGACCCTCCTGCTCCACCTGAGCGTTCTGGTGATCCTGGTGGGGATATCTCTGGGGAGCTTCGGTTTTGCGGGCCACATGGATATCCCGGTCGGTACGACCCTCGACCACGTATGCCTCGCGCGGCAGGCTGGTCTCATGGACCTGGGCTTCGACGTGCGCTGCGACGACTTCCAGGTGGAGTTCTACGAAGGCGGCAGGCCCAAGGAATTCCGCTCCGAACTCTCCTTCATCAGGGACGGCGTGGTGGTTCACCAGGGCCCGGTCTTGGTCAATCACCCCCAGGTCTTCGAAGGAATCCGCTTCTATCAGGCCAGTTATCGGCCCCTGATGCTTGCCCGCCTGCGCATCCGCACCCCGGGGGGTGAGACGGCGGAACATATCGCCGGAGAGCACGATCTCATCCGGCCAGCCTCCGGGGAAGCCCTGATCGAGGTCCTGCGCATCGAGGAGAACCTGATGAAGATGGGTCCGGCCGTCGAACTCAAGGTCTCCACCAACGGAGGGAACACCCTCATGTGGGTGTTCCAGCATATCGAGGATATCGCCAGGGCCGTGCCTGATATCTTTGAACGCGCCCCCAAGTTCGACCCCGGGCGCGTTCCGGCCTTTCGCTTTTCCCTGGAAGGGCTCGAAATGCGCTATGCCACCGGCCTCATGGTGAGCCGTGATCCCGGGGTGATTACCGTAGCCATAGGCGGTGTGCTGCTGCTGGCCGGGGTTCTCCTGTCCTTCCTCGCCCCGCGCCGGCGTTTATGGATCGATCTGACACGGGAGACCGAGGGCCCTCTCCTGCGCATCAACGCCACCTCGGGAAGGCGTATCTGCCTCCCGGAAAAGGCCGTCCTTGACCTGATCTCAACGTTCATGGGGGGCCATTCATGACCACCACCCTATTTGGCTGGGTCACCTTCATCTACCTCGGCGCCTTTGTCCTGCACGTGCTGCACATCGTCCTCGACCGGGAGAGCTTCCGCATCGCGGGACTGCTCTGCGCCGCCAGTGGTCTGGCGGCGCAGTCTGCGGCAATCGTGCTGCGCTGGGTGGAGTCGTACCGTCTGGGAATCGGTCACGCACCGCTGTCCAACTTCTACGAGTCGCTGGTCTTCTTTGCCTGGGCCATCGTGACGGGATATCTCGTGCTCCAGTATCGTCACAAGGGGCGCGAACTCGGCGCCTTCTGCCTGCCCATCGCCTTCCTCCTGCTGGCATACGCATCCTTCTCGCCCGCGGTCGACAGCCAGATCCGGCCCCTCATCCCCGCCCTGAAAAGCAACTGGCTCATAAGCCACGTCATCACCTGTTTTCTCGGGTATGCCGCCTTCGTGATCGCCTCGATCTTCGGCGCCTTTTACCTCATCCGGCCGCGTTTTGGTACCACCCGTCTCCCCGAGCGCGCGCTCATCGAGGACCTCATCTACCAAAGCGTTATCATCGGGTTCATTCTCTTCACCATCGGCATCATGACCGGATCAGTCTGGGCCTATTCGGCCTGGGGACGGTATTGGGGATGGGACCCCAAGGAGACCTGGGCCCTGATCACCTGGATCATCTATGCCAGCCTCCTGCATGCCAGGCTTCAGCCAACGTGGCGCGGCCGGCGGATCGCCGTCCTGAGCCTGATCGGGCTGGCCAGTGTCATCTTCACCTATTTAGGGGTCAATTACCTGCCCGGCCTGCACAGTTACCTCTAGGCCGCAAGCGGTCCGTCTAGGAACGCCCCCCCAAGGCATCTGCGATGGACGTGAGTCGCTCCAGGTATGCATCCCGGCCCTTCAGGCCGCTCAAGGCGTTCATGTCCACAATCAGGAGATGCACAGCGGGCCGGATATCGATGCCGTGGCGGTTCAGCCCCTCTTTTTCGGCCCGCTCAACGATGAGCACGGCATAGTATCTCAGCAGGGCTGCGGTACGGGCGTCTAGGCGGGCGAGGTAGGACTGTCCGCCCAGGGCGTTCAGGAAGAACCCGGCATACTCGTAGAGCGGCCCGGGGCCCACCCTGATTTTCCCGGAAGCGTACCCCTGGTTCAGGTATGCATACAGCAGCGCAAACATTGCCTCTGTCTGTTCGCTTTCATGGGAGAGGATGTCCTTGACCAGGGCGATGTCTTCCCTGCCGAGGGTGCGATAGAGGTGGGTGGTATTGCTCAGAAGGACATAGAGGTCCCGCGTCTCTCCTGAAACCACCGGCGGTTTCGAGGCCGCCCTGCCCAGCAGTGTGCTGAAATGGCTGAAGGCGTCGTCCTTCAGCTCATAGGCGGCATAGTAGTCCTGCATCTCGATCCGGGAGCACAGATCCCGGACCTCACGCTGCAGTTCATCGAAGGTCCGCTCACCGTAGGGGACCAGGACTTCGGTCTCCACCGAACGCACGACCTCGATCGCCGCAGAAGGGGGCGGGGGCGGGGCGACTTGTTCTCCCACCGGCTGCGCCACCTGTCCTTCGGGCCCTCCCTCCGGCTGAAAGTACCATCTCCCGGCCATGAACGAGAGCGCCGCAATCACCCCACAGACGAGGATACTCAGCACATATTTCTTCATGTTAGGCCTCCAGGTACTCTTATAAACCTCTTGTCGGATAAATCAAATCCTTAGGGAAGAGCCTTCAGCCATCCAGTACCTTTCTTACGGCGGACCCCATGGTCTCGAGCAGGTAGGGCTTCTTCACATAGGCACCGGCCCCCAGCGACAGGGCTTCCCTGACCCGGTCCGTCTCGGAATAGCCACTCACGATCAGCGCCTTCTGGTGGGGAGCAATCTCGAGGATCTTTATATAGGTATCGAGTCCGTCCATTCCTGGCTCCATGATCATGTCCAGGATCACCAGGTCACAGGTTTGCCGGGCAAGATACTCCAGGGCCTGTACCCCGCTTTCGACCGCTGAGACCTGATAGTTCAGCATGCTCAGCAGTTTGGTAGCGATCTCCCGCTGCTCCTCCATGTCATCGACCACCAGGATCGATTCCGTTCCCTTGAGATCCTCGAGTATGAGGCCCGGTTTCCGTTGTTCCATGGCCGTCCTCGTCACCGGGATATAGATGTCGAAGCGCGTACCCTGCCCTTCCGTGCTGTGGAGGTCGATATAACCGTCATGATCCTTGACCGTCCCCCACACCACGGCCATGCCCAGGCCGGTTCCGCTGCGGCCCATGACCTTTTTGGAATAGAAGGGTTCGAAGATGCGTGGTAGATCCTTGGGGGCGATGCCCACGCCCGTGTCCTCGATCGTGAGCAGCACGTACTCACCTTCACGCACACTGTCATAGCCCTTGATCGGCTTGCTGATGTAGCAGTTGTGCGTGGTGATCACAACCTTGCCCCCCTCCGGCATGGCCTCGGTGGCATTGGAAACGAGGTTCATGACGGTCTTGGAGAGATGCACCCTGGAACCCATGATATTCAGCAACTCCGGATCGATACTGACCTCGAATTGCACATGGGGATGATGCCGGGTCAGATACTCGTGCTCGGGGCTGTTGAAGTATTCCACGACGATCTCGTTCATGCTGACCACCTGGGAGATCTTCACCCCCCGTCGTGCCAGGGTGAGCAGATCCTGAACGATGGCGGCGGCCCGCTCGCCCGAATTCTTCATGGTCATGAGCGGCTTGCGCAGGGGGCTCTCGTCCGGGAGTTTCAGGAGCAGAAGGTCCGGATAGCTGACAATTCCGGTGAGGATATTGTTGAGATCATGGGCCACCCCACCCGCCAGGGTGCCGATGGCCTCCATCTTCTGCGCCCGCTGGAGCTGGAGTTCCAGCTCCTTCTTCTCCATTTCGGCATGCTTCTGGGCCGTGATGTCATTGCCGATCCAGAGGATCTCCGTGAATTGACCTTTCTGGTCGTACTTGGGCTTGCTGGTCCATGATATCCAGACCTTGTGTCCGTCCTTCTTCACATTCTGTGAGGTGAGGTTGGCGTAGCGCTGCGGATCGTGTTCCATCTCCCGCATGATGCGTGCAAAGAACCTCTTCTCACTGGAATCCTTTGCGACGATCGTGCCGACCACCTTCCGCCCCACGATCTCCGCCTCGCGGTATCCAAAAAATCTCTGGGCGAATTCGTTGAAAAAGATGATCTTCCCGAAGCGGTCGACGCGCAGGATGATACTGTTGGCATTCTCGACCAGATCGCGATACTTCTCCTCGCTGGCCTGGAGACGCTGGAAGGAGCGCGCATTGTGTATACTGATGCCGATCTGCTGGGCGATTCCCGCCAGCAGGCTCACGTCACTCTGGGTAAGGGATTTCTGGCTGTGGAGGTTGTCGATGCACAGGACGCCCAGGGACTCGCCTTCAAAGATGATGGGCACGCAGATGGTGGGCCGAAAGACTTGTCCGGCCCAGGCTCCGACGGTCTCCGAATCCTGGGAGGCGGGGCGGTCGATGAGCTGGGGCTGCCGGGTATGGAAGGTTTTCGCCAGGATCCCGCCCTGGGGTGCATGTTCGAGATCGATGACATCCTGCCGCAGGGCAGCGTCCGGAGGGTGGAACCCGTACCCCATGGTATAGACAAGGCGCGTGCGTGTCACGTCGGCCAGCATGATGAAACCCCGATCAAAATCCAGACGTTTCTCCAGGATGTTCATGACCGATCTGAGCAGTTCGTCGATATCGAGCACGCTGGATATCGCCTGTCCGATCTCCTGAACGAGCAGGGCATCGTTGTAGCGGTGTTTGATCTCCTCGAAGAGCAGTTCCGCCGTGTGACCCTGGGTCTCGATGTTACGTGTCAGTTCGGAGCGTTCCACCCGATCCGCGAGCAGGGATATCCCCAGGATGAGCGTGAGGAGTGTCAGGATGGATGGCAGGATGATGTACTCCGGCGCAAGGATGACCAGGGGAATGCAGGCGATGACGCTGAACAGGGTGCAATAGTTGCGCATCCGTTTCCATACCAGGGAGCGGGGTTCATCCCAGGAGAGGATGTAGCGGCAGCACCTGCCACCCTGGTGGATACACTCCGGATGCTCGATACGCCCCAGGGTGCCGCAGAAAGGCACGGCCAATCCCTCCAGAAAACCTATCGTGTTCTCGCACTGATATGGCTTGCTGTTATGCCCTCTGGTGGTACGGGCGATGACCTCCACCCTGTTCGGGCCGATTTTGTGCGCCGTGATGGTTCCGGCATGGGTGAGTTTGTTATAGATCCGTCCCGCAGCGGCGCAGATGGCGACCGGGGTGATAAACCCCACGATGTACTGCCGCACCAGGTCAAAGGGATAGGATGTGAAACCGAAGCGACCGGCATCCCGGGCCAGATCGGTATTTCCGGTCAGTTGAACGGCCATCTCGTAGAAACGGTCCGCCTGTTCCTGGGTGAACCAGTAGCCCATATCCTCGAGCTCATGCTTCGAGATGCCGGCATGGCTCAGGATCGCCTCCACCTCCACCTCGGGATGCATCTTCTCGATATAGGCGAGATAGGCCTTGATGATGGAGATGTTATAGAGGTGGGGATTGTTCATCGTCTGTATGGTCTCTCCTGCCGCTTGCCGGCGGTACCTTCACGGGCGGGGTCCCCTGTCGGTCTCCATCTCGCCGGGATGCCGCAGGCGGAGACCGTATCATGTCGCAGCGCCTTCCCGGGAAAGATGCCGCCTAGCCTTGGCGGGATAAAAAAGTTGGTCACAGCGCCCCTCAGGTCTTTCCCAGTCTGGCCAGCACATAGCGTAAGGCGATCTTCACTGGGGTAATTCGTATCTTGCGCTTCATGTCCTGGAGGAAGACATCGGCATAGCGGGTATTCAGGATCCACGCCCAGTACTGGCGCCCAGGGTCGAGGCCCTGGTGTTCGAGGTACTGCGCGGGATAGACCATCAGCGGTACCGTATCCATCCCGTAACAAACCGCCAGTGGCCTCAACGCCGCCTGCAGGATATCCCAGGCGAGGTCCTGTTCGTCTATGACCAGGACCTTGATGGTGTTCAGCAGCTCCGAGAAATTGATCGCCAGGTCGGAGCGGTCGAGGAGGATCACCGCCTTGAGACACTCTCCGTGGAAGAGGGAATAGAGTTCCAGACTGCGGGTGAAGCCGTAGCGCCGATAGAGATCTTCCAGGGATTCCTCGCCCGCGGCCTGACCACGCAGCGCCAGGGCATCCAGCAGCAGACCGCCGGATCGGGCGGCATAGAATTTCTCCAGGCAATCGATATCCTCGAGGGTGCACTCCACCACACGCCAGGGTTCGGGGAGGGGGACCGCTTCATCCGACTGCCGTTGGAGGTGATAGGCGAAAAGATCCATGGAACACCCCTTGAGATTTTGCAAACGTTTGCAGAATCCCTGGAGGAAATAGATATTGAAGCTGCTCGTGGGACGGAAGAAGGACATCAAGTATTCCACACGGGCCGAGGGATAGCGGTGGAAGGCATCGAAGTAGAAGAAGACCTGCTGCACCACATCCAGACCGATACGCTTGCGGCCGTGCATCTCGGGCAGCGCCGCCATGTGCTGCAGCATCATGGCGCGCTGATAGGCACGGATGATCGACAGATGACCGAAGATCTTGCCGTTGTGCTGGTAGGTGGAATTGAAGAAGATCTCCTGCTTCCCGCGGTAGATCTTGTGGTAGATCTTCTTGAACTCGTCGGTATAGGAGCTGATGAGTTCATACTTGCTGGGGTAGATGAACCCGGTGGAAAAAAAGAAATCCCAGAGATTTTCAATCTTCATGACATTCTTGAGGTTTGCGTGGCCGTCGTAGGCATTGCCCAGAATGTCAAAGTAGGTGTGGCAGTTGAGGATGTCCATGTCGGTGATGGCAAAACCCACCTGCACGCCTTTGTGCCGGTGGGGCCGCACATACAGCACCCGGGCCGCGCAGCGCACCTCAACGGCGTTGGCGATCAGGATGACCACATCGCGGATCTGAAGCCCCGGAAAAAGGAGGGTCTCCCTGGGGTCGTCCTCCACCATGAAGCCCGAGTGCGAGACATTCACGGCCTCGTACTGCACCTCCCTGCCCGTGAGGGGGTGCCTGAAGATGATCTTGGGAACGGGACTCAGACACAGGCGTGGGTTGCGGATGATTCTGCGACGCCTGGGCGCCCCCTTCCTACCCCCATCCCCACACTGCAGCACCATCACCCTGTCCCTCTCTACCAGATCGCTCCTGAGGTAGCGGCACTGACCGCAATAGGCCTCCTCTCCATGATTCGCGAGACTCAGCCGGAGGGGGGCAAGCACATCGAGCCCTGCCGGGGGCAAGGGACCAGGATCCTGAAGCCGGATGCGGAATCCGCCATAGGCGAAATCCACCAGTTCCCCCTGGATGGTAAAGGACCCCTGACTGATCCGGGCGCGGGTATGAGCACAGGCGTAGCGGGTGGCCTGCCGTCTGCCGTAGAGATAGCCCGCCCCCTTGATCTCCACGACCATCGACAGGCCCTCGTCCACCTTGAGCCTCACCGGAATCAGCATCAGCCTGCGCCCATCATCGATCACCAGATCCAGCACCAGGTAGTCCACCAGATCGGGGGGGGCGCCCCCCCAGGTGACCGTGAGTTCCTCCCCGGTGCAGGGTCCCGGGAGGGCCTGCACCAGCACATCCTCACCCGAGGTGACCTGCCTGAGGTGAACCTGCAGGCAGCCGTTCGTGAAATGGAGGTGGTTGATGCGGTTTATCGCCACCTGAGGCGCAACCTTCGCATGTTGACGGCCTCTGGCACCGGAGAAACCCTGCCGGGCGGTGTCCCTATCCAGGAGGTATCGCACTCGATCAGGATTCACACTGCGCCTCACCTGTCATCGGAGAGTTCCACACCGGCCACACAGGGTTTGCGATTGGCCGCCTCTTCCCTCGGTCGGCGGCCCTTGCACATGATCAGGGGGCTATAGGTGAAACGCCGCGGATTCTGGGAAAAGGCCGTGAAATCTGAAAAGAACCCCTCGTACCCCCCCGGATAGGCCCGGAAGATCTCCGGGGCATTGAGCGAGGCCATCTCCAGCTTCTTGGTCCAGTTGAACGCATCCTGCGATCTCAGTTGGCCATAGATGAGGTGGTGGGCCACAAGCCCGACCTCAATATCCCGGAAGCCCAGGTCGTACAGACAGGCATAGAGCTTGCGACCGGCAAAGGGGTCGAAATTGAAGGTGTCTGCCATCTCTTCCACAAGTTCGTGGAGGATGAGGGTCATACCCGCGGGGAGCTCATAGTGGGTCAGGCAGTTGTAATCCAGGTCCAGGAGACAGAGCTGCCCTTCCGGGCCCAGGCAGGGGATAAGGTTGCTCACGATAGCGGGCGCCTGTTCCAGGAAGTATTCCAGCACGAACCGGACCCAGACGAAATCGAAACCCGCGAGGCCCTGAAGGGGGTTGGTAATATCCGCCTCCAGAAAATCGACCCCCTCTTGCGAGCCGAAGTGCTCCCGGGCATAGGCCAGACGCTCGCTGGAATAGTCGATCCCCACCACCCTGCCGTTGGGCTGGACCATCTCCCGGATGAGGTCCGTGACGGCCCCGGAACCGCAGCCCACATCAAGCACCCGCGCACCGGGTCCGACGCCGCACCAGTTAAGCTGTTCTCTGGTCGCCTCTCTGTCGGTCTTGACGTGAAGACGGTAAGCCTCCTCCGGGCTCTCCATTAGATATGGTCGCTTATTTCCCTCTGTCATTGTGCTCATATCGTATCAATTATACATAATACATTGTATAATCAGATCCTAAACCAACTGCTGACACATATCAACTTCAAAATTCCAGCCGTTGCAGCCTTCACTTCCCTTCACTGCCGATAGGCCCCGGCTGCGTTCTGGCGCGCCGGGCACGCCTGTCCTTCTGCTTGCGGATGCGCCTCCTGTCGCAAGCGGTACGGGAGGCACCGGCCTCGATCCTGTCCGCCAGGATACGACGCGCGAAAAAACGGTTCTGGGCTCGACTGCGTGTCTCCTGGCACTTGACCTCGATTCCGGTGGGGACATGTTTGAGATAAACGCATGCAGAGGAGGTGTTGACCTTCTGTCCGCCCCGGCCCTGGGCATGGATGAACTTCTCGACCAGGTCCTTCTCGTCGATCCCTAGCGCCGCCATCCTCTCTGCGAGTTCCTTCTGCTTGGCCGCACTAATGATCGAACGCGGTATCATTCCCGCCCCCCCTTCATGCGGGGCCTTCCCAAAGGCTTCCCCTCGCGTACCCTTTCACTCAAGCCCGCCCTTTGCACCTACCAGACAGGGGAACACGATCAATGTACCACCAACACATAGTAGAGTGTCAGGGCGAGATAGGCGGCGGCCAGGTTGAGGATGAACAGCCACTTCCCGTGGATGGAAAAGCGACCGAAGAGCCAGTGTCCACAAGCAGAACATCGGACAAACCACCGGCGGGAGACCACGCCCTCGCAGAAAGGACAACGTCTCAAATTCCCCGTCTCCACCAGTTCCCTCTGCCGGATGTTCGCCTTCAGGCCCTGGTGGACATTGAGCGGTGTGCCACACTGCGTGCAGCGGAAACTGGCAGGCTGAAAATCGTCCCATATCAACTGCTTGCCGCAGGAGGGACAGCGTACACTTATCATGAGGGCCCTCTTTCCTTTGGCGCTGAATCGCGCATTTCCATACCCCATCTCCCTCCCTGCCGTGGTGCGACATTAAGAGTCAAGGTATCAAAACCATAATGGATCATCAACTCAATTGTCGGATACGTTCCCCTGAAAGATACGCGCAGTTCGGGCTTGCCGTGCACGAGGACCTCTCGGGGGAGATGATGTTCGTCCATCTCCAGATATCCCCATACATAATGCACCTTGTTCCTGAAGGCATAAAGGTATGGCACGGCAGGGGGAACCCCGGCGATCAGCCCGAACAAATCCCGCACCGGGGCCTGATACACCGCCATATCTCTCCCCCAGATATCCCTGAGGGTTAGCCGGTCACTCTCCACCGCGACCGTGTACAGCACCATGCCCATGGGTCCGTAGATCTGGGCCACCGCCCGCTCCGATGAGGTCAGGGCCACCGCTCCGTCAAGGTCTAAAGGTCGATTGTTCAGTGTGCCCCTCACACTGAAGTTCGCCCGGAAGGGATAGGGATCCCCCCCAGGGATATCGAGGGTAGCGCAACTGCACAACAGCGCAATACATCCGATTATCAGGCCCCATGGCTTCATGCGCATGTACTTTACCCCCTCCCGGTACACATTGACAACCGACAAAAGCCCAGCCCCTCATGACCCGACTCGAGAGGGTCTGCCGCCCCTATTGACAACGGATGAGCCTCGCTTACCATAATCATGTATGGTACGGAAAATCCTCATTCCAACAGATTTCAGCATCTCGGCCCAGCACGCCCTGCTCTATACCCTCGATTTGAACAGCCTCCTGAAGGCGCGACTTTACCTGCTGCATGTCCTGCAGGAATTCACCGATTTTTCGGAATTCAACCTGTGCCCCTCCATCCTGCCCCAACTCTATGCTGAATTCGAGCAACATGCCTCCCGGCGGCTGGAGGAAATCGTGTCCACCGTCATCCCCCCCGAGGTGACCTGCTCGGTCTACCTGCTGCATGGCGTGCCCTTTCACGAGATCGTCCAGTTCGCTTCCAACGAAGAAATCGACCTCATCGCCATCGGTACCCGGGGCAGGACCGGCATCCAAAGCGTCATCTTCGGCTCCACGGCGGAAAAGGTTATCAAGCGGGCCCCCTGCCCCGTGCTCTCCATCCGACACCCGCAGACGGAGCCCCGCAGCTGATCCCAGCAAGCCATACCACCGCCGCGCGGCATCACTCGGCCCACCAGGATCAGACCCGGAAATCTTAATCGCTATGGGTCAAATGCCCCGCCACTTGCGGCATCAAGGATCGTCCAGGGCTTGCCCTGGATTTCATAACCATGATCCGCCGCTCCCTCACTTCCCCAGGATGGGACGCGGATGCGCTCTTCGGAACCGCTGTACGAATAAGCCTCACTTCATGCGGGGATGCACAAAGGACTGAAAGACTTAAGCGGGGCCGAACTGCGATTGACGGTGGTATTCGGCACCATCTTCTGGCCGGAAGAACTACTGCACTGTGCTGATGGGCCCCTCGAGGCCGCCCTGGATGAACTGCCGCACCAGGGGGTCGCTGGGGTCCTTGAAGACCTCGGGCGGGCCCTCGTATACGATCTGGCCCTTGTAGATCATGGCCATGTAGTCCGCCAGGAAGAAGGCCCCGGGGATATCGTGGCTGATCACCAGGGAGGTCGCCAGGGTGTAGCGCTGCACCTGGCGGATGAGGGTGTTGATGGCGTTGCTCATCACCGGATCGAGGCCCGAGGTGGGCTCGTCGAAGAGCAGAATCTTGGGGTTCATGGCCAGGGCCCGCGCCAGTCCCACCCGCTTGCGCATGCCGCCCGATAGCTGTGAGGGCATCCTGTTCTCAATACCCGAGAGCCCCACCTCCTTGAGCAGGATAGCCACCTCGAAGGCCACCTGTTCACGGGTAAGCTTGGTGTGGACGCGGAAGGGAAAGGCCACATTGCCCCCCACGGTCATGGAATCGAAGAGGGCGGCATCCTGAAAACATACCCCCAGATCCTTGCGCACCTCATTGAGTTCCAGTTCATCCATGGCGGTGATATCGCGGCCGTTGACGAGGATCTGGCCGGCATCCGGTTTGACGAGTCCCATGATGTGCTTGAGCAGCACGCTCTTGCCCGTGCCGCTGGGACCGATGATCACCGTGGTTTTACCGCTGGGGATCCGCAGAAACAGGTCATCGAGAACCTTGGTACCCTTGAAGGACTTGGAGAGGGACCGGATCTCGATCATGTCTTATCTCTGAGCGTGGTGCGGTAGAGGTCGTCCCGGCGATGCCGTAGCAGGGGAAACCTCTCCCGGATGTGATCGATCTCGTCCAGATCGAGCGTCACGACCGCCATGTCCTCAGGCCCTTCAAGGCCGCAGACCACCTCCCCCCAGGGGGATGCGACCAGGGAGTGCCCCCAGGGTACGTAGCCGAGTTCCCCGTTATGGGCGGGCTGCACGCCCACGACAAAGGCCTGCAGTTCGAGGGCGCGCATCCTCACGAGCATCTCCCAGTGGGCCTGACCGGTGGCCAGGGAGAAGGCCGCCGGCACGAAGAGCACCCTCACGCCGCGGTCTGCCAGCAACTGCATCAGGGGGGTGAAGCGTATGTCGTAACACACGACCACCGACGAGGTCCCCCAGGGGGCCTCGAAGGTGTCGATATGATCACCGGGGTGGATGGTGAGCGATTCCTTGACCGCCGGTCCGCCCGGGGGGGCGCAGTCAAAGAGGTGGATCTTGTCGTAGCAAAGGCATGGGCTCCCATAGGGATCCCACACACAGGCCCGGTTGTACAGACGTCCGCCTGCGGCTTCCCACGGGAGGCTGCCGGCCACGAGGTGGACCCGGTGCTCGCTGGCGGCCCGTGCCATGGCGGCCGCGGCCCTTGTGGTCAGGGTCGCGGCCTCCCGGATCGAGGCCGGCTCATAGGGCGTGATGAACATCTCGGGCAGCACCACCACCTGAGCCCCCCTGGATGCGGCCTGCGCAATCATCCTGAGGGCACGCTCCAGATTGGCCTCGAAGTCATAGCCCTGCTGCATCTGGCAGATTCCCACTGAGAGTTGTCGGATATCCACGTCTTGCTTCCCTCGCAAAAAAGCGCTCCCTGAAAATCGTTGAGTCTTTGCGCTCACCGTCTGGAGGATTTTTAGGATATCAGAGAAACGAGCGATTTGGCAAGTTGCTTCGAGTCGCTCTCGCCCGGCATCCAGATACTCAGCCGGGTGTGCTTGTCACGCATACGCTGCATCCAGGGTTTCAGCTGGTCGGCTTTCAGGTACTCGCAGAAGAGTTCATTCCAGGAATTAAGGGCCAGGATGTCCACCTCCTCCAGCGAATGCAGATGGCTTTGCATCTGCATATTGCCCACGATAACAATCTGGGTGATCGTGCTGGGTTCCATCAATGCCTCACGGTTCAGGCCGACGGAGTCGGCACTGGGAATCAGGCCCTTGAGTTCCTTGGCCAGGGACTGGATATCGGAGAGCACCACCGGTGATGAGTTGGGCACCATGTGAAAGGCCGTTGAGGGGTCGAACCTGCGGTTATAGACCAGCAACGCGATGATGTCCACGATGCGCGGCGATGACATGATGGGCTCGCTCGCGCCCTGCCCCGGGGAGGAACTCCCCACCTGCCACATCCCCTTGGAAAAGGAAAAGTACAGCTCCTGATAGGCCGGTTCCTTCTTTTTCACGCGCTTCTCGATCTTCACCTTGCCATTCTTGTGCACATAGAAGGCCTCGACCCGGCGTCTGAGGATCTCCATCTCCACATCCTCGTCCACGGTGGCATCCATGAGTGCGGCCCGCGAGCGACGGATGAGCAACACGGCGGTCTTCTTGAGGTAGTCATGGATTTCGTCGCCGAACCGGCGGTACTTATCCACCCCCCAGGACTGGAACCGGTTGAGTTCCTTGATCTCCTTCAGTGACCATCCCCACGACTTGACCACATTCACCATGATGGAGGCCTTGTCCTGGTGATCGATCTTGATGAGGTCCCGCTCCTTGATCTGGGGGGCCACCTTGAGGTAGAAACACCGTCGCATGAGGTCGACGGTCTCAAGATCGCCCTTCTCCTGATAGTACTGTTCGACGCACCTGAACGATTCGATATAGGGATCGACCACCTCTTCCTTGCGTGAATTGAGGACCTGTTCCTTGAGCAGATCACACAACAGACGCACATTGCTGCCGTTCTCGAGATAGGTAGCGGCCAGGGCCATCTTGAGAACCGATTTCAGGGGGTCGTCGAGGGCCTTGTGCATCTGCCACAGGGCCGCGCCGAGGAGTTCCCGCTGTGGAACAGCGGTGATGTTCCCCAGATCGATGAAATCGTCGACCTTCAGAAAGGGGGCGTTCTGCTGGTAGTGGTCCTCGCGTTCGGCCGCCGACCCCTCGCCGGAGGCCGGAATGACCCACCATAGGGGGATGCGCCCTTCCACCAGGGTCATGGTCCGATAGAACTCCTCCTTCAAGAGGTTTTTCTGGGCCGAACCCGAGCCCTCCTGTGAGACCATGCCGAAATTATTCGCCACGATATCATGGATGTCCATGAGAAAGAAGTGGACCTCCTTGAGGTAGTTCCCGGTGATCCATTTTTCGAGCAGGCGCAGTTTGCACTCCAGAAGCCTGCGGCGGGCCATGCCCACGGCCGCCGTATCCACTACCACCCAGATATCGTAGTCCGAATCCCGGGTCTGCCCCACGGACCCCACGCTGCCGATAGTGATCAGGCTCTCGATCTCGCGGTGCCGGGGCACGTGGTCCTGCAGGTCTCTGAGATTGACGTGCGCGCTGAGGTAAGTGCCCAGTTCCTGCAGGGTTTCATGGGGCCATTCCATGGTCTTGACCCCGGACGGACAACCCTTGTCACCCATATAACCCGGCAGGTCGGGATGATTGATGTGCATACAAAGGGGCAACAGCTCGAGAATGACCTTGGCGCCGATGGGGTCATTGAGCAGCATGATACCCTTCTTGTAGCGGTTGTAATGGGTAAAGGCTCGCACTTCTTTGGTGAGCCTCGCCTCATTCCTCTTCATGTAGTCACTTTATCGCTCTTATGCGTGGATGACTTTAACCGATATGTGAGCAGGACCCCTCCCGCGGCCATCATGATGATACAGAGGATCTGGCCCATGGTGAATCCACCCAGCACATACCCCAGCTGCGGGTCGGGCTGGCGGAAAAATTCGATGACAAAACGCATGGCACCGTAGATCATAAGGAAAAGAGATATGAGGATCCCGTGTGTGCGCACCCGCGAATGCAGGCCATAAAGGATGGTAAAGAGCACGAGCCCTTCGAAAAAGGCCTCGTAGAGCTGTGAGGGGTGGCGGGGAAAGGGCCCTCCGCCCGGAAACACCATACCCCAGGGATGCCCGGTCACCCGTCCATAGAGCTCGGCGTTGATGAAGTTGCCCAGACGCCCGAAAAAGAGCCCCGGCGTTGCCGCCACGGCCCCGAGGTCCGCCAGCATGAGGAAGGGTTTGGAGCGCTTCGCCGCAAAGATCCAGCCGGCGAGGAGCACCCCGATCAGTCCGCCGTGGAAGGACATGCCCCCCTCCCAGACCGCGAATATCTTGAGGGGGTTTTCCAGATAGACGCCCAGGTTATAGAACAGGCAGTAGCCGATGCGGGCCCCGAGGATCAACCCCACAATACAGTAGGTGAGGACATCCTCCAGCTCATGCCGCGTCAGGTCATAGCGCTCCTTGCGGCAGATCCTCAGCAGGATCAGGTAGGCCACGAAAAAACCGATCACATACATCAGGCCGTACCAACGGATCTGGATCGGCCCCAGGTGGACAAGCACAGGATCGATGTTGGGATAGGTCATACAGGGCTGCTTCTCATACAATCGCATTCAAAGTCAAGGAGTTGAAATCAAGCGGCCGCCTGATCACCCTCATCGGAACCGATTGTGCCCCCACCTTCGGTCTGGAAGACGGTCTGGTTCCCCACCATGAGGCAGTCTTGACTTAACGGATTTGAATTGTTATTGTCTTAATATTATTGAGAGGAAAGAATATATGTTTAAGGTTGGAGATGTGGTTGTTTATCCGGCACACGGGGTTGCCGAGGTTGAAGCCATCGAGGAACGGGAGATCTCCGGTAGTACCATCTCCTTCTTCATGCTCAAGGTGCTCGATACACAGATGACCGTCATGGTGCCGGTTTCCAACGCCAACAACGTGGGCATCCGCCAGCTCGTCGACGACAAGGGCATTCAGAAGGTGATGGCCATCCTGGCGGAACGCAATGTCGCCATCGACAATCAGACCTGGAACCGCCGCTACCGTGAATATATGGAAAAGATCAAAAGCGGTTCGGCCAATGAGATCGCCGAGGTCCTGCGGGATCTCAATATATTGAAAAGGGGCAAAGAGCTCTCCTTCGGTGAGCGCAAGATGTACGATACCGCCAAGAACCTCCTCGTGAACGAGATCTCCATCTCCCTGTGTGTAGACCGCTCCCAGGTGGAACGTGAGATCCTGGAGGCCACGGGCAAGGCCGAGCAGGCCTGATCCATAAACGATATGTTATGAAATGGTTTCTACGCCTTCTCATCATCGCGGTCATCGCCTATGCCGCCCACACCTATGCCGTCCTGCATACCTCGTACGTGCTCTGGACCATCGCGGCGCCGATCATCGCCGTGGGGCTTATCCTGGGCGTCTACCTCAAGGAGGCCTCGGGCTTCAAGCTGCATCCCATGGCCTATGTGGGCGGCTTTATCGGCGCCATCTTCGGGCTCTTCATCGGCTCGCTACTGGGGTATGTGTACCTGGGTTTCCCCGACGGAACCTATCTCTTCATCCTCATCAACACCTTCTTCGGATACCTGGGCTATAGCGTGGGCATCGCCAAGGGCGAGGAACTCGGCAACCTGATCATCTTTAAGCAGTCGCCTTCCGGCGAGCCCTGCAAGCGCAAGCTCCTGGACACGAGCGTCATTATCGACGGCCGCATACCCGATATCTGCGAGGCCGGGTTCATCGACGGGGTCCTGTTGGTCCCCCATTTCATCCTCAACGAACTCCAGCACATCGCCGATTCATCGGACAGCCTGAAGAGGACCCGCGGCCGCAGGGGCCTCGACATCCTCAATCGGCTGCAGAAATCCCCCAATGTCACGGTCGAGCTCACCGAAAAGGACTTCCCCAAGATCAAGGAGGTTGACACCAAGCTCATCGCCCTGGCCAAGGAACTGGACGCAGACATCCTCACCAACGATTTCAACCTCAACAAGGTCGCCCGCATCCAGGGCATCAACGTCCTCAATATCAATCAGCTCGCCAATGCCGTCAAGCCCATCGTGCTACCGGGCGAGAGTATCAGCGTGACCATCACCAAACAGGGCAAGGAGAAGGATCAGGGCGTCGCCTATCTCGATGACGGCACCATGGTGGTGGTGGAAAACGGCGAACAGCTCCTGAATCGGGGCATCGATGTGGTGGTCACCTCCATCCTGCAGACCCCTGCCGGGCGCATGATCTTCGCCTCACCCAAAAACAATGGCGCCTAGTGCACTCATCGTGGCCGCCGGCAGTGGAACGCGTTTCGGAAGCAAGAAGCAGTTCCTGCCCCTTGGCGGTGTGTCTGTCCTGCGTCGCACGGCCGACTGCTTCGCGGCGCATGCATTAATCGCACGGATCGTCATCGTGGTCCCCCCCGGGGACCTCGAACGCGCGGGCAAGCTCCTGCAGGGACTCGCCACCCCCTGGAGCCTGGCCCCCGGCGGTCAGACCAGGCAGGAATCGGTGCACAACGGGCTTGAGCGCCTGCAGCCCTCGGAAGACGAGGTCGTGCTCATCCATGACGGTGTACGCCCACTGGTATCCGCCGCCCTGATCACCCGCATCATCGAGGGTCTCACGGGTTATGATGCCTGCATCCCGGGCCTGCCCGCCAGTGACACCCTCAAAGAGGTCCGGGGGGATGTGGTGAAAGCGACCGTTCCCCGGGAGGAACTCTATCACATCCAGACCCCCCAGGCCTTTCATCTGCGGGACATCCTCGCGGCCCATACGGGCACGCAGGCACACCCGGCGCTGACGGACGACAGCGCCCTCCTCGAGGCTCAAGGCGCGCGGGTCAGGGTGGTTCCCGGGGAACCCCTGAATATCAAGATCACCTATGAAAACGATATCCTGATTGCGGAGGCCCTGCTGCATGTCCTTGAGAGTCGGAATCGGATATGACATCCACCGCCTGGTCTCCGGCCGCCGCCTGATCCTGGGCGGCGTGCTGATTCCATATGAAAAGGGGCTGCTGGGCCACTCCGACGGCGACGTGCTCGTACATGCCGTCATCGATGCCATTCTCGGCGCTTGTGCCCTGGGCGACATCGGGCAGCGTTTCCCCGACACCGCCGAGTGGACCCGCGACATGAACTCTTTAAATATGCTCCAAAGTATAGTAGAGGCATTGCCTGTAGGCACCAGGGTCGTGAACATTGATGCCAACTGCATCTGCGAGCGACCGCGGCTCGCCCCCCACCGGGATGAAATCGTCACCACCCTGGCTGGGGCCTTGCGGGTGGATCCAGGGGTGGTCTCGGTGAAATTCCGCACACACGAAGGCCTGGGCGAGATCGGGCGGGGCGAAGCCATCGCCGCCCAGGCAGTGGTCCTCATGCGTAGGCCCGACGAAACCGCCGCGGGCGGCTGAACATCATGGACCATCCTTTGCGGGTGGCAGGTGAGCACGTTTGCCCTTGGCCTTGCATACCAGGGATGGCAGCACCTCACACCCTTGTGAACCTGGCAGCCCGGGGGACATAATCCAGGCAGGAGGTACCGACATGAGCATTGAGGTATACAACACGCCCTTCAAAAAGAAACAGCCCTTTGAGGCGCACCTCTCCGGCAAGGTGGGCATGTATGTCTGCGGGGTGACCGTCTATGACATGTGCCATATCGGTCATGCCCGTTCACTGATCGTCTTCGATGTCATCGCGCGCTACCTCAGGCACAAGGGCTATGCACTCACCTACGTACGCAACTTCACGGACGTGGACGACAAGATCATCGCCCGTTCCCATGAAAACGGCGTAGCCCCCAGCGAACTGGCCGCACGCTACATCGAAGAGTTCGCCACCGACATGCAGACCCTCAAGGTACTCAGCGCCGATATCGAACCCAAGGCCACCGAACACATCCCCCAGATCGTCGACATGGCCGCGCGCCTGATCGACAAGGGTTACGCCTACGAATCCGGTGGGCACGTCTATTACAGCGTCTCGCGCTTCAGGCCCTACGGCAAGCTCAGCGGTCGCAAGCTCGAGGACATGCTCGCCGGCGCCCGGGTGGATGTGGACGAGAACAAACGCGACCCGCTCGATTTCGCCCTCTGGAAACGCAGCAAGGCAGGCGAGCCCGCCTGGGACAGCCCCTGGTCGCCGGGAAGACCCGGCTGGCACATCGAGTGTTCAGCCATGAGCACCCACTACCTGGGCCCCACCCTGGACATCCACGGCGGCGGCCGGGACCTCATCTTCCCCCACCATGAGAACGAGATCGCCCAGTCCGAGGGGGCTTACGATCAGGAATTCGTACGCTACTGGGTCCATAACGGCTTCGTCACCATCGCGGGCGACAAGATGAGCAAATCGCTCGGCAACTTTCTCACCATCCGCGAACTCACCCGTGACGTACATCCCGAGGTCCTCCGACTGCTGCTCCTCTCCCGCCACTACCGCAGCCCCATCGACTTCAGCCACGAGGCCGTGCACACGGCCCGATCGGCCCTGGTGCGTTTCTACGAGATGCGCGAGCGCATCGCCCAGACGCGCAAGTCTGGCGCAGCGCGCCTGGAAGGCATTCTCGCCGCCTTCAGCACGGAATGCGAGGCCGCCATGTTAGACGACTTCAACACCGCCCGGGTCGTGGCCGCCCTGCACGAACTGACCACCGGTGTCAACCGCCTGCTCGATGCCGACCCCCTCATCTCCGAAGGTGACAACGCCTCTCTGGAGGCCAGTCTGGGGGAGGTCAGCGCCATTATGGGCATCCTGGAGGAGGCGCCGGAGGTGTTCCTCACCCGCGCGCGCACCTCCGGGCTCGCGGCCACCGGGCTGAGCCCGGCCGAGATCGAGGAGTTCATCGCCGAGCGCACAGAGGCGCGCGCCACGCGCAACTTTGCCCGGGCAGATGAGATCCGCGACCACCTCATCGCCCGCGGCATCCAGCTCAAGGACACGCCGGACGGCACGCTATGGGAGAGGAGCTAGAAGGTTTCCGGCTGGTTACGGACTACACCCCCCAGGGTGACCAGCCCCAGGCCATCGACAGACTCTGTGAGGGCGTCGAACAGGGGCTCAGAGACCAGGTCCTCCTGGGTGTGACCGGTTCGGGCAAGACCTTCACCATGGCGTGTGTCATCGAGCGCCTGAAACGTCCCGCGCTCGTGATGGCGCCCAACAAGATCCTGGCCGCCCAGCTCTACGGTGAATTCCGCGAGCTCTTCCCGCACAATGCGGTGGAGTACTTCGTCAGCTACTACGACTACTACCAGCCCGAGGCCTACGTGCCTGCACGCGACCTCTTCATCGAGAAAGACTCCTCGATCAACGAGGACATCGACAAGCTGCGTCACCGCGCCACGCGAGCGCTCTTCGAGCGCGAGGACTGCATCATCGTGGCCTCGGTCTCCTGTATCTATGGGCTGGGCTCGCCCGAGGCCTATTCCGGCATGCTGCTCTATCTCGAGGAGGGCTCCGCCCCGGGCCGGGATGCCATCCTCAGGAAGCTGGTGGAGATCCAGTACGAACGCGGCGACTATGACTTCCACCGCGGTACCTTCCGGGTGCGCGGGGATGTGATCGATATCTTTCCGGTGCACGAGGAGGACACGGCGTTAAGGGTGGAGCTCTTCGGCGACGAGATCGAGTCCCTCTGGCTCCTCGATGCGCTGCGCGGCTCCCGCATCCGTCGTCTAACCCATTTCCCGGTCTACCCCGCCTCGCACTATGTGACCCCCAGGTCCCGGTTGACGAGCGCCATTGAGGGCATCAAGGCCGAACTCTCCGAAAGGGCCGACTATTTTCGATCCCAGGGGCGTCTGATCGAGGCCCAGCGCATTGAGGAGCGGACGAACTACGATCTCGAGATGCTGCTGGAGACCGGGAGTTGCAAGGGCATCGAGAATTACTCGCGTCACCTCACCGGCAGGGCCCCGGGGCAGCCCCCGCCCACGCTCATGGATTACCTCCCGCGGCAGACCCTGGTGTTCCTGGACGAATCCCACGTGGGTGTCCCGCAGCTCATCGGCATGTACCGGGGCGACCACGCGCGCAAGGCCACCCTCGTGGATTACGGCTTCCGGCTTCCCTCGGCCCTGGACAACCGGCCCTTGCGCTTCGATGAGTTCAATGCGCTCGTCAATACTATCACTTATGTCTCCGCCACCCCGGGGTTCTACGAGCTCGAACAGACCCGGGGACGCATTGTCGAGCAACTCATCCGCCCCACCGGACTGCTGGATCCCTTCATCGAGGTCCGACCTGCGTCCACGCAGGTGGATGACCTCTACCGCGAGTGTCTGAAGGTCGTGCAGTCAGGCGGTCGCGTGCTCGTCACCACGCTCACCAAACGCATGGCCGAGGAGCTCGCCGAATATTACCACGCCCTCGATCTGAGGGTGAAATACCTGCACTCGGACATCGATACCCTCGAGCGCATCGAGATCGTGCGGACCTTGCGTGAAGGGCGCTTCGATGTCCTCATCGGGATCAACCTGCTGCGTGAGGGCCTCGACATCCCCGAGGTGATGCTCGTGGCCATCCTCGATGCCGACAAGGAAGGCTTCCTGCGCTCTGAACGCTCCCTCATCCAGACCGCGGGGCGCGCCGCCAGAAACGTCCACGGCCGGGTGATCATGTATGCCGACACCCTCACGGGTTCCATAGCCTCCACCCTGGCCGAGACCACACGCCGGCGGGAGAAACAGATGTCCTACAATCGGGCGCACGGCATCACCCCTAAGAGCATCGAGAAAAACATCCGCGACATCCTGGCCTCGATCTATGAACGCGACTATACCGACCTCGCCGCCCCGGTGAAGACCTCCCTGGGAGAGGTGCCGGTGAGCGAACTCGAGGACACCATCGCCAACCTGGGACACAGGATGAGAGATGCGGCCGAGGACCTCAGATTCGAGGAGGCCGCCGAACTGCGGGACGAAATCGCGCGCCTCAAGAAGACCCTCCTGGCGCTCAAGGGGTGATGGTTCAGGGCAGGACGGGAGGCTACAGACACCTCAGATCGGTGCGGTCACTCACTCTTTTCTTCTCCGGCCTTTCCCTTGCGGCCGGAAAATGATCTCCAGTAGACCCAGTCCTTCAGCGACGGTTTGCCTCAGCTCCGTTATGAACACAAGCCCCTCGCGGGTATGCATCCCGGGGCACGCCCTGCCGCCCTGGCTGCCACCGGCGATGCAGACTGCCGACCCCTGCGATCAAAGTGTCGAGTGATCTTTCCTCCCCCGGGCGTTGATGGTATAAGGCGGCCATGGAAAACCGTTTCATAATGGGGCTCTCAGAAGTCAGCCTGGCCGAGATGGGCTACGAGGTGCACCGCAGCGGGGCCACCACACTCGTATACACGTCCGCGCGCCCCGATCTCAGGGAGCTGATCCCGAGGCAAGGGGCGGTGGGGGCGCCTTCATGCTTGAGCGGCAGGACTGGCATCCGGATCATAGAGCCCGACCTGGTGGTCAGGCCGCTGGTCCATGGTGGCCTGCTGCGCGATCTGAGCGGGGAGCGCTTCCTTTTCCCGCAACGCAGCCTGCGGGAGCTCGAGGTGAGCACCTACCTGCGTTCTCACCGGGTGCCCACACCCGAGGTGCTGGCCCTGCGGTTCATCCGGCAGCGGGGCCTCTACCGGATCACCGTGATCACACGCCTGGTCCCCCAGGCCATCGATCTACTGGAGCACCTGCACGCGGGCGCGGGGGTTGATACCGCCAGCCTCTTCGAGGCCACCGGCCGACTCATCCGGCGCATGCACGACCTGAACGTCTACCACGCCGACTGTCACCTCAAGAACATCCTGCTCGACAGCCGCCAGGAGCCCGTCATCTGCGACCTTGACAAAGCCCGTCGCTTCCACTACCTCCCAAGAGTGGCAAAGACGATGAACATCCGGCGCTTCCTGCGTTCGTGCCGCAAGTGGCAACGAAAAGGCCGCATCGAGCTTCCCGCAGACTATGCGTCGAACCTGCTTAAGGGATACCGGGGTCTTGGCTAAGGAGGAGGGAGAGGAATCATGAAGATCAACATCACCAAGAAAATCTATGGCCAGCTTCTCGATCTCTGTTACATCGCCAGGTGGATGAACGATACCATCAAAGACCCCTCTCCGGGCCGCTTCGAGGAGATCGAGCAGTACCTGCTGTCCCTGGCCAAGGAGTTCGGTTTCGAAAAGGCGGTTGCCTTCGACAAGCAGCAGGGGAAGTACTCGCTGACGCGGGATTTCGTGGAGCAATCGGATCTGATCCCCTTTATTGATGCCTATGACAACAACATCTTCTGGGAGGAACTCGTCTACCGTCTGGGCTGGCGCGATGTGCTGAGAGCCTACAGCGAGGAGAAACTGGGCGCCCTCTCCGAGGAGGAACGCAAGCAGCTCTCCGAGGTCTATATCGACCGCTATGCCCGGGAATTCGAGGCCAAAGGCCTGGAGAACCTCGCCCTGAGTGAGGGCGACAAGGAATAGGGCCGCATCCGCGCCCGGGCCGTTTCACTCCTCGCCTGAGAGCGTGAGGATGGCCTGGCGCACGTCCTGCATAAAGGCATCCCTGGTCTCGAGAGAATAGCGTCTGGCGTCGATGGGTGCCCCGATATGGACCTCAACATGCCGGTCCAGGCAGAAATCGAAGGTATCTGGCGGGGTGATGCGCTCCGAACCCCGCACCCCCACAGGGATGATCGTGGCCCCGGTCTGCAGGGCGATCATAAAACCGCCCTTCTTGAACTCGCCCAGTCTGCCGTTACGCGAACGGGTGCCCTCGGGTGCAATCCAAACCACGATCCCGGTCTGCATCTTGTGCTTGACCACCTCCATATCCTTGAGGGCCTGGTCGTGATTCCTGCGGTCGATGGAGAGGAACTCGGAGGCCCGCAGTCCCCGGCCCCAAAGGGGCACCTGGAAGAGTTCCTTCTTGGTGAGCATGCGGATGCTTCCCGGCAGGGACATGAAGATCAGCGGGATATCATAGAGGCTGCGGTGGTTGGACATGATGATGTACGGCGTTCCGGCCTCGATGGTCACCCGATGCGGATCAATCACCTCATAGGTCGCTCGGACGGTCCTGAGCAACCCCTGTGACCAGCGGCGCAGCACACCATCGGCGTAGGGCCGGTCGTAGGTGCCCCTCAGTCGCATATAGAGCGCCAGCACCGAGATGCTCAGCGTGGTGGTTACCGCCTGCAGCATGATCCAGATCCTATACATGACGCTTGCCTTCATATCCTGTCCTCGCGTAGAACCGAATCGGGGTTTTGTTGTCTGGTTCAGACCGTCAGGCCGAGCTCAGTGTGGCGAACGGCCATGCTTCTGATCTTCCTGCGCCCTTCTTCGGGCAATGAAATCGCGCTCCTCGATCAGGTGTTCTACCAGATCGCTGAAGCGCCAGGCGATGTTCTGTTCGGTCACCATGGCGTAGATAGGGCGAGGCAGATCCCTGTCCCTGGATTGCTGCATCACGGCGTGGATGTCCTGGGCCGGGAGATTGTAGAACAGCATCACCTTCTCGTCACAGCAAAACTCCTCCTCCGAGCGTTTCTCGCCGAAGAGGATCTCGTGCACAAGCAGATGCCCCTGGTGCCCCGCGATGCTCAGCGCCTCCGGCACATCGATCTCGCAGAAAAAACGGTTGAGCCGCTCGGTTTCCTCGTCCGAATAGTGCCAGATCAGTATCGTCGGACTGATGGTACCTCCCATAGTCTTCCCTCCATGGTTTCTCGCGGTCGCAGTCTGTTTCCCCAGGACCTTTATGGAGTCACTTCCCCCTATATATAAACACAGAGTGTCCTGTAAGGAAAGGACAAGTTGCGTACAAGCCACCATGATTCCCCCTCCCTGTCGGACAGGCTTCTCCCCATCATGGGGGTGAACCCCAGGGCAAGTCTAGGGACCCCGCTTACCGCAGCAAGCGGCGGGGAATACAACCTCAAGAGATCAAAACAGGCCTGTATGCCCTTAGCCGGATGGCCGCGGATATCTTCTCAATCGCTCGGGGTAAGCCATCTCCGCCGCCAGTGGCGTCAAGGGTGATGTATGGCTTGCCCTGGTTTTTATTCATACCCATGATTACATTTAAGGAAATTTTTCGCCCCGTCGATAACGGATTATAATTCCAAGCGACATGGCATGAAAGGATAAGGGGCATGATGTATACCGACACGGTTGAGAGATCCGGCGAATATCTGAGGATGGTGCTCAATCATATGGGCCGGCACAGTATCCCTCTTGATCCTATGAACTACACCGTCTGGTATGAGTATGTCTCCGGCAAGAACCAGCCGCTGACGGAGGCCATCAACGACCATATCCAGGCCTCCAAGCCCTTCACCCCGGAACTCAATATCGAGCTCTACCGGCGCTACATCGAGGACGCCAACAAGACCCTTATCGATGACATCCGCAACGACATCAAGACCATCCTCAAACAGATCCTACAGCATGTCGTCCAGACCGGGGACGAAATCTCGCGCTCCGGCGACAACCTGGAAACATACCTCGATAATCTCACCCGCGACAACTCGGCCCAGACGATCCACGAGATCCTCACCGAGATCGTCAGGGAAACCCGCGCCATCGAATCCAAGGGCTCGCGTCTGAAGGACCAGCTCATTCAGACCACGCAGGAGGTGGAGATCCTGCGCCGGGACCTGGAGCGCTTCCGGCGCCAGGCCTCCACCGACCCCCTCACCGGTCTTTCCAACCGCCGGGCCTTCGAAGAGGCCCTGACCCAGGAGGTCCACCTCGCCAGCGATACGGACAGGGACCTCTGTCTGCTCATGGCGGACCTCGATCATTTCAAACGGGTCAACGACAGCTTCGGACACCTGATCGGCGACAAGGTCCTCAAGATGGCTGGCGACATGATCAAGAACTGCGTTAGGGGTCGCGATGTCGTGGCCCGCTGGGGCGGAGAGGAGTTCGTCGTCATGCTGCCGGAAACCCCGCTGCAGGGCGCTATAACGGTCGCACAGACGATCTGCACCTACTTCCAGGAAAAACAGTGGAAGCGCACCGACACGGGCGAGTCCATGGGTCAGATCACCCTCTCGCTGGGCGTGGCCCTCTACCAGCCCGGGGAGGCCCCCGCCTCCCTGATCCGCCGGGCGGACAGGGCCATGTATACCTCCAAGCACCTCGGCCGCAACCGGGTATCAAGCGAAGACGACATCGACACCCGGGCGGTACTGAGCTGACAAGGCTTGAGTCCTCGACATCCTCCATGCTAAGATCTCCCGGTTACAAATACCAGAACGAACGACAGGAACGCTATGCATGATGCCTTGAGTGTTTTTCTCAACCCCGCATCGGTGGCCGTGATCGGGGCCACCGAACGACCGGGCGCCTGGGGTTCCTTCATCATGGAAGGGCTGCTGGGAGATGCCTACCCGGGACAGATCTACCCGGTCAGCCGTACGGCAGAGCGGGTCTACGGGCTGAAAGCCTTCCGCGACGTGCGTGAAATCCCCGATACAGTAGATCTGGCGGTCTTCACCATCCCCGGAGAGGGCGTGCCGGAGGCCCTGAGGGCCTGTGGCCTCAAGGGTGTGCGTGGCGTCTCCCTCATCACGGCCGGATACGGGGAAACCAGCACCGACGGGCGGCATGAGGAGCAATCCCTGCTGGAGATCGCCCGCGCCTACGGCCTGCGGCTCCTGGGCCCCAACATCAGCGGCACCTTCAATCTGCACGCGCACTTCAACGCCGCCGCCTCCCCGGCTGGACACCTCTTCCCCACGCCGCTGGCCGCGGTCTGCCAGGGCGGCTATGCCTTCTACGATCTGCTGGCTTCAGGATTCTCCCGCGGCATGGGGGTGGGAAGGTTCATTCATACCGGCAACGAGTGCGACCTGACCCTGTCCGATTTCCTGGAGTACTTCGGATGCGATCCTGCCGCGCAGGCGGTGCTGCTCTATATCGAGACCATTCGCGACGCCGCTCGTTTCCTGGAGATCGCCCGCACGGTCACACGAAACAAGCCGGTGATCGCCTTCAAGGCCGGCGCCACGCCGGGCGGGGCGCGCGCCGCCTTGAGTCATACCGGTGCCCTGGGGGGACGCCGGGAGATCTTCTCCGGCATGCTGCGCCAGGCGGGCATCCTGGCCTGCCCTTCCATGGAACTCATGCTGCCGCTGGCGCATGCCCTGGTCGAACGTCCCCCGCTTATGGGCCCACGGGTGGGCATCGTCACCATGGGCGGTTCCTGGGGGGTGGTACTCAGCGACGCCCTCGAGGATGCGGACCTTGAGGTGCCCGAGCTGAGCCCAGGGCTTCAGGCGCGCCTGCGGGCGCTGGGCATGCCGCCGCGGGCCTCGACGAAGAACCCGGTGGACATTGGCGCCGCGGGCATGTTCCTGGAGGTGCAGCCCCTGGTGAACATCGGACGGGAGGTGCTCGCCTCGGGCGAAGTAGACGCCCTCGTGCTGCACGGGCTGGGACAGCCCGGCCTGATCGGGGACGAATCATCCGACGGCGAGAGGATCTACCTCGAAATCGAAAAGCAGGTGATGCGAGCCTACCAGAAGCTCGAAGGTGAATTCAAGCGCCCGGTGATGGTCGGGGCGCGCTTCGGTCCCCTGGAGAGCCAGGCGGTGCATGACCTCACCCACGAGGGGGTGCGCGTCTACGAGCGCATCGACGAGATATCACAAATCCTGGCCCTGCTGCGGCTCTACCACGAAGACAGGCTGCAGCGGCTGGATCAGCTCCGCTAAGGATCGAAGCAAGGATATGAATCCAAGGGTAGGCGCATACCCCCCCTCGGCGCCGCAAGTGGCGGGAAATTCGAACCCTAACGATTAAAGGCGACCAAAAAGGAGGATCCGGGACATGCGAATCTGTATTGTGGGCACGGGGTATGTAGGGCTGGTAACCGGTGCGTGTTTCGCCGAGATGGGTAACCAGGTAATCTGCGTGGATGCGGACACGGACAAGATCGCCCGCCTGCAGGTGGGCGAAATCCCCATCTACGAGCCCGGGCTCAGGGACATCCTCGTGCGCAACGCCCAGGAGGGCCGGTTGAGTTTTTCCAGTGACCTCAAGGATGCGATCTCCCGCAGCCTCTTCGGCTTCATCTGTGTGGGCACGCCGCAGGACACCGACGGCTCGGCCGATCTCTCCTCGGTGCTTGCCGTTGCCGGGCAGCTCGGCGAGTTCATCGACGAGTACAAGATCATCGTGGACAAGTCCACCGTGCCGGTGGGCACGGCCGAGAAGGTCAGGGAGCGCATCCGGCAGGGTCTGGATGACCGCGGGCTTTGCTCTCTGGAATTCGATGTAGTCTCCAACCCGGAGTTCCTCAAGGAGGGTAATGCCCTGCAGGACTTCATGCGCCCCGAGCGCGTCGTCATCGGCACCGACAACGTGCGCACCGCGGAGCTGATCAAAGAGCTCTACAGCCCCTTCATCCGTACCACCAACAACCCGGTTCTGATCATGGACATCCGCAGCGCAGAACTGACCAAGTATGCCTCAAACGCCTTCCTGGCGGCCAAGGTGACCTTCATGAACGAGCTCGCCATCCTCTGCGACCGGCTCGGGGCGGACATCAATCACGTGCGGGAAGGCATGGGCACAGACGAGCGCATCGGTCCGCGCTTCCTGCTGGCCGGCCCGGGCTACGGCGGATCGTGCTTCCCCAAGGATGTACGCGCCCTGGTGGCCACCGCACGTGCCTGCGACCACACCCTGGAGATCTGCGAGGCCACCTCCCGTGCCAATCAGCGGCAGAAGCGCTATTTCGCCCAGAGGATCATCGATTTCTACGCCGCCCGGGACTCCGGCCGTGTCACGCTCGCCGTGTGGGGGCTCACCTTCAAGCCCAAGACGGATGACGTGCGCGAATCACCGGCCCTGGACATCATCCGGGCCCTCCTCGAGAAGGACATCCGTGTGAAGGCCTTCGATCCGCAGGGCATGGAAAACATGCGCCAGTATCTGGGGGACGCGCTTGAGTACGCCACCGACAGCTATGCCGCCCTCGACGGGGCCGACGGTCTGGCCATCATCACCGAATGGAACATGTTCAAGAGCCCCGACCTGCCACGGATCAGGGAGCTCATGCGCTGTCCCGTGATCTTCGACGGTCGCAACATCCTGCCTCCTCAGGAGGTGCGTGCCCTGGGCTTTACCTACTTCGGCCTGGGCCGACCATGAGGAGAGGCCGCCAGCATGGATGTGAAGCCTCTGACTGCTCCCGTTTGCGCCGCCGGGGGCGGGGGAGGATTCCCCCCGCCGCGAATCATGGGTATGAGCGCCAGGGCAAGCCCTTACCCCGCCTTGCCGACGCAAGTGGCGAAGAATTCTACCCTCAAGCGGTTAATGATCTGGCCGGGAACTGCCGATAGGTTTAGGATATGAATAAGGGAGGAGAGTCTGCATGAGGTGTCCAAAGTGCAATTATACCAGTTTCGACTATCTGGACCGGTGCCGCAGCTGCGGTGAAGACCTGGTCCCCACCAAGATCAAGCTCAACATCTACATCAAACCCCCCGAGCTCGATATCGACGACGAAGGCTTCGTGGTGGGCAAGGTGAAAGAGGAAAAGAAGGAGCGACTCGCCCACGGGCCCACCCCTCCGGACGTTTCCATGGACGACGTCCTGCACGAGGAGGGGGAAAAGCTCGAGAGTTTCGAGTTCGATGACGAGAACGGCTAGTCATCCGCCCTCCGCGAGAGCCGCCTTATACCCGATCATCCAGACCCGCGTCCGGTATCGCTCTCGGAAAGGGTGCCAAGCTGCGCGCTGACCCCGCAGGCATCCGAGCCAGCCCCTCGCTTGCCCTGTTCCTGCCAAGCAGAAGGCTGTCCGGATTCCACAGACCTCACCCTGCCCGCCCCTCTTCCAGGACCCATGTGGTCTCCGTCGGTCTGACAAGTCGCCCTTGAGGCCCGAGGACGAGAAAAGCGCTTGAAGAGAGCCACCGCGCGATGTAACACACACAAGAAAGGCCTTTTTCCAGATGCGGCCACACCATCGAATAAATCCAGGGTGGTACCCATGAGCGTGCGGCTGCACGTGGACAGCGCCCTGCGGCTGCTGGAGGCGGATCTGCCCGATGGTCTCGTGCCCATTATCGAGCATGAGCTCACCTTCATCAACCCCCGCTGGGAGCAGGTCGAAAATTACGGCCGCTGGAAGAACACCCAACCCCAGTATCTGCACTTCTTTACCCGCCAAAACGGCGTGCTCATCCTGCCGCGTGGATTCATATCGCGCCTGAGGACGCTCCTGAAGGGCCATCCTCACGCACTCGTCGATCGCACACGCAGCCTGGAGACGGTGGAATTGCCGTTCGCGGCCGAGCTCTATCCCTACCAGACGCACGCCGTGCAGAGCCTTATGGCCCACCGCTTCGGTGTGCTCGAGGCCCCGCCCGGGGCCGGCAAGACCGTCATGGCCCTCAAAATCATCGCCTGCCGGCGTCAGCCGACCCTGGTGGTGGTGCACACCAAGGAACTCATGTACCAGTGGCTGGAGCGCGCCTCCCACTTCACCGGCCTGGAGGCATCTTCCATCGGACTCATCGGTGACGGGCAGTCCCGCATCGGCGAGCGCCTCACCATCGGCATCATCAACTCACTCGCCAAATGCGCATCCGAGCTCAAGCACCACATCGGCCACCTGGTGGTGGACGAATGCCACCACCTGCCGGCTCGCACCTTCAGCGAGACGCTGAGCGTCTTCGACAGCGCCTTCATGCTGGGGCTTTCGGCAACCCCCTACCGCCGGGACGGCCTCTCCCGGCTGATCCACCTGTATCTGGGGGAGCTCAGGCACCGCATCAGCCCCCGCGAGCTGCAGGACATGGCGCGCATCATGCGCGCGCAGCTGCTGGTGCGCCGCACGGACTTCACCTATGCCTTCCGCCCGGAGGACTATCAGGGCCTGATGAGCGCCCTGTGCGCGGATGAGAGCCGCAACGCCCTGATCGCCGACGACGTGGCCCAGAGGGCTTCTTGTGGCAGGGGCATCGTCCTGGTGATCTCCGAGCGTGTCGCCCACTGCCGGGTCCTTAACGCGCTCATCCTCCAGCGGGGGGTCGCCTCCCGCCTGCTCACCGGCGACATCCCCATGCCGGAGCGCGCCGCGATTGTCGCCGAGCTCTCCAGCGGCACGGTACCGGTAGTCGTGGCCACCTCCCGGCTGATCGGCGAAGGGTTCGATCTCAAAGACCTTTCCTCCATCTTTCTGGCCACCCCGGTCAAATTCACCGGGCGGGTCAAGCAGTACATCGGACGCATCCTGCGCGTGGCCGAGGACAAGGAGGAGGCCCTCATCTACGACTATGTCGATGCCCTGCCGGTCCTCAGACGCAGCTTCCAGTCACGGCTGAGGGCCTACGACGACCTGGGGGTGAGGCCTCTTATGCGTTGACAAAGCGCGCTCAGGGCATTATGTGTTGAATTATAACGATGAATTGTCGATAGAGCGAATGATGAAAATTAAATAGCAAGGATAACCTGTCATGACCGACGTAATCACCTTTTTCCGGAACAACCCCTTTCTGCTCGGCCTGGCCATCGGACTGCTGGTCACCCTCGTTGTCTGGCTCAAAGGGCTGCTAAGCGCGCGCAAACTCAAGGGGGAGCTGAAAAAGCTCAGGGAAAGCCTCTTCACCAAGATGGAGATCGACGCCAAGGGACACAAGACCCGCGAGGAGGAATTCGAGAAGATCCGGCGCGAAAACGAAAACCTGAGGGTCACCGTCAAGTCCCTGCAGCAGAAGCCCGGCCGCCACGAGATACGCCAGCTGCATGTCTACGACAAGGCCATCCACTCCATGTTCGCCCGGGCACCGGGCTTTGCCGCCACCTGGGAGATCGTGCTCAAGGAGGCCGAAGAGGAGATCCAGAAGACCGAGACCGGCCTGAGCGCCTTTGTCCGAAAGGTCTTCGTCCCGCAGAAGGCCATCTCGCAGGATTCCGCGCCCTCCAAGATGATCGAGTTCGAGGCGGATGAAGAGAAAGAAGAGTCCTGAGGTCGGGAGGGCTCGTATATGCACCGCCCGCCGCCAGGATCAGCCCGCCAAGGGTGCAAGGCGCTGCGTCCTTGATTCCCCACCCTTCTCCCCGTCCGGCGCGTGAGCGTCACTGAATCCGGCGCTTGCATCGAAACCTCTGGGCTTGCCCTGGACCTCCTCGACAGCGCCAGCGGTAAGAAAATTCGACGATCCATAGCCATGAATGCCGTCAGCGGCTGGAAATGCGATCCCGTAGCGATTAAATAAACCTATGGACAGATACACTCTGGACCTTTTCCACCACAGTATTGCGAGGTGATGTCATGCAGATCGTCGATATTCTCACACGCCTCCTGATCGACCCGGCCACGCAAGAGCGTCTGGCCGGCCGGGGTGCGGCCGGCTGGCGGGGCCTCATTCAGGCCTTGGGCGGACATTTCCATGAGTTGCGCCTGTACAATCCCCTGGGATTGGCCAGCGGGATCGTCTTCTTCGCCACCATCTTCCATCCCTGGTGGTACTCGGGCATCTACGGCGGGGCCTACACCATCCGGGCCTTCCCCTACCTCCTGCGGCACAACCTGCCGCCCGAGGGGCTCACATATGTCATCGAGACGCCTGTCATCGCCGTGATAGTCCTGTTTCTCCTGCTGTGCGGCTATCTCCTGCTGGCCTTCTGGGGCAGCACCATGGCTGGCCGCAAGGGCAGGCTCTTCCTCCTGTGGAATGCGATCTGCATGCTCCTCTACACGGTGGGCTTCTACCTTGCCCTCCTTTACGCCTGCTCCCGCTCAGGGCTGCCCGTTGTGGGACAGTCACAGATCCAGTACACCGTGCCGGTGGACGTGGTCATGTACTTTCTCCCGCCCTACCGCGTCGCCATCGCCGCCGGGGTCGCGGGGTTGCTCTCCCCCCTGCTGCACGGGCTCGTCACCCTTCCACCCGTGCGAGAACGGGGCTGATCCCCCCCATCGCCGGAGACCGGTTAGGTTGATCCCCTGCGGACAGGTCCTCGCGCCGGACGGGAAGATCAGCGGCTCTGGTTTCGATCCCAGGTGATCGAGTCTGATCTTCTTTGACAGGTAACCGATGCATGTATTATACCTTAAGGGCCTTGCCCCGGGAAAGGAATGCATGGGACACGACTATCAGGAACTCTTTGAGCGCAATTACGGCATCTTCACCGCCCAGGAACAGGAGCGCCTGCAAAAGGCCCACGTGCTCATTATCGGGTGCGGCGGTATCGGCGGTGTGGTGGCCCTGATCCTGGCGCGCTGCGGTCTGGGCCGTTTTACCCTCGTCGATTTCGATACCTACGGCCCCACCAATATGAACCGACAGATCGCCTGTTTCACCAGCACCCAGGGCCGCAACAAGGCCGAGGTGATTGGCGAGCAGATCCTGGAAGTCAACCCGCAGGCCGAACTCCAAATCCATCCCACCTCTCTCGCGCTAAAGCGTGTGGAGGAGCTGATTGTGCAGGCGGACGTGGTCTTTCCCGCCGCCGACGACATGGCCTTCAGCTTGCTCGTCTTCAGGGCCTGCCAGCGCCTGGGAAAAGTGGCCCTGATGGTGGTGCCCTCCGGCACGTGGGCCAACGTGAGCATCATCATGCCCGATAGCCCCCCGGCCGAGGACATCAACGGGGTTCCCTATCTTGCCACCTACGAGGAGCTCAGAGAGGTCTTCGAGCTCAGGCGCTACAAGTTCGGCACCTATTTCTATGTCCCGCTGGCCGCCTGGAGAATCGACTACTACCGCCGCTTCGTCGAGGAGGGTCTCGCCCCGGCCCAGATCTGCCCCACGGTATGGCTGGCCTCTGCGCTGGGCGCCCAGGAGATCGTCAAGGTAATCAGCGGGAAATGGAGGCCCGTGGCCTCGCCGAGATACTGGTACCTCACCCATCGCACCGTTCATATCAACCGCATCGGCGGGCCTTCCCTCCAGACGCTACTCGTCTGGCAGCGCAGGCTCTTCTGGTATCTCTTCCAGACGCCGCTGGCCCCCGCCATCGAGTTCTTCCAGCGCCTCTGGTGGGCGCTGTTCCAGCGCCTTGAAGGCACCCGCGAGCACAAGCGTGCACGTTCCCAATCGGGGGCCTGCCCCGGATATCAACTCACGGACACGCACCCCCCGGACCAGACCGCAGCACCTTTCGAGACGCACGTGGGGCGGGGTCATCAACCCGGAGAGATTGAGGCCATGCCCCCGTCAGACCCTGTCTACGATCGATTCTTCGAGCGTAACTACGGCATCTTCACCCCTCAGGAGCAGGCGCGTATCCGAGCTACCCGCATCCTCGTCATCGGGGATTCGGGCACGGGCGAGACCACGGCCGTGATCCTCGCCCGCTGCGGTTTCGAACACTTCACCCTGGTGGGAAACGGCACCTATGCGCCTGCCGACATGAACCGCCAGCTGCTGTGTTTCACCCACAGCCTCGGCGAATCCAAGACCGAAAAGGTCAGGAAGTCCATCCTGGACATCAACCCCTCAGCCGACATCTCCGTGCACACCGACTATCCCGACGAGCTCACGCTCGAGTCCCTCGTAAAAGATGCCGACATCGTCATCCCGGCCGTGGAGGACCTCGCCTACAGCGTGCTGATCTTCCGCGCCGCCCGCAGGTGCGGCCGGCCCGCCGTGCTGTGCATGCCCTCGGGTTCCCTGGCCTGGGTATGCGTCTTCACGCACGCGACCCCCACCATCGAGGATGTCTTCGGGATTCCGCCTCTTGGCTACCGGGGGCTCAGGCGGGTGATGCACACCCGCGAATACCGCTGCGCCCAGTACAATTTCATCACCGCGGGCGACTGGCGCGTGGGCTGGTACTGGAAATACTTTCTTGACAAGCGCCCGTTGGCACTCATCTGCCCCGTGGAATGGATGGCGGCCTCCCTGGCGGCCCAGGAGACACTCAAGCTGGCCAGCGGTCGCTGGGCGCCCGTGGCGGCCCCGCGCTGCTGGTACATCCGCCGGGGCCGTCCCCGGCTCACACGCTTCAGCCGCTTCATCCGCATCCACCGTAAGCTCGGCTGGCTGATCTTCGGCCGTGGCGTGGGGCCGGTCCTGCACAAACTCACGCACCTGTTCTGGCGCAATTTCTTCGCCCTGCTCAAGATCCACCAGGACCGCCGGGACAAAGGCTCCCGCCGGTGATTGCGGGCGTTCAGGGCCATGTATCCCGGCACCATCTTTTTCGCGCTTCCCCACACAGGCATTGCACGCTTTGAGGGTCTGCATTAGAATGGCGTGCATGCCTTGGCGCTACCCCCATATTCTCATGTTCATGGTGCTGTTGTTTGTGTGTGCGCTCGGAGGCTGCGCACGCGACGACGGCACGGATATCGTCTTCCTGCCCACCGACGTCACGCGCGCCAGGGAGATCTCGGGGCTGAACGCCGTCGTCTCCGACGGCTGCATCACGCTCAGCTGGACGGCCCCCGATACCGCTGACCTGGACGGATATCGTGTCTACTACAGCTCAGACGGCGGGACGCACTTCACCTGCGCCGCCTCGGCCTTGAGCCCTTCGACCACCAGCTACGCGATCACCGGATTGACCAATGGGATCAGCTATGTCTGCAAGGTCACCTGCCTGGATACCTCCGGCGGCGAGAGCGCGGGGCGCGTCGTATATACCGGCCTTCCCGCCCAGGCGCAAGCCGACTATACGATCCAGATCGACGCCCTGGACACCAGCGCCTTTCCCTTAGTTACCCTCGACTTAAGCGTGCTTGATGCGGAATCCGGTCCCGTAGACAGCCTGACGCAGGACGATATCTTCATCGTGAGCGCCGGGCAGTACTATGCCCCGGAGGAGTTCAGCTCCCCTGCGGAAGGTTCCTATACCCTGACCTATACCGACACCACCTGTGGACATCGCAGCGTGTATGCCTATGTGCTGTGCAGCGACGGGGACGAGACGCACGCCGGGCTCTCCTTGGCGGTTTCCTTCGGCCGCAGCCTGGCCCTGCTGGTGGGCATCGATGACTATCTAGGAATTGATGATGACCTGGAATACTGTATCAATGACGTGGACGACCTGCGCTCGGCCCTTGAGGTACGCAACATGTGGAGCGGCGCGGGCGCCTCCTTCACGGTGCTGACCGACAGTGCCGCCACGCGCAGCGCGGTGCGCGGCGCGCTTGCCACCCTCGCACAGGACATGGACAGTTGCGACCTGCTGCTGTTCCACTATTCGGGTCATGGCAGCTCTTCGTCCGGCAGGGCCTACCTGTGCACCTACTGGGATGATGAGTCCTATTCTCTCTCGGACTGGATTTCATCCGACGATCTCGCCGATTACCTGGCGGATGTACCCAATCCCGGCAACGGCCTAGCCAACGTGATCGTGCTGCTGGACAGCTGCTACAGCGGCGGCTTCATCGCGCGCGCCACCGATGTCATCCTGCACTCCAGATACCTGGCCCCGCCCAAAAAGGAAGCCACGGGCGACCTCACCTCAGGCGTCACGGACATATGCCGCGCGCTTAGCGCCAATAACATCTTCGTGATCACCGCCGCGAGTGCCACCGAATCCTCGTTTGCAGATGATAACCTTAGAAACGGCTTCTTCACCTACTATCTGACGCAGGGCCTGGGACTCGATCACGAAAACCAGACTGCATCGGCAACCGTCCCGGAACTGCCCGCCAACAGCGACGGCGACGGATGCGTGAGCGCCGAGGAGGCCTTTGCCTACCTGGCCACCGAGGTAGTCAATTACATGGAAACACACTATTCTCAGTCTCAGTATTCGCAAACCCCCCAGGTGTCCGACAACAGTGCGGATACCATCTGCCGTCTGCTCCAGGACGCCTGGTGAGGCGTCGTGAGAGGGTCCGCAGGTGATACCCGGCCCTTTGCAGGATATGTCTCAATTTGCCTTCCTTAAGCGCCCGGGACGCATTCCCTTTTTGTGATTCTGTACAGAGACTGTGTTGATTGACAGGGTATTGTGCTTATGCTAGCCATACTTTAATAGCTAGGTCATTGCATCAAAGAGAAGATATCATCTTGGATAATCAAGTAGATCCACCCTCAAGAAAGGAGAGGTCCAATGTTGGGGAAACGATTATTGATATTGTGTACAGCTGTATTCTTTGCATCCAACGCCTTTGCCGCAGACCTGATTGTCTACAGTGGCGCGGGGTTGATCAAGCCTATGGAAGAGCTGAAAGGCGCTTTCGAGAAGCTTCACGGAATACAGGCGGACATTCATTACGGCAGTTCGGGGGAGATCTTCTCCCAGGTGGCTGCGGGACAACCCTGTGATGTGCTCATTCCCGGGGCGGAAAAATACACCGAGGACGCCCTCAAAAACGGTTGGGTTATCGAGGAGACCATCAGAAAGGTCGTCCTGCACCTCCCGGTGATCGCCGTCCCCAAGGGCAATCCTGCACAGATTGAAGGCCTGGAAGACCTGGCAAGACCGGGAGTCAGGGTCAGCATCGGCGATCCCAAGGCCCCGGCCATCGGACGCGTGGCCAAGCAGATACTCGTCAAGAATGAGCTCTGGGAAAAGGTCTCGCCCAATATAACGGTCTATGCCCCCACCGTGAATCAGCTCCTGATCTATATCGCCCTCAGTCAGGTGGATGCGGCGATCATCTGGGAAGATCTGGTAACCTGGGCGGAAGGCAAGGGCAAACTGGAGGTCGTCAAGATACCCGCAGAGATGAACATCATCAAAACCATCCCCACGGCGGTATGCACCAAGGCACCAAACAAGGATATGGCCATGAAATTTAATGACTACATATCATCCGCTGCGGGCATTCAGGTCTTCCAGAAATGGGGGTTCGAGCCCTGCGAAACCAAGTAGCCGGGAGGTGAAAGGCCGCTGCCCATGCGCAAGCTCGATCTCTTCAGACTGACGTTCATCACCATCTCGCTGTTCATCACGGTGCTGCTCGTCTTTGCCATCGTATCGCTTTTTCTCGTGCCCGATGCTCAGGATGTATGGAACAACCTGTTCAGTGAGGAGATGCGGTATTCCCTGAAGCTCTCGCTTATCACCGGGCTCATATCCACGATCCTGGTCATGTTCTTTTCCCTGCCCATCGGATATACCCTTTCGCGTTTCCAATTTTTCGGCAAGAGCTTTGTCAAGACCATCATCGATCTGCCTGTGGCCTTTCCGGAACTGGTCCTGGGCCTCTGCCTGCTGCTGCTGTTCGGGAACACGTGGGTGGGCAAGGCCCTGCAATCGGCCGGCCTCAATTTCGTCTTCACGATCAAAGGGGTCGTCGTGGCCCAGTTCTTCACCGCCCTGCCCTACGCCAGCCGCATCATGAAATCCACCTTCGATTATATCGACCCGCGCATGGAGTTCGTCTCGCGCTCGCTCGGGTATTCCATGGCCGAAACCTTCCTGCATGTCTCGCTGCCCCTGTCGAGAAACGGGATCCTGGCCTCCACGGTCATCGCCTTCGCACGGTGTATCGGCACCTTCGGAACCGTCCTGATCCTGGCCGGGGGAACCTACATGAAGACCGAGGTCCTGCCGATCACCCTGTATCTCAACATCTCTTATGGAAATATGGGCATGGCGCTAACGAGCGGCATCGTGCTCATGGTCGTGTCCTTCATCGCCATCTACATCTTTGAGAAGACCGAGGTGGGATTGTGAGTTTCCTCCGGATAGAGGACCTGTCCATCAACCTGGGTGAATTTCACCTGCGGGGGATCTTTTTTGAACTGGAACAGGGGGAATACCTCAATATCATCGGACCTACCGGTGCGGGAAAGACCATTCTCCTGGAGAGCCTCATCGGCTTCTGGAAGCCGGATTCCGGCCGTATTTTCCTGGAAAACAAAGATATCACCGACCAGCTCCCGGAAAAACGCAGGATCGGGATCGTCTATCAGGATTATGCCCTGCTCCCCCACTTCACGGTGTTTCAAAATATCGCCTATGGTCTCAAAAAGATCGAGAAGCGCGGTATCCGGGAAAAGGTTCACGCCATGGCCTCCTCCCTGGGAATCGATCACCTG
The DNA here is from genome assembly GCA_964618975.1 of uncultured Bacteriovoracaceae bacterium. Classification (GTDB taxonomy): domain Bacteria; phylum Desulfobacterota; class Desulfomonilia; order UBA1062; family UBA1062; genus CAZUDI01. The sequence continues at coordinate 16,495 of CAZUDI010000011.1, read as the reverse complement.
CTCCATAGAAAACCGGATACCCTGTCAGGGGGTGAGCAGCAACGGGCGGCCCTGGCCAGGGCGCTGGTGGTCCGGCCGAAGCTCCTGCTCATGGACGAGCCGCTCTCGGCCCTGGACCCCCAGACAAGGCGGGAGACCCGCTCCCTCCTGAAACGCGCCATCAAGGAACGCGGCACCACGGTCATTCACATCACCCACGATATGAAGGACGTCTGGGCCCTGGCCGATAAGGTGGCGATTTTCCGCGAAGGTCGGATGCTGCAGTTCGGCACCACCGAGCAGATCTTCAACCGTCCGAACTCGAAATTCATCGCGGATTTTGTCGGGGCCAGCATCTTTGACGGGAAGGTCTCGGAATGTCGGGAGGGGGTCAGCTTGGTCCAGGTCAAAGGGATCGACCTCATCAGTCTCGACCAGGCAGAACCCGGAACCGATGTGAGAATCGTTATCCGGCCGGAGAATATCATCGTCACCAAAACCAGACCGGGGACGATCTCGGCGCAGAACATCCTGAGGTCCATCCTGGAAGAGATCGTCTCCGAGGGGAACACCTGTATCCTGAGGCTATCATCCGGTCACATCTCCTTCACCGTGCTTGTGGCGAACAATGCCGTGGAGCGCCTGCAGCTCAAGCCCGGGGATGAGGTGTACGCGGTTATCAAGGGTTCACACATACGCATCGTTTGAACTCTCAGTGAGCGTGCAGACAGCTCTGGCCAAGCAAAATCACCGCAGAGATCCGCCTTGATCACGAGGTCCATCCCGGGCCCTTCCTTGCCACCGTAAGCGATAGGAGAATGCGGCCCCTGGCGAATCAGGGGTGTGAACCCCAGGGTAAGCCCTGAACACTGCTGGTCGCCGCAAGCAGCAGGGAATTCAACCCTCAAGCGATTTATCTTCTTGAGGGGATCTCCCATAGAATTTGCAAATGACGAGGCAATCGTCTGCTTTCACGATGTTTCCCCCAGTCAAATCAAGTCGCTCTCATCATCTTGATCTGTGTCCCATGATGTATGCGTGCTTATCTGACTAGGGCTCGCCTATGGGATTTTCCGGGCAGGTCGGGCAGATATGGGGCACGCTCTCCTCGATCACGCGCATGGCCTTCCATTTGCCCCCCCTGAAGCGCCAGAAGAAGGCCAGGCCGAGGATACTCACGTAGGCCGTGACGATGATCCAGCAGGTCATGAGCCCGGCGTGCAGGAGCCCCACGGCCAGGTAGGTGGGCAGGACCAGCCCCAAAAGCGAGATCAGGAGGATCATGCCCATGACGAAACGCGTGTCGCCCGCCCCCTTGATGGCCGAGGCGAAGACGATATTCATGGCATCGAAGACGCTGTAGAGCGCCACGAAGCGCAGCAGCACCACGGCCAGGGCGAACATGGGCTCGCTCTGTGGCGCCTGAGAGCCGACGGCAAAGGGCGCGATGAAGACCTGCGGGATGAGCACATAGCACGCGGCGATGGTGATGGTGTAGACCAGGGTGAGGTGAAAACCCGACCAGGTGCTCTGCTCGGCCAGGTCAGGCCGTCCTCCCCCGAGGTACTGCCCCACCAGGACCGAGATGGCGATCCCCAGCCCGATCATGGGCATGAAGGCCAGCGTGTTGATGTTGAAGGCGATCGTCGTGGCCGCCAGGCTCATGGTCCCCAGACGGCCCACCAGCAGGATGAAGGCCGTAAAGCCTGCCATGTCCAGGAAGAACTGCACCCCCGAGGGCAGGCCGTAGCGCAGCACCCTCCCAAAGAGCTCCCGATCAGGCCGCCAGCCCCTGAGGGTGCCGAAGTCGTATGTATGCGGGGCGCGAAAGACCAGCCCGGCATACACGACCGCGGAGAACACACCCGAGAGCACGCTCGCCAGGGCCGCGCCACCGATGCCCATCTCCGGCAAGCCCCACCTCCCGAAGATGAGCACATAATCGAGCACCAGGTTCACAGCCGTGGCCAGCACATTGATCCACATCACGGGCCAGGGCCGGCCCAGGCCCGAGAAGAAACCCGCCAGGGCCGAAGAGGCGATCACCGGAGCGGCCCCCAGACACAGGACCTGGAAATAGACCACCTCATAGCGCTGCACTCTCTGCGTGTGTCCCGCCCACGCGAATATATCTCCGGCCAGGGGCGCACACAAGGCCATGGCCACCCCGCCGATGAGCGCGATGTACAGACCCTGCCACAGCACCGCCCCGATGCGCTCCGTATGGCCCGCCCCATAATACTGGGCCACGAAGGTGCCCACATAGCTGGCCGTGCCGATGAAAAGGCTCATGAGCGCGAAGTTCAGCATGCCGGCGGGCATGGCCGCCGCCACCGCCTCGGGGGCGTACCAGGTCAGGAACATGCGGTCCACGAAGTGCTGCACCGACCAGGCACTGGTGGAAAGGATGAGGGGCAGGGCCATGCCCAGCACCTCGGTGTAGCCCCCCGGGGCACTCCAGCGGCGCGAGAGGGGTGTATCCGTCATAGAACACCCCGGGCGGGAACGGTCCTGTGCCCGGGGACCTTCCGGCAGCGCGGGTCGGTTGAGCCTCCGTGTCCCGACCTCGGCACACGGGATGTGTGTTCACGCCTGCTGGCCTGTCTGTAGAGCATTCCCCCGATATCCTCACCCGCGCTCCCATAAGGGAGCGCACAAGCATCCCTAGCCCAAAAGCGAGTCCCTGTCAAAGCCTGCGCACTTGCCCCTTGACCAGGGTACCGGAAGACCTATAAGGAGATCAGGACAAGAACCCCAGGGAGGGTCCGGAACCCTCCTTGCCGACACAATAGGCAAGGGGGTGCGACCCCCAGCGGCTAGTATCTCCCCCTCACGGGGGAAAAGACAGGAGGAAAAGCATGGCCATCGATCGCTTGCAGGTGGAAAAGGCGCTGGAGATGACGCGGGAGGCCCTTAAGCGTGACGGAGGCGACGTGGAACTGGTGGATGTGGGTGTCGACGGTGTGGTGCAGGTGCGCCTGAAAGGGGCCTGCGGCGGCTGTCCCATGGCCACCCTCACCCTCAAAAACTTCATCGAGAAGGTGCTCAAAAGCGAGGTCCCCTCGGTCACGTCCGTGGAATCCGTCTGAGGCTCCAGGGGGATAGCGCATACAGGAAAGCGATATGGGTTACAGATTCGACACGCTGCAGGTTCACGCAGGTCAGGCGCCGGAGGGCAACACCTGCGCCAGTGCGGTTCCCATATATCAGAGCGCCGCGTTCGTCTTCAACGACTCCGGGCATGCGGCGGACCTCTTTGCCGGGCGGCAGACGGGCAACATCTATTCCCGCATCGGCAACCCCACCACTGCGGTACTCGAAAGGCGCCTGAGTGCCCTGGAGGACGGGATCGCCACGGTAGCCACCTCGTCAGGCACCACGGCGATCTTCTACGCCCTCCTCAATCTGGCCGGCCCCGGTGACGAGGTCATCGCCTCCCAGGCCCTCTACGGCGGCACGACCCATCTCTTCCAGGGCATCTTCAAGGACATGGGCATCCGCGTGCATCTGGTGGACATCCGCGACCGGGGGCACATCGAGGCCCTCTTCACGGAGCGCACCCGCGCGCTCTTTACTGAGACCATCGGCAACCCCATGAACACCGTGGCCGATCTCGGGATGCTCTCCGGGATCGCCCATGCGCACGGGGTACCGCTGGTCGTGGACAGCACGGTCACGACTCCATACCTGATGCGGCCCATCGAGCACGGGGCCGACATCGTAGTGCACTCGCTCACCAAGTTCATGGGCGGCCACGGTCTGTCCATCGGGGGCTCGGTCACGGATGCGGGGCGCTTCGACTGGCGCGACTTCCCGCGCCTTGGCGGCAGGGACAGCGTCCCCGACTTCTCGCAGGACTACGGAAAGGCGGCCTATATCGAGCGCCTCCGACAGGTGCTCCTGCGGGATACCGGCGGCTGCCTGTCCCCTTTCAACGCCTTCACCATCCTCATGGGCATCGAAACCCTGAGCCTGAGGATGCACAAACACTGCGACAACGCCCTGGCGCTGGCCAGTTTCCTCAAGGTCCATCCCCGTGTGGCCTGGGTGAACTACCCCGGGCTTGCGGAGCACCCCGACCACGATCTGGCCCGGCGCTGTCTGCCTCACGGCTATGGGGGCATCATCTCTTTCGGGCCCTCCGGCGGGCCTCAGGCCGCCCGCAAGGTCGTGGACGGCCTGAGGCTCTTCACCCACCTGGCCAATATCGGGGACACCCGCAGCCTGATCATCCATCCCGCCTCCACCACGCATCAGCAGCTCTCGGATGAGCAGCGGCACCTATCCGGTATCCGTCCCGAGATGCTGCGCCTGAGCGTCGGCATCGAGGACATAGACGACCTCCGGGAGGATCTCGCACAGGCCCTGGAAGCACTCTAGATGGCGAGCCTGATCGCACGCAACCACCTCATCATCGCGGACTGGATCCGCCCCGGGGCACGTGTGCTCGACCTCGGCTGCGGCAATGGCACCCTGCTCAAGGCCCTCATCGAGAGCAAGGCCGTGAAGGGGATCGGCGTGGAGCGCTCCCAGGACATGCTCGTGCAGTGCCTGAGAAAAGGCCTCAGCGTCTACCAGGCCGACATCAATCAGGATCTCTCCTACTGGGATGACGCCAGCTTCGACTACGTCATCCTGAACGCCACCCTGCAGGAGATTTCCCACCCCTCCCTGGTGATGCGCGAGATGCTCCGCGTGGGGGAATACGCCATCATCACGGTCTCGAACTTCGGTTACATCCGCAACCGTTTGCGTGTGCTGTGCGCGGGTCGCGTCAGCGCCCTTATCCGCCCCGCAGGGGCCTGGCACGATACACCGGTGATCCGCTTCGTCTCCCTGCAGGAATTTTACGCCACCCTCGACGAGATGCAACTCGCGGTGAGTGACGCCTGCTTCCTGCTCCCCTTCAACCGCATCTTTGTGGGGGACCTGCCGCTCAAGACCCTGCTGGCACAAGAGGGCATCTTCAAACTCAAACGCCTAAGGTGAGCGAAATCGTGACCCCACAGTGCCTGCACGTGGACAGGCCCTTCGCCCTGGAGAACGGCGCGAGCCTGCCGGGAGTGGATATCGCCTATGAGACCTACGGGGTGCTCAACGCCGAGCGTTCCAACGCCGTGCTCATCGAGCACGCCCTGAGCGGCGATGCTCACGCCGCCTTCTTCCATGCCGGCGATCGCAAGCCGGGGTGGTGGGATGCCATGATCGGGCCGGGCAAGGCCTTCGATACCGAGCGCTACTTCGTTATCTGTTCCAACGTCCTGGGCGGGTGCCGGGGAACCACCGGTCCCGCCTCCTCTCATCCGGCCGACGGGGCCCCCTATGCCCTGCGTTTCCCCGAGATCAGCATCCGCGATATGGTGGAGGTACAGCGCCTCCTGCTGGCCCACCTGGGTATCGAGCGCCTGCTGAGCGTCGTCGGCGGGTCTATGGGCGGCATGCAGGCCATGCAGTTCTTCGGCGACTACCCGCAGATGTGTGCCTCCTTCATCGCCATCGCCTCCACCATGAAACACTCGGCCCAGCAGATCGCCTTTAACGAGGTGGGCCGCCGCGCCGTCATGGCCGACCCCCGCTGGAACGAGGGAAACTACTACCATGAAATCCCCCCCGAGCGGGGTCTTTCCATCGCCCGCATGATCGGCCATATCACCTACCTCTCGGAACAAATGATGCAGACCAAATTCGGGCGCTCTCGCAGCGAACATCAGGGCGGCAACATCTTCCGGCCCTCCTTCGAGGTGGAACACTACCTGGACTATCAGGGCGTCTCCTTCGTGAAGCGTTTCGACGCCAACTCCTACCTCTACATCACCAATGCCATCGACAATTTCGACCTCATAAGCTCGCTGACGGGCGAGAAACGCTCCCGCGGCAAGGGTCGCGCACGCGGCAGCGGCATCGCCGCTGCGCCTTCCCAGCGCGGCCTGGTGGTCTCCTTCAGTTCCGACTGGCTCTATCCGCCCTCCCAGGGCAAGGCGATCGCCAAATTCCTCAGTGCGCTCAACGTGCGCATGTCCTATGCCGAGATCCTCTCCGATCATGGCCACGACTCGTTCCTCACCGATGTCAAGGCGCTCTCCTCCATTGTTCAGGGCTTCCTCGACGCGCACACCTGAGCGCGGTCGTCGCAAGCCCTCGAGCCCCACGATGCAACAGCGCCTCGAGAGGCCGTCGGAGGCGGCGGTCACCATAACCCGTGAGCGGGTGCAGTCCCAGAGAGTCCCGCCGAGCAACGGCGCCGGTACCTGAACATATCCTTACGCCTTTCCGACATCATCTTCTGACAGATTGACATTGCGGGCGTGTGCGCTATAGTAGGGGCGATCAGGCATATGAACACCCAGGGATCCCTGTTGAAGCCGCCTGCGGCAGGGAACAGGATTATGAAACCATCAGAGGAGAGCTCTTATGGATGAAAAACGTAAGTATCCACGCTTTTCCACCTGCTCCCCGGTCACCTTCGACGCCGCCGGCAAAAAACCCATCCAGGGGCGGGTCACCAACATCAGCAGAGGGGGCATGTACGTGGAAATCAACCAGGGGGATATGCTTCCCGCGACCCTGAAGGCCCGTATCGATCTACTCGGCCTGAATGGGGAGCCCGAGGTCGAGGGCATCCTCTGGGGCGCGGCACGGGTTTTGCGGCGCACCGACAGCGGCATGGCCGCCGAGCTTGTGATCGAGAAAATTCTCGGCTACGACCGGCTGGGTAAGATCTTCGGCTGAGGCCCCTCACTTATGGCCCTTGGGGCCCTTGTCCTGAGGGTGGGTCACGCGGTAGACAAGCCACACCACCAGGGCCGCACTCCAGAAGAGCAGCTGACCGATGGGCGCATCCGGGCGGAATTCCAGCATCAGACCTCCAGCAGTATGTTGTCGATCAGGCGCGTGGCGCCGATCTTGACCGCCAGGGCCAGAACGCAGCGGCCCTCGACTCTCACAACCGGCGCGAGGGTCCCGGCATCCACCAGCTCCACATAATCCACGCTGCACAAGGGCGCGTCATCGATGAGCGCCCGCGCCAACCCCTTCAGGACGCTTGCCTCCCGCTGGCCCGCTGCGAGGGCCTTTCTCACATCCTTGAGGGCACGGCTAAGAACCAGGGCCTCCCGGCGCTCCTCAGGGTTCAGGTACTTGTTGCGGGAGCTCATGGCGATCCCGTCTTCTTCGCGCACCGTGGGGTGCGCCACGATCTTCACCGGCATGTTCAGATCGGCCACCATGCGTTCGATCACCACCAGCTGCTGGTAGTCCTTCTGCCCGAACACGGCCACATCCGGCTCAACGATATTGAAGAGCTTGGCTACCACCGTGGCCACCCCGCGGAAATGCGTGGGCCGCGAGGTGCCGCACAATCCTGTGGTGAGTCCCTCCACGTTGATATAGGTCGCATAGCCTGAGGGATACATCTCGTCGGGCGAGGGGAAGAAGATGCTCTCGACCCCCACCGAGGCCGCCAGCTGCGTATCGCGCTCCAGGTCACGGGGGTATTTATTCAGGTCCTCGGCGGGTCCGAACTGGGTGGGGTTGACGAAGATGCTGATGAAAAGGTGGTCGGCCAGATCCCGGCCGGCGCGCATGAGCGCCAGGTGGCCTTCGTGCAGATAGCCCATGGTGGGCACCAGCGCAATGGTCCCGCCCTGGGCCTTGATCTCACGTACAGAGGCCTTCATGGCCGCGATGGTCTCGATGATCTGCATACCTTTATCCCCTAAATTCGCGCGTGCGCCTGACGGCATACCCGGGTAGTGCGCCCTATTGAGCGAAGCTGTGCTCGTCATCCGGGAAGGTGCCCTCACGCACCTCACCGGCATAGGCATTCAGCGCGTCGCGGATGACGTCGTAAAGCCGGGCATAATTCTTTACAAAGCGTGGTTTGAACTCGGTGAACATGCCCAACAGATCCTGGATCACGAGCACCTGTCCGTCGCAGTGAGGACCGGCCCCGATGCCGATGGTGGGAATCTCCAGGGCGGCGGTGATGTCCCGGGCCACAGGCGAGGGCACGCACTCGAACACAATGGCGAAGACCCCCGCATCCTGCAGGGCCAGAGCGTTTTGCTTGAGCAGCTCGGCCGCCTTGTCCCCGCGCCCCTGGACCTTGTGCCCGCCGAAGGCGTGCACCGACTGGGGCGTGAGCCCCAGGTGCCCCATGACCGGGATATCGGCCCTGACGATGGCCTTGACCTGCTCGATCACCCGCAACCCGCCCTCGAGCTTCACGGCCTGGGCGCCGGCCTCCTGGAGGAAGCGCCCGGCATTGCGCACGGCATCCCCGGTCCCTGTCTGATAGGAGAGGAAAGGCATATCCCCCACCACGAGCGCCCGGGGTCCGGCCGCCGTCACGCAGCGGGTATGGTAGATCATCTGGTCCATGGTCGCGCTCAGGGTGGTGGCGCCGCCGGCCATGACCGTGTTAGCCGAATCACCCACCAGGATGATATCCACATCCGCCGCATCGATGATGCGGGTCATGGTGAAGTCGTACGAGGTCACCATGACGAGACGCTCCTTCCCCTTTCTGCCGATAACATCGAGTACCGAGACACTCTTCTGCATGCGGCCCTCCTTGAATGGTATTCTACTCTTCCAACCCGGCGACATCAAGGGTGAAGAATCCCTGCACCGTCTCTTAGAGCGAACCTTGGCCCTCGCATTCCCGTCCACAGGCATAGGCCAGGCACACCAGCAGCACATGTCGGTGCCATCCGATCCACGAGCGGCCTTCATAGTGCAGCAGGCCCAGATCGTTGATCATCCTGGCCTTCACCTTCCGTGCCTGAGCCAGGGCCAGAGCAACACGCGCGCAGGCCTCAGGCAATCCCTCCCGCGGTAGGTTGCTCAGAAAAAAACGCGGATCGCCCGCCCTGTCCGGACAGGGATCGGTGATCAGCAAGGCCTGCGGCTGGAGGATGCCGTCACGATACCCTGCAGCCGGCCACACCGGTGTCACGACCGGGCCAGACGACAGATTCTCTGGGGTGACCACTAGGGAGGAGGCCTTCACCGGGGGGATTGCGGCCTCGAGCAGGGGTCCGTGCTTGCGTGGCCGGCCCCGCGCTCTGTGCCCTGTCCGCGGCGGTTGCAGTACGGGGGCTGAGCCGAAGACCAGGGTTTCAGGGGGAATCTCGAGCAGGAAGCGCTGTCCGCCCTGCGCCAAGGCGGCCACGAAGCGGTCTTCCACCCCGAAGTCGGCCCCCGTGCTCACCACGCCCACGGACGGTGCCGCATCGATCAGATCAAGCGCCATCCGCCAGCGCTCCCGGTGGCGCGCCTGGGGGGGCATGTGCGCCTGAGCGCGGCGTTCCCTACAGTGCGGGGCACGGCGCCTGTCCCAGAAGCTCGGAACATAGAGTTCCATGGCGTAGGGCCAGCCATGTCCCCTGCTGACCACGGTCGCATCCACCGCCATCTGGCAGCTCACCTGTCGGTCCAGTCTGGCACTATGGAGCCGTCCCACGCATACGCTGTGGCCGCCGCGCTTGGGAAATACGGTCTCATCCAGCAACAGTACCGAGTCCGGATCACCAAGGTCGGGTACTTGCTGGCGCCGGTATTGTGCCAGGGCGCCTGTGTGGTCCCATCTAACCTCGTTGAGAAGGCGCTGCAGCCCTCTGCCTGAGGCCTGTACCCGGGGGGCCATGGCCTCGGCCGATTTGCGCTCCCCCTCGAGGATGAGCCCCCAGACATAGCGTGCCGCAAGTTCCCGCGCCTGGGCGCGGCGGAAGTACCCTGCATAGGGCTTCAGAAAGAGTCGTACCGCTTCCAAAGTGATCGTATTCTGCACGTGAGCACCCTATCACAGCAAATAATCGCGAACAAGCTCTATCTGTCGGAGTATCATCTTTTTGATTTTAGATATATTTTATTGATGTATATTTAATATATTATACCTTGACATTTAATATTCTATCTCTATTATAGTGATGGCAGGTATTGACATGGACAATGACATCATGCTTAGTCTCACTCAGGTTCCAGAAGGAAATCTCCACCATCCGGGAACGATCCATCCGAGAGGAGACAGCGCCATGAAGATCTATGTTGCCTTTGACGACACCGACACCCTGGATTCCGATTTCGGCACCGGAAAACTCACCCGTTGGTTCGAGGACGAGCTTCCCGAGACATGTCAGCTGTGGGGCGTGGTCCGCCAGCAGCTGCCGGTTCTGGCCGAGATCCCCTACACCTCACACAACAGTTCGGCCTGTGCCATCATCGAGGTGCCGGATCACGCAGTGCTCTCCGACCTGATTGCCAGAGCCGTGAGCCATGTTGAGCGGCATGCCGCCCAAGGCAGTGATCCCGGCGTCTGTGTGGCGTGTGAGGACGATCCCGCCCTGGAGGTGCTCATGGGGTTCGGCATCCGCTGCGCGCGCGAGGTGGTGACGCAGAAGGAGGCACTGCATGCCTGTGCCGGCATCCACCTCAGCGGACACGGCGGCACGAACGATGGAATCATCGGCGCAGCGGCCGGAGTCGGTTTATGTGCCTACGGGAAGAGCGGGCGCTTCATCGAATACGGCAGGTTGCGGGATGTCCCATCTCAAGCCACGGTGGCGCAGCTTGGGCGCTACGGCATTGATGTATTCTCGGTGGACCGCGATGCCATCTCGCCCGCGCCGGAAGACATAATCGATACCCGGGGATGGCTCCGTCCCCGTTTATGGGAAGGCAAGGCGGTGCTGCCGGTCATCCGCAACGGCAACGCCACGTGGGAAACCTTGGCCAGGAAACACAAAAAGGAGGGTTAAACCATGGCAGGAACGATCTTCTACCGCGAACGCCGAAAGGTGGCTGAAGGAGAGAAAAAGCCCCGCTATCATCTGGTGGCATCTTGCGGGGCGGACCTCAAGATCCACGCCAAACATGTGCGCAAGAGCGAACTCGAGCAGATCTCTCAGAAGCTCGGTGCCGAACTGGTCGAGCTCAAAGGCGGCGAAAAGAAGCACGGCCAACGCGCTTAACGATTCCCGGAGCCTTGCGTTGCGGCGTCAAGAGTGGGTTGAGGGCTTGCCCTGGGGTTCAGGCCCCTGATCCCTCCGGACCCTGTGCGTGAATCTGAAGACCCCCTTGGGGCGCTGGTGTTCCATGCGGGGGGATGATTCAAAGTAATGCTCCCCCCTGTCTCAGGCAGGGGGGAGTCTTTGTGCCCTGATCCCCAATCGCCTGTCCGTCCACACATATCCCGGTAAGGGCCCCATAAGGGACGTATTTGACTTCCACCCAGTACACCATATTATTATCTGAGACACGCCAAGCACGCTCAAGGCGCATCGGATTACACACCGGGAAACGGTCTCGTTCACAATTCATCCCCTGAGGGGAGCGTGCTGTGCAAGCTGGTGAAATGCCCTATCGCCTGCAAGCAGACGGCACATATGGTGATACGTGATAGGAGGGGGTGTATGGCAGGAAAAATCTTTTACCGTCAGCGTCAGAAGATCGCCGAGGGGGAAAAGCGGCCGCGCTTCAATCTGGTCGCCACGGCCGGGGTCGAACTGAAGATATACGCCAAGCATATGCGCAAGGACGAGCTCGAACAGATCGCGCGGGAAATCGGGGCCGATCTCGTGGAACTCAGGGCCGGGGGCAAACACGATGACGAGATCGAGATCTAATGGCCTGAGGGTCGAATTCCCGGCTGCTTGCAGCGGAAAGCAGATTCATAGGCTTGCCCTGGGGTTCAGACCTACCCTCCCCATCCGATCCCTGAGGCGCTTGAGGTGAACCTATGGCACTTATCCGCGATAAGGACGGCCGACGACTGCATGTGAAGAGCCAGCTCATGGGCGAGAGCCTCGTCAGCAAAACCCTGGTCGAGGACATGCAACTCGCCCCCCAGACACGCCTGTTTCCCGACGTGGACATCATCAAGATCGGGGGACAGTCCATCTGTGACCGCGGGATCAAGGCGCTGCCTCCCCTCATCCAGGAGCTCGTGGACAACAAGGCCGCTTACAAGATGCTCATCACCACAGGGGGCGGAACGCGCAGCCGCCACATCTACAGCATCGGGCTCGAACTCGGTATGCCCACCGGCATCATCGCCAAATTCGGCAGCACCATCTCGGAGCAGAATGCCCTGCTGATCGCCACCCTCCTCTCTCCGTGGGGCGGGGTCAAGATCGGGCACGACGACGTGGTCAAACTGCACACCTATTTCGCCACGGACTGCATCCCCATCATGCATGGCATGCCGCCCTACGACTACTTCGCCATCCCGCCGCTCAAGGGACGCATCCCGCTGCACCGTACGGATGTGGGCACCATCATCCTGGCCAACCTCATCGGCGCGCGTTCGTGCATCTTCGTCAAGGATGAGCAGGGCCTCTACACGGACGATCCCAAAAAATATCCGCAATCCGATTTCATCGACGCCATCGGGGCGCGCGAACTCATGGAGCGCAACCTGCCGGACCTGATCATCGAGAGACCCTGCCTCGAGATCCTGCAGAGCAGCGAGGTGCTCGAAAGGATCCAGATCGTCAACGGGCTCGAGCCGGGCAGCCTCACCCGGGCCCTGGCCGGCGAGCACGTAGGCACCATCATCTACCGGGAATAGTCCCCACCTCTATCCAACCTCTCTAGCCACGCAAGCGCGCAGGAGACTATGCGCGCGTGAACCGCTGCCTCGTCCTCGGGTGTGGATCTCGCCAGCCGGTATGAGTGCTCCCCGCCCTCGATGACCTCGAGCGTACACGGGGCCTTCAGGCGCCCGATGACACCTGAGAGCCTGGTGAGGTCGCAGAAGGGATCACGGCTGCCCTCGATGAACAGCAGCGGACAGGTGATGCTGTCCAGATGCGCATCGCGCAGACTGTGCGTACGCCCGGGCGCATGCAGGGGATAACCTAAAAAGATCAGCCCCTTAACTTCCAGCATCCCGGCGGCAACCTCCTGGGAGGCGATGCGTCCGCCTAGGGACTTGCCGGCAGCGACCACACCCGCAAGCGTAATATCAACCTGACTCTCCAGAAAACCACAGGCCGCTTTCCAGGCCCGGCCGAGCACCTTCTCGTTGTCAGGCGTCTTACGGCCTGCGTCGCGGTAGGGAAAGTTGAAGCGCAGCACCGGGTAGCCGGCCTGTGCCAGTCCGCTGGCAAAGTCTACCAGCAGGGGTGTCTGCATGTCGTTGGCCGCCCCGTGGGCCAGGACCACCCCCGGCCGCGTTACCTGAGACAAACCCTCCGGGATATCCAGCATTCCCCGGAGTTCCCCCTGTCCCTGTCTGGGAATAAGTACGGCTCGCGTTCTCACGCATCCCTCCCCTGATCCATACGCATGACAAGCCTGCCGAAACTTTGCAGGCAGACTCGACTTGCCATTATAGCCGAACCTGACGTAAGGTCAAAAAAAAGGTATGGCCGGGAGGGAGCGCCCTGCGTCCCCCCCGAACAGCCAGGGTGCATCGCCATGCGAGAGGCGCCGAATCATGATGCCGTGCCCCAGAACCGTGCCGCAGAACTGAGCCTGGAGGAGATCGCCGCTCTCAGACTCCACCACGGCGCGGGCGGCTTCACGAACCCCTTCCGGCCCAACCGGCAGGGCGATCTGTTGGACATCCTCCGGTGGAAGCTCCTGGGCCGCAATCCCTACCGGTCGCAGTACCGCCACGAGCGGCGCACCCTGGTGAGGGTGGACTGGGAGCGGGTGCGTGCCTTCGAAGGCCTGAGTCTGACCTTCATAAAACACGCCACCCTCCTGATCAGGGACCGACAAGGCTGCCTCCTGGTGGATCCCATCTTCGGCGGTCTCGGCTGGCCCATCCGTGATTTCAACCCCTTAGGCTTCGATCTCGGGGCAATGCCGGTGCCCGACACCATCCTCATCACCCACGGGCACTTCGACCATCTCGACCTGCCCTCGCTGAAGCCCTTCGCCGGACGTGCCCGCCTCGTCACGCCGCTCGGATACGCATCCACCCTTAAGGTGCTGGGACAGGTGCGCCATACCGAGCTGGACTGGTTCGAGACTGTCAACGCAAACGGAAGCGAAATCACGCTGCTGCCCTGTGACCACTGGAGCATGCGCAACCCCCTCAAGGGTCCCAACCACTCCCTGTGGGGCTCGTACCTGATCCGCACCGCAGGCGGGGTGGTGATCTACATCTCCGGGGACACGGCCTTTTTTAATCACTTCCCTGAGCTTGGCCTGAGATATGACATCGATCTGGCGGTCTTCAACCTCGGGGCCTATGCGCCCGGCTGGTTCATGCAGCAGGCGCACATGAATCCGGCCGAGGTGCTTAGAGCCTTTGGCGAACTAAAGGCGCGCTACTTCACGATCGTGCACTGGGGCACCTTCCGCCTGGGGGACGAACCCGTCTTTCTGCCGCCTATGGACCTGAAGGCGCTGCTCGCCCGGCAGGATCTCACACATGGATATCTCCCGCTGGAGCACGGGCAGAGCCTGTGGTGGCCGGATAGCACGGGTACGCCAAACCTCTCTCCCTGAGGAGCGCCACATCTAAGGGTTACAACCGCGCAGGATATGCCTCTCGGGGAGGGCCCTATTTCACGTTATCGAAGCCCCTCTTCAGGTCCGTAATGATGTCGGCCACGTCTTCCAGCCCCACGGCCAGCCGGAACAGGGTATCAGTGATACCGAGCTTGTAGCGCTCCTCGCGGCTATAGTCGTAGTAGCTCACCGTGGCCGGGTGGGTGATGAGCGACTCGGTGCCGCCGAAGCTCGGGCCGATGTAGATCATCGCCAGTGCGTCCATGAAGCGCTTGGCGGCCGCGATATCCCCCTTGAACTCAAAGGTAACCACCCCGCCGCCACCCTGCATCTGTTCGCGGGCGATGGTGTAGTGGCGGTGGCTCTCAAGGAAGGGGTAGTAGACCTTCTCCACCAGGGGGTGGTCCTCGAGGAAATGCGCCACCTCAAGGGCCGCCTCGTTCTGGTGTTTGACCCTTAAAGGGAAGGTCTTCAGCCCGCGCAGCAGCAAATAGCAGCAGTGGGGGTCGATGAGCCCGCCCATGGACTTGTGCAGGTCGCGGATCTTGCTGACAAGGTCCTTGCGGCCGAGCACGGCCCCGGCCAGGATGTCGTTGTGTCCGGCCAGATACTTGGTGCAGCTGTGGGTCACCAGGTCGATGCCGAACTCCAGCGGGCGCTGGTTCATCGGGGTGGCAAAGGTGGAGTCGGTGATCGAGATGACGTTATGACGTTCTGCGATCTCCTTGACGCGCACGAGATCGAAGACGTTCAGATAGGGATTGGTGGGGGACTCGGAAAAGATAAAACGCGTATTCTTCTTGATGGAAGCCTCAAGCGTCTCGTAGTCGCCGAAGGGCACGATGGTGCACTCCACCCCGAAGCGCTTGAGATACGAACGGCAGAATTCCAGGGTCTTCTTATAGCTGTCGTCCGTGATGACGATATGGTCGCCGGTATGGATCAGGGCCAGGATGGTGGTGGTGATGGCGTTCATGCCCGAAGAGAGCACGACACAGTCCTCGGCACCTTCGAGGTTGGCGAGCCTCTGTTCGGCGATCTTCTCGGTGGGGTTGCCGTAGCGACCGTACTCGAAGCGTTCCTTGTGTTTCGTGGTGTAGGCCTCGATCTCTTTGGAATCCTTGAAGGTGAAGGTGGAGGTCTGGAAGATGGGCGTGGTCAGCGAATCGGCGTACAGCCCCCGCACCTCGCCCGCGTGGATGGCCCGCGTCGCCAGGGATCCAAAACTAGCGTCCTTTTCTTTTCCCATATCTGTCCCTCTCTGGCAGCATGTCGTTTTGCGTAACTCACGGTCAAAAAGATTATATATGCATAATGGCTAGCATAATGGACAATCCCAGGGCAAGCACAACTATACCCTGCGGCACAAGATTGCCCCTGAGCACCGCGCCCGGTGCCTTTAGGCATTACCCCTTTGAGGCCTGTATGCAAGTACCGTGAGGTCGCCTTCCCTGCCGCTTGAGGCGGGAGAAGGACTGGTCCTGCCCAGGGGTTCTCACCCCATGAACATGGCGCGCAAATACCTTGCCAGCATCGAATCGCATGTGGTAGATCGCAGATCCATGAAAAAGACCATCGCCGAGATCCGCGACCACTGCCGGCAGAGCTTTGCCGGGGCCCGGCACTCCCACGACTGGGACCACACCCTGAGGGTGTACAAGCTCTGCATGCATATCGGTGCGATCGAGGGCGCCGACCTAGAGGTGCTCTCCATCGCGGCCTATATGCACGACATCGGCCGGTCCTATCAGGACAGCTCGCGAGGCAGCATCTGCCATGCCGAAAAGGGGGCCGAACTCGCACATAATCTCCTGGAAGGCTACCCCATCGCGCCGGACAAGAAGGACAATATCATCCACTGTATCCGTACGCATCGCTACCGCAACAGCCACGTACCCGCTACGCTCGAGGCCCGCGTGCTCTTCGATGCGGACAAGCTCGACGCCATCGGCGCGGTGGGCATTGCCAGGGCCTACCTCTTTGCCGGCGAGGTGGGTGCCATGCTCCACAATCCGGATATCCCGCCCGAGGACGCCCTCCCCTATTCCCTGAA
>CAZUDI010000010.1:0-74783 GCA_964618975.1 uncultured Bacteriovoracaceae bacterium | reverse complement strand
ATGCCTTCCCCTGCAGGATCGATCCCCGATCCCAGGCGCGGGGCCGGAGAAAGATTTGCCTTTGAGGGCTGCTCCATGGCATTCTAGGCGCTGTGGGTCGGATTCCTTGTCGTTTGCGGGATCTAAATGGCCTGAGGGTCGAATTCACCGCTGCTTGCAGCGGAAAACAGGGTCCTTAAGGCTTGCCCTGGGGTTCATACCCATGATTCTGGGGCGCATTCCCTTTCCGCTTACGGCGACAAGGAGGAGCCTGGGGTTGTTCTGCGGTTCATCCCCCATGATAGGGGGCAGGGACTGCCCCGGTTTCATGGCCGAGATGCGCGCCAGGGGCGCCTTTTCCGAACCGCGCGGCTTAAAGAGCGGGGGCACGCGGAGATAAGGCCTCTGCTGGGGGTGGGGGATGGAAGCAGGATCGTCTGCATGGATTCGGGATGCAAGCTATGGGGATGATCCAGGCGCGTCTCTGGGCCAGGAGGGTAGCGTTATGACGAATCGGGAGATACCTTTGCCCCACCGGCGGTGGTGGCTTGCGGCGGTGCTGCTGGCTTGTCTGGTGGCCTGTGCCCCCCGCCTGCTGCAATCCCCCTGGCCGGAGCTTGCGGCCGAGCCGTGGCACCAGGCGGAAGCCCTCTTTAGGCGCGACGCGCACTGGCACGGGGGCGACGGGGCCTCTTCCGTGGACCTGGGAGCCGGGCGGATACTGTGGCTCTTCGGGGATAGTTTTATCTGCGATCCGGGGTGTAGCACGCGCGCCCAGGCGCTCCTGGTGCGCAACAGCGTAGCCCTGCAGCAGGGCAGTGACCCCAGGTACGCCCGTGTGAGCTTTCACTGGGGAGAGCGGGCGTCAGGTGTGGGGGCATTCTTCGACGACAGGGGACCGGGATGGCTGTGGCCCGTAAGCGGCATCCGGCTGGGGGAGGTGCTGCTGGTCTTCCTGATGCACATCCTGCCCGATACCAACCCGCTGGGCTTCCGGGTCGCACGTTCCCGGGCGATCCTGATCGACAACCCGGACGAGACCCCCGGAGCCTGGAACCTGCATCCGCTCGAGTTGCCACAGAACGACTTCGGGGTGGCCCTCGGTTCGGGGGCCCTCATCCGCGAGGGGGATCACGTCTATGCCTTCGGCACCCACCGGACGACGCATGACATTTACCTGGTGCGCTGGAGGGAGACGGACGCCCGGCAGGGGGCCCTGGGCCGCCCTGAGTGGTGGGCGGGGCCGACCGCCGGCTGGCAGGCTCCGTGTGTGCTCAGGAATGCGCCCGTGCCGCTTTTCTCCGGGGGACAGATGGAGTTCAGCGTGCATTACGACCGGACCCTCAGGCACTACGTCCAGGTCCAGGCCGATCCCTTCGGCACACCCGGGCTCCGGGTGCGCTTTTCACAGGCCCTAAGCGGCCCCTGGTCGCCTGCGGCGAGGCTCTATGAACCCCCGCAGCTCGATCGGTCGGGGCTGCTGGTCTATGCCGGCAAGGCCCATCCGGCCCTGTCCGGGGCGGGGATGGTCTGTACCTATGCGGTCAATGCCCATGACTATGCGCACCTGGTGCAGGACCCCTCGATCTACTATCCACTATTTGTGCGCGTGAGCACGCGGCGCTCAAGGACAGGCGGCCCCTAAGCGCTGGACGTGTCGTTGCTTCGACAGGAGAAAAGAAGCAGATGCTCTTTGGCGTGTTGGGTCGGCGACATGCTGCGCCGGTCAGGTGGGCGAAAGGGATGGCCAGGGGCTCTATGCAGCGGATCCGTGCATCGAAATAGATCCTCTGGCCGTATTTGAGGACCGCCACATGGCTGCCCTTGCCGGATGACGACGGTGATTCTGCAGGCAAAGGTCCCTTCCATCCTTAGGCAACCAATCAGACAAAACCATCAGGCCAAGAACCGCTGTTATTGATGCCCATCCGGATTCGACAGGCCCCCGGGCCGGCACAATCCGATTTCAGGCTGTAAAGCCCCCCTGAGTTTCAGCGCGACATGCCGGTCGCGGCCGAGAGGGCGCTGGCTGCGGGCAAATAGAAGCGTTCGGCATAGTCCTTGACCATGCGGTCGGCGTTGAAGCGCCAGCCGAGGCTGGTAAAGGCACGCTTCATGCGGGCCACCCACAGACTGGGGACCCCGCTGGGGTCGCGCTCGTAATACAGCGGAATCACCTCCTGTTCAAGGGTTTCGAAGAGGTACTGCGCATCGCGCTGGTGTTGCACGGCCGCGTCGTTGTGCATGCCGCCGTGGCCGATGGCGAAGCCGTTACCCCCGTCGTAGGCCTCGTTCCACCAGCCGTCCAGCACGGAGAGGTTCAGACCCCCGTTCAGGACCACCTTCTGCCCGCTGGTGCCACAGGCCTCCAGCGGACGCCGGGGGGTGTTGAGCCACACATCGACACCCTGGACGAGGTGGCGTGCCACGTTGTAGTCATAGTTCTCCACGAAGACGATGCGCTTGAGGAAGGCGCTGTCATAGCTGAAGCGGGCGATGCGCTGCAGGAGCTGTTTGCCCTCGTCGTCGCGGGGGTGGGCCTTGCCGGCGAAGATGATTTGGATCGGGCGCTGGGCATGGTTGATCAGCTGGGCCAGGCGTTCGGGTTGGGACAGGATCAGGTCGCTGCGCTTGTAGGTGGCAAAGCGGCGGGCGCAGCCGATGGTGAGCACCTCGGGATCGAGGATGTGCTCGATCAGCCCCAGGGTGTCCGACTGGCCCAGGCGCTCGGCCTGCAGGAGCAGCCGCCGCCTGACGAAGCGGATCAGGCGCAGCTTCAGGCTCTGGTGCGTCTCCCACAGCTCGGCGTCGTCAATGGAGGCCACCTGCTCCCACACGTCGGGGTGCACCATGCGCGTGGGCCAGTCCTGCCCCAGGCGGGTCTGGAAGAGCTGGTTCATCTGGGGCGCCAGCCAGGAGAGCACGTGGACCCCGTTGGTGATGTGGCCGATGGGCACCTCGGTCTCACTGAGCAGCGGCCAGAGCGGTTGCCACATCAGGCGGCTCACCTCGCCATGGATGGCCGAAACGCCGTTGGCCTGGCGCGAGCTCTTGAGCGCCAGCACGGTCATGCAGAAGGGCTCGGAGTGATCGGCGGGGTTGACGCGGCCCAGGGCCATGAATTCGTCCTGGCTGAGGCAGAGCCTCTCGCGGAAGATCCCGAGCTGTTCCTCGATCAGCTCGGGCGCGAAGCGGTCGTGGCCGGCGGCCACCGGGGTGTGCGTGGTGAAGACCGTGTAGTGCGCCACGCGCCGCTGGGCGCGCGGGAAGGGGATCTGGTCGTATTCCATCGTACGGCGGATCTCCTCCAGGATGGCGAAGGCGCTGTGCCCCTCGTTCAGGTGCAGCACGCCGGGGAAGATCTCCAGTGCCTGCAGGACCCGCGCACCGCCGATCCCCAGCAGCAGCTCCTGCCGGATGCGCAGGCGGCTGTCGCCGCCGTAGAGCCGCGAGGTGAGATCGCGGTCCTCGGCGGAGTTGTCCTCCACGTCGGAATCGAGCAGCAGCAGGCGGATGCGGCCCACCTGGAGCTGCCAGACGCGGGCGCTGAGGGGAATGCTGCGGGTCTCGATGCGCACGATCAGGGGTGAACCGGGGGCGTCCATAACCGGCATCAGGGGGAGGCGGCCTGTGTCGAGGTTGACATAGTCCTCCTGCTGCCAGCCGCCGGGGTCGAGATACTGGTTGAAATACCCCTGGCGGTAGAGGAGACCGATGCCGATCAGGGGGATCCCCAGATCGGAGGCGCTTTTGAGGTGGTCGCCGGCCAGAATCCCCAGACCGCCGGAGTAGACGGGCAGGGATTCATGCAGCCCGAACTCGGCCGAGAAATAGACCACCGGGCGCTGGTTGAGGTTGCCGCCATGGATGTGGCCCCAGCTCCTCTGCTGGCCCATATACTCGTTCAGGCGGCGGAAGGCGTAGTTGATGCGGCTGTGGAGCACCAGTTCAGAGGCGCGCTCTTCCACCTGCTGCGGGGTGATCTGGTCCAGGAAGGCGATGGGGTTGTGCTCCACCTCGCGCCAGAGATGCGGATCCAGGTCGGTGAAGATGCCGATGACCTCGGGATGCCACGTCCACCACAGGTTGTGCGCCAACGCGCGCAGGCGTTCGTGAAGGTGCCCGCTCGTCTCTGCCATGTGACAAATCCCTCCCTCCATAAAACTGCAGGACGTCAGATGGTGACGCCGTAGATATGGGTTATAACATTCCAGACCCAAGGCGGCAAATCATAAGAAACATATCCCGTGGGACTTTATGCCTGCGCTGCAAGGTGGGACGGTGCAACTCACACCCTGAGCCGACATGGGTACGGGCCACAGGGGGGGGGAGCTTCACCCCCTAGACGCATTGTGAAAGACCTTTTCAGGAGAAACAAGGACGAGGTTGGGCGGGTGCTGGCGGAAGCCGTGCGCCTTTGTTACCCATCGTCCTCAGATTTTCAGAAACTGTATTTCAGCCCGGCATACACCTGGTCGTTGTCGCGGAACTGCCCGAGGAGCGAATCTTCGAACTTCCCCTGGATGACGATCAGGCCCAGGGTGCCCTGCAGGCGCTCCGAGAAACGGTAGGTGGCCGAGGGGCGCACCAGGTAATGCCGGTATTCGATGTTGTACATCCCCGCCAGGGTGAGCTCCAGGGTATTCTGGAGCAGGAAGTGCCTGAGGGCCAGGGTCAGGGTGGTATCCAGTCCCTTTTTGTTGAAATAGAGATGTTCATAGCGGGGATAGTCGGGGATGTATTCCTGGATGCACTGGAGGCTCAAGGTGGTCTCACCCCGCATGTAATCGAGGCCGAGGCCGTACTTCATGGAATCCCGCTGGGTCTCGATCTGCGGTTCGACGAGGATCGTCTGTGAGGTGGCGCTCCCCCCCGAGCGCAGGTAGCGCTCGATGACCTGCCGCATGAGGGCCTCTTCGCGTTGCGGGCTGGCCTCCCGCCGCAAAACGTCACTGAGGGTGCGCAGATAATATTTGCCGTCGGCATAGGCCCACTCGCCCCTCAGCGTCAGGCCCCCGATGGTCGTACTCCAGTCGAGGCCGAAGACCTGGATGCGGTGGAGGCTCGGGGTCGGGAAGGTAATGGCGCGTGCCGTGTAGTCAAAGGCCAGCGGGTTGAGGATCTCGATGAGGATCAGCGTGGGGGCGCGCATGGTGGGCTGGGGGTCGTAGCCCCGGAAGTAGCTGGCCGAGAGGTCCCACCCGGCGAGATGCCGGGAGAGACGCATCCCGAGCTGTGAGTGGGCCAGCGTCAGGGCCGGTCGCTCCACGTCGCGGTAGCTGGCCGTCAGGGGGATGTCGTCGGTCAGGGTGCGGGGCTGAATGCAGCACGGGGGGATGAGCAGCGGCGGGAACCAGCGTTCCTCGGATGTGGGCAGACGGTAGGGCACGTAGAAAGGCACCCAGGCGATCTCGGCGTTTATGAGATCGGTATACAGGTTGGTTTTGATCGCCGGTACCCCGATCTTGCGCGTCTGTTCCTCTTCCAGGGTGGCGCGCGTGAGGTCCTCGGGGTTGAGATTGTCGGTGGGGTTGATTTCGTCCAGACGGCCCCAGGCGAACTTCTGGATGCCGATGCGCAGGTCGGCCCGATCGGTATAGTAATCGATATAGGCCTCGTCCACGTTCAGACAGGGGTTGCGGTCCTGGTAAACACCGTGGGGGTCGGTGAACAGGCGGCCGTCCTGAGGTGCCATGACCGTGCCGTCGTCCCGTCCGGTAAGGGCGATAAAACCTGAGGCCTGCGGTCCAAGATCCGCACTGAGCTGCAGGCCGAAGGTGTAGGAGGGATCCTCGTCTTTGGTGTGGCGGTCGCAGGCGAGCACGGCGCCGGCCTGCAGATATCCGCTGAGGCTCATCGTCCCGCCCGGGTGCTCCCATTCCAGGGCCCGCACCGGCGTAGCGGCTGCCAGGGCAATAATCAGCAGTACCGGCAGCAGGAGCCCCCGCCGAACCATCCTCTAACGACCCCGCATCATCTGCCGCTGGGTGAACAGGTCCTCGGAAAGCCCGGTGTCGTACCGGATGTTGCTGAGTTCCAGGATGGTCTTGCGCCCGTTGGTCAGGTTCTCCATCTCGATCAGGGTGGGGGTGGCGATGCCCTTGATGGTCTGGATGCGGCTGAAGCGGCCCTGTTTGAGGAGACGGCCTTTGAGGTCGTAGAAATCGGTGCGCACCGGGATGTAGTTGTCGCTGCGTATCCAGAGGATCATCTTGCCATAGCTGTGAGGTTCCTTGGGGCGGGCCTCGATGACGTAGCACCCGACGCCCTCGATCTCCTCGCTTTTCAAGAGGGTGTAGGTGCTGTCGTCGATGTCGTGAGTTCCCATATCATCGTAGCTGAACTCGGTGCCCATGAAGCTCTCGGACTTACTCGCGGTCGCGATCTGGCGCACCCGGCCCAGGGCCGGCAGATAGAGCCACTGTTGGTCCGCATCCCCCTCGGGATCGCTCCAGACGAGGAAGCTCGTGCCCTTGACGTCCGGCGGGGACTTGAAGACCAGAAGGCTTTTATCCCGGCCGTCCTCATCCCGCCGGGCATAGGTGATCAGCTTTCGGAGACGCTGCCCCCCCTTGGGGTTGACGAGTGTCATGGTCATCTCGGCCACACTGTCACGGGCTTGGTCCATCAGGTCCCGTGATTGGCGTACGATCCCGTAAGCGTCGGGCTCCGTGCCCCAGCCGCTGCCCGCAAAAATCAGCAGGCAGCCGGCACCCAAGAGCATCTTCATACAGGTGGATTTGCCTTTCATGGTTCCTCCTCTCCCCCCGGTCACAGGACCTGGTTTTTCTTTCAATGAGGCTTGATTCTCCTGGCACCAACGGCATGTCTCTGAGTTCCCGTTTTCTGAGGACCGGTGGCATGTTTTTCCCAGGCCATGTTTGCCTGACGCCCGTATCTCTCCTTCCCGGACAGGTACGGGATGGACAGCTTCAGCGCTGCCGGCAGCAGCGTGACGGCGGCCACGGCGCTGGCCAGCATCACCAGGGCGGTGAGCAGCCCCATCTGCACGATGGGCACGAACTTCGAAGGCAGGAGCACCAGGAATCCCGCGGCCACCGCCAGGGCGTTGTAGAAGATGGCCCGGCCGACAGTGCCGATGGCGATATAGATGGCGTCTTCGGGCTCGTGGCCCGCGCGCACCTCGTGCCGCCAGCGCGCGATGAGATGGATGGAATAGTCGATGCCCACCCCGATGGTGACGCAGGCGATCATGGCCGTGGCCGCATTCAGGGTGATGCCGGTAATCCCCATGACGGCGAAGTTCAGGATAATGGGCACGCACAGCGGCAGCAGACTGAAAGCCCCGAGTCTCAGCGAGCGGAAAATGAGCGTGGTGATGAGCAGAACCAGGACCAGCGAGGTAATGAAGCTCGCGATCTGGCCCTTGATCACGATGCGGTTGAATTCGCGCGTGATGGCCGCAATCCCGGTGGCGAAGATCTCGAGGTTGGACACAGGTGCCTCGGCACGCCGGAATTCCTCAAGGGACGCGAGGACCTTCTCGGCCAGCAGTCCGCTCTGAGACTTGAGCTGCAGCACGATCTGGGAAGAACGATAATCGTAGTCCACGAAACGTTCGAGCCCGCTGCCGCCGGCAAAGGAGTAGAGCAGCAGGTACTGGGCCACGAGGTCCCGGGATTCGGGGATGGTATAAAAGGCCGGGTCGCCCGCGTGCATGGCCTGATTCATCCTCTTGATGAGGTCCACGAGGGAAGCGGCCTTGCCGACCCCCTCGATGGCGGCCAGCTTGCGCTGGAGCGCATCGATCAGGTGCAGTACCTCGGGGTCCTTGACGGCGTCCGGATCCTCGCCTTGGATAACCACATTGAACATGGAAGTCCCGCCAAAGATTTCGTTGAGGGCATCATCCGCCTGGCGGAGGGGGCTGTCGGTGCGGAAATGTTTGACCGGATCCATATCGCTCTCAAGCCGCAGTGATCCAACGAGGGAGAGGGCCAGGACTAGCGCGCTTAAGGCGAGCACACCCCGGCTGTGAGAGCGAACCAGGCGCGACAGCTGCCCCAGGATCGGCCCGATCAGGTCGTGTCGGGAGTGCACCCCGGGGACGCGTCGCGACCCCGGGCCGACCCACAGTGACAGGATGGCGGGGATCAGACTCAGCGAGACACAGAAGGCCACGCCGGTACCGAAGGTTGCCAGCAGGCCGAGCTGGGCGATGGGCACCACCTCCGAGGTCAGCAGCGAGGCGAAGCCCGCCATGGTGGTAAGCCCGGCCATGATCACGGGGGCGCTCACGCGCTCGACCGCGCGCACGACGCCCTCCCTGCCGGCCTCCTGGCCGGCATACTCCGAGAGGAAGCTCTCCAGCACGTGGATGCCGTAGGCGCTGCCGAGGGCCACGAGGATCACCGGCAAGGCGCTTGTGACCGTGGTGATGGGGATTCCGAGCAGGGCCATGAGCCCGAAGGTCCACAGGGTGGAGATACTCACCGTCAGCAGGGGCAGCACCACGCCGACCAGCCGCCGGAAGAAGATCAGGAGTGAAACGATGATCACGAGATTCACGAAGGGCACGAAGATCTGCATGTCACGCAGCATGTACTCGCCCGTCAGTGCGCTGACCACGGGCACACCCGAGATGAAGATATGCTCGGGGCCGCGATAGGCGTCGGCGATGGCCTCGAGCTCGTGATAGACCGGGGTGATCGCGTCGGTCTCGGTGCCCTGCTCGAAGGTCACCGCCATCAGCGCCCCCCGGGCGTCCGGGGTGACGACCAGGCCCTCATAGAAATCCCACGCCTCAATCTTCTGCCGCAGGGTCTCCATCTCCGGGGCGCTCTGCGGGAGGCTATCCTCGTCCACCAGAGGGGCCACCGTGATCCCCGTGGCGTCCCCGGTGATGGAGTCGATCGTGAGGATGCTCGTCACCTGGTCCACCAGGGGGATCGCGCTGATGGCCTCACTCATGGCGTGAATCTTGTTTAAGGTGCCCGGGGTATAGATGGAGTCGGCCACCATGCCGATGATGGTCTCCTCGCGGGAGTCAAATGCCGCGCGGTTCTCTTCATAGAGCATCCGCACCGGATTGTCGGTGGGGATGAAGATTTCGATACGGCTGTCGATGCGGATTCCGGGCAGCGCGAGGGCAAAAAGCACCGAGATTAACGTTATGACGGCGATGACCCAGAGAGGGTGATAGACACTTAAGCGCACGACTCTGTTCATGGTGTGCGATCACCCCCGAGATTTACCTGCATGGCTCTCCCCCCCACGGCACCAACAATCCCCAATTCATACCTCACTACATTGTTTTAAACATACCACTGGTTGGCTTTTTTTTAAACGTGTTAATCGCTATGGGTCGAATTCCCTGGCTGCTTGCAGCAAAAAGCTGGGTCCTTAGGCTTGCCCTGGGGTTCATACCCATGATTACGCGAAATAAACGAAGGCGTTATCTTTCCGGAGGGCAGGCCGTCTGTACGGACCCTGAGTTTGAAACGTCCGGGCGCCCCTGGGTGGATGATGGTACTTGACAGGCAAGGGGAACAGGTATACTTTCAAATAAAGTATATTCATATAAAGCAATTTAAATTGAAATAGTTGTTACGGAGAGTATTGAGATGGATACAGGACTGATGATCCTGGGCTTCCTCATGTCCGGACCCAAGACCGGCTACAAGATCAAGCGTATCTCGGGCAAGATGATGGTTTCCTATAACCTCAGTCTCAATCAGATCTATCCCGCCCTGCGCAAACTCGAGGAGTCCGACCTGGTGCGCAAGGAGGTAGTCATTCAGACCGGCAAGCCCAACAAGCACGTCTATACGGTCACGACCCAGGGCCGGGAGCTCTTCTACAAGAAGCTCACCGCCGCGCCCACGCCGGTGGACTATCAGATCGACTTCCTTACGCGGGCCTTCTTCTTCCGTTTCCTCGAGGGGGGACAGATCCTCGAGCAGTTCGTCTCCGAGATCTCCGCCCTGGACGAACAGCTCGAGGACCTGCGGCAGATGGAGATTGAGACCTGCGAGGTGGCCGACGAGAACGGGCGCTTCGTGCTGCTGACCATCATCGACATGCTCGAGGGGCTCAAGGCGAAATATGCGGAGGAACTCCGCCGGAGATCCCTTTCCCCCCCAGCGGGTGACATATAAGGGCCGTGGGCTCAAGACATGCGTATGCAACCAGGAGGCCTTGATGGATAAGTTTTTCAATCCGCGGTCGGTGGTGATCGTGGGCGCCTCGAACAGCCCCTTCAACCTCGGCTCCACGATCTGCAAGCTGCTGCGTCATATCGACTATGCCGGGAAGGTTTGCGTGGTCAACCCCCGGGGAGAGCCGTCGCACGACTATCCCGGATTCAGCGCGGTGGAGGCCCTGCCGGAATGCCCGGATCTGGCGGTGATCATCATCCAGGCACGTCTGGTCCCCGAGACGGTGCGCGCCTGCGGCGTCAAGGGAATCCGCCGCTTCATCATCCAGTCGGCGGGATTCGCCGAGGAGGGACCGGAGGGGCGTCGGTTACAGGCCGAGGTGGATGAGATAGCAGGGCATTTCGGCATGCGCTTCATCGGCCCCAACTGCCTGGGCCTGCTGGATGCGCACAGCCGCTTCTGCTGCCTCTTCGGCGGGGCGCCTGAGAAGTACGGCGACGTCTTTGCCCACCCGGGAACCTGCTCGTACATCGTCCAGAGCGGGGGGGTGGGGGCGCTGATTCTCGAATCCATGGAACGGGATGTGGCCAAGATCAACAAGCTGGTCTCCATCGGCAACAAGGCGGATATCGACGAGGCCGACCTGCTGGCCTATTTCGCCTCCGATAATACCGAGGTCATCGGCATGTACCTGGAGAACGTGCGTCAGGGCACCAAGCTGCTTCAGACCGCCCGCCGCGTGAGAAAGCCCATCCTGGTCTACAAGGTGGGCCGGACCGAGGCCGGCGCCCGGGCCGCCCTGAGCCATACCGCCGGCATGGCCAACAACGACGTGGTCTTCGAGAACGCCTGTCGCCAGGGAGGGCTGATCCGCGTGCAGGCCATCAGCGAACTCTTCAGCCTGCCCAAGATCTTCACCACCATGCCGCCCCTCAAGGGTCGGCGCATCGCCGTGATTTCGAATACCGGGGCCTTGGGTGGCATCACGGCGGACCTGCTCGTGTCTGGGGGGCTCGAGATGGCCCGTCTGAGCGAGGATGTCCAGTCACGGCTGCGCAAGGTCGGGCAGCTCTACAACGCCGCCAACCCCATCGACCTCGGGCCGGCCCTGAACATCCAGACCTTCCTCGATATCTACGAGATCCTGCTCTCGTCGGACAGCGTGGACGGGCTGCTGCCCATCCCGAATGTCTGGCAGGATTTCATCATCGATGCCACGCGGGAGCTGGTGGCCATGTGCCGTGAATTCGGCAAGCCTGCTGCCATCTACATCCCCAACACGGTGGAGAAGATCCTCGATATCCGCAGTACGCACCAGATCCCGGTCTTCCTCTCACCGGAGGAGGCGGTGCGGGCCCTGGTCGTCTCCCATGAATATTCACGAGCACTCACGAAGAAGCTGGGGGTCTGCCAGGATGCAGATCAGCCTGTGGCTGTTGCGGCAATATAACACCCTTAGAGATGTACAAGACAACAAGAGATAGAAATAACAGCTAAAGGAGGAAAGAACGTTATGTCAAGTCTGATTGTGGATGAGCGGGACCAGCGGTTTGTGCTGAACGAGATGCTCAAGGTGGAGGAGCTCTGTCAGAGCCAGAGGTACGCAGACTTTGCGCCGGACATGTTCGACATGATTCTCAGCGAGGCCCAGAAATTCGCCGAGGGTGTGGTCTTTCCCACCCTGGCCGAATCGGACAAGGTGGGCTGCCGGCTGGAGAACGGGCAGGTCTACGTGCCACAGTGCTTCCACAAGCCCTACCGGCTTTTCTGTGAGGGCGGCTGGAATGCCATGGGCGTGCCCCCCGAGCACGGCGGCCAGGGCCTGCCCGAGATCATCAAGACCGCGGCCCATGAGTGGTTCGCCCACAATTTCGCCTTCATGTCCTACCCCGGGCTGGGGGAGGGGGCGGCGCACCTGGTGGAGACCTACGGCACCCCGGAGCAGTTGCGCAAGTACCACCCGCAGATGGTCAGCGGCGAGTGGGGCGGCACCATGTGCCTGACCGAGCCGGGCGCCGGCAGCGATGTGGGCAATCTGAGCACCAAGGCCATCCGGCAGCCGGACGGCACCTTCCGCATCCAGGGCACCAAGATTTTCATCACTGCCGGCGACAACGACATCACCCCCAACGTGATCCATCCCGTGCTGGCGCGTATTGAGGGCGATCCCCCCGGCACCAAGGGCATCTCCATCTTCTTGGTGCCCAAGTACCTGGTCAACGACGACGGGACGTTGGGGGCGCGCAACGACTTCGAGATCGCCGGCATCGAGGAGAAGATGGGCATCCACGGCAGCTCCACCTGCCTGATCAACTTCGGCGACAATGGCGCGTGCTATGCCGAGCTGCTGGGGCAGGAACGCGAGGGTATGAAGGTCATGTTCCAGCTCATGAACGAGGCCCGCATCCTGGTGGGCATGCAGGGGTTGGGCAGCGCCTCCATCGCCTATCTGCATGCCGTGAGCTACGCCAAGGAACGCCTCCAGGGCTCATCGCTCATGGACTTCAAGGACCCGCAGGCCCCGCGTGTGCCCATCATCCAGCACCCGGACGTGCGGCGCATGCTGCTGTGGATGAAGTCCAACGTCGAGGGCATGCGGGCACTGATGTACTACGCCGCCTTGGCCGTCGATCGCGAACGCACCGCCGCAGGCGAGGAGGAACAGGACAAGTGGCAGGGTATCCTGGAGGTGCTCACGCCCATCTGCAAGGCCTATTGCTCGGATGTGGCCTTCAGGGTGTGCGAGAACGCGGTGCAGGTCTACGGCGGTTATGGCTTCTGTGCCGAGTACCCGGTGGAGCAGTTTCTGCGCGACGAGAAGATTGCCTCCATCTACGAGGGGGCCAATGGCATCCAGGCCCTCGACCTCGTGGGCCGCAAGCTCGCCATGAAGAAGGGCCGCTATTTCATGAACCTGCTGGGCGAGATGAACGCCACCGTGGCCGCCTGCACCGGGCAGCCGTCCCTGAAGGACCTGGCCGGCAAGGTGCAGCAGCGTATCGATTCCCTGGCAGAGCTGGCGCTGTATTTCGGCCAATGCGGGCGTGAGGGCAAATTCCTCGTGCCGCTGACCAATGCCTACCCCTTCCTGATGCTGATGGGCAAGGTGGTGTGTGCCTGGCTGCTGCTGTGGCAGGCCCGCGTGGCCCAGGAGAATCTGGAAAAGACCAGCCAAGGCAAGGAACTCGATGCGGAGTTCATCCGTGAGAACCGGGAAGCCGCCTTCTACGCCGGCAAGCTCGCTTCGGCTAAGTATTTTATCAACCACGTGCTGCCCGAGGCGGATGCCGCCTGCACGGCCATCAAGAGTGAGGACCTCTCGGTTATGGAAATCGCTTTGGAGAGTTTCGCCTCATAAAGAGAGCAAAAAGGGGGTCGGCCCGGCGTCAAAAGGTGGTGACGCCGGGCCATTGATATGGACGCCGCATATCCATGGGCGGCATGCGTCTGCGGTAAGGAGGCTCGAAAGGGAGGCCGGGCATACCTGTGTGGGGGGCGGAAATGCCCACCCCCCACGGAGGTCGGCTTCGATACCTGCGCCTGGCGTCAGGGATGGAGGTTCTCATCAAGGAGGGAGATCATGGAGAAACTGTTTGCGCCCGCATCACTTGCGATCATCGGTCTGTCGTCCAAGCCGAACAACATCCCCCGCATCACGCTCGAAAACACCCTGCGCTGGGGGTATCGCGGGCGCATTTTCGGGGTCAACCCTAAGGGGACGGAGGAGCAGGTGGACGGTATCCGCATGTACCGGGATATCGAGGACCTGCCCGTGGTGCCCGATCTGGCCTTCTGCCTGGTCCCGGCGCGGCACGTGCCCGAGATGGTGGAACGCTGCGGGCGCTTCGGCATCCGGCACATGGCCGTGCCCTCGGGCGGGTTTTCCGAGTTCAGCGCGGAAGGCAAGCAGCTGGCCGCGCTCACCCTGGAGCAGGCCCGTGCCTTCGGGGTGCGCATCGTGGGGCCCAACGGGCTGACCGTGGCGGACACCTCCAGCGGGCTGTGCCTGCCCTTCATCCCCCTGTGCCGGGCGCCCAAGGGCGGCATGTCCATCATCTCGCAGAGCGGGGGCGTCTCGATCATGATCTTCAACTACCTCGTGGACGAAAACATCGGGATCGCCAAGTTCGCCAGCATCGGCAACAAGCTCGATCTGGACGAGGTGGACTTCCTGGAATACTATGGCCGGGACCCCGAGACCCGGGTCATCTGCCTGTATGTGGAGAGCATCGAACGCGGCCAGGCGCTGATCGAGGCGGCATCCCACATCGACAAGCCCATCGTGGTCTACAAGGCCAACTCCACCCCGGCCGGAGCGAAGGCGGCCATGAGCCATACCGCGGCTCTGAGCAACGACGAAGAGATCATCGATGCCGCCTTCGAGCGTGCCGGCATCCTGCGCATCCACAACTACCATGACTTCTTCGCCGCGGCCAAGGCCTTCAGCCTGCCGCCCATGCGCGGCCGGCGGGTCATGGTCATGAGCCCGGCGGGAGGGTTCTCGGTGATCACGGCCGATCTGTGCGAGAAGGCGGGCTTCGCCTTCGCCGATCCGGGCCGGGATTTCTACGAGGGGCTTAGGAACTACGGCAACGCCGGGGTCATCCGCTTCTCGAACCCGCTGGACATGGGCGATATCTACGACCCGCAGCTCACCGCGCATGTCATCTACTCGGTGATGCATTCGGAGAAGATCGACGGGGCGTTGCTCGTGACCCAGTATCCCCACATGCCCCCCGGCGACACGGTCTTTCACCGCATGTTCCTGACCGACCTGTCCAAGGAGACCTGGGGGGCGATCCTCTCGGCCGGCAAGCCTATGGGGGTGTGCCTCTTCGGCCCTTCCAAGCTGACCTTGCAGACCAAGAAGGCGGTGAATTTCCCCATCTTCAACAGCCCTGAGGAGCTCGTGCGCGCCATGGCCATGCAGATGCATTTCCACACCCGCACCCCCTATGCGCCACCCCGGCCACCCGACGGCATCGATCAGGCGCGTGCCCGGGCCTGGCTGGAGGGCGCAGGCGGTGACTGCGGCGAAGAGGCCCTGGAGCTGTGCGAGACCTTCGGGATGCGGGTGGCCGCCTCCCGGGTGGCCACCTCCCCGGAGGAGGCCGTCCTGGCGGCCGGCGAACTGGGTTTCCCGGTGGTCATGAAGGTGATCTCGCCTGCGGCCCTGCACAAGACCGAGGTGGGCGGGGTGGCCCTGGG
Organism: uncultured Bacteriovoracaceae bacterium; assembly: GCA_964618975.1. Classification (GTDB taxonomy): domain Bacteria; phylum Desulfobacterota; class Desulfomonilia; order UBA1062; family UBA1062; genus CAZUDI01. The sequence goes on along the minus strand of CAZUDI010000010.1, from coordinate 59,478 downwards.
GGTGGCCGACGAGGAGGGGGTAAGGCGCACCTTCGCGCGCCTGCGGGAAAACCTTGAAGTCAGCCTGCCGCAGGCCCGCTTCGACGGGGTGCGCCTGCAGGCGACGGCGCCAGCGGGGGTGGACATGTTCGTGGGCGGTACGCAGGATGCCTCTTTCGGACCGGTGCTCTACTTCGGCCTGGGCGGCATCTACGTGGAGATTTTCCGCGATGTGGCCTGCTGTCTGTGCCCGGCCCCGCGCGAGGAGATCATGCAGCGCCTCATGGGGCTTGCCTGCTTCCCCCTGCTCACCGGTGCCCGCGGCGGGGTCAAGAGCGACCTGCCGGTCTTCGTCGATTTCCTGGTGCGCGTCTCGCACCTGCTGGCGGCCTTTCCGCAGATAGGCGAGCTCGATCTCAACCCGGTGCGCGTGATGGTGAACGGGCAGGGCGTGCTGGCCCTGGACGCCCGCATGCGCATCGCCGGTCAGCCCGGCAAAGGGCGGGGCTGTAAGGCGAAAGACCCCACTTAGGCACCGCCAGCGGCGGGGAATGCGACCCTCAGGCCAATCATGGTTATGAACCCCAGGGCAAGCCTAAGGCCCCTGCTTTCCGCTGCAAGCAGCGGGGAATCAGACCCATAGTCCTTAAGCTTCTTGAAAGGGGTCTGTCAGGGGAAAACTTCTTATCCGGAAGGTTTCCCCTGACAGATTCAGCAAGGCCTCTTATGTCATGTTTCCTGTCATGCACCTGTTCCTAAAAATCCTGCGGGGCATAGGCGCTGCAGCCGCACTCACCCAGGTGCGCGTACTCCTCGTCATCCCACAAGGCGCTGCCGTAGAAGAGGCGCACGTACATCTCGCAGTGCTTTTCCTGGCGGCTAAATCCGGTCTCGGAGAGCAGCCGGTATTTGAGCGCCTTAAGCGTGACGGTGTTGTGCGACATGCGGATGCCGCCCCCGCTGGCGGTGTCGAGGACGATGAACCTGCCGCAGGAGGTCTCCCAGGGCAGCCAGGGGGGCAGCTCCCCGCTCAGGCCGGTCCCGGGTGTGCCGTCGCGGGCGAAGGCCACCCAGTAGGACGACATGGCCTGCGAGAGGGTATCCCGGGGCAAGGCGCTCTCGTCGGGAAAGATGAGCGGGGTGAGTGCCGAAGAGATGAACGAGCTGAAATCACAGAAGATGAAGGGGATCTCCACGCTGTGGGCCGCGCCGAGCATGAAGCCCACGTCCACACCCAGAAGACAGGTCTCCTCGTCCCAGTCGAAGCGGTAGGCGAAGACCTCGTCGGGCTGGAGGGATGAGAGGCGCTCGGCGATGGAGTCGACCCCGCGCGCCTTCCAGGCGTCGCTCAGGTAGCTGGCCACGAGGGCGTACTCGACTGGGTCTTTGACAATCAGCGGCAGCCCGAAGATCTCTTCCACGTAGAGGGGGTCGAGGACCATGAAGAGCTTTTGCTCGTCACGGTTGCTGCCGATCAGGACGGGCACCCGGTTGCAGGCCCCCGGGGTCGACAGGACCTCGAGGAAGTCCCCCGCGGGCAGGACCACCCCGTCGCGCAGCACCTTGGGCATGGAGAACATGCCGCCGTAGCCGTACTCATAGGCCATGAGGATCTCGCCGGCATCCTTGTCCCTGAGATAGGCGGCCAGCTCCGGCAGGGAAAGGGATTCCTGCACCTTGCGGGCCGCCTCCCTGCCGGAGGCGAGCCTGTCTCGGATCAGCAGCCGGTTGACCACTTCCCGCGCGCTGAAGGGATCGCCGGGCTCGGGGTCGTCGCGGTAGTTCTGCGCCTCGGCCATGGTGGCCGCTTCCAGCCCGCCGCTCTGCACGATGGCGCGCTGGAAGAGGCCCTGCGCCAGGGGCGAGAGCAGCAGGGTGAGGGTGTTGAGGCCGCCGGCGGACTCGCCGAAGACGGTCACGTTGGTCGGATCGCCGCCGAAGGCGCCGATGTTGTCCTGCACCCACTCAAGGGCCTGAACGATGTCCAGGGTGCCGTAATTGCCCGAACGGTCGAGCAAAGAGTCCTCCTCGTCGTGCAGGGCCGGGTGGCTGAACCAGCCCAGGGGGCCCAGGCGGTAGTTGAAGGTCACCACGACTGTGTCGTGCCTGAGGACCAGGTCCTGTCCGTCATACCCTCCGCCGTGGCCGATGGTGTTGCCGCCGCCGTGGATCCAGACCATGACCGGCAGGCCGCCCTCCCCGGCGGAGGCCGCCTCGGGCGGGGCGTAGACATTGAGGTAGAGGCAGTCCTCGCAGCCCATGGGTTGCCCGTAGCGCTCCGTGTCGTCACTCGTGAGGATGCCGGTGAACTGGGTGCACAGGGGGGCCCTGGTCAGCGCCGGCAGGGTGCCTTCCCAGGCCCCGACCGGGCGCGGGGCACGCCAGCGCAGATCATCCACGGGAGGAGCGGCATAGGGGATGCCCCGCCAGATATGCGCCCCGCTCTCGGCGACGGAGCCGATGAGCGTGCCGCTCGTGAGGCTGCGCCGGGTGGCGCTGTGGGCCGTGAAGTCCACGTCCGTCAGGTCCTGCCAGGCCTGCGATTTCTCGATGTGGCGGCTTGCGGATCGGCACCAGTCGTCCTCGGCGGCGACCGCGACCGTATAGTGGCCGCTTGTGATGCCCCTGAAGACGTAGCGGCCCTGATGGTCGGTGAGCGTGGCCCGGGTTGTGTCGCCGGAAAGGGTCACCGGGACGCCGGAGAGCCCGGCGTCATCCAGGCGCACCGTCCCGGAGATCTGGCACCCGCAAGACAACAGACACATCAGCGTGACCAGGATAATGAAACGCTTCATGCTTTTACCCCCTTCTTTATCACTATGGGTCGAGGTCCCCGCCGTTAGCGTTAACAAGAGGATGCCTGGGCTTGCCGGGGTTCATACCCATGATTGAAAGACATGTCTCCCTCTCCGCTGGCAGTTTGCACAGGCTGCAGGGCTTGCCCCGGGAAAGACCGCCGGGCGGTGGTCTCCTGTGAGCATACCATGACGGAGAAGCCTTTCATGTCATATCATTGATAATATCGATGGTACGGCCGTGATGCAATCGATATGATTTACGGTCAAGGACACAGCCGATATTATTGATTGCATAACGCAAACGAAGCCTCTGTTGTTTCAGACTCCAGGGCCTCACCGGTTGATCGACGCCGGTGGTCTTTCCGGTGTGCATGATGAGGTACACAACGTCACGGGCAATGTAACCGCGGCCTTCAAGGGATTCGTGGGCAGGCAGGCCAGTCCTGTTGCAGACGTCCGGAATCGCTTTGCGCAACACCCGGGGCATCCTTGAGGGAGTCCTGCCAGGCCCCGGGGTTCATTTCCATGATTGAAGCGGATTTGGCGGGATGGGTCAGCCTCTCAGGCATGACGGACTATGCCTGTCAATCGAAGGCCATAAGAAAAAGATTGCAGCATGCAAATAAAAATGCTAAGGTCTAAACATGGAATGGGATCGGATTCCCGGGATACTGGAACTGACCAGGGAGGATTTCGATCAGCTGCTTTTCGAAGCCATGGTGGCCATGTATCGCTTCGAGCGCTCTAAGGTATCCTGCTTCGAACTGGACTATACGACGATTTACCTGTTGCAGTTCCTGCGCCGCCGTTCCTCGGCGCGCATGAAGGAGGTGGCCCGCGAGATGGATATCCCCGTCAGCACCGCCACGCGCCTCGTCGACCGCCTGCAGGCCAGAGGCCTGGTGTCCCGCCGGCGCGACACGCACGACAAGCGCAATATCCTGGTTTCGCTCGAGCCTGCCGGGGAGCGTATCGTGCGCCGGGTGGAGGATCACACCCATGCGATAGTTACCCGCAACCTTGGACGCTTTAATGCGGTCGAGACAGAGGCCTTCGTACGCACCGCCGCCGGGCTGAAGCATCTTCTCAGGGTCCCGGCCGCGGGTGATCCGGACGAGGGGGCCCTTGAAGAAAAGGCAGATCCACCCCCTGATGAGGGGTGAAGGCCCTTTTGCCGTGAAGGGCGACGGGAAAGGCGACCCATGGCGATAAATGTCCCATATCCGCCTTGCTGTTCCGGATTGATTCGGAGGGGAGTCCTCCTGTGATGATGTGGGCATGTGCATGCGTGACCACGTTCTCGCCCCTGCCCTCTCTCCTCTGGGGAGGAAGGCCGGGGGGTGGATGATGATTATCGAAGGCGATCAATCAAGGAGGTGCATATGAAGGTGTTCCACAAGGTGATTTTCGTCGCGGCAGGGGTGCTGCTCTCCAATCTGACAGGTTTGCTGATCAACATCCTGCAGGCGGGCAGCCGCAGGCCCGACGGCCGGACCATGGCACAGATCCTGGGGAAGGATCCCAGGCAGGCAACCTGGGAGGATGTCGAACGGCTCTCACGCCGGGACACCATGCAGTTGTTCTATGCCGCCGAGGTGCCCGAGTTCCAGGAGATGAAGGGCGAGTATCAGGCCCGGGTCCTGAGCGGCGGGTTGCTGGGTCGCCCCACGGCCCTCTTTACGCACCATGTCTTCCCCTCGGGCAGGCCGATTCTCAAGGCCAGCTGGGAGGGCAAGGCCTTCAACCCTGAGGGCCGCAACCGAGGTTGGGGATACAACATCTTCAACGTCAGAAGGCCGGACGGCACAACGCAGACCCTGCGTCGGCGCAGGATGAACAACTGGGTCGGGCCCACCACGATCGGCAAGGACGGCCGGGATGCATATCATCTGGACTACGGACCCTACAACGACGATGTGGTCCATTCCATGCACGATGAGGTGCGCCGGGTGAACGAGCGACTTTATATCTGTGCGGGCTACATGTCCCTGGGAGGTGGTCCCCTCAATCCCGGCCCCTTCGTGCTCATTGGGCCACCCAGGGAGTGGGTGGGGCCGGACGAATAGGGCCTTATGTGGCTAATTCCCTTAAGGTTTGTGGCGTCAAGGGAATCCTGCCCTGGGGGTCACCCCCATGATTGGGAGTGATGCGGTGCATGGATGGCCGCACGTTTGAGGACAAAAAGATCAAAGATAGGGGAGGGACATAGAAGGTGAGAAAGAAAACCGAGATTCGAGGCAAGAATGTTCTCATCACGGGCGGGGCCATGGGAATGGGTCGCTCGCTGGCGGAGTTATTCCTGGAGGAAGGCGCGGCGGTGGCGATCGTGGATGTTAGAGCCGACGAACTTGAGCGCACACGCGAGGAACTGGCCTCCCGGGGGCGCATCGCCGCTTATATGTGCGATGTCTCCGATCGCGAGAAGATTGCCCAGATGGCGGAGACGGTGGAGCGGGAGTTTGGGCCCATCGATATCCTGGTGAATGTGGCCGGTATCGTGAATTCACGGCCCTTCCTGGAGAAAAGCGATGCGATGATCGAGCGTACCGTAGGGGTGAACCTGATGGCCATATTCTGGACCATCAGGGCCTTTCTGCCGGGCATGATGCAGCGCGGGCAGGGACATGTAGTGAACTTTGCCTCGGCCGGTGGCCTGCTGGGGGTGCCCTATATCAGCGATTACTGTGCCACCAAGTTTGCCGTGGTGGGATTGACCGAGTCGCTGCGGCAGGAGATGAAGCTTGCCGGACACCGTGGGATCCATTTCAGCCATGTGTGCCCCAATACCGTGTCCACGGGCATGTTCGAGGGGGCCTCCCCGGTGAAGGGCACCCGCATGCTCACGGCCGAGGATGTGACGCGTAAGGTGATTGCGGGCATCAAGGACAACCGCGCCATGATCGGTGTGCCTTCCTCGGTGTACTTCCTGCCCGTGATCAAGGTTATCCTGCCGCCTTTTGTCATGGATTTCGTCTGCCGGCTCCTGGGCATTGCCCAGTCGTCGCAGCATATGACCGGAAGGAAAGACGCCTACAACCGCTGAAATGCCGCGGGCGTCCTGAACGCACTAAGGGCGGCCCCGGTCTTGGACCGGGGCCGCCCTTAGTTATACCCCCCAGGGGCTTTCGTGTATACCAGAGACCTTAGCTGCAAAGGCATGCTTGTGCGCCTGTGCGAAAAGGCTGCGGCTTTCATTGACATTGAACCCCAGGGGCTTATCATTCATTCTCAACCGGCCGGGCTGTGGCGTTTATGGTCCGTGAGGTCTCAGGGCCGCGTTAGCATGTGAGGCAGAGGGTCGACAGATTTGTCTGTGAGGGCAGGGGCCTCGAGCTTGAGGTTGTCACGGATGGCCCCCAGGATATGGCCGGGAAGGGAGGTGCCCATGCAGCGCACGGTCGTTTTGATAGGCGTCGTGGTCATTGGCCTGGTTTCGACAGCTCAGGCGCATGTGCCGGTCATTGAATGTTCAGACTTCAGCGCCGCCAAACCGGGAGTTATCGCCGGCACGGTGGAGAAATCCATCGCCGTCTATGCCTGGCTCGAGGACGTGGACGATGTGGATGTCTTTTGTTTCACGCTCAGAGGGGATGAGTCCTTGGTTTTTGTCTCCTCCCTTGTGCCGCGTTGCGAGTGTTATGCGGCGTTTCTGCCCTACATAGCTGTGGCCGGTGCGGGCCTTGAAGGATATCCCGGGGCGCTGAAGCGGGAAGAGGTAAAGGCTCTCGGATACACCCGGCTGGAAGAGAACCTCATCAGCGACGATCCGCTCGTGATCGTCGAGAACTATGATCTGGCCGGGGGGCAGGTACGAGATACCTTCTTCGAGTTCTTTGCGCACAAATGGTACTTCGGCGGGCCGGATTTCATCTGGGAAAACCCCGGGAAAAGCGGGATATACTACATCTATGTCTGGGTGCCTGAGATAGGGGGAGACTCAGCCGGGGATTACGTGCTCGAGGTTGGCCGGCAGGAGATCTGGACCCTGCGGGAGATCCTGCGGACCTTTCTGTTCGTCCTGCCGTGGCTGGTGGCCAACGGGGAGATCCACGATCCGGATTGTAACCCGCGTTTCTGAAGCTCCGAGGGCTGCTCGTCCGAGGCCGTCCTCGAGGCTCAGCGAATCCGGGCAGGTCCCCGGTGCCAGTCCACTGCCACCGGCTCAACAATCGCTAAGGGTAGCATGCCCTTAATGCGGGCGGTCGCATGTGGGTGCCAGGGTTTGCCTTGGGATGCATGCTTTCAGGGGAGGAGCAGATGAGTACAGAAGGATGGGTGTGGAAAATGTCACTCGATGGAGACGCGAAAACAGCAGAAGACAAAGGGGCCACCATCACCGGGGTATACCGGAGAAGTCAGGGGTCAGGGTCTCCGAGAGGCGTGCTGCTGGTTCTCCTGGCCCTGGCGCTGCTGGTCCGGCCTGGACCCCTCCTGGGCGGTGATACCTCCCAGGGAGAAACCGCCCGCCTGGTGTCCCAGCGCTGCGGCGTCTGCCATAAGGTGTCACGGGTCTGTAAGCAAATCGGCAGCAAGGCCCCGGATGGGTGGGAAACGACCGTGACGCGTATGCGGGATAAAGGTGCCGTGCTTGACGAAAACGAGCTATCTGTCATCGTGGCATACCTCTCCACGCTCGAGAGGGCGCTGCCCCCCCTCTGCCCCTGAAGGTTCTCTAGAGACGGACCAGGAATCCCTTGAGCGCGTCGATGAAGCGTCTTGGCTGGTCGAGGAAGACCCAGTGCCCGGCGCCGGGAAGCTCCTGCCAGGCCAGGCCGCTGACCCTGAGGATTTCGCGGGTGGGTTCACCTATGCCCCGCGGGTATCCGGAAATATATAGGGTGGGAACGCACAGCGCGGCCAGGCGATCAGCGAGTCTGCCCGCTTTTGAATACTCGACAAGCTCGAGGCTGTCGGCATAAAGACGCCGGGGATCGCACTGTCCCATGCGCGCGTGATAGCCCTGCAGCACAGGGTCTAAAACGGCCATCTGCTCAAGGTCCTGCCGTAACCGGTTAAAACCGTGCGCGATGAAGGCCTCTGCCCCCATGGTCGCGATGCGGGCGCTGAAGGTGCAATCGGAAGGCGTGAGATTGCCCTCCACATTGACGAAGGCGGCCACCTGATCAGGGTGGCGTTCGCAGAGCAGGAGCCCCACCACCCCTCCCATGGAGTGGCCAAGGACCACCACTGGCGGGGCCGAGTGTCGACGCAGACAGTCGGAGAGATGATCCGCATGGCCCGCAAGTCCCCCGGGCAAGTCCGGGCTCTGACCATAACCGGGCAGGTCGGGTGCCAGGTGCGACCAGGGGGCCAGTCTGGCGTTCTGCATGAGGGGCTCGAAGCACTGGCCCGATTCCCCCAGGCCATGCACATAGAGGATCGTGCCGCGCGAGGGGGAAACCTGTACCTCCCGCAGGTGCAGTCCCCGCTCGAAGCCTTGAATCGTTTGAGGGTCGCATTCCCCACCACTTGCGGTGACCAAGAGGGTCCAAGGCTTGCCCTGGGGGGTATCCCCATGATTGATCACGGGATTGTCTCCATGTGCAGACCCCGCACAGGCGCAATAGTGGCATCTGGACACTGGCGCGGCATACCTCAAGGCCTCCCGCTGCTGACGCGCCCCCATGTCTTGCGGTCTAAAGGATCTCCTCGATGGCATAGCGCTTATCAAGGAGCCCCTGCCGCTCCTGGTGAAGCGCGCGGGGCAGCGCCGCTAGGATATCCCCGGCGATGACGCCGTCTTGACCCTTCTCTTCGGCGGCCAGGTCGCCGGCAGCCCCGTGCATGAAGACGCCCTTCTTGACGGCCTCCTCGAAGGGCAGGCCCAGTCCGTACATGGCGGCGATGGTCCCGGTAAGCACGTCGCCCGCGCCGGCCGTGGCCATGCCCGGGTTGCCGCTGAGGTTGATGCAGACGCGCCGGTTAGGGCAGGCGATGAGCGAGTGGGCACCCTTGAGCACGATGTGACACTTGAGATCGTGGGCACTGGATTGCAATATGGCAACCCGGTCCTGTTCGATCGCCGCGGCGGGTCTCCCTGTCAGACGCGCCATCTCGCCCAGGTGGGGGGTCAGAACGGTCGGCGCCTCCCGCGCGCGGATGACCTCGGGAGAGGTCGCCAGGGCGGTGAGTCCGTCCCCGTCGATGATGAGAGGCCTGGGGAGGCGTCCGGCCAGCTCGCGCACCAGGGAGACGGTCTCCTCATTTAGGGACAGGCCCGGCCCCAGCACCACCATGTCCACCCGTTGCGCGAGCTCGAGCAGTGCCTCCAGGCTGGAGCGTGCCAGGCTGCCGGAGGCGGTTTCCGGCTGAGGCAGGAAAACGACCTCGCTGGCAAGCGGGGCCAGGTGTGGGAGCATGCCCGCAGGCGCGGCCAGGCGCGCGTAGCCGCCGCCGGCCTTCAGGAAGGATAGTGCCGCGAAGGCCGGGGCCCCGTAGTAGCCCTTGGCCCCGGCGATACAGAGCAGGTCGCCGAAGGTCCCCTTGTGGCCTGTGGGATTGCGCGGTGGCAGGGCCGATGGTCGATTGAGCTCCACCAGGAGCTTCCCGGGTACAGGCAGTGCGGGCGGAAAGGAGATGCGGGTCACTATCAGCCGGCCGCAGTGGTCGAAGCCCGGCAAGAGCAGGTTGCCGAGCTTGGGCAGCCCGAAGGTGACGGTGATCTCGGCCCTCACGGCGGCCCCCATGACCTGACCGGTGTCGCCGTTGATTCCCGAAGGGATATCGAGGCTGAAGACGGGTTTGCCGCAGGTATTGATGCCGTCGATAGCCTCCCTGAAGGAACCGCTTACCTCCCGGGTCAGTCCGGTACCCAGCAGTGCGTCGACCACCGCATCGCAGTCCATAAGCGCCTGCCGCAGGTCACTCGTTTCCGGTTGCGGTTTGATCTCGAGGCCCAGCCGGGTGATGATCTCATAGTTCAGCCGGGCGGCCCCCTGGTAGCGCTGAGGTTCGCCCAGGATCAGGACCCTGACGTGGCCTTTGGCCGCGTGTAGTTTGCGTGCCACGACAAAGCCGTCGCCGCCATTGTTGCCCGGGCCGCATAAGACGAGGAAGCTCCTGCCGGCAACGGACATTTGTCGGCTGATCGCCATAAACGAGGCCAGTCCGGCGTTTTCCATGAGCAGTTGTGCGGGAATCCCGTAGTCCTCGCTGGCCGAGCGGTCCATGGCCCGCATTTCCGCGACCGTGCTCACCTGCATGTGCCACCTCCCTTAATCGCTAGGGGTCCATTCCCTTACCGCTTGCTCGTCAACGGGGGGCCAGGGTGTGCCCTGGGCGCCATGCCCCTGCTTCCTCATACCATTGCCCGAGATACAGGACAATGATTTTGAAGGATATTCCCGTTTGAGGGTCGCAAGGAGCGCTTCTGAGCTGTGACAAGGCGTATCTGATGGGGCCCGCAGGGGGGGTGCCTTTCCGGCTGTATGTTGAATGGAAGAGGAGGTCAGGGCTTGATGGAGGTTCCTGCCTGCTTGCGGTCGGACTGAGGTCCTGCCGCGTGGCAGCGCCTCAGTCCGGGTCGTTGGTGGAATCCGGGGGGAAGAGCCGCCTTTTGCACTCCGGGCACAGGCCATGGCTGAACTCGGCCTCGGAGTGCAGCTCAAGGTAGGACTCGAGCTGGTTCCAGTAACCCGTATCGTCCCGGATCTTCTTGCAGGCCGCGCAGATGGGAATGAGGCCCTTGAGCGTCTTGATCTTGTTGGTGGCCTCTTTGAGTTCGGTATACAGGCGCGTACGCTCCTCTTCCATGCGCTTGAGCGTGGTGATGTCCTGCAGGGATTCCACGGCGCCGAGTATCCTGCCGGTGTTGTCCAGGAGGGGGGCGGCGTCATAGATGATGTAGCGGTCGTGTCCGCCGAGGTCGGCATACCAGCCTTCGGCGTGCAGGCCGCCGGGGATCAGCACCGAGGGGCCGTAGACGCTGTAGGTCTCGTTCGCGCTGCGCTCATGATCGATGACGATGTCCGAGAGACAGCGGCGTTTGTGCCGGTAGAAGGGCTTCCAGTGGTTGCTGCTTCCCAGCATGTCGGATGCCGGAATGCCGGTTAGCTCCTCGCAGGCCTTGTTCCAGTGGATCACCAGATGATGCATGTCGATGGCGAAGATGGCCACGGCGCAGTTCTGGATGAGGTTGGTGCACAGATGGATCTGTTCGGCAACCGTCAGGTCGCTGTCGGAAAAGAAGCAGCCATCCTCAGGCGGTGTGGTCCTGTTGTCCTTCATCGCCTCTCCTGGCCTGTCAGGCCTCCTGCAGATACTGCTCGATTCTCCTGAGCCCCTCCTCGATCTTGTCCACATCCAGGGCATAGGAGAATCTGACCCGTTCGGGAGCCCCGAACCATTCCCCCAGATACGTTATGACCTTGTACTTGTAAAACATGGTGCTGACAAAGTCTTCAGGGTTTTTGACCCTGGGCAGCACGTAGAAGGCTCCCTCGGGTTTCCAGAGATCGAAGCCCAGCGATCTGAGGCCCTCAAAGATGAGGTCACGCCGGCTTTCCCAGATCTCGAGCTGGTTGCTGATGAAGCTCTCCGGGACCTTGGTGGCCTCAAAGGCCATTTCCTGTCCGAGGATGTTCGTGTTCATGGAGGTGTGCGATTTGGCCTCGATGACCCGCTCCACCAGGTCCTGATCCAGCGACCAGAGATAGCCAACGCGGAAGCCGCACATGGCGTAGGTCTTGGAGAAGGAGTTGATGGTGACCACGTGCGGTCCCTTGATCAGGTAGTTCTCGCGCACATAGATGAGGTCCTTGTAGACCTCGTCCGAGAGCACGTAGACCCCCAACTCGCTCGTGAGACTCTCGATCCGCTTGAGCGTATCCACCGACTCCACCCGACCCGTGGGGTTGGAGGGCGAGTTGATGATGACCGCCTTGCATTCGGGGACCTTCTGTGCGAAGTCGTCGAAGTCGATCCGGCCTTCCACCTGATCCGTGAAGACCGGTTCCATGCCGGCCATCTGCACCATGGGCAGATAGGAGTAGTAGTACGGGCGGGTCAGGAGCACCTTGTTCTTCTTGCCGGAACCGTTTTGGGCGATCACCCGCAGCACAAGGTCCAACGCCTCGGAGGCACCGTTGGTGATGACAAAGCTGTCCGCGGTGGAGTAGGGGTACTGCTGGGCCAGGGCCTCTCTCAGGTTGGACTGTCCCTGGACGAGCCCGTATTTGAACTTGTTGTAGTCGGGCAGGATCTTGTAGACGGCGCTCGGGGGGGGCAGGTCGGGTTGCCCAGAACCGAAGGAGATGATATCGTCGCCCTGGATCCCGATGAACATTGATGGTGACAGTTTCGTATTCATTCTCTCATGTTACCTCGATATTACTCACGCATCCGCTATGGGGCGCCTTCCCCGCCACGTATGGTTTCATAAGGGATATGGGGCGTACCCCGTCATGCTTGCGCCAAGCACCCCTCTTACAGGAAAGACCCGGAGAATATCAACGGGAAATATTGCATCTCCTTGTGCGGTTTTCCTGGATGGGCCACGTCTATAAGCTCAGCCGTCCGCATTCATGTGGCAGACGAGTTCTTCCAGTATGGTATCCGCCTTAGGGGTGGGAACCTGGCAGGTACCCACCCGGTGATGTCCGCCACCGCCGTAGCGCAGCATGAGGGAGCCCACATCGGTCTTGGAGGTCTTGTTGATGATGCTGTGGCCGCAGGTCATGACGACGTTCTGCCGTCTAAGACCCCAGATCACCTGGATGGAGATGTTCTGTGCGGGATAAAGGCTGTAGAGCAGGAAGCGGTTACCCGTGAAGATCTCTTCCTGGTCCCTCAGGTCCAGCACGATGACGTTGCCGCGGATGGTTGTGTGGGCCGTGACCATCTCCCGGAAGAGCCGATCCTGCTCGAAGTAGCGCTGCACGCGTTCCTGCACGTCCTCCTGGGCGAGGATCTCATCTATATGCCTGGTGCGACAATATCCAATCATGTCCATCATGAGCTGATAGTTGCTGATGCGGTAGTCGTGATAGCGTCCCAGACCGGTTCTCGGATCCATGATAAAGGAGAGCAGCACCCACCCTGTGGGGTTCTGGATCTCGTCGGCCGTGAAAGCGGCCGAATCGGCCTTGTCCACCGCTGCAACGAGCTCCTCAAAGTGCTTGTCCCGGAAACGCTTCCCGTCGTTGTAGTAGTCATACACCACGCGGGCTGCAGATGGAGCCGCGGGGTCACTCGCCCCGGCAAAGGCGCCGAAGGCCCTGCGCTCGGCCTCGCTGGAGTGATGGTCAAACCACAGGCCGCAGCCGGGGACATAAGGGATGTTGGCCAGCAGATCGTCGGCGGTCACCTCGACCATGCCGTCCTGCACGTCCTTGGGGTGCACGAACTTGATCTCGTCGATGATACCAACCTCATTGAGCAGAACAGCACAGCCGAGTCCGTCGAAATCCGAACGGGTGAGAAGTCTCATAGCATACTCCTTGCATTGTCTTTCGCGTGGATGCGTCTGGACGCATCCACGATGCATAGCATAGCTCTTCGGTTTCTCGGCGCGCAGAGTTTAGGGGGCTGGCCCCTTCAGTCACGGTCCCGTGATCCCACTGGGGCGCGCCGCGCCTTGCGCAAGGACTGCTTGCACCTTTCCTCACGCCGGCGTGACAGCGCCGCCCGGCTCGGGCGCGTCCTGCGGCGCTCCCGGGGCGGGGAGGTCCCCTCACGGATGAGCGCGATGAGACGTTGCCAGGCGTCGAGCCGGTTGCGGTGCTGGGTGCGGAAGCGGCGGGCTGTGATGATGAGGTGCCCCTCCCGTGTCAGACGTCTGCCGGCGAGCTGCATCACTCGCGTGCGCACCTCCTCCGGCAGGCAGCTCGAGTGGCCAAGGTCGAAGCGCAACTGCACGGCTGAGGACACCTTGTTGACATTCTGTCCGCCCGGACCCGAGGCACGGATGAACTCCTCGACCACCTCCCTCTCGTCAAGGCCGATCGTGTCGGTAATGCGGATCATGGCGCCGTATCCGGCCGTGCATGGTGTTGTTTGAAGAAGTTCCAGATCACATCCGCTGTACATATATCCCGGTTCGTCCTGCCTACGAGCAGGGCCGGGAGATACTGCCGCGCTCCGGGCAGGGTATGCCCTCCGCCGTGCACTACGTACAGGTGCACATCCTTGTCCCAGCTGATCAACTCCACCCGGGACCTGTCCCGGGTGGACATGTCCGGTAAATCTATCCGGCAAGGCTCCCCCTGCTGGCCGTTGGCCTTGGCGAGCTCGGTAGCGCTGGCCCAGGCGGAGAGCACGTGCCCTTTACTCCAGAGACCCAAGAGGCGTACCTGCCCACCTTCGAAGGGACTGATGGGATCATGCGTGCCGTTGATGAACAGGAACGGCACGGCCCCGGGGGGCTTTCGGCAGGCAGAATTGTGCGGGGCGGGGAGCTGGGCAGCCACTGTGGCCAGGGCCGCAAAATGCAGGGGGGCCTCATGGGCCAGACGAAAACACAGATGACCCCCGTTGGAGAACCCTACAGCATAGACGCGGGTGCGGTCGATGTCGTGTTTGCGGACCAGGGTATCGATGAGGGCGCATAAAAAACCCTCATCGTCCACGTTCATTTTGTGTGCCGCATCCTTAGGGGTCGTCCGGCACCCATTCCAGTGCTTCCGATAGCCGTCGGGATAAACGACCACGAAGCCTTCCTGGTCGGCCAGTTGCTCGAGGCGGCCCTGCAGGGTCCTGCGGATGGAACGTCCCGAGCCATATGAACCATGGAGAACGAAGACGAGCGGGGCCTTCTGCGGCAGTTCGGCCGGACAGTAGTAGGCATAGGTGCGCTCGAGGCCGTCATGGGTCAGGGTTGCTTGCACCAGGCCGGTTTGTGTTCCGGCCGGGGCAAAGCCGTACCATACCACAAGGAGGACGGCCGCGAGTGCGGCGACGCGTGGCTTTCTTCCGGGAAGGCGCTTCACCCGGGGCGGGGGCGTCAAGGCGTGCATCAGGGCTCGGAGAGCTGGAGCGAATCGCGCACCCCGAGCGACTCGTAGATGCTCAGGGTGGCGCGGGAGTTGTTCAGGGTATAGAAATGCACCCCGCGCACGTTATTGTCGATGAGATCGCGCACCTGCTCGGTGGCCCAGTGGATGCCGATCTTCTCCACGTACTCGTCGGTCTGGGCGCGCGAGATGGCCTTGAGCAGGCGCGCCGGCACTCGGGCTCCGGCGGCGAGCTCGGCCATGCGGTACATGCCGGAACGGCTGATGACGGGCATGATGCCCGCGATGATGGGCACGTGGATGCCCGCCAGTTCGCAGCGCTCGCGGAAGTCGTAGAAATCGCGGTTGTCGAAGAAGAGCTGGGTGATGATGTAGTCGGCCCCGGCATCGACCTTGGCCTTGAGATGCTCGATCTCGCGGATGCGATTGGGGGTCGCCGGGTGACCCTCACAGAATCCCGCCACCCCCACGCTCATGTGGGGGAAGTGCCTCTTGATAAAGCCTACCAGGTCGGCGGCATGGGTGAAGTCGTCACCAGTGGGGTTCCAGTCCGTCGCATCCTGGGGCGGGTCGCCCTTGAGGGCCAGGATGTTGTGGACCCCGGCCCCGTCGTAGCGATCGAGGATGCCCGTAATCTCGTCCCGGCACGAGCCCACGCACGTGAGGTGCGAGACCACCGTGAGGTCGGTCTCGCGTTTGATGCGCACCACGAGGTCATGGGTGCGGTCACGAGTGGAGCCGCCCGCCCCATAGGTCACGCTCACCCACGAGGGCTTGAGCGGCATGAGATCCGCGATAGTCAGAAAGAGCCGCTCCCAGGTGCCTTCGGTCTTGGGCGGGAAGAACTCAAAACTGAAGGTGATGCTTCTCTGGCTCAGAATGTTTGGTACCAGCATGAAAGACGTAATCCTTTATCATATGTCATCAGGGTGACTGCCACTTTTTACTCAAGCCCGGGGCAAAATGCAAGGTTCCAATCGATCCATATGACCACGATGGCCCGCAGGGCGGACCTTCAGCGCCGGCTGCCGTGGCACGCCTCCATCTCCTGCACGATATGCCTCACCGCCAGGACAGGATCGGCGGCCTGCGAGATGGGGCGTCCGATGACCAGCAGGTCGGCGCCTAGAGCGATGGCTTCTCCGGGTGTGGCCACGCGCGCCTGATCGCCCCTGCCCGTCCCAGACGGTCTGACCCCGGGGGTGATGAGTAGGAAGTCCGGCGGCACGGCCTTTCTGAGGACACTCAGATCGGCCGGCGAGCAGACCATGCCGTCGATGCCGCTGGCGCGGGCCAGGTCGGCTAGGCGCAGGATCTGTTCGGATACGGTGCCGTCAATGCCCAGCGACGGCAGGTCTTCGTCCGCCAGTGAGGTCAGCACACTGACTCCGACGATTTTGGGGGCGGCAATCCTGAGCGCATGGGCCTCGGCCAGCGAGGCCTCCTTGGCTGCCCGCAGCATGGCCATGCCTCCGGAGAGGTGCACGGTCATGATCTCGGCGCCGAGTCGAGTGGCCGATTGCACCGCCCCGCGCACGGTGTTGGGAATATCATGGAACTTCAGGTCGAGGAAACACCGCCTGCCGGCATCCCTGAGCATGGCTACCATGGGCGGGCCTTCGGCCGTGAAGAGCTCGAGGCCTACCTTGAAATAGCCCACCTCGAATTCTAGCCGGCTTACCCAATCCCGGGCTGCCCGGGCATTGCCCACGTCGAGGGCGAAGATCACTCTATCATTGAAAGCCATGGAAGACGCTCCTGTGCGAAGGGGGTGGAGAGACGGTAGGCGCGCATGATTGTCTCGATATCCTTCAGCGCCTGGGGGATATCCCGGTTGATGACCACGTAGTCATACATCCTCCAGCGTGCGAGCTCCAGCCTGGCATTGGCCAGACGCCGGGAGAGGGCCCCCGTGTCCTCGGTCCCCCGCCGGTTCAGTCGCCTCTCGAGCTCCTCAAGATCGGGGGGCACGATGAAGACATAGCAGCCCTGGAAGTGTTTTTCTTGGGCCTGGGCCACGCCCTGAACGTCGATGTCGAAGAGGATATTCCTGCCGGCGCGCTCCTGCGCACTGATCCATGCCAGCGGGGTGCCGTAGAGGTGGTCGTGAACGCGGGCCCACTCCAGAAAGGCATCCTGGGCAAGCATCTCCTCGAAGATCTCGCGGCTCACGAAGTGGTAGTCGATGCCTTCGCGTTCCCCCGGGCGCGGGGGACGGGTGGTAGCGGAGACGGACAGGACCAGATCCTCCTGCCGCGCGAGAAGTTCCTTGATGAGGGTAGATTTGCCGACCCCGGAGGGGCCGGATAGAAGCAGCCTCAAGCCTTCTCCTTGTCTCCATCCTTGGAGCCGCCGTCCAGCAGGCGGTTGGCAATGGTTTCGGCCTGGATGGCGCTCAGGATGACGTGCGAGCTGTCGGTGATGATGATGGAGCGGGTTTTTCTCCCCTGGGTGGCATCGATCAGCTGCCCGCGCTGACGGGCTTCCTCGCGAAAGCGTTTCATGGGGGAGGATGAAGGGTTGACGATGGCGACTATGCGCGCGGCAACCACGCCATTATTGAATCCGATGTTCAGCAGCTTGTAGTCGTTCTGGCCCATGATAGCGCTCCTTTCTCCTCTTGAAAAAAATTATTCGATATTCTGAACCTGCTCGCGGATTTTTTCCGCCTCGGTCTTGGCATCGATGACCAGGTGACTGAGGGGCGCGAGCTGAGATTTGGAACCGATTGTATTGATCTCACGGTTGATTTCCTGAAGGATGAAATCGAGGCGTCGGCCCACGGGCTCCTTGGTCTGGGAGAGCACCTCGATGAAGCCGGAGAGATGGCTCTTGAGACGGACGAGTTCCTCGGTGATATCCGCCTTGTCGGCCAGGATCGCCACCTCCTGGGCCAGCCGCATCTCGTCGATGTCCTGGCCATGTCCCGCTAGGAGGACATTCAGTCGAGTAGCGAGCTTCTCGCGGTACACTTGGGGGACATGTTCGGCCTCTCGCTGCATGGCCTCCTGCAGGGCGAGCAGTTGTTGTATGCGTCCGACCATGTCGGTCTTAAGGCGCGCGCCCTCGCGTTCCTTGGAGGCGTTGAAGTCCTGCATGGCCTGTTGCAGACAGGTCTGGATCCTGGCCAGTTCGGACTGTGCATCGCCGGGAGTTTCCTGGATCACCCCGGGGATCCAGAGGATTTCCCGAAAGCTCACCTCTCCGCCGAACTCCGCGGCCATGGCCCGCAGCTCGTGCTCACAGGCCCTCGCCTGCGGCCAGTTGACGGCAAAGGCACCTTCCTGGCCGGCCGGGGAACTCCGGGTGATGACGACCTCCACCTTGCCGCGTTTGATCTGCTCGGTGAGCTGTTCCCTAAGCAGCATCTCCAGCGAACCCAACTCACGGGGAAGCTTGAGTCTGAGCTCGCGATAACGATGGTTGAGGCCTTTGATCTCGATGCGGTAGCCGTCACTTTCCGCCTGTCCGAATCCGGTCATGCTTCTGGGCATTGCCGTTGCTCCCTGTATTTTTCTCTTAATAAATTAAAGATATAGATCATATTATCGGAGGCATAGTCGGGGTAGGTCCATTCCAGGGCCTGGTAGGAGTTCCCCCGGTAGATGAGGGTGACCTCGGCCCAGATGCCGTACCTCAGATAGATGCGGTGGCTGTAGGGCTTGGTGGTTGCCAGACAGACGTTTTCCAGACTGAGCAGGCCCGGATCGATGTTGACCGTGCGAGCCTTCTCTCTGGCCAGGGACTCCTCGATCGCATTCGTCGCGAGCTTGATCTCCGGCAGGGCATCCCGGGGCACGAGATCTTCAAAGGCCAGCACCCGCCTCTGAAGCGGGTGGCCCATCTCGCGGGCATAATAATCGCTGAAGGAAAAGGCCAAGGGGGCGCTCGTGTAGCGGGGGGCACCGAAGCGCGCTTCGAGGGCCTTGCACGCGCTGAACGCGCACTCCTCCTCCCGATAGAGGAGGCTGGAAAAGAGCAGCACATCGCGGGGGAGGCTCGCTTTACCCACGGATGTTCTCCATACAGCGGCGGTATAGGTCATCCCATTGGACATGCGCCGTGCCGTGTACGGCCACCACCTGTCCGGCCGCTACATTGGCGATGGTGGCCGCCTCGATGGGGGTGGCACCTGCCGCCATGGCCAGGGTCAGACAGGAGATCACCGTGTCTCCGGCCCCGGTCACGTCATACACCTCGAGAGCGGCGGTGGGAATGTCGACCCGGTCGCCGTCGGCCCCGAAGAGGCTCATGCCCTGTTCGCCCCTGGTGACGAGCACCATGCGACAGTGAAGTGTGGATTTGACCTTGGAGGCCGCCTCGACTAGGTCGTGATCGTTCTCGATCTTGATGCCGGCGCCGAAGCTGAGTTCCCGGGTATTGGGGGTGATCAGGTCGACCTTGAGATAGAAGGGGAAGTTGCGTTCCTTGGGGTCCACGTTAACCATGACCCCATGCTCATGTGCAATGGAGACCAGCGCTTCGATGAGCTCCCGACTGACAACCCCCTTGCCATAGTCCGAGATGATGATCGCATCAAGCTCGCGGGCGAGGGAGCGTACTGCCGCAAGCAACTCCTCGCGCAGTGCGGCACTGATAGAGGTGCGGTCTTCCCGGTCGACCCGTGCGACCTGCTGTTTTTCGGCGATGAGCCGGGTCTTGACAATGGTCCGGCGGCCGGGGTCGGCCAGGATGTGGTCGGTGGCGATCCCCCGCGCCCGGAGCAGTTCTTCGAGGCGCATGTGCTGATCGTCGCTCCCGGTGACCGAGGCCATGACCACCTTGGCCCCGAGGCTCATGAGGTTGTTGGCCACGTTTCCCGCCCCACCGAGTCGATAGTATTCATTGTGCACCAGGACCACAGGCACGGGTGCCTCAGGGGAGATGCGCTCTACCGTCCCCTCGATGAACTCGTCCAACATGAGATCACCCAGGACCATGATGGTCTTGGATTGCATGGAATGCAGGATTTCGATCAGTCTGGGCTCTGCAATTCTGAGCATTTGCACACTATTTAGTAAAGGTGATCAATTGTCAAGAAAAAGGGCGTTGGTAAAGTCCTGGGCCGTAAACGGCTGCAGATCGTCCATATCCTCCCCAATTCCGATGAAACGGATGGGGATCTCGAATTCATTGGCGATGCCGACAATGACCCCGCCCTTGGCCGTACCGTCGAGCTTGGTCAGGACGATGCCCGTTACCCCCAGGGCAGCATTGAACTGGCGTGTCTGCTCGAGGGCATTCTGACCGAGGGTGGCGTCCAGCACGAGCAGGACTTCGTGGGGGGTGCCGTCTTGCTGTTTGTTCAGCACCCGTTTGGTCTTTTTGAGTTCCTCCATGAGGTTTTCCTTGGTGTGCAGTCTGCCAGCGGTATCGATGATGAGTACATCGTGGCCACGGGCTATGGCCGCCTGGAGTCCATCATAAGCGACTGAAGAGGGGTCGGCGCCTTCCTGCGAACGGACAAAGTCGGCGCCGACCTTGGTGGCCCAGTGCTCGAGCTGTTCGATGGCGGCGGCCCGGAAGGTGTCCCCGGCGGCGACGATCACGGATTTGCCGTCGTTGATCAGCCGCCGGGCGATCTTGGCGATGGTGGTGGTCTTGCCGGAGCCATTGACCCCAGTGACCATGATGACGAAGGGCTTAATCCCTACGGGAAGGACGAGCTGCTCTTCGCGGGTGGCAAGGATGCCTTCGATCTCCTGCTTGATGAAGGCCATGGCTGCTTCCGGTCCGTCCATGGAGCCCGCCTTGCCCTGAATATCCTCGAAGAGCCTGTAGGCGGTCTTCACTCCGATGTCGGTTCCCACGAGGGTCTCTTCCAGGTGCGTGAGCACCTCCTCGTCCAGGGTGGTCGACTGTCTGAAGACGGTCGAGATGCGTTCGATGAAGCCCTTATGGGTCTTGCTCAGTCCCTTGGCCAGGCGCTCGCCGGAAGAGGGCACACGCTCCCGGGCGGGTTTCGAAGGCCTGGCCACATGGGGGGCGCCCTCGGGGGGGGCTAGTTGCATGGCAGCGGACGTCTCCCCTGTGATCATGGGGGGGGTGCGCGGGTGGATGCCGGGGATGGGGATGATCCAGAGGTTGAGGCCGCCGGCGATGACGAGGTAGATCCAGGAGGGGACATCCAGCGGGAGGACGAAGGCTATGACGCCCTGCAGATCGGCCACGAACAGGCCGAAGAAGAGATAGCTCAGGATCAACACCACGTAGTCCACTACGGAAAAACGGTAATTCAAGACCAACACCTCCTCAAAAAATATGCGCCCTATTTCCTATCACAGGCTCCGCAAAAGGACAAGGTCGAGCTGCCAGACGGATTCGGGCTGGGTGCCTACTGAGGCATAGGGGTATGCCGGGGTGGTGATGATGGTGGCATGAGGTGCGTTTTCTGCCTGCTGTGCCTGGAACGGGTGCTCTGTGCCTCTGCTGGGGGGGCGTTTGCCGCGTGATGCAAGGGCCGGCGAAGCCTTCCGTTAAGACCCCTGCCCCGAGTGGAGGGAAACGCTTATGGTCCGAGGCCGCTCGATGTGGCTGGGGTTATTACGGAAAGGCCGGTGACATGAGTTCGTGAATCCCCCGCTGATCCGCATCGCTGAATTCGATGGCCAGCCCGTTGGAGACACTCCTTACCACCCAGCCCTGCACCGGGATAACCTTTCCCAGGTCATCCGCATTCAGAGAGGCGGAGATCAGGGCGCCCTTTTTCAAGGCGGCCACGGTGCGGATATACATCCCCCCGTTACTGATATTCATCAGTAGTCCCCGTTTGATGAGATCCGGATTGTCCTGGGAGGAAAAGTCCACGTTGAGACGTCCGTTCATGTTAACCCGTTTCTGCGTTCTTCTCTCTTGCATTGGGTTTTGCCTCCTTATCCGTGCTGTCCCGATGGTGCCTGGACTCCAGGAAGGAACATGCAGGCTATTCACCAGGGTGTGGGTGGCTGTGAGAACAAGTCCATGGAACCATTATAAATATAAATAACGGGACCTGCGTGAATGTCAATGCACCCCGCTGGATCTGGTAGGGCCCCCTTTCGGAGTCATTCCATGCTTAGAACCCCTTCTTCCCCGAGCGGGACGCTTCCCCTGACGATGTGAAACTGGGGGCGGTGATGAAGGATGCTGGAGTGCATTCTTTGCGGGACTGCGGTCCGCGTCACGATCGCGGGACCTGGCGCAGGAGTGCCTCCGCGGCCCTGACAATCTCCTCCGCGGTGATGCCGGATCTCTCCAAGAGCCCCGGGGCTGAGGCCCCCAATCCGTCCAGGCCAATGACCTCTCCGACCAGGCCGACATGGTGTTCCCACCCCAGGCGGATTCCGGCCTCTACGGCGATACGTACCGGTGACTGCGGGGGCAGGATCTGGTCTCGATAAGGCTGTGTCTGGCGAGCGAAGAGCTCCCAACTCGGCATGGAGACCAACCGCACCGCCAGGCCCTTGCGGGTCAGCCGGGCGGCGGCCTCCAGGGCCAGGTGCGCCTCCGCGCCGGTGGCGATGAGGATCACCTGGGGTGATTTCTTGCCGGAGTCTTTCAGGATGTAGGCCCCCTGTCGGAGCCCTGTGGCCGGCGCCAGACGGTGGCGGTCCAGCAGCGGTAGTTCCTGGCGGGAGAGGATCAGGGCCGTGGGGCCGGCCGTGTTCTCGATGGCCGCCCGCCAGGCCTCGACGGTCTCGGCGGCATCGCAGGGGCGGATGACGGTGAGGTTGGGGATCAGGCGCAGAGACATAAGGTGCTCGATGGGCTGGTGTGTGGGGACGTCTTCGCCGGGGGTGCTGCCGTCGTGGGTGAACAGGAAGACAACCTGCAGTCCGGACAGGGCGGCCAGGCGTATGGCCGGGCGCAGGTAGTCCGAAAAGGTGAGGAAGGTCGACATGTAGGGGATGAGGCCTCCGTGCAGGGCCATGCCGGAGGCGATGGCCCCCATGGAGTGCTGGTGCATCCCGAAGTGCAGATTGCGACCCGCATACCCCCGGGGGGCGTCAACCGCGTCCCCGATATTCTGGTGATGGGCTGCGGGTGACTGGAAGTCGCCAGAGTCCTGGATCCTGGAGGGCGAGGAGGGGTTCGGATCCGCCGAGCAGCCCACGAACTCCGGGAGGGAGGCCGCGAGGCCCTGAATGATCTGCCCGGAGGCTGCACTCGTCGAGATGGGTGACGTGAAATGCGGCAGGCCCTTATCCCACTTCTCTGGCAGCGCTCCTGAGATCCTGTGCTTGAATTCTTGAGCGAGGTCCGGATACGACCGGCTGTAGCGGAAGAAGCGCTGCTGCCACTGGCCTTCGAGTTCGTGTCCACTGGTGAGTGCGCCGCGGAAGAGTTTCTTGACCTCGTCGGGGATATGGAAGCGTGCATCATGCTGCCAGCCCAGGTGTTTTTTGGGATCTTGAAGCTCCTCTTCCCCCCGTGGACTGCCGTACACCGTGGAGCGCCCCTGATTGGTTGGGGCGATGCTGGTCCTGACTGCGATGAGAGAAGGGTGCTCCAGCTCCTGCCGGGCGCGCAGGAGCGCCGCGTCGATGGCGGCCAGATCGTTACCGTCGGCAACGATCTGGGTGTGCCAGCCGTAGGCGGCCAGACAGGCCCGGGTGTCCTCGCCGAAGCTCCGGGAGGTGGAGCCCTCCAGTGAGATGCGGTTGTCGTCATACAGGAGGATGAGCTTGCCCAGACCCAGGTGACCGGCCAGCGAGCAGGCCTCGATCGAGGCGCCTTGCATGTCCTCGCCGGCCCCGGAAAGGACATAGGTGTGGTGATCTATGATGCTGTGGCCGGGTCGGTTGTAGCGCTCACTCAGGTGCGCCTCGGCGATCGCCATGCCTACGGCGTTGGCGATGCCCTGATCCAACGGACCGGTGGTGGCCTCCAACCCGGGGGTGGGGCTGTTCCATGGGCGGAAGGTCTTGAGATCATCGAGGGATAGGCTGTAGCCGGAGAGGTGCAGCAGGGCATAGAGCAATATGGAGCCATACCCGGTCGAGGGCACGCAACGGTCACGGTCGACCCAGCGGGGATTGGAGGGGTTGTGACGGAGGTGGTTCAGCCACAGCACATAGGCCATGGGCGCGGCGCCTATGGGCAGTCCGGGTCGGCCCGAATGTGACTGTTGCATCATATCCGCCGCCAGGAAACGCAGGGTGTTGACGGCGTCCTGAGTCAGTTCATGGGAGGTAGTCATAAGAGAAGCTCCATTCATGCTGGTATGGTTTTCAGTCCGGCACTGGCGGCCCCAATGAGGGCGATGTCGGGATGCAGGACCACCTTGACCGGAATCTGGCCCATGAGAGGGGCGAGCCGGCCCTTGGCCCTGAAGGATTGCAGGAAGCCTTCCTGAGAGAGGATCTCGATGATGCGGGGGGGGATGCCACCGCACAGATAGACCCCCCCGGTGGCGAGCACCTTGAGGGCCAGGTTGCCGGCTTCGGCCCCGAGGATGGATACGAAGATCTGCAGTGACTGCGAGCAGATCGGGCAGGGTCGCTCCCTGTCGAGCGCGGACTGCACGATGACCGGGGTCGGATCGGGCGCCGCGCTCAGGTCGGACTTAAGCCAGCCCGGCTCGTCGGCCAGGGAAGACTGCTTGAGAAAGTCATAGATGTTGGGCAGCCCCCGTCCGGAACACACCTGCTCGTAGCTTACGTGCCCGAGGCGGGATCTCAGAAAGGTCAGCAGCCGCGCCTGTAGGTCGTCCATGGGGGCGAAGTCCGCATGGCCGCCTTCGGAGGCATGCACCTGGGGGTGTGATCCATAACTGGTGAGGAAGGCCTCGCCCAGACCGGTGCCCGGGGCGATCACGGCGCGGGTACCCGTCGACAGGGGGTGCCCCTCTTGGAGGGTGAACAGGTCGTGTTCCTCCATGAGGCCGATACCATAGGCGATCGCCTGGAGGTCGTTCATCAGCAGGACCTCTTCGAAGCCCAGGGCGGAGGCCAGAGACTCCTGCTCGATGACCCACCCCAGGTTGGTGATCACGGCACGTCCCTCGACCACGGGACCGGCCACTCCGAAGACCGCGCGCTCGGGACGGAGGTCGTAGGTGGAAATGAAGGTGTGGATCATGTCCTCGAGCCCACTGAAGTCGGCACTTGGCACGGTGACCTCCACGAGGGGGGTGCGCGGGTTGGACCCACGCTCGAAGAACCCGAGTCTGGTCTTGGTTGCGCCGAGATCTCCCACGATCAGCATTGATCCTCCTGCGGCAAGGTGATAAGGGGCCCGTGGAAGACTGGGGAGTGCGGTTCAGTATGCCGGACGAGATAGGGTGCGCTAAAGGGTAGGTCCTCGGTGTGTTTGGGCCGACGCGCGCGTGGCAGCGTAGCGCCAGACTGCAGGAGGGGCCCGACTTCACAGCGGCCGGGTTCCGGGGACAGGGAACGTCGTCGTCCATGGGGTATTAGGCAAACCCGTCTGAGGGCCCTTTCCAGGGTGTTGTCGATCTGGGTCAAGATATTCCCATGCATCCCATGCACCTCCCTCCTTTAATTAACCCCATCTCTTCAAGATTCAATCGTTGTGAGGCGAATACGCCGCCGCTGGCAGTGTAGTGGGGATTCCAGGGTCTGTCCTGAGGTTCATACCCATAATCAATATAGTACCATGGCTGCCGGGGTGATGAAAGGGCCGACTGGCAGGGTGACTTCCATCCGCAACCGGGCGTGTCCCCGCATGACAGACGCTTGCTCCTTCCTGACATAGGCACCGCCTTGTCCCAACAAGGAATCACCTTGACAAGCGCATGCGCGGATATTATGAAGCATGAAGTACAACTTAAAACTTACCTATCCAACGTCAGGGAGGAATTATGATCAAGACCGCTATTACCGACATGTTCGCCATCCGCTATCCGGTCATCTGCGGGGCCATGATGTGGCTTTGCCGGCCCAAACTGTGTGCCGCTATCAGTAATGCCGGTGGCCTGGGCAACCTCACCGCCGGTAATTACGAAACCGAGGAAGAATTCCGCGCCGCCATCCGCGAGACGCGAACGCTTACGGACAAGCCCTTTATGGTGGGGCTGACCCTGCTGCCCTCTATCCGCATCACGCAGGAACACCACCAGATGTACATCCGCGTATGTGCCCAGGAACAGGTGGCCGGGATCGAGGTGTCGGGCACGCCCATCGACAAGGTGGCCGGGCCTGCGGGGGTCGAAGAGTTGAAGAAGGCGGGTGTGAAGCTCTTCCATAAGGTGGGCTCGGTGCGCCACGCCCTGCATGCCCAGAAGGCCGGCTATGACGGGGTCTATGCCGCCGGATTCGAGGAGGGGGGACACCCCCTGGATGACGACGTGACCACCATGGTCCTGACCCCGCGCATCGTGGACTCGGTGAATATCCCTGTGGTGAGCGTGGGTGGGATCTCGGACGGCCGCTCACTGGCCGCGGCCCTGACCCTGGGGGCTCAGGGCGTGATGATGGCGAGTCGGTTCATCGCCACCGAGGAATGCGAGGTGCACCGGAACATCAAGGACGAGCTCATCCGGCGCCAAGAGAACGACACCACAATCTTTTGCAAGTCGCTCGGCCTGCAGGGCCGGTCGCTCAAGAACCGCATCACCCGGACCGTTCAGGAGATCGAGGCCCGCGGTGGCGGGCTCGAAGAGCTTATACCCCTCATCGGCGGCGAACGCGTCAAGGAGGCCTGGGAATCGGGGAACCCCGAGGAGGCGCCGCTCATGGTGGGGCAGTCCATTGGGTTCATTCACGAGATACTGACCTGCGAGCAACTGCTCAGCCGTATGCATAGCGAGGCCGTGGCCTGCCTGCAGAAAACACAGGCCCGCCTGACATGAACACCATGTGCGGCGGTGCGCCTGAGTGCATCAGAGAGGCCCCGCTGCAGGCCGCTGCGTCCCCTAAGGGGGCGCAGCGGCCGTTTTGGTCTTGCGGATGAAATGGGCTAGTCCTTGACCTGCTTGGCCAGCCTTTTCGAGACCCCCTCGGCCTCCTTCACGGTGCGCTCGAAGAGTTGTTCCACGGTAGGGATGTCCTTGATGATGCCGGTCACCTGCCCCACGGGCAGCACACCTTCGGTCGTGTCCCCGTCCTCGGTGGCGATGCGGATGAGCTTGAAGGCGTTTGCCAGGAAGGCGAGCTGCCTGGCGTTCTCCCAGCCGGAGAGCAGGACGCCGATAAAGAGCTTGGGGTAGGGCATATGCAGCTGCCGGGCAATATCCATAGAGTTGGGGATGGCCTCCAGCAGTTTGCGGGGGTTGAGTCCCTGCTTGACGGCCTTGCGGGCACCCTGGGTGTCCAGCACCCGGCACCATAGACCGTCGAAGCGCTTGGAGAAAAGGGTGTCGTAGACCTGTTTTTCCACCGAGAGCTGCTTGTAGTTCTCGTGCAGCGGGCTCTCCTGGGTGGCCATGAGACGGGTCCCCATGGCCACGCCTTCGGCGCCCAGCGCCAGGGCCGCGGCCAGACCGCGACCGTCGCCCACGCCGCCGGCGGCGATCACCGGGATGTCGAGCACGGCGGAGATACTTGGGATGAGGCAAAAGGTCGTGGCCGCCTCGCCATGGGCCGCGGCCTCGTGTCCGGTGACGATCACGGCATCCGTGCCGTAATCTTGGGCCCTCTTGGCGTGTCGGGCGTTGGTCACCGTGGCCACCACCTTGCCGCCGTACTTGTGCGCGGCTTCACAAATCCAGTCGCCCTTGCCGAGGGCGAAGTTGATCACCGGCACCTGCTCTTCGAGAAGAACCCTGGCATTGTCGGCCGCCCCGGGGAAGAGCAGGGAGGCGTTGGCCCCGAAGGGTTTGTCGGTATAGCTGCGGATCTCGCGGATGGCAGCCCTGGTCTGGGAGGCGTCCAGGGGGCCGGTAGCGAGAATGCCCAAACCGCCAGCATTGGATACCGCGGCTACCATCTTGGGCACGCTGATCCAGCTCATGCCGGAGAGGATAATGGGGTGTTTGACGCCAAAGAGTTCTGTAATGCGTGTTTTCATGACATGCTCCTTTAGGATATTAGAGTGCCATACCGGTATGGTCCGTGATGGCGTCCCTTGCATGATGATTTTATGAGAATGCCACAAGTTTGCGTGGCATGCAAGCAAAACATAAAGTATTAAGTCTAACTTTAAACTTTTGACGGTTTGGACTTGACAGGGTGTGGCCGCAGGCATAATGAAGTATAAAGTATAACTTTAAACTATAATAGGAGGAACTCATGGATGCCCTTTTTTCCCCGCTTTGCATCGGGAATGCCATGTTAAGGAATCGGATTGTCATGCCGGCCATGCACCTCAACTATACCCCCACGGGCGAGGTGACCGATCGGCTCATCGCCTTCTATACGGAGCGCGCTCGCGGCGGGGCTGGCCTGATACTGATCGGCGGCTGCCGCATCGACGCCTACAGCGGGGGAGAGTGGCTCATCGGCCTGGACGATGAGCGTTTCATCCCCGGGCTCAGGCGGCTGGCGCTGGCGGTCAAGGCCCATGGTGCCTGCATAGGTGCCCAGCTATATCAGGCAGGACGCTACGCCCACTCGGCCCTCATCGGCCGGCAGGCCCTGGCCCCTTCGGCCGTGACCTCCCATTTCACCAGGGAAGAGCCGCGGGAGATGACCCTTGAAGAGATTCACGGCGTCATCGAGGCCTATGCCACGGCGGCGGCTCGGGTCAAGGCGGCCGGTCTGGATGTGGTGGAGGTTATCGCCTCGGCTGGCTATCTGATCTCGCAGTTCCTATCGCCGGTCACGAATCTGAGGGGGGACGCCTACGGAGGTGATCTGAAGCGCCGTATGCGTTTCGGTATCGAGGTGGCCGAGGCCATCCGGGGCGCGGTGGGCGAGGGTTATCCCGTGATTTTCAGGATCGCGGGCAACGACTTCATCCCGGGCAGCCACACCAACCGCGAGGCGCAAAGCTTTGCCCTTGCGCTAGAGCACGCCGGGGTCGACGCCTTCAATGTCACCGGGGGCTGGCATGAGACACGTATTCCCCAGATACCCATGGAGGTACCCCGCGGGGCTTACGTCTACCTTGCCCGCGGCATCAAGGAGGCGGTGAAAAAACCCGTGATCGCCTGCAACCGCATCACGGATCCCCGCGCGGCACAGGCCATCATCCGCGAAGGCCTGGCGGACATGGTGGGCTTCGCCCGTGGCCTCATCGCCGACCCGGAGCTCCCGAACAAGGCGCGTGCGGGAAGATGCGAGGATATCGTGTCCTGCATCGGGTGCAACCAGGGCTGTTTCGACAGGCTCGTAAGTCTGGGGTCGGTGGCCTGCATGGTCAACCCCCGGGCGGGCCGCGAGGAGGAATTCCCTTCCCGGGCCGGGGCCGGAAAGGGGCAGACGCTGGTGGTGGCGGGCGGTGGGCCGGCGGGACTCTCGGCCGCCATCAGCGCTGCCACTGCGGGACTGCGAGTCGTGCTCTTTGAGGAAAGTGAACGTCCGGGCGGTCAGTTGCACCTGGCCGGTGCGCTTCAGTCGCGGGATGAATTCAACACCCTCGTGCGGGTCCTGACGCGTCAGGCACACCTGAGCGGCGTTGAAATCAGGACTGGCACCCGGGCGGATGCGGCCAGCGTGGGACAGGAAAGACCCATGGCCGTGGTCGTGGCCACGGGGGGATGCCCCATCATGCCGGGCATCCCCGGAGCCGAGGGGCAGAATGTGGTGCAGGCCTGGGATGTGTTGGCAGGCCGGGCCAGCGTAGGAAAGGAGGTGGTGATCATTGGCGGCGGGGCGGTGGGCATTGAGACCGGGATCCTGCTGGCCCAGATCGGCACGATCGATGCGGCGACGCTCGAGTTTCTCTTCCTGCATCAGGCCGAGGAGGTGGAGACGCTGAAAAGGCTCGCGACCTGCGGCATCAAAGGGGTGACGATCATCGAAATGCTTCCGCGCCTGGGGACCGATATCGGGCTCAGCAATCGCTGGGTGGAACTGCAGATGCTCAGGCGCTACCATGTGCATACCCTGGTCAGTACGAAGGCCAGTGCGATCGTTCCTGAGGGTGTCCTGGTGGAACAGGATGGATCTGAGCGCCTTATTGCCTGTGACACGGTGGTCCTGGCCGTGGGGACACGCAGGGATGACTCCCTGGTGGAGAAGGTGCGTCCCCATGTGCCGCAGGTTGTCACGGTGGGCGATGCACGCCGTCCCCGCAAGGCGTTCGAGGCCATCCATGAGGGCTTTGAGGCCGGGTATCGGGTTGCCGGGGAGGCGCCCAAGGGCTGAGCCTTGGATGTGCCCAGTGCCTTGCCATGGCTCAAGGGAGGCAGACCCTTGAGCCGTGACGACATTGCGTCTGTATGGGCCACAAGGGGGGAAACGCTTTAGCGTGGAGGCGATGCGTCCTTATCGAGACTCTTGACGATGCTTTCCTGGACGGTGCGTTGAAATAGTCGTCTCAGGATGTATCCCCTTAAGAAGTCAGCGATCTTGGAGATGCCGGCGGTGATGAGGATGTTCTCCTTCTTGTTTTTTCCGCGGACCATCTTCTTACGCAGGCTCTGTTCGTGGTCCATGATCTCTTTGCCGAGGGTGACGTAGAAATCCAGGTCCTTGAACTCACCTCCCAGGTCGAGGTAGGCCTTGAGGATCTCCTTGCCGAAACGGATATCCTCCTGGTTGTAGCGGGTGCGCCCGGGTTCCTGGATATAGGGCAGGAGCAGACCCATGCCTTCGGCCTGGTCCAGTTCCTCGCCCGTCAGTCCGGTGGCCCGCAGGAAGCCCTCCCTCTCAATGAGGTCTCCCTGGGTACCGAAGACCGCATCTTCGATGGACTCCGCCTCCTCCAGGCTGAGGCCATCGTTCATTCGGCGCAGGATATTGCAGATGACGGACAGGGGGAAGTAGCGTGTCTCCTGCAGATAACGGATGGCCTGGATCTTCTCGATACAGCCTTCGTCGTAGTAGGCCATGCTCTTGTTCACCTTGTCCGGCTCCGGCAGCAGACCTTGACGCACGTAGTATCGGATGGTCGACGGTGGGACACCGCTCCTCCTGGCAATCTCACCGATCTTGATGCCCATGGGATCTCCTTATTAAGCTTAAAGCTAAACTATAACCTATACTATAAAGCATTGCCGCCGCTCTGTCAAAGGCGAGATGCACCGGATGTGCGGCCTGCCGCCCACGGGTTGCATCGGGGGCGGTCCTGGGTGCATGGGATATTCTCGTGCGCGGCGGGGGAAGGGCTTGTCTTCAGATGCAGACCTCGAGACGTTTGGGATAGATCAGGGCCTCTTCGGTATCGAAGAGGGTGGTATGGAGCTGCCCGAAGCATAAATCCGCCAGATCCGTGATGTGCTGATTGTACTCGATGACATGGTGAAGCCATTGTGCATGAATGGCCTGGAACTCGCGTGTATACATGGAGGTGAAGGCCTCTGTTTTGATGATCGGATAGGCGCCGAAGGCCATTAGCGTGTCCAGGCGCGCATCCCTCTGACGCGTCTCTTCGAGATGATTGTCGCCATCGTTCAGAATGAGATCAAAGGTGGCGTTCACACGTGCCGTAAGCGTGGCCGTGGTCTCCAGCAGGCTCTGATACCACGGATCTCTGCGGTACAGCCGGGGGATCACTTTCAGGTAGTCGTTGATGCGGCCGCGGAGCAGGCAGGTCTCGTTGAGATACTGTTCGATGTGCATATAGACGTAGCGCATGCGGTGGAGATGTGAGGTGCCAGAAGGGGGTTGTTCGAGATACTGCGCACTGTCCAGCAGACAGTGCAGGGAGGCATCTATCACGGCGAAACCATGGACGAGTTTGACCGAGAAATTTTCGATGCCCACCGTGGTGATGGTGGTGAGATCGATCTTGGTACTGGGAGCGCCCGTGATGATCATCGGCAGCGTATCGGGACGCGAGACGAGGAAATCGTTGACCGCCGGGCTGGTCGAGCGGGCCAGAGACTTTTTGAAGCGTTCATATCCATTGAGAGAATTCATGAAAATGGCGTCCTCCTTGATTCCTTAGGGGATGTAGCGGTAGCCTTTCCCCCGGATGCTGATGATGTGCGTGGGCCGTGAGGGGGTGGGTTCCAGATAGCGGCGGATACGGGAGATAAAGGTATCCACCGTGCGCGTTTCCAGCGAGGGATCCAGGCCCCATACGTTTTTGAGGAGTTCCGCCCGGGTGACGATGCGTTCCTGATAGGCCACGAGATACTGGATCAGGCGGGCCTCGTGCGGTGTGATGCGATGTCTATGACCCTGGGGGTCGACGGCCTCGAGGGTGGAGAAATCGACCGTGGCTGCGCCCAGTTCCAGGATATCGCTGGAGCGGTACCATTCGTAGCGGTCGAGGATGCGCTTCACCCTGAGGAGAAATTCCTCGAGATGGAAGGGTTTGGTGAGGTAGTCATCCGCACCGGCGCGCAGCCCCGTGACCTTGTCCTCCATGGCCGACTTGGCCGTCAGGATCAGCACCGGGATCCGCGGATCGTCACGCCGGATGCGTTGCAGGGTCTGGATGCCGTCCATGCCCGGCAGCATGAGATCGAGCACTACCAGATCGACACCGCCGTCCTGCACTACGGAAAGGCCCTCTTCGCCGGTGAGGACGTGGACCACCGCATAACCTTCCGCCTCCAGATTGATGCGCAGTCCCAGGGCGAGCGCCTGGTCATCCTCGATGACGAGTACCCTCCATCTGATGCTCATGCTGTCGCCCTCGGCAGTTGGATGAGGAACGAGGTTCCGTTCTCAGACGAGGATGGCCTGACCCTGATCTTGCCCCCATGGGCCTTGATAATTTCCTTGACCACATACAACCCCATACCGGTGCCTGTTCCCCACAGGGCGATCCCCTCCGGGAGCCGCTGGAACATCTTGAATACATCCTTATGCCGCTCGCGGGGGATGCCGATGCCCGCGTCGGAGAAATCGATGTAGGTCCTCTTGGCCTCCGACCAGGCACGGATGTCAATGCGTGCCCTACCGGAGGAATAGTGGATGGCGTTTTCGGTGAGGTTGGAAAGGACGAGATCAAAGGCGTCTTCATCGACGTTGACCAGCAGGCCCTCCTCGATCTCGAGGGAGACCTCGACCGGGCCGACGAGCGTCTCATGGCGCTTGAGAAAGCGCGAGATGATCTCGCTGATAGCCTGTGGGGAGAGATTCTGAGAGCGGTTCCGGTAACTCAGTCGCGCGCTTTCCAGATAGTTTTCCACCAGGGATTTAAGCCGCTGATTTTCCGAGAGCAGGCCGGTGAGGAGTTGTTGCCGGGTTTCCTCGGGCAGCTCCCGCTTCAGCATGGTCTCCAGGTAGAGCTGGGTCGTGGCCAGGGGGGTCTTGAATTCATGGGTAATGGCGGAGATGAGGTGCGTCTGGGTGCGGGTGAGGGTAACCTGGCGCTGGTAAAGTACGAAGAGGATCACGATGCCGATGAGAATCAGCAGCAGCAGGATGGATACCTCGACGATGACGACAATGTCCCAGGCCCCGATGTGTTCGATGAGGGCATAGTGGTATTTGACATACCAATATTTGATATACCAGATGATCCAGAGCGTCACAACGGACACCCAGGCGACCTGCATGATCACGAAGATGGTGATGGATGGCCATCTCTTGGTATTTTTCATAGTTTTAATCGCTATGGGCCGCATTCCCTGCCTCTTGCAGCGTCGAGGGGGGGGCAGGTTTTTCCTGGGGTTCATACCCATGATCCGCTAAGGGCCGCGTGCCCCTCCGTCTGTGACGAGCAGGGATTCCGAGGCCTGCCCTAGCATTCATGCCCAAGCTTTTCATATCATTGACGCCAACCAAGTGCCACAGGAAATATGAATGAAGGCCCTGGGGGCCTCGGGGTTGGTCACGGGCGATATGCATACAACAGGACCCCTGCCAGGGTTGTGCAGCAGGGAGGCCCCATCTTGGGGGAGAATCCATTAAGGCCCAGGGCCCTTGTTTCCGATAATAGGGACAATAAAGAATACGGGGGGTAGGTCATGGGAGAGAGAAACAACCGGCGCATGGGGGATGTCCTCGTCGAGCTGGGTCTGATCGATGAACACCGGCTGCGTCATGCCCTGGAGGTTTCCCAGCAGCACAATCTCAAGCTCGGGGAAACCCTGATCCATCTGGCCTACCTCAGAGAGGACCAGGTGCTCGGCATCCTCAAGAATCTCATCAATGTGCCTACCCTGGACATGGAAGAGGGGGTTATCAGGAAGGATGCCCAGGTGCTTCTGCCCCAGGATCGCATGCACGAAATGCTGGTCGTGCCCCTGGCGGTCAAGGAGCGCCTTGCCACCGTGGCCTTTGCCGACCCGCTGAATTACGTCTCGGTGGAGAACGTCAAGTTTCTGATCAACCGCGAGGTGTCCCCTGTGCTTGCCTCTCAGGTGCAGATCCGGGATATCCTGAAGGCCCTAGAACGATCCGGCTGCGGCCGGGAGGACCTCGTGTTGAAGGACGTGCCCCGGAGCACCCCTTCCATAACCGTGCAGGACATGAGCCCGGACAACATCCTGCGGCTCCTGGAGCAACCCGAATATTCTGACCTGCACATCACCATCGGGATCCCGCCGGCCTTAAGGCGCGGCCGAACCCTGGTAAGAAGCAACATGCCTATGGTGACCCCCGAGCTCATGGATTCCCTGATCCGGGAGATCCTACCGCAGGAACAGCAGGCCGAACTGCGTGAGAACAAGGAGGTCGAATATACCTATAACCGGGCCGGCACGGGACGCTACCGCATGAATGTCTATATGCACCGGGGCGGGGAGATTGCGGTGGCCGCACGCAAGATCGTGGAGGATATACCTAGCAGCGCCGCCCTCGGTCTCCCCGAAGGGTTGCTT
Organism: uncultured Bacteriovoracaceae bacterium; assembly: GCA_964618975.1. Lineage (GTDB taxonomy): Bacteria > Desulfobacterota > Desulfomonilia > UBA1062 > UBA1062 > CAZUDI01. The sequence continues at coordinate 24,991 of CAZUDI010000010.1, read as the reverse complement.
GCACTACTGGAGCGCAAGGGTGTCCTCCTGGTGAGTTCCCCCGGAGGACACGGCAAGGATGCCACCCTCGCCGCCCTCGTCGATCATATCAACGCCAGCCGGACCTGTAACATCATCACCTTCGAAGACCCCATCGAATATCTGCATTACCACAAGCGTTCCAATGTCAACCAGCGCGAGATCGGACGCGACACCAGCAAGGACTCCGCCCAGCTTTTCGAACACGTCTTTCGGCACGATCCGGATGTGCTCGTGCTCTCCAATCTCAAGAACCGCTCCATGGTGGAGGCATCCATCATCGCCGCCCAGAAGGGCATCCTCGTCATCGCCGGCATTACGGCTACGGATGTGTTCAGCGCCCTGGAGCAGTATCTCTCCACGCTCTCAGACGACTACCTGAAGGCCATGTTCGCCCGCTCCCTCGTGGGGGTGTTCTCCCAGCGCATGGTTGGCGCCCGGACCGATGAGAGGCAGATCCTCATCTGGGAGATGCTCATCGGGACCAAGCGCGTGCAGACCTATATCAGAGACGGCAAGATTTACTATATCAAAGGGCAGGCCACCTCCCTGCAGGGCGAGTATTTTCCTCTCGAGGAGAGCTTGGCGTTCGCCGTCAGGGCCGGCAAAATACCCCGGGCCAGTCTTGAGGACGAGCCCTTTTTTAACAAGGATCTGTTCGGAGCTCTCCTGGAACGCTGAGGGGTTAAGGGCCTGTCATGAGGGGATATTCCCTCATTCTGAGCCCTGAATCATTTTTCATATCACGGCAAATTTCACTTGCATAAGGCTGCCCTATCGTGTATTTAATGAATCGTGGTTCAGAATAATGCTCTGAATTCATGCGTATAATATATTAACTAACAAGGAGAGTGCTAATGGGAGGATTACGAGTTTTTGTGTTTGCGGCGTTCATGCTGTTTGCGGTTTCCAGTGCAGCTATGGCGGCTGATGTGGCCGGTGGATTTGTCGACTGGGCCAAGATCATCTATGTCGCGGCATCGATCCTCGGTGCAGGTCTCTGTATGGGCCTCGGTGCGATCGGCGCTGGTGCTGGAATGGGAAATGCAACCTCGGGTGCGTCTGAGGCCGTAGGCCGGAACCCTGGCTCTCAGGGCAAGATCATGCTGACCATGATGGTCGGGTTGGCCATGACCGAGTCCATCGCCATCTATGCTCTGGTTATCACGCTCATTATTCTCTATGCCAATCCATACAAGGCCATTATCCTGGGGTAGTGCAGATAGGGAGATATGATTCCGCGAGAGGGAAGAGGACCGTCGGGAACACCGGATCGATATGCGCGGGGGGTGAGGTGCGGCTCATCCCTCCTGCCATCCATGGGGTCGCCCTCGCGCCGGTCAACAGAGTGCTTGTTATTCATTGTGCTGCGAATTGAATAACATGGTCAGGAGATGGATATGGACCAGGAAGGAAAGACCCGTTTCAGCTTCGCAGGCATCGCGCTGAGCTTCATCATTCTCATCGTGCTGCCCCTGGCTATTACCGGAGTGGTGATCAGCAAGGGGGTGGTGAAGGTGGGGGAGGAAGCGACGCAGGCGAACCTGCGTATTCTTGATGAGAGTCAGAAGCAGCTCATCGAAGGGCGTGCCGCCAATATTGCCGAGGCGATCGCCCAGTTCTTCAGTGAACGCGAAAAGGACATCCGGATTGCCTCGATTCTTCCGCGGGACGTAGAGTCATACACGACGTTCTTGAATTCCAACGTGAGGGGGGTTGTGAAGGCCTCCGATGTAGGTATAGTGAAGATTCCCGTCCCCATCTATCGTGAGATCGCCTTCGTCGACAAGGAGGGTATGGAGATCCTCAAGGTCAACGCCGATGGCCCAGTGCCGGCTAGTGAGTTGCGGAATGTGGCCGGCGTGGAAGGTGTTCAGGGCGAGGGGTATTTCGATCAGGCCAAGACCCTGCCGCCCGGTGAATTTTTCATGGGACCCGTAACCGGTCGGCATGTGAGCAAGGCGGAGTTCGATAGCGGCAAGCGTTTTGACGGCATTATCCGCATGGCGGCGCCGGTTTTTGATTCTACGGGTTTTGCCGGGGTGGTGGAATTGGCCCTGAATTTCGTACATGTTATGGAATTCACGGATCATATTATCCCTACCGAGGCCGGTAAGGTATATGCTGCCGTGCAGATGGAGGATAAGAACTATGCCTTCCTGGTGGATCGGGAGGGTTATGTGTTGTCCCATCCGGCGGATTATCTGATCAAGGGTTTCGGGGAGAATCAGCAGCCCGTATCTGACATGGACGCGGACAATTATGAGGCCCTGCTCGCCTCGGGCAACGGGGCCATGAATGTCACCAAGATGGGATTCTTGGACGAGAATTATCCGCGGATGCATGCCCTGGCCTCGGAAGGCAAAAACGGATCCTTCACTTATACCCTGGGGAACAGCCGCATCTTTGCGGCCTATGCCCCGATCGCCTTTTATGGGGCCGGACTCAGCAAGCCTCAGGGCTTCGGTTGGGTCGGCATGATGGTGGATATCGACCGATATCACAACCTCAGTCAGGAAAAGGTAAAGGAAATCCAGCAGAAGGTTGCACGCTGGCAGAAATCCAGCATTACGGTGGTCATCGTGTCACTGATCCTGCTCTTCTTCATTGCCCTGATCCTCGCCCGGGGTGTCTACCGGCAGATCAGTGCGGTGCAGGATGATGCGGCCATGACGGGTCCGAGAGAGGATGAGTAGAGTTTCCGTCTAGATGGCATGAATCTCGGCCGGGGGGTGATCCTGTGTCTTTGTCTGGACACCCCCCCGGCACACTACCTCCTGCGTATGCCTTCATGCGCAGCTGAAGTAACCCCGATCCATTTTCCTGAAGTATGAGTTGCACGAGGGAGGAACACTGCAGGAAGATACTTGAATTGAATAGCCATTCATTAGCTGGAAGTATTTTGTCATCTTTAAACAAGTAATTATAAAGAAATCTTGACAGGAAAGGAATCTTTAGAATAATCAGAAGGGCCTGAAAACTGGGGGGTAGAGACTTATGTATTATGTCTTGCTGATCGTTGGCGCTGCATTGGTGAACAACTTCGTGCTCTCGCGCTTCCTCGGTATCTGTCCGTTTATGGGGGTTTCCAAACGGATCGATACCGCCGTGGGGATGAGCATGGCCGTGATCTTCGTGCTGACGCTGGCGTGTTTCGTCACCTGGCTGATCAACTATTACCTGCTCATCCGATTCGATCTGCAGTATCTTCAGACCATCGCCTTCATCCTGGTGATTGCCTCGCTGGTTCAGCTCGTGGAGATGATCATTCAGCGCGTTAGCCCTCCGCTCTATCAGGCCCTGGGCATCTTCCTGCCGCTGATCACGACCAACTGTGCGGTGCTCGGCGCCGCCATCCTGAACATTCAGCTCAAGTACTCCCTCCTGGATGCGTGTATCTTCGCCATCGGGGCCTCGCTGGGCTTCGGGATCGCCCTGGTCGTGTTTGCCGGAATGCGTGAGGAGTTTGAATACAACAACATACCCAAGGCCTTTAAGGGAACGCCCATCGCTCTCATTACCGCAGGGATCCTTTCCCTGGCCTTCATGGGATTTTCGGGACTGGTGAAATAAGATGACAGCTGTCGTGATGGTAGGTGGAATCGGCTTCATTGCCGCCCTGATCCTGGGGATCTCGGCGGTAACCTTTGCCGTAAAGATGGATCCCCGAGAAAAGGCGGTTCTCGATCAGCTCCCCGGGGCAAACTGCGGAGCCTGCGGATATGCCGGTTGTGCGGCCTTTGCCCACGAATTGACCGTCAATCCTGCGACCGAAATGGCCTGTCCGGCGGTCAACGAGGCGGCCATCAAGGTGCTTTCGGAGATACTCGAGCGGGAGCTCGGGGGGGGCGGGGCACTGGTGGCGGCCGTACGATGTACGGGCACGCCGGAGCAGGCCGCAAACCGCTATCAGTACGTTGGCCCCCGGGACTGCCAGGCGGCCCAGCTCATTGCCGGCGGATCAAAGGCGTGTGCCTTCGGCTGCCTCGGGTTGGGAAGTTGCGTGGAGGCCTGCCCGTTTGCGGCCATCCACATGGGCGAGGACGGCCTGCCGCATGTGGACAAAGAGGTCTGTGTGGGCTGCGGCAAGTGCCTTGATGCCTGTCCGCGACACATCATCCAACTCGTTCCGGCCGGGTCGGTGGCGTGTGTCGCGTGTATTTCCCAGGATCCCGCCAAGGAGATGAAGACCTTGTGTGCGGTGGGATGCATCAAATGCGGTTTCTGCGAGCAGATTTGCCCCTATGATGCCATCACGGTCTCGAAGACGGCCGCGGCCTTCATCGATCAGGAACGGTGCCGCAGATGCGGACTGTGTATCGGTGTCTGTCCTACGGGTGTGATCAAGCTCACGGTGTCGCCAGCAAGGGTGCGGGTGATTGAAGAGAAATGCAAGGGATGCAGCATCTGTGCGCAGGTATGCCCTGTGGACGCCATCTCCGGAAGACCCAAGGCGGCCTACACTGTAGATACCGGCCGGTGCATCGGCTGTGGGATCTGCATGGCGAAGTGCCCATCTGACGCCATAGAGAGGCTTGATACATGAAGACATTCAAGGGAGGGGTCCATCCACCCGGAAACAAGGACCTCGTAAAAGGGTGTGAGCTCGTCAATATGCCGCTGTCTGCGGAATATCGGATACTCCTGCAACAGCACATTGGTGCGCCTTCCAAGCCCGTGGTCCATAAGGGCGACACGGTTAAGAAGGGGCAGGTCTTGTCCGAACCCCTGGGGTTTGTTTCGGCCCCGGTCCATGCCCCCACCTCGGGGACCATCAGGGAGATCGCCCGCTGCGTCCATCCCGTGACCGGGATGCTCGCCCCCTGCGTCGTTCTCGAGGCTGACGGTCATGATCAGTGGGCGGACGGCCTGCCCTTGAGTCGGGACCCCCTGGCGCTCAGCAGCGAGGAACTCCTGAAGATCATACAGTCCGCAGGGCTGGTGGGAATGGGGGGGGCCACCTTTCCCACCCACGTGAAGCTCTCTCCCCCCAAGGACAAGCCCATCGATACCTTCATCATCAACGGGGCCGAGTGCGAGCCCTACCTGGCGGCGGACTACAGGCTCATGCTTGAAGAACCGGACCGTGTCATTGCCGGCATCCAGGTGGTGATGAGAATTCTGGGCCTTGGAAGCGCCGTCATCGGGATCGAGGCCAACAAGCCCGAAGCGATCAAGGTCATGCGGGAGAAGGTCCCCTCCGGGATCAGGGTCGAGGCCCTGAAGGTGAAATATCCGCAGGGGGCGGAAAAACAGCTCATCAACGCCATCACGGGCAGGGAGGTCCCCTCGGGGGGGCTCCCCATGGACGTGGGGGCCCTGGTCCAGAACACCGGGACCGTGGCCGCGGTCTGGGACGCCTGCGCTAAAGGCCTGCCCCTGATTGAGCGTATCACCTCGGTGACCGGGCGGGGGATCGCCGAGCCTCGCAACCTGCGGGTGCGAGTGGGTACGCCCCTAAGCGAGATCCTGGAATTTTGTGGCGGTCTTAAAGAGGCGGCCAAGATCATCTATGGCGGTCCCATGATGGGCATTGCCCAGTACACTACGGACATTCCCGTCATGAAGGGGACCTCGGGGGTGCTGGTCCTCACCGCTGAAGAGACCGACCTGAGTTACTTTGCCTCATGCATCGCCTGTGGCCGCTGTGTCGAGGCCTGTCCCATGCGCCTGATCCCCTCTACCCTGAGCAAATGCGGCGAGAAGGGACGGTTTGAAGATGCCCTGGCCTACGATCTCCTCGATTGTGTGGAATGCGGCAGTTGCACCTACGTCTGTCCTGCCCACCGTCCGATCGTCCATTTCGTAAAGCATCTGAAGGCGCTGCAGAGGGCCGCGGCGGCCAAGAAAAAAGGGGCATGAGATGAAAGAGTTATACATTTCCAGTTCGCCACATGTACATTCCCCTGAGGATATACCGTGGATCATGCGCCAAGTGATCTACGCCTTGATCCCCGGCGCCTTGGTGGGCCTGTACTTTTTCGGCCTGCCGGCCCTGATGGTCATCGTCCTCTGTGTGGTCACCTGTGTAGCCTCAGAGGCCCTGATTCAGAAGCTCATCGGCAAGACGATCACCATCTCGGATGGTTCCGCGGCTCTGACCGGTCTGCTGCTGGCGATGAACCTGCCGTCGGGGGCGCCATGGTGGCTGGTGGTGCTCGGGTCGGTGATCGCCATGGGTCTCGGCAAACACGTCTATGGCGGACTCGGCAACAATCCCTTCAATCCGGCGCTGGTGGCGCGGGTCTTCCTGCTGATCTCCTTCCCGGTGCAGATGACCACCTGGGCAGCCCCGCGGGCCTTCTTCTTCCAGCAGGGCACCGACGCGGTGAGCAGCGCCACCCCACTGGGGGCGCTCAAGAACGCCGTTTTCGAGCACGGAAGCCTTGAGTCCGCCCCCGGGATCAGCCTCATGGATCCCTTCCTGGGGAACGTGGGGGGTTCCCTGGGTGAGATATCGGCCCTGGCACTCATCATAGGCGGCATCTACCTGATTGCGCGGCGCATCATAACCTGGCATATCCCGGTGTGCTTCATCGGCAGTGTGGCGCTTTTTACGGGCATCTTCTGGCTCATCGACCCCACTCTCTATGCAAATCCGGCCTTTCACATGATCTCCGGCGGACTGATGATCGGCGCGTTTTTCATGGCTACGGACATGGTCACCTCGCCGATCACGAATTCCGGCAAGATCATCTTTGCCGTCGGCTGCGGCCTGATTACCGTGGTCATCAGGCTTTGGGGAGGCTACCCCGAAGGGGTTTCCTTCGCCATCCTCATCATGAACGCCTTTGTGCCGCTGATCAACAAGGCGACCAGGCCAGGGAAGTTTGGAGCGTAAGCGATGAAGGAAGTGGTGAAACTCATAACGGTTTTGACGGTGGTATGCATGATATCCGGCCTTTGCCTGTCATTCGTGAACGATGCCACCCGCGGAGCGCGGGCCTATCAGGACAAACTGGAAAAACTCCGGGCCCTGAACCTGGTGTTGCCTGAGCATGACAACGAGCCCGACAATGATACGGTTACCGTCGGGGACAGGGTATACTATCTTTCCCGATCAGGAGCGGACATCAACGGGGTGGCCTTCGAAACCTCCACGGAGAAGGGCTACAGCGGATTGATCAGGGTTCTGGTAGGGGTACAGCCCGAAGGAAATATTATCGGGATCGGCATTCTGGAACAGAAGGAGACCCCGGGGCTGGGATCAAAGATCGCCGAAGACAGGTTCAAGGGTCAGTACAAGGGCAAGACCCTGGACAACGTCAACTGGGCCGTGAAAAAGGATGGCGGCGATTTCGAGCAGATCTCCGGCGCGACCATCTCTCCGCGGGCGGTAACCGCGGCGGTCAAAGAGGGTCTTGATCGGTATGCCGAGACCAAGGCACAGATTCTCGGAGGCGCACATGTCGTTCAGTAAGGAACTCACCAAGGGAATATGGAAAGAAAACCCGGTGTTTGTGCTGGTGCTCGGCATGTGTCCGGTGCTCGCTGTCACCACGAATGCGATCAACGGAGTGGGCATGGGACTGGCGGCTACCTTCGTGCTGGTATGTTCTAACGGGGTGGTCTCTCTCGTACGGCCCCTCGTACCGGATAAGGTGCGTATTCCGGTCTTCATCGTGATCATCGCGTCCTTCGTGACGGTGGTGGATCTGGTGATGAGCGGCTATTTCCGAAGCCTGCACCACTCTCTGGGGCTGTTCATCCCCCTTATCGTGGTGAATTGCATCATCCTGGGGCGGGCCGAGGCCTTTGCCTCGAAAAATTCCCTGCTGCCCTCGATTGCGGACGGGATCGGCATGGGCATGGGTTTCACCCTGGCCCTGGTTATCCTGGGCAGTATACGCGAGCTGTTCGGCAACGGTACCATCTTCGATATGGCTATCTTCGGGAGCTCCTTTCAGCCGGTACTGGTCATGATTCTGCCCCCCGGTGCATTCCTGACGCTGGGGCTTCTCACCGGTCTGTTTGCAGCTTTGGAAAAACGATAGGGAAAGAGGGAGGGCTTTATGGCAGCGAAGGTATTGGAAAAGGAAAAACTGGCAGATAATCTTTTTAAGATGGTCTTTGATGCCCCGAGGATCGCGGCCAAACGTAAACCGGGGCAGTTCATTGTTCTGAGAATCCATGAAGAGGGAGAGCGTGTGCCCCTTACGATAGCGGATGCGGATGCTAAGAAGGGAACCCTGACCCTGATCTTCCAGACGGTCGGAAAGTCCACCAAGCACCTCTCCCGGCTCGAGGTGGGTGATGAGGTCCTGGATCTGGTTGGACCCCTGGGCACGCCCACCCATATCGAGAAGATCGGGACCGTGGTGTGCATCGGCGGAGGCGTGGGCGTGGCACCGGTCTACCCCATCACACAGGGCATGAAACAGGCCGGCAACCATGTGATCTCGATCATCGGTTCACGGGACAAGGGTCTGCTCATTCTTGAGGAGGAGATGAAGGCCGTCAGCGACGAGATCGTCGTGACCACCGACGACGGTTCATACGGGTTTCACGGGTTCGTGTCCCAGGCCCTTGAGGAACTCTACCTCAAGAAGGGCACCAAGATCGACCTGGTCGTGGCCATTGGTCCGGTACCGATGATGCGTGCGGTCTGCTCGGTAACCAAGAAGTACGATGTGCATACCCTGGTCTCGCTCAACGCCATCATGGTGGATGCGACCGGTATGTGCGGGGCCTGCCGCGTGACGGTCGGCGGCAAGACCAAGTTCGTATGTGTCGACGGGCCCGAGTTCGACGGACATGAGGTGGACTTCCAGGAACTGGTGAACAGACAGTGCATCTACCTGGGCGAGGAAAAGATCTGTATGGATCATTACTGCACCTGCGCAGCACAGAAGGGGGGGAACTGATATGGATATGAAGGAAAGGATGAAGATCCTTCGTCACCCCATGCCGGAACAGGAACCGAAGGTCAGGTCCAAGAATTTTGACGAGGTGCCTTTGGGATATACGGTGGAGATGGCCAAGGAAGAGGCCCTGAGGTGCATCCAGTGCAAGAACAAGCCCTGTGTGGAAGGGTGTCCGGTGGAGATCGATATCCCCGCCTTCATTGCCAAGGTAGCCGAGGGTGATTTTATCGGGGCGGCCAAGAAGATCAAGGAAACGAACGTCCTGCCGGCCGTCTGCGGCCGGGTGTGCCCGCAGGAGAGCCAGTGCGAACAGTTCTGTGTGCGCGGCAAGAAGGGCGAGCCCGTGGCCATCGGACGGCTCGAGCGTTTCGTGGCGGATTACGAGCGCGCCCAGGGCGCGGTGGAAATCCCCGCGATCGCCCCCCCTACGGGCAAGCGCATCGCCATTGTCGGATCCGGACCCGCCGGGCTCACCGTGGCCGGCGATCTGATCAAGCTCGGACATGAGGTCACCATCTTCGAGGCCCTGCACAAGGCGGGCGGGGTGCTCGTGTACGGGATCCCCGAGTTCCGGCTCCCCAAGGCCATCGTACAGGCCGAGGTGGACTTCCTCAAGGGCATGGGGGTCAAGGTGGAGACCTCGCACGTAATCGGCAAGGTGGCCACCGTGGACGAACTCTTTGCCGAAGGATTCGACGCCATCTTTCTGGGCACAGGCGCCGGTGCGCCGAGTTTCATGAAGATCCCGGGCGAGAACCTCAACGGTGTCTACTCGGCCAATGAGTATCTTACCCGCTCCAATCTCATGAAGGCCTACCGTTTCCCAGAGTACGACACCCCCATAGTCAAGGGCAAGAACGTGGCGGTCATCGGCGGCGGCAATGTGGCCATGGACGCGGCGCGCACCGCCCTGAGGCTCGGGGCCGACAACGTCTACCTGGTTTACCGCCGTTCACGTGATGAGATGCCCGCCCGTATCGAAGAGGTCCATCATGCCGAGGAAGAGGGCGTGCAACTGAACCTGCTCACCACCCCCATCCGGTACATTGGCGACGACAAGGGCTGGGTCACCTCCATGGAATGTCTGCGTATGGAACTCGGCGAGCCCGACGATTCCGGTCGGCGCAGGCCGGTGCCTATTGAGGGCAGTGAATTTTTCTGGGATGTAGACACGGTCGTGGTGGCCATCGGTTCCGGCGCCAACCCGCTGGTGCAGAGCACCACCCCGGGACTCGACGTGAACAGATGGAACAACATCGTGGCCAACGAAGAGACCGGCGAGACCTCCCGGGAGGGTGTTTATGCCGGCGGCGACATCGTTACCGGCGCCGCCACCGTGATCCTGGCCATGGGGGCCGGCCGCAATGCCGCCCGGGCCATGCACGAATACGTGATGTCGAAGAAGTAAGGGAAGTAAGGATATGACCCTTGAGGAGATCAGAGCGATCCTTGATGCGGACGTCATCGTCGGCAAAGAGATGCTCGGAATGGATGTGAGCATTGCCTTCGGCGCCGATCTGATGAGCGACGTGCTCTCTTTTTCCAAGGAACGCTCGGTGCTTCTCACGGGTTTGACCAATCCCCTGGTGGTACGTACCGCCGATACCATGGACCTGAGTGCCATCATCTTCGTGCGCGGCAAACGTCCGCAGGTCGAGGCTGTCGAGTTGGCGCAGACGAAGCAGATCCCGCTGCTTGCCACACGTTTCATCATGTTCGAGGCTTGCGGCAGGCTGTACGAGGCCGGCATGCAGGGCTCTGTCGTCAAGGTGGGGGATGAATGCGAATGAGGCAGACCTTGTAAGGACGCACACTATGATGTCTTCCCCTTCCCGGTGAATGCATGTTTAGTGCATTCACCGGGAAGGGTACGCCGCATCACGTTAAGACAGACGATCATCCGACCGATTGAGGTAATACCTGCGCCGCTTACACGCGCGAATCATCAATATTGACTTTCCAGGTCTGAAGGTTACCTTACCCATATTATTTCACATAGTGCGGAGTGTGCAGCCCGGTCTTGCCCACTCCGTGTTCCTCTTCGTGCTTCTGAATTATTCGTCAGACACGGGTTCCGGCAAAGCGACGAAAGACGGGGGGCGTTATGAAGGGTTACGAGAGATTCAGCGGTAGGAACGCCGTTATCACCGGGGGATCGAGCGGGATCGGCAAGGCGGCGGCCGGGCTGCTGGCCGCTGGGGGGGCGCATGTGTACCTGCTGGCCAGAAGGGAGGATGCCTTGGGGGATGCGGCTGCGGAGGTGAGGTCCCGGACAAGATTTCCCTCCCAGCAGATACAGTGGGCAAGCGTTGACGTAGGGGATTACGAACAGGTGGCACGGTGGGTTCAGGTTTATCATACGGAAAATAGGACGGTAGATATACTCCTTAACTGCGCCGGCATCGCCCGGGCGGCCTATTTCGAGGGCATGCCGCTGGAAATTATGGAGCGGCAGATGCGGGTGAATTGTTTCGGCACAGTGAACATGTGCCGGGCCTGTCTTCCCCTGATGAAGGAACATGGTGGATATGTGGTCAACGTGGCTGCCAGTGCCGGTATCATGAATGGCAGGAGCCTGGCCGCCTACGGGGCCTCGAAGGCCGCCGTTATCGGTTTCAGTCAGGCCCTGCGCCAGGAGATGAAACCGCACCGGATCTCGGTGTCGGTATTCTGCCCTCACAACACGAAGACCCCTCTGCATGAAAAACTCGAGCTTGCACCGCGGCCGGGATTGCGGTCCCTCTCCCGGCGGATGAAACCCCTTGCGCCCGATGAGGCGGCAGATGCCTTGCTGCGTGGTATGCTCACAGGACGCTTTCTCATCCTGACGAACAACTGGCGGGCGATTTATTACCTCTCCCGCCTCTCGCCCCGATTGACCGAATGGCTCCAGGAAAGGCTTGCCGGGCGGGGGCTGGCACCATCTGAAGAGGCCCTTGCCGCCAGTGATCGTCGCAGGGAGAGACGCGTCGACGCCGATTCGCAGGTGGTTTATCGCCGCGAAGGGAGCGTCTCCGAGGAGATGGCCCGTCTGGCCAACATCAGCCGGAACGGGATGTTCATCAGGACGCGACATCCCCTCGAGGCCGGGTTGTATGTCAACGCCAACCTCTTCGGCGATCGTTTCGGACAGTTCATGAATGTCGAGGGGCGGGTGCTCAGGAGTGACGATGATGGCATGGCCGTCGAGATCACCCACACGGATCAGGAGATTGCTGATCTGTTCGAACTGCTGGGTGATTCTCTATAAGCAAGCCATGGACGGTGCCGGGGAACATGCAGCGTGAGAAACTCCTCGTTCCGTCTGTGCCGTGACTGTCCGCTCGTCGACAAGCGGACAGTCGATTGCTAAGGGCCGCATTCCCCGCTGCTTATGGCTTTTTGAGGGGAGGGTGCCGGGGCTGCCAGAGACTCATACCCATGATCAAAGGTGCTTTGATCTATCAATGAATTGCCAACAGGGATTTAAGGTGATATGCAATATGGTCGATACATGTTTAAGAGGTGGAAGAGATGGCTGGTCCCTCTGATATATCGACCATACTGTCCCAGGCGGGCAGGATAGAGAAGGTCAATCAGAGTCCCTTTGCCCAGTCCGAAGTGAGCCGTCAGATCCTCACCGAGGAAGAGGCGCGTGAGCGTCTCAGGCGCAACCGTGAGGTGAATGCGTCCAAGAAGGGGCAGGCCATTCAGACCGAAGATCGTCGGTCCGGGAGCGGCACCGCGCGGGGCAGGCCAGGAGCGGCAAAGGCGAAAGAGGCGTCCGATGCGACAAACACCCCTGAAACGGAAGAGAAGCACCTCATTGATCTGGTGATATAGCCTTGGATCCATCCCGGATTGTCCTTTATACACAAATCATTGTCCAGATCGTCCTGCTCATGTTCATCGTGATCCTCATATTGCGGGAGCGCAGAAGACGAGTTTCCCCCGAGGCCATAGATGCACTTCGCGCGGCCATCGAGGACGCCCGCCATCTCTCCGATGAATTCGTACGTCAGGTACAGGAGAAGGCAGATTTCATCACCTGCCTTATGCAGGACCTCGAGAAGAGGATCCGGGACGCGGATGAGGCCGTACAGCAGTTGCGGCCCTCGGCAGACAGAGGGGATCATCAGCCCAGGCACTATTCCAAGGCTGAGGTCATGAACCTCTACCGGGAAGGATCGAAACCCGAAAACATTGCACGTCTGACCGGCATCCCCCTGGGAGAGATTCAGCTCATGATCAAGCTCAATGCCCCTGATGAGGGCGGATCCGGATGCAGATAACCCCCCTTGCTTCTTCGAAATCCGGCAGAATCTTTGTCCGCGAAGCGGTCCCTTCACTGCAGGTGGGAAGAAGGGTGGTGGTGACGGTGCTGGGCCGACCAAAGAATGGACAGGTGCTGGTGTCCCTGTTTGGCCGCAGGCTGAGCGTCGAGACCTCAATGAAACTGGTCAAGGGCGAGGTCCTCAATCTGAAGGTGCAGGCCGTCCATCCCCGGGTGGTCCTCAAGGTGGAGCCGGAAGCGAGCCGGTCTCAGGAGAATACACGGATTCTTGAAGCCTTTGTCGAGCGTCTGGTGGGCAGACTGGGAGACAGACCGGTGCGCTCCTTCAGCGTTCAGAACATCCTTGAACAGGCCCTGCAGGCACCCAAGGACGCCTCTCACGCACAGGCCATTGGGACCCTGCTGGATGATCTGCTGGGACACCCCGAGGCCTTGGCCACCCTGCTTATCCCCGTGGTGGACGACGACTCGGGAGGAAGGGCGCGGGTGACCATCGAGAGGGGTCAATCCCGGGGCTACCTCGTCCGCTTTGACATGCACACCGATCATCTGGGACATATCGAATCCACGGCACGGCTAGATGACGGTTTGGATGTGGAGATTTTCACCGAGACACCTGAGAGTGCGGATCTTCTGCGGGACCATGCCATCGAGCTCTTCGAACGGCTCGAATCCTTGGGTATCAAACGGCTGGAAGTACTCCACAGGCCCCGGCCGACAGGTTTGGATGTGCTGGTATGAATGGCGAAAGACGCAAGGCGGTGGCCCTGAGGTACGAACGGGGGCGCGATCCAGCCCCGCGGGTAACGGCGCGGGGCGCCGGGGACCTTGCGGATAGGATCCTCGCCTTGGCCCGGGAAAACAATATACCCATCCAGAGGGACAAGGCCCTGTTGGATGCCCTCTATCATCTTGAGATTAATGAAGAGATTCCCGAGGAACTCTACCAGGTGGTGGCCGAGATTCTGGCCTTCGTCTACCGTATGAACCGGTTTAAAGGGGCTGAACCGTAAAGTGCCGCTCCCTCGGAGCCCTGTCCTGGTCCCAGACATGCTTCCTGGGGTGTCAGCGGCGAAAGGCCAGGAAAGGTATCCGGACAGCCGTTGCATTCACCACCAGAAATGATTATAACCATACGTTGAAGCACTAAATCTTTTGACCAGGAGGGATCTCATGAAAAGGTTGGTTGTGGCACTGGCGGTTATCGGTATGATCTTCACCGGGTGTACGGGCACGTTCAAGCTCACCAGGGCCGTTTATGATATTCACCGGCAGCAACAGGAAAAATGGATGGACGAGCTGATTTTCCTGGCAGTCGTGATCGTGCCGGTTTACAGCATCGCCATGATCGGTGATGCCGTGATATTCAATACGATCGAGTTCTGGACCGGCGAGAATCCGCTGGCCTCAGGCAACAGCAATACCAATGTGGTGAGCAAGCAAGCACAGGGTGCCGTCATGCATTATGACCAGATTGCGGACACAGTCACCATCGAGGCGGAGGGTGCCCCCGGGGCGCTGATCCTGGAGCGTGATCCTGCCGGAGTGCTTATGCACGATGGTGGCGGAAAGATCCTTTACACCTCTTCTCGCGACACGCTGGGAGGGGTCTCTGTGTATGACGGCAACCAGCACCTGATCAGATACTTCTCGCCGCAGGAAGTCGAGCAGGGGCGACAGGGGCTCATCGTCCAATAAAGAATAAAGGCTTCTTCACGCGGCAGCCCTTCCCCGCGGGGGAAGGGCTGCCGGAGTTTTCCTGAAGCTTAAACCCTGGGGATCACCATCCCCAGAAGTCGCAGATTCGCCCGATACTTCAAGACACCTTATCTCTGGACCATGGGTCCTGGGTTCAGGGGATGAGTTGGGCGATGTTCTGCAGATCTGCCGTAAGGCCCCCTTTGTCCCGGGGGCGACTTGCTTGATCCTATGGAGAGCATTTTCGCGCAGGACTCGCAATCTCCCCCATGGTGGAGGGGCGGCCTTTGATTGCCTGAGGGGCAAATTTACCGCTGCTTGCAGCGGAAAGCAGGATCCTTAGGCTTGCCCTGGGGTTTAGACCCCTGATTCGCTATGGGACCAATGCCCTTACTACTTGCAGCGTCGAGGGGATCAGGGCGGGCTGTGGACGAAGGCCGAAATAGCACCAGGCAGGACTGCGGCCTCTGCGCTTGCCCCCTCGGGGGGGCAAGCGCAGAGGCCGTTCTCAGGAACCGAATTCCTTCTTCACGATCTTGAAGGCCTCATCCGACACCTCCAGGGTTTGCTTGATATCCTTTGCGGTGTGGGCGGCGGAGATGAACATGTTGTGATGCCACAGGAAATACACCCCCCTAAGCGAGCACTCCTTGCAGAAGAGCTGGGAGCGTTTGAAATTGGTCTCGTTGGCGAATTTGATGAACGGCATCGCCATTGGGCCTGAAACCTCGAACTGAAGCCCGTGCGCCTGTGCCCGGGCAATGAGTCCCTCGCGCAGCTGCTCACCGCGTTCCCTGCAGATGCGGGGGGCGTCGATGCGTTCCATCTCGTCGATACATGCCAATGCCGCGGCCATCTCCGGCGAGTTGTTCCAGTAAGAACCGGTATGGAAGACCTTGGAGGCCGTCTGCTTCATCTTCTCGGAGCCTACCAAGGCCGATATGGGATAACCATTGGCAATGGCCTTGCAATAGCAGGCCAGGTCGGGCTTGAACCCGAACAGGTGGGCCGACCCCTTCAGGTCGAGTCTCCATCCCGCTCGCACATCGTCGATGATAAGCACGATCTCGTTTTCGTCACAGATGCGTCTGATGGTGTTCCAGAAGCCAGGGGCGGGAAGCTGCGAGTGAGCGAAGACCGGGTGGTGATAGGGCGTGAACATGGCGCCGGCGATCTGACCCTTGTTCTCCTCCACGGCCTGCTGGAAGGCCACCGGGTCACCCCAGGGCACCAGGACGATATCCTTGGTGTCATTGGGGGAAATGCCAGTGTGATTGCTGCCGGCCCAGGGTTGGGTCCCGTGGTAGCCACCCTTGGTGAGGATGATCTTGTTGCGCTTGCGGTAACCGCGGGCAATGTACAGGGCCCAGGAGGTGGTGTCGGCCCCGTTCTTGGCAAACATCGCCCAGTCGGCGCAATCGTTGACCGCCACCATGCGCTCCGCCAGATCGATGAGCAGGGTCGAGGGCGGCATGGTGGCCGTGCCGTTCTTGGCCTGACGGGCAAAGGCCTTGTCGACCGTATCGTTGGCATACCCAAGAATCATGGGGCCGTAGGCACAGACATAGTCGATATATTCGTTGCCGTCCACGTCCCAGAAGCGCGGGCCCTTGGCTTTGGATATGAAGTACGGGTATGACCCGGGGACCGTGGTGGCCGAATTGAAGTGTCCGTAGACCCCCTGGGGGATCACCTTGTTTGCCCTCACGAACAGATCCCTTGATTTAGCGAATGTATAGGCCATCTGTGATCCTCCTATGCAAGATACTCACCGATTTTATCGAGAAAACCGTTCACGATATCACCCATGTGCAGGTCTCCTGTCAGATGCATGTCCTCCAGACAGATGGCCGCCATAGTATCCACCTTGTCGTCCGCCAGATCCAGAAAGAACTGGGAGTTCTTGAATTCCATGATCAGGTCCGGGTCGGGTGCGGCACCCCTGTGACCGCTCACGACCGGACCGCCGAACTTCACATGCACCGCATAACCATCCTTGATTCGGAGTTCGGCCGTGCCTCTCAGTTCGGCGGCGCTCGGTTTGAGTGCCTCGTCATGGTTGGCCACCACGGCCATGGTCCTGGCAATGGTGTTCAACATGAGCTTGGCCTTGAGCTCAAGGGGCGGATTGTCGCCCTTGAGGATCTTCTCCATACGCTGGGCCAGTTTCATGAACGTGAGGAGCCCCTTGATTTTGATTAGCCCCTTCAGCGGTAAGGGGAATCCGATACCTTCCCCGCTGAACATATTGTTCAGCATGCGTTCGCTGGGGAAAAAAAGCACGATCCCCGAGGTGTCGGCAACGCCTGCCCTCACTGATATCGCCCCATCGGAGAAGGTGAGGGTTGTGCGCGGTCCACGGGTACCCACCTTGAAGGCGATGCACCCGTTCCAGCGTGCAGCGAGCGATGCGGACTCATGGTCCTCGGCCGCCAGGATTTCCAGGTTGGAGAGGATTGCATCGAGATTGATACGCGCTAAAACCTTGTCTCTGGCCATATGCGCCTCCTTATCTTATACAGAGTTCAGTGGAGAGCGACTGCTCACTCACCATAACGCTATACCTGTTTGACGCGGAATGTCAACGGGAAAATAAAGTTGTTTCCTGGGGCTGTATCTTCTTATCCCCGCGCATAGTCCTCTTATCTGAAATGGATGACCACAATATCCGTGTCTCTGACCACGAATTCACGTCCTTCGGTCAAGACGACGCCCGCCTCACGGGCCCGGGCTATGCTGCCGTGGGCGAGAAAGTCCTTCAGGGCGATGACATCCGCCCTGATGAAGCCCTTCTGGATATCCGTATGGACAAGCCCTGCCGCTTCATGAAGGGTCTGGCCTCTCTGCAGGGTCCAGGCCCGGAGCTCAGGTCCTACCGGGGTGTAAAAGGTGATGAGGTCCAGGAGTTCATAGCAGGTTCGGATGAGATCGTGCGTGCCGGAACTGGTGATCCCGACCGACTCCAGGAAGGCGGAGCGTTCGTGAGGGTCCAGCTGGGAGGCCTCCTGTTCGAAGCGTATGCAGATAGGAATCACCGGGACCCCGTGTGCCTGACCCCAGTCCTGGATATGCTTCAGATGGGGGGACTCGCCCGTGAGGTCGTCTTCGTCTATGTTGGCAACGATCACGGCGGGTTTGGCCGTCAGGATTCCCCAGGCCTTCATGAGGGAGCGCTCACCGACAGGTAAGTTGCTTGAGAGGGGCTCGCCCCGGGAGAGGTGGTCCTTCATCCGCGAGAGCTGGTCCTCCTCTCCGAGGGAAAGTTCCCTTTTGCCTACCCGCAGGGCCTTGCTGACGCTTTCCTGCCTATGCTGGACGATCTCCAGATCCGCCATCACCAGTTCGATGAGGACGATCTCCATGTCCTGCACCGGATTGACCGCATTGTAGACATGGCTGATGTTTGGGTTTTCGAAACATCTGACCACGTGAATAATGGTATCTACCCCACGGATCTGCCCCAGGAACTGGTTTCCCAGGCCCTCTCCGCGGTGGGCCCCTTGAACCAGACCCGCTATATCGAAGATTTTCAGGGTCGTGGGTGTGATCTTTTCCGGATGGATGTGACTGGCGATTCTTTCCAGGTTCTCATCGGGCACGGTGACGATCCCGATATTGGGGTCCACTGTGCAGAAGGGGTAGTTTTCGGCCGGAGCGGCGGCCTGTGTGAGCAGATTGAACAGGGTGGACTTGCCTGCGTTGGGGATGCCGACAATGCCGCAGAGGAAACCCATGGCATCTGAGGGTGTCAGATGGAGGCGAGGTCGATGCGCGCGAGCAGCGCCCCGAGGAGTTCCCCGATGGTGGAGGCGATCATCATATCCTCCCGGGAAAAGCCACTGTTGGTCTTGTCGGCCAGATTGATGATGCCCTTGATCTCGTCCTCATGGCGCAGAAGGATGCACATAAATGATTTCGTGGTGTATTTTTCCTTGTTCCGGAAGCCCATCTCCTCCTCGATGTCACGGATGACAAGAGAGGTGTTGCGCGCGATCGCCAGGTTCATGATGCTATCCTGCTCAGAGTTGACATGGATGAAGGGGTCTTCGCCGATATCGGGGTGGTTGTGGGCCTTGATCTCCAGTTCTCCCGAGGCGACGTTCCTGACAAACAGGGAGCAGTATTTGGCGCCGATTACCCCGGGCAGGTGATCAGTGACGGTATCGAGGATGGATTTGATGTCCAGGGCCCGATTGAGTTCCTTGGCCAAATCGTAGACCTTTTCGAGATAGGAATGCTCCATGGTATGTCCTCCCGGCGCTTCGTTTATCACACCTATCGGAACTATCCCGATGATTTCTGAATTCTTTAGCATGTTCGACACCCGAAGGCAAAAGGGAAAGTCGCAATCCAAGGCCATACCCCACGTGGACCTCCAGGTGCTTCCTCGGGGGGGCGAGAGTAGAAGATCTTGAGAGGAAATCACTCTGGGGCGCCTCTTGAGCTGCTTGTGGCATCAAGAGGGTTCCAAGGTTAGTCCCGGAGATGATGCCCATGATTGTGAAAATTGTCTTCACATTCGCCGCTTGACTTAAGTAGGTAGACTGGATGTATAATTAAAAGATAAGGCACTGAGAAGGAGAGAAGATTGGAGTTGCTGGATATCCTTGAAAAAAAGATAATCCATTTACTGGAAATGGTAGACGATCTGCAACAGAAGAATGAGGGCTTGGCAAATACGTTAAAGGAAAAGGAGGAAGAGGCAAGAGGGCTGAAACAGGAGATCGTCTCTCTCACATCCGAGAGGGAACACACCCAACAGAAGGTGTCACAACTGATAAGCACATTGGATGCGTTTTAACATTTTGCAAGACACGGTAACGATTAAGATATTGGGGCAGGCGTATAAGGTTAGGGCCGGGGGCAATGCAGAGCATGTGCGCTCATTGTCGCATTATATCGATGCAAAGGTGTTGGAGGTTCAACAGCAAAGGAGTGCAATCACTACCACGGAACTCATCGCCTTGGTTATGTTGAACATGGCAGATGATGTTGCCCAGACGAAGGCGGAGTTGGAGAGCCTCAGGCAAGAGGTTTCCGAAAGGATTGACGCCCTGCTGCAACAGATCGATGCTCGGACGTAACAATGAGCCCCTGGGGTGCCCGTGATCCCTTTTTGTCCCGTCAGAGCCAACACTGGAAGAAGATGTGGCCTGATTTAAGAGCTGCGGTGTGCATGTTCTCGTTTGAGAAAAGCCTTAAAAGCAGCATGTCAGGCCCGGTCTGATGAATAGATCAGGCTCGAGGTTCACTGGGGCACGGCATCATCGGGGGCACCCTTGATATCTTGCGTGCATGGCGGTCCTCTCCTCTGAGAGATATGGAAGGAAAAACGCAGATCAGGCAGCGGATGCTCTCCTGGAGGAACGCTCTGCCACACGCGGAGCGCCTTGTCCGGGAAGAGAGCATCTGCAGGCATATCTGCAGGGCGCCTTCCTTTTTGGAGGCGCACATTGTCGCCCTCTACATGCCGATTCGTGGGGAGGTCGATCTCGGTCCCCTCTGGTGTGAGCAAGACAAGGAATGCGTGTTTCCCCGCGTTGCGGGAAGCACGCTGGTTTTTTCTCCGGCTGGCAGCAAGGATCACTTCACCACCGGCAGCTACGGGATTCCCGAGCCGATTTCAACGGTGGTGGTTGACCCCGGTGCGATCGATTTGATCCTCGTTCCCGGGGTGGCCTTTGATCGGACAGGCTGCCGGCTGGGGTATGGGAAGGGATATTACGACAGGCTGTTAAAGGCAAATCCCGGGCTCAACACCATCGGTGTGTGCTTCGAGGAATGCCTGCTGGACGAGATTATTACCGATCCATGGGATGTAAGGGTGCGGTATGTGGTAACCCAGCAGGGCCTGCTTGAATCGGAAGGTGAGGTACGGTAATGCTGACTGTTTATCTTGTTGTAGCAGTGCTCATCGGAGTCTCGGCGGGATATGGACTGAATCTTTTCGCCAGCAAGAAGGCCAAGAAAGATGCCACCACCATCTCCGCGCGGCTTATGGACGATGCCAAGAAGGAAGTTTCCAATCTTATTGCTGATGCTCAACTGCAGGCCAAAGAGATCCTTTTCGCCGCACGCAGCGAGTCCGACCAGGAGGCCAAGGAGCGTCTCAAGGAGGTCTCCTCCATCGAGAAACGCATCATGCAGCGGGAGGAGTTGTTTGACAAAAAACTGGCCATATTGGACAAACGTGAACTGGAGCTCAAGAGTACCGAGCAGTCCCTGATCGACCGCAAGAAGAACCTCGACGTCAAGACGATCGAGATCGAAAGTCTGCACGCCGAACAGATCGCCAAGCTCGAAGAGATTAGTGGGATGGATTCGCTCCAGGCCAAGAAGACCCTGATGGATTCGCTTGAGAGTGAGGCTCGGCACGAATCTGCCAAGCTGATAAAGCAGATCAACGACGAGGCCATGGCCGAGGCGGACAAAAAAGTCAAGCGTATTCTGGCCACCGCCATTCAACGCTATTCGGCGGATGTTGTCTGCGAACGTACGGTCTCCGTGGTCAACCTGCCTGGAGAGGAGATGAAGGGGCGTATCATCGGGAGAGAAGGCCGCAATATCCGTTCCATTGAGGCCGTCACGGGTGTCGATCTCATTATCGATGACACCCCGGATGCAGTGATCATCTCCAGCTTCGATCCCATCAAGCGCGAGGTTGCCCGGCTCTCCCTGGAACGCCTGGTGATCGACGGCCGTATCCACCCCTCCCGCATCGAGGATGTGGTCAAGAAGGTCCAGGACGAGCTCAACGAAGGGATCTGGGAGACGGGACAACAGGCCACCTTTGATGTGGGGCTGCACGGCATCAATCCCGAACTGATCAAGCTCATCGGCAAGCTGAAGTACCGCACCAGCTTTTCCCAGAATGTCTATCAGCACTCCCTGGAAGTCGCTCATCTGTGCGGGATCATGGCGGCCGAGATCGGTGTGAACCAGAAGACGGCCAAACGCATCGGTCTGCTGCATGACATCGGCAAGGCCATTGACCATGAGGTTGAGGGATCGCATGCCCTCATCGGGTCCGAGATGGCCAAGCGGCATGGGGAGTCGAGCAAGGTGGTGGAGGCCATCGCCTCGCACCATAACGAGGCCCCGGTGAACTCGGTCTATGGCTTTCTGGTGCAGGCCGCGGACTCCCTGTCCGCCGCCCGCCCCGGAGCCAGGCGCGAGATGTTGGAGAATTATATCAGACGTCTCGAGGACCTCGAGCATATTGCCACGGATTATGACGGTGTCTCAAGGGCTTATGCCGTTCAGGCCGGGAGAGAAGTTCGGGTTATGGTGGATGTGGGTAAGGTCAGTGATGCGGATACGGATCAGCTGGCCAAGGCTATCTCAAAATCAATCGAGGAAAAACTGACCTATCCCGGGCAGATCAAGGTGGTGGTGATTCGGGAGAGCCGGTCCGTAGAGTATGCCAAGTAAGGCTTTTTCTCGCTATATTAGCGGTCTGGCGAGCAGAGATATGCCGCCCATGGGATGCCGCGACAACCAGAGACCATGACAGGGAGCAGCGATGCTAGACGAACACCTGAACGAGTTTTTGAGAGGCACCGTTGACATCATCTCCGCGGAGGATCTCCGGGCCAAGGTTAAAAAGGGTCGACCCCTGCGAGTAAAGGTGGGGTTCGACCCCACGGCCCCGGATATTCATCTCGGACATACCGTTCTGTTGCACAAGATGCGGCAGTTTCAGGATGCCGGACACGAGGTCATCGCCCTGATCGGTGATTTTACGGGCATGATCGGTGACCCGAGCGGGAGGAACTCCACCCGGCCGCCTCTGACACGCGAGGAGGTGCTTGCCAACGCCAGGACATATCAGGAACAGGTCTTCAAGATCCTCGATCCGGACAAGACTACGCTTGCCTTCAATTCGCAGTGGATGGACTCCATGACCGTTTCCGACTTTATCAAGCTCACCTCCTACAGCACCGTGGCTCGTATGCTGGAGCGTGATGACTTCAAACAGCGTTTCTCCCAACAGCGCCCCATCAGCATCCATGAGTTTCTGTATCCCTTCGTGCAGGGCTATGATTCGGTGGCACTCCGGGCCGATGTGGAGCTCGGCGGAACCGATCAGATTTTCAACCTGCTCATGGGGCGCGAGATGCAGAAGGCCTATGGGCAGGAACCGCAGGTGGTGATTACCCTGCCGTTGCTTGAAGGCACCGACGGCGTGCAGAAGATGAGCAAGTCCTACGGTAACTATATCGGGGTGGACGACCCCCCGGACGAGATGTTCGGCAAGACCATGTCGATCTCGGATGCGCTGATGTGGAAATACTACGAGCTTCTGAGTACGAGATCGGCTGATGAAATCAAATCGATCAGGTGCCAGGTGGCGCAGGAGGGCCTCAATCCCATGGAGGTAAAGCTGGCGCTGGCCTACGAGTTTGTGGAGCGCTATCATGGGAGTCAACAGGCTCAGGCGGCGAGGGAGGCATTCATCCAGGTCTTCCGCAAGAAAGACCGGCCGGATGACTTGCCCGAATTCACTCTGAATCCTGATAATCCCTGGATTTGTACCGTACTCAAGGAGACCGGGCTGACGGCAAGCACCTCGGAGGCCAAACGCATGATTCGGCAGGGGGCGGTCAGAATCGATGATGTACGGATCGACGATGATACGCTCATCCTGGCAAGAGGCACCTGTGTCATTCAAGTCGGCAAGCGCCGCTTCGCCAAGGTCACCATTGGCGAGTGACTGGACCGCCGTGGTCTTCACGGCCAAGAGTCCATAGCTTCACCTCTCACGGGATGCGGGAATATGTTAGTTAACCCTCGCCCGACCAGGAGATAGCTGCGAGTCCTGGATACGAGATAGGCCCTGCCAGCGAAGATTTATGGCCGGGAGGAAACGAAGGCAAAGCCCACGGAGCTGATTCTCTAGGCCCGATGTCGAACTTGCACCGATGCTACCTCTCCTGATACGATTTAGTAATTATATATATATGATAAATATCGCCTAAGGGTGCCCATATTCACCACTTGGCCCTTGACAGGCGCGGGGAATTGGCTTAGATGATCACACGCTCTTTGATAAGCACTGTCGATAAAAGCCTAAGAATCAGGTGGAGATACCTAAGACCGGCTCATGAAATCCAATGATTTTCTTCCTTGACACGGCTACCGATATGGCTTAAGTTGCGCCTCGTTCTTTGAAAAGATTTGCCGAGGAAAGCCACGGGACCTCGCGTCCGGGTTGAAACGGGATGACACAAGCGGGACTTATTTCCACCTTGACACGCTTACTGATATGGCCTAGAAATTGCCTCGCTCTTTGAACAAGACTGCCGAGGATGGCCAAAAAATCAGAGGCATGGAATCCGGTTGACCCAAAGAGACGGGGGCTTAAAAAAAATAATTTTAACCCCTTGACACGGTCGCTGATATGGCTTAGATAAGGCAAGTTCTTTGAGAAACATTGCTGCCGTAAGGCATTGGAAAGACGGATAAATTTTCCGCTTGACATTGTCGCTGAACTCTAATAGAACAGCACACCGCAGCGCAAGAATGATTGATCTTTGAAAACTGAATAGTGGAAGATGCGAAAAGCTTATCGGAATTAAACACAAGAGTTTGATCCCGGCTCAGAATGAACGCTGGCGGCGTGCCTAACACATGCAAGTCGAGCGAGAAAGTTCCCTTCGGGGGATGAGTAAAGCGGCGGACGGGTGAGTAACGCGTGGGTAACCTGCCCTTGAGTGGGGGATAACATTCCGAAAGGGATGCTAATCCCGCATACGTTCCCATGACCTAGGTCGTGAGGGGAAAGATGGCCTCTGCTTGCAAGCTATCGCTCGAGGATGGGCCCGCGTCGGATTAGCTTGTTGGTGAGGTAACGGCTCACCAAGGCGACGATCCGTAGCTGGTTTGAGAGGACGATCAGCCACACTGGAACTGAGACACGGTCCAGACTCCTACGGGAGGCAGCAGTGAGGAATTTTGCGCAATGGGGGAAACCCTGACGCAGCGACGTCGCGTGGGTGATGAAGGCCTTCGGGTTGTAAAGCCCTGTTAGAGGGAAAGAAAGGAGAGCGGGAATAATACCCCTATCTCTTGACGGTACCCTCGGAGGAAGCACCGGCTAACTCCGTGCCAGCAGCCGCGGTAATACGGAGGGTGCGAG